>NZ_JBVTQX010000011.1:0-167989 GCF_055755235.1 Alteromonas sp. R7 | reverse complement strand
CTGTACTCTCCATTAAATGATTCTTCGCAAAATCAGTTTAATGAATGCGGATGTCCCCCGTTAATGATGAAGAGCCTAAAGAAGAAGATACTGAAACCGACTTTTGAGTCGGTTTTTTTGTTTCTGGAAGAAAATTTGTACCAAAGAAGCTATTACAACTTTAGTTCAACATATCCGCGTAACACCCTCTTCAAACATGGAATTTAAGGGTCGATAACATTTGGTTTAGTTAAGCATTTAGTTTGCGTTAATCTTCATTAACGTTACCTATATTTTTTATTTACTTGTATCGATATGCGTACATCAGTCAAATCTTACACGTCCGGTTAAAATGGTTGTTGAAGAACTCAGGGAGTGAGGCTGTCTTTCGGCGGAGACGTGTAAATTGCAGTTTTTAGCACACTTCAGGTAAACAAAGCGTATTGTCGAAAGACAGTAAGAGCTTTAGGCTGGCAATACAACTCATCTCTAAATGTGAAAAATACTTGCATATTATTGTTTGAAGAGTGTTGCTATCACTATAGACTTACAAAATCTGAATTCGCCGCTTTACTCAAAGTTCTAGATTTTAAATGGATTTAATAACACTTATCTCATGTACCCTCCTTGCAAGTCTCATTATGACAATGAATATGGGGCTAACGTATTTATCCAGCCCCGACGAGAAATACATAAAGTATTGGCTAAATGCTGGTGTTTTATTCGCTTTATCAAACATTGTCGCTTTGTGTCTGAATATATTCGCCCCTGAAAAGGCGATATCTCCGGTAATTGCCAATGCATCTTTTTACGCGGCGCACGCGGCTATTTTAAATGGCGTTTACGTTTATCTATATACAAGGCCCATTCCTTTATTGGTAAGTGGCATATTTATCTTGTCAGTAGCTTTACACGCAGTACCTGCGGTCGCCAATTCCGTTGAAGTTCGCTTTTTCGTATTTAGCCCTATCATCATTTTGCTTGACCTATTGTCATCCTTTTTGCTGTTCAAGAATTTATATCGCAAAGACTCACATTCC
The DNA here is from genome assembly GCF_055755235.1 of Alteromonas sp. R7. Classification (NCBI taxonomy): domain Bacteria; kingdom Pseudomonadati; phylum Pseudomonadota; class Gammaproteobacteria; order Alteromonadales; family Alteromonadaceae; genus Alteromonas; species Alteromonas sp. R7. Next base: position 166,970 of record NZ_JBVTQX010000011.1, on the reverse strand, counting down.
TTCTGGCCTTTACTCATTACTCTTATTATTTTTGCAGCTCTAATGATCATAAGACTCTTTGTTATAGCCATTAGCGACGAGCGGTTAAGCCTCTTTGGTAATGATTACCTGCAAACCGCAGGCTCATTCGTAATAATTGCCTTTATCTTTTTGCTGACTATAGGTTTCAATCACATAGTCACTTGGAAAAAAGAATTAGCACTCAGAGACTCAATGCTTACTGATTATTTGACTGGCTGGTCTAATAGGAGAGCCCTTGCAATTAAAGCTGATAAAGAGTTTTCTCGATTCAAGAGACTTAATCACCCCCTTGGTATCTGTGTGTTTGATATTGATCACTTTAAAGTTTTGAATGACACCTACGGGCATTTATCAGGAGATCTAGTACTTAAGGCTGTTACGAGTTGTGTGGCCGACGAAGTTAGAGACTATGACTTTTGTTGCAGATTTGGAGGGGAGGAGTTTGTTTTACTTCTTCCAAATATTGACTCAGTTAGTTTAAAAAATACCACCGAACGAATTCGGTCTGCTGTTAATAACTTAGCAATCAAGGGTAATGACCATACAATGTCTGTCACGGTGAGTATTGGTGGAGCAATAGCGAACAATGATGATCGCAGTTGGGAAGAGACGCTTAAAAGGGCTGACAAAAATTTATACAGCGCTAAACAGTCCGGCAGAAACAGAGTGGTTATAGACAAGTAGTGAAGCCGAAACTCGTTATTTTCGATTATCGAGCGATCACCATAAGGTTTCACTCATGTCATATACTTACCCCACCCTAGCGGTTCAAGAGGTGTGAGAGATAGCTACATGCTTCAATTTAAAAACCGAATGTACCCTCTCCTATCTAAATTTGTGGAATATTAAAAGCAAATTTAGCTATTTTAGAATGCATCAAAGCTCAGTTGCTGGGCCAGCATATTATTCTTAAGGAAGAGCAATGGCTTTAACTCAAATGCAAATAATTCAGTCGCTGGGAGAAGCGATGACTTGGTTCGAGCGAGAATTAACTTGGGGCGTGCCTCCTACTGAACTTAGGCATCTAATTGGCCGAATCGGTGAACTTTATGCCGCACTCATTACAAACGGGCAAATGGCTACAGAAGTGAATCAAAAAGGCTATGATGTCGTCAGTGCTAACGGCGAGAGAATATCCGTCAAGACGACGGCTATGATGGGTTCTAGTGGGCATATAGCGTTCAATCCCAACACACTTATATCTGTTGACCGCATTATTATTCTGAGGATCAACACTGAAGAGATGCAGATCGAAACTCTCCTAAATGAAGAAAAAGGAGTTGCAGAAAGTTTGATGCGCGAAACGAGCGGTACTAGCGGGAAGTTTGCAATATCACTATCAAAACTTATAAGCATCAAAAAGCCAAACAGTAATATCAGTGTATTAAAATCTATTCAAATTTCAGAGTACACAATCAAAGAGTTGGAAAACGGAACAATAGAAGTCGAAAGAGATAATCAAGTACTCACTCCAGCTAAGCCGATACTTCGCGAGCTAGCGAAGCAACTCAACATCAGTATCCTCAACGGCGCGGGGAATCCAATGAATACGAGGCAACTTGGTAGCCTTATCATAAAGACAACAATTAACTGAACAGTAGGCTTATGCAAGAAGTTATTTTGAAGCTTGGTGGTGAAGGAGAAACCTTATCACTTATAGGTACTCGAGGTACTGATGGTTTAAGGAAATACCACATACAAACAAGTTCAGAAGCCTTGTCAGAATTGCTATCTGAAAGCGATAGCTTACCGTCCTCTAAACAACAGCGTCAGATAAAGGTGAGTTCATGGAAAAAAGCATGTGACCTGCTTGAACAGTATCCTAGTTGGTACAAGCTTCATCAAATAGACATTCATCCTGATTTCGCTTCGAAAATACATAAACTTTTTTCCACAAAGAATGACTCCTCAATACATCACAACAAGATAAAGGATATATTTAGACCTGATAACACATCAAATACCGATACCAAGTTGCATGTAAATACCCAACTTAATTCGATAAGTATTGATAAAATTAAGGAGCTTTATGAACAATATTACGCTCTGATTAAATTAGAGATTGAAGAGTTCGGAGTAAAAGCTACCGAAGTACGACATTTAATAGGTCGAATCGGTGAATTTTATTGTGCACTTAAAGTTGGTGGTGCATTAGCTTCTAGAGCTAATCAACACGGTTTTGACGTAATATCAAAGCACGGCAAAACTATAAGTGTAAAAGCAACAGCTCAGGTAAATGGATTTGTTGCAATCTCAGCTTCTACAGCCAATTTAGCAGATGAACTCATGCTTATTCAGTACACGGCAGGTAAGCTGAACATTGTTTACTATGGTCCAATGGAGCAAGCCTTAGACTCTGCACGACATTACCCAGAAAAAATGAAATTTGAGTTAGATATTGGCAGTGCTAGAACATTAGAAAGCTACAAGTCCAAAGTATCAGATATTTAAAGCTCAGTTGTACTAGCTCAGTGTAACTCTAGATACATCCACGCTTTCTATATTCAGCCTCCCAAACCTTGAAGCGCTGTGTAAGTAACTCTTTGGTTTTTAAACCTCGTGCGAGCGCACGTTTGCTTTTTGCCCTTTCTTCTTTATTTTCGAACGTTACTCCGGATAGCTCCTGCTCAAACATACTAGGGACGACATGACTGTAGTGTTGCTCTATCATCGCAATGCTAGTACCGCATTGTCGAGCAAGTACATCAACTCTTAAAGTTCGGCTAAGTAATTGCCAAGTTATGTAAGTATGGCGCAGCGAATAGAGTGTTCTTGGTCCATCTGGGCTGGTCTTCAGCTCTGCTTCTTCTAATGCAGATACAAAGGTTCTACCCAGTTCATTGGTACTTGAACCGTCTGCTAAGAGAAATATCTTGTCGGACGGTCGGCGATTAGGAAAACGATCCATTAAATTCATTAGGGGAAAGACAAATTCATCTTTGCACACAACGGTTCTAGTGCCAGTATGTTTAGTGGTCTTGCCTTTTCGTACCTTGATTTTAAAAATAACTTGGTGCTCTTGTCTCGTCATTAAGATGTCAGCCCAAGTCAGTTCTTCCATTTCAGTGCCAGGACGAATACCTGTATTGACAACTACGTCAGCATAATCAAGTAAAAGTTCTCTTATTTGCCTTGTCTTTTCCTTACGGCTGTTGTCTCTCATACTTTCGAGAGTTTCAACGACCTTCTCATATTCAACTTCGCTGAAAGCAGCACGTCTAGCCCCCTGCTCTCCTTTGTTGCTTAATACTGGAACCTGAACTGGCAACATCCATTGGTTTTCAATCGCTGCTTTAAACACCATTTGTAGCGCAGCGTTATGATTTAGAAGAGTCGATTTGTTAAGAACCTTACCAGCCTTTTGTATTCGCCAAATGTCGAATTCTTTGAGCTTGTCTTGGTCAATAGAAGTGATATACGTGCGGTCAAAAAACGGAATGTGATATTTTTTCAAAGCTCCCATGTAGTCTTTGTAGCTAACTTTACCGCCGCCGTGCGCAAGCTCATGTTCCATAGCTAGAATACTCTTCGCAGCTACATCGCGAAAACGCTTGCTCGTTGTGAGAGTTCCTGATTCCGCTTTTATTTTCCACTCCATGCGTAGCAATCTAGCTGCTGCTACAGCTTCTTCTTTATCAACTTGTTTAGTTGATTTGCAGTGCCATTTCCCGAAAAGCTGAAAACGGGCGTACCACTTTTTGCTGTTATCTTGCAGGAAAACGTAGAGCGTGTCGTCGATGTCGTGTCTTGCTAACTGCTTAGCCATAAATACTCATTTGCAAAGAAAAAATAATGCGCTTATTTCGAGTATATATGGCTTAGTGACAATAGCTACCTGTTTTATAAAGATATTTTTAGATTATGTTAATACACATTAACGTGACCTATTAGTCTGAATCTAGAAACCTGGTGGCGGTTCAAGTCCGCCCACTGGTACCATCTCTTTTCTTACCAATGAAAGAGATAACAATAAGCCGACGCAAGTCGGTTTTTGTGTCTGAAATTCGTTGAACGCTTTATTAACGCATAACCTTCGAATCTTCAGCGTTCGCTGCGACCGACTAAGCCATAGTTTCACTGTGAAAGTAAATAGGACAGTCACTTTCCCTAGCTATATTTGATAATGGCAGCTGATTTTATAAATCCCCCACACAGCCGAAGTTCTTAGCCTTTTAATATGAACAAAGATCTAATTGAGAAATGGGCTAACAATTAAAATGAAGAGCAGTCGCTATATTGAAGCTGAGGATATTATACTGTCACAATACCAGTGAAAGGCGTTCCAAGCGTCTTTCACTGGCTCCTTGTTTTAAATGAAAGAAACTTTGCTCGTTTATGGGACTGATTTGAAACTTAGAACAACTTCTAATATTAAAACTCAAAATGAAAGTTAACTAATTCATAAAGTTGCGCTTGTAAACTATAAAAATGGAAGCACAGCAATACCAATTGCAAGCCATACATACGCGATTATCGAAAGCGTCAGCAATACCCAATCGCCAAGGCTTTTACTGCCTGAGGTCGATTTCTCTTTTTTGGAGTAATGCCAAAAGATGAATGCGCCGGTTAATGTAAGAAAGGCCACATTCAAGAAAAAAGCGTAATCAATGTTGAAGAACTCCCGATCGGTCATCGACTGAAACCCGGAGGCATCTGGTAAGTGCCCCAAGAGATCGAGTCCGTAGTGCATGACGAGCGAGACTCCTACAAGGGCACATAGAAATACAATCAGTATATAGATAGCCATTTTCCAGCCATAGTACTGCGCCTGAATCCGCAACACTGGAAATACCACCAAATCACTAAAAATAAACGCCATTACTCCGGCGAAACTGACCCCCTGCCCGAATAACACCGCCGCTAGCGGAATGTTGCCCATTGAACCAATAAACGTAAAAAAAGCCGCGACTGGGCCTACGATTGTCTGTGCGAGAATTTGTAAAAAGGAATTCGACTCCTGTCCGGCCCCTATGAAGAGAGATTGAAAAAATTCAGTGGGAACGAATACCGCGATGATACCGGCAACCGTAAATCCAATGGTTACATCTTTCCATACCATCTTCCATTCCATTGTGTAACGGCTGGCAACTTGGTGCCATCCTGCTTTACTCATTATTTTATCTTTCCAGCCTTTTTCCTTACTATTTGCCTGGCTGTCGCCTCCCTCTGCTTTTTTCGCGTGTGATTGCGCTTTTTCCTCAAGCTCTTTTTTACACGTCAGTTTGACCAAAAGCCACACGGCCAGGATAAGCAGAATACCACCGACATATTCTCCTACAACGAACTGCCACCCAAGAAAAATAGAAATGATTATGCCTAATTCCACCACCAGGTTGGTGGACGCCAACATGAAAGCAAGCGAAGGAACTAAGCCTGCACCTTTTACAAATAGGGCACGCGTCGTCGATAACGCAGCGAAGGAACATGAACTGGAAATAAAACCAAAGAAAGTGCCCAATGCCACACTTTTAGGGCCGGCTTTTCCCATGGACTTTTGCATGCGCTCTTTGGTCACAAAAACTTGGATCATTGAGCTTATTAGGTAACCAAGCGCGAAAGCCCAAAAAGCCATCCAAAACAGACCCAAGGTAGTGTGAGCCGCCTCTTGCCATTGCGTTAAAAACTCACTCATTGTTCTCTCCTTTAAGACAATGTTAATCAATCGCCGATTCAATTAATGGCTTTATGGATTGCTGCGTATTTGTATCTCAACCATCGGTGCATGGAACATTACATTCTGTGCTGTATCATGATGCCTGAGCCTGAAGCACTTGGTTGATACGTGACGAAACAAGTCAGTGCTAAGAGAATGAATTATTTAAGGTGATGCGGGTATTACTTCTCATCAATACTGATGTCTCTTGCTTTAGTGTAAGCTTCCCAACCTTCTTTTGCTGCATAAGGTACAATGAGCAATGCCGCCACAGGATCAGCCCACCACCAACCAAACCAATTTACCAATAGCAAACCGGCAAGGACAACGATCGTTTGGTATAAGCAGATAAAGGTATCTTTAGCATCGGCGAGTAACGCCGGGCTATCCAGCTTGCGGCCATATTTTCTTTTGAAATGAATCAAAATCGGGTTGATAAGCAAGGAAGTAACTAAAATGATTAACCCCATAGTGCTCCAGCTTGACGTTTGCTGACTAAGAAGTTTTGTAACGGAATCATAAGATATAAATATGCAGACCAAAGTAAATGATACGGCAATCACGTAGAGAGTGATTTTCTTCCGTCTATTTACTTGTTTTTTATCAATTCCCTTAAGTTCGCCGTGTAGACGCCAGCCTAGCGTGGTAGCGCTTAACACCTCTATTGTACTGTCCAATGCCCACCCTATGAGCGCTGAACTATTAGCAATTATTCCTGCGATTAAAGCTACTATGACTTCAATTGCATCATAGATGACATTTAATATTTGAAGCGTTCTGGCCTTTTTTAAATCACTTTTTCTTGTTGGTTCCATGTTTTACCTTTTATATATTCCATCCAATAAAATCTTCATATTTTTTCGCACTCGTTCTATACTTGTTTCTTTAGAAGTCAAGTAAGCTAATTACGCCATTTCCAAAACTTGCCTGAGTACAGATAAGCACTGCGTACATGGGGTCCATTGTGACCAGGTTTTATAAAAGGGGCCTACCACATTTTCCAGACAACATTTACTAAAAAGGAAAAGAAATGACATTTGCTTGCGGGCTTGCAGACAAATGTTTAATTCTATTCATCACGCGCTTTATCTGAACGTAAGTATTTCCACAACGCAGCCACTGCCCCGATTAGGACCATCACTACCAGTAGCCAGATCAAACCCATACCTATCATCATTTCAACCCCCATCGTCTCTCCCATACAATTCATCATGATTTATGTACTCCCTAATTGAACCACCCGCATTTATGTAAACCGGCAAAGCCATAATGACGTCAAATTGAACCATCATAGGCCTTAGAGTGCAGTACCCTTAGACTAGAGGTAGGCGGGCACTCTTGGCTCCAATTTTTCCATAGGTTTTTGCGTTCGCTTTTTGTTGACAAAGACTTGGCTCATTGAGCTTATTAGGTAGCCAAGCACGAAAACCTAAAAAGCCATATAAACAGTGCCAAGGTAGTATGAGCAGTCTCTTGCCATTGCGTTAAAAACTCACTCATTGTTCCCACGTTTTTGGCGATGTTAATCCATCCCTGATTCAATTAATGGCTTTATGGATTGTTGCGTATTTGTACTTTAACTATTGGTGCGGGGATCATTTGGCAAGGCCTGACTTTCCTAGACACTTTCTATGTCCTTAAAATACTGCCTGTCATATTCTGTTGGTGACGTGCTTCCGTTGGCAGGATGAGGTGTTCCGGAAGACTATTACATTTGATGATTTTTACTATTACAACCTGATAAGTAAGCGGAAGAGATTTCTTGACATTGTTCGTAGGAATGAGGCCTGACTTTGCAAAGAATTTGCAAAGCTTCTCAATGTAAACATATACCCATGATTTCAATAAAGTAATGTATGCGCATTTATTTCAAAATCCGTTGCTAGCGATAGCGTGGCGGTTCAAGTCCGCCCACTGGTACCAAACATTAAACCAACTTTTCAGTTGTTTTTTTGTGCCCGAAATTCTGCAAATCGCCAGGCAAGCGTGGCGGCCGAGTGTCGGTCCAATCAAGCCCGTTCACAGGTACAATCTTTTCTCATAGAAGCAGATACTGAAACCGACTTTTGAGTCGGTTTTTTTGTGTCTAGAATAAAGTTCTCGCTTTAAATATTTCTACCATCATGTGCCGGTCAATAGCATAGCCATATATTGAAGCTCCTCAAAACTCTCAATCTCCTTAAACGAATGACTCTTTGTTATTTAACGCAGCAGTACTATAAAGGCAACTCACTTTCTTTAATCACTTAACCAATTGATTCAAAATAAATTTATACAATATCCCGTTAGTCCCCAACATAGTTACCAAAACACCACTAGTTGCTTAAAGTTTAAAGGCCACTAAAATAAACCACCAGTAAGCAATAAGCTTTATTAAATTTTTTGGGGAGTTTTGAGATGACCACCACAAAGACAGGCAATGTACTAATTATTAATGCACACCAGTATTACCCTTTTTCAGAAGGCAAGTTAAACGCGTCTTTCGTCGATAAAGCGGTAACGCTGCTTGAAGCTAAAGGCTATAACACTCGCGTAGTGACAATGGCCGAAGAGCACAACGTTGAAGAACAGTTGGCCCATCACCAGTGGGCTGACATCGTTCTTCTACAGGCACCAATCAATTGGATGGGTGTGCCATGGTCATTCAAAAAGTACATGGATGAAGTTTACACTGCGGGCATGGGTGGCACGTTATGTGCTGGCGATGGTCGCGTTGCCGAATCACCGAAGAAAAACTACGGCACAGGCGGTACGCTAACCAACGTTAAATACATGATGTCTCTAACCTTCAATGCTCCAGAAGAGTCATTCAACGACAGCGAAGAGTTTTTTGAAGGTAAATCTGTAGACGATTTACTGTTTCCAATGCATATGAATTTTAAGTTCTTTGGCATGAAGCCAATGGAAACTTTCGCAAGCTTTGACGTGATGAAAAACGCCGATGTGGAAAACGATTTCAAACGCTTTGAAGCTCACATTCACAAGCATTTTTAAGGAATTATCATGAGTACTGAATATACCAATAAGTTACATGCAGGTTCTGTTTTTCCCGATATTTCGGCAAAGCTGTTAAATGGTGACACTAAAAAGTTAGCGACACCTGAGAATGGTCTTGATTGGAAAATGGTGGTGGTTTACCGAGGGCAACATTGCCCACTTTGCACTCGATACCTCAATCAACTTGAGAGTGTTAGAGGTTATCTTGCCGAAACTGGCGTAGACCTTATTGCAGTGTCTGGCGACAGTAAAGCGCAGCTTGAAAGTCACCTGCCAAGATTGGATATCAACTTTCCTATTGCGTACGGCTTAACGGTGGAGCAAATGGAGGAGTTAGGCGTTTATATCTCTGATCCAAGATCGCCTCAAGAAACTGATCACCCGTTTTCCGAACCCGCGCTGTTTGTTGTGAACAATGAAGGAAATGTGCACGTCGCTGATATTTCTAACAACCCATTTGTTAGACCTGAGTTAGAGACATTAGTAAGTGGTTTGGGGTGGATTCGTAATCCTGATAACAACTACCCTATTCGCGGTATGCACAAATAAGCGCACTTATGAAGTTAGTGTCATGGCTACTTGACGCTAACTTCATTATCTTGGCGCATACGCTTACTTATATTTGTCCTTTCACACCTGCAGACCAATTTAGAAACAATCTTTATTTGATTTTTATAGCGTAAACATTACATTAACGCTCGTCGAAAATTCGACATTCAAAATCAGAAAGGGAAATATAATGAAAAAAATAATTGGACTAGCTGCTGCAAGCCTTATTCTTACCTCAGGTTGTGCCACCATTCTTACCGAAGAAACACACAAAATAAACGTTACAACAACTAGCGGTGAAACGACTACAGTTACTGTTGACGGCATGTCTCAAACAGTGCCTGGCGTGGTTACTGTTAAGAAAGAGAACAAAGATAAAGTGCTAGTTGCTGACGATGCAAAATGTACCGACGTTAACTTGAACAAAGAAGTTGAATCTGCGTTTTTTATCAACATTCTTAGTGGCGGTGTATTCGGTTCGTCTACCGATTACGGCTCAGACAAAATGTGGAAATACCAAGATTCAGTAAGCGTACCTTGTAAATAAGATATGTTTACACGAATTCTAAAAGGAAGCATTCTTGCTTCCTTTTTTTTGATTTTCGCAGCTAATTCCACGGCCAGTGACGTTACTCAAACTAGTTACTCGAAAGTTGATAGCGCAACGTTACAGCAAATAGCTAACGACCCATTGTGGCACCTATTGTTACAACTAAAAAATGGGAAGCCAATAACTAACGACACCTCTATTTATATATCAAAGTCGTTCGTCAGCCCGTTAGCCGAAGCGCAAGCTACCGTTGACCTTTTTCAGCGTAATACCCAAAACATTTGCAACTACCCTGCCCGTTTACGGCTACTCAAGCGCTACATACCCGAATTTACATCTATTACCCCTGCCGAGCACTGCGCAGAATATCGCAAATTTGTAGAAAGTGTTCCGGCCGATAGTATCAAGCTAATTTACGCCTCAGAAAATGTTACATCTGCTAGCTCTATGATGGGGCATATTATGCTTCGTCTAGATGGAACTAACGATAAAGGTATTCCCGTTAAGCACGGTATTACGTTTTTTACAGAACTAGACTCTTTAAACGTTCCTCACATCATGTACGAAACATTGATGACAGGAAAAGAAGGCGTATTTAAGGTTGCTCCTTACCAAGAATTTGAGCAGTTTTATCTCTATGAAGAGCAAAGAAACATTTGGCGATATACGCTAGATTTCAACGAACAACAGCGCCACTTTGTGCAAGACTACATATGGGAATTGGGACAGCAGAGCCCCGCTTATTTTTTTCATATATTCAACTGTGCGACCGTTACTCAGTTGTTGGTAAATATTGCTCGTCCTGCTCATCTAAATCAGGTTGCAAGCTGGCTGACCCCTCTTGATGTTGTTAAGTTTGCACAAGCAAACTCCCTCATTGCATCAACCCAATTCGTACCTTCTAACAAATGGGAAATAACGACGTTAGAAGAAAGTATCGGGAGTAAACGCGCGTCTGCCATATCTTCGCATTTAGCTCGCGCTCAGCTAGATTCATTTTCACTTTCGTTTGTTGAAACCAAATACGCACTGGCGCTTAATCAGTACTTTAGGTCAGCACAAACAATTTCAGAACAGAAATATCAAAAGAACTCCGCTGAAATTGCAGCGTTTGATGCTAAATATAAGCACCTTTCTTTAGACGTGTCCGAGCTCCCCGTTCCTTCCTCTCGCCAGCAAGAAGGTTATGTTGCTGCCGGTTTCACTCATCAAGACAGCCGTTCGTTCATGGCATTTCGTGCCTTTCCTGTTGCAAGAAGGCTAGCCGACGACAACAGGAGCATGATTGGTGAAACCGAGCTTATCTTGGCCGACGTTGAGTTCAGAGTTGGTTTAGAGCAAAGCAACTTAGGTGATATCTATGTGGACAAGGCCATGCTTTACCAAATGGTGTCGCGGGTACCTGTTACGCAAAATATAAGCAACTGGTCATCATCATTTAACATTGGAATAAATCGCGTGCTAACCGGCGAGCGACAACGCAAACTCATTGTGCAATCGGAGTTTGGTTTAGGTTTTACACGTGAAGTAATGCAAGGTTTAGGGGTGTATAGCGACATCATTGTGGGTGCAGGCGCTAACAAGCACGAAGCATTTGTGTACGCCAAACCCGTTATTGGGCTATATGCATATACAAAACTGAATAGTAAGTTGGCGGTTAACTTAAGTAGGACCTACAACCAATATGGAAGTGATGAGCCAATCGATGCAGTATCGTTTAGCTTGCACCAATATGGTTTCGAAAACATCGCGTTAGATTTTGAAGTGAATATACAGAAAGTTGCCGATGAATATGAATCTAGTGCAGCTTTTATGTTGGGGTATCGGTTTTAATCATTGAAGATAGCATGGGAACGTTAACTGTCTCACTCTGCTACAGTGAAAACTCAAAACGAAATCAATACATCCACACAAAACTGTTTAAATATACAGTGCATTAATTTATCCTATTGAAGTGCTCTTCAATAGGATTTTTTATGCTCTCTCATTCTGAATTAAACCCGCAGCAGCAAGAAGCCGTGAATTACGGGTTGAGTTCCGTAGGAGCGAGCGAAACGGAGTTGAGCGATGAAACGCACCACCCGCTGTTAATTATTGCAGGCGCTGGCACAGGTAAAACTAACACTCTCGCTCACAAAACAGCACAGCTAATATTGCATGGTGTTGCGCCAGAGCGAATTTTATTGATGACGTTTGCGCGAAGGGCTTCGTCGGAATTAAGTTCACGGGCGAACCGCATAATAGAGCGAACGTTGCGTGAGAAACAAAAGGCGTATCATCCGGTCACACTTCCTTGGATGGGCACTTTTCATTCAATCGCATCGCGACTGCTACGAGAGCACGCTTCACTCATTGGTTTAGATCCCGACTTTACGGTTATGGATCGTAACGACAGCGCGGATATGCTTGATTTGCTTCGCCACGAACTTGGCTTCAGCGGTGTCAATCGGCGCTTTCCTAAAAAGAAAACGTGTTTAGACATTTACTCTCGTTGCGTGAACGCGCAAGCACCGCTTATCGACATACTCGATACTCATTTCCCCTATTGTAGCGAGTGGGAAGAAGAGCTGAACACGCTATTTGCTCACTATGCGAAAACTAAAATTGAACAAGTGAGTTTAGACTATGACGACTTACTGCTTTACTGTTTTCACATGGCGCAGGTCGACGCTATTGCTCAAAAAGTAAGAGAGCAATTCGACAATGTGTTGGTAGACGAATATCAGGATACCAACGTACTTCAAGCTGGCATTCTAAAAGGTTTCTTCCCTACTGGTGAAGGTCTTACCGTTGTAGGCGATGACGCCCAATCAATTTATTCATTTCGCTCGGCCACGGTAGACAATATCCTTAACTTCCCCGACGCATTTTCCTTGCCTGGCAAAGTGATAACGCTACAACAAAATTATCGATCTCACCCGAACATTCTAAACTTGTCTAATACTTTGCTTTCCCAAAGCGACGAAGGCTACAAGGTATCGTTGTTCAGCGAGCGTAAAAGCGGCCCTATGCCTAAGTGGGTAACCGTTGAAAACGACATGTTCCAAGCAGAGTATATTGTTGAGCGAGTTTTAGCAGCTCGTGAAGAAGGGGTCGATTTAAAACAGCAAGCCGTTCTGTTTCGTTCAAGTTATCACAGCGATCGTCTAGAGCTTGAACTTACTCGACGTAATATCCCTTTCGTTAAACACGGTGGCCTTAAATTCCTAGAGGCTTCTCACGTAAAAGACATGCTTTGCATTTTACGTTGGGCAGATAACCCTAAACATAAAATATCAGCCTTTCGAGTGCTTAAGTTATTGCCCGGCATAGGTCCAAAGATAGCTGAGAGAGTGTTTAACGATTTAGAAAAGCACGACTTTGCATTGGGTAAATTGCGTAGCTTCGCACTTTCAGAGTCCGCGAAGCCTTCATTTCTTTCTCTTGTTGATTTGCTAGATAACGTGCACCACAACAACATTCCATGGACCGAGCAAACAAGCGCCATTGCAGAGTTTTATAAAGATTTGTTGGAAGCTAATTATGACGATCATTTCACACGTTTCGGCGATATTGAACAGCTCACAATGATCTCTGGGCAGTATTCATCGAGAGAGCGATTTTTAACTGAACTCACACTAGATCCACCGCAGAGCACAGGTGATCTGGCGGGCAAACCTTTGCTTGATGACGACTTTCTTATCTTGTCGACGGTGCATAGCGCTAAAGGGCAAGAGTGGAAGCATGTGTTCGTACTGAATGTTGCCGATGGCAATTTTCCCAACGAGTACGCAGCGGGCGATAAACGCGCTCTCGAAGAAGAGCGACGTTTGCTTTACGTAGCCATAACACGAGCGAAAGATGAACTAAGCTTGATTCAGCCTCTGAAATATTGGGTTCCAGAGCAACAAAAGTTTGGTGACAAGCATGTATACGGTGCCAAGAGCCGTTTCTTTACCGATGCTGTTTGCGCTTGCATGGAACCCATTGCTTACCCTAAGCGCACTGCTTCAGCCAGTGAAAAGAAAATTGCCAAAGGTGCTATAGCCGATATAAAGAAAAATATTCTTGGGATGTGGAACAATACCAGTCCGCATAGATAACTCTCCCCTCAGCGAGAGTTACAATGTTCATAATCAAGGCGTGTTACCGCAGGTAGAGTGGTTCTACATCAAAGTGACACAATAAAGAGTACGGACATTTAAAGAAAAATGACGCGCCCCGTCATAACACTGAAATAAACTCCCTGTAGCGTGAAGTATTCAGTGAAAGAGTCTTCAACGGCTCAGCTTCAAAAACGCTAAATGCTCCAATACGAGTTTTCATGAAGAAATTGAAACGCTATCAATATGAAAGATATGCCATTCTCTGCCAACTCGCCTACCCTGATGCCGACGAGCAATACCAAAAAATCTTAGATCCTTTTTATGAACGCCAGCTAGTCGATAAGTACGGCAGAATGAGCGTAAGAATTTTGTGGGTCGAGAATAAAAAAGAGGTCATTATCGTTTTTCGCGGTTCATTGGGGGTAAGAGATTGGCTAGCGAATTTATTCTTCATCCCAAACAAACTCAATCAGTTAAACAGAAAATTCTGGGTCCACTGGGGGTTTGCGCGGCTATTGGCTCAACCTATGTATTCCAGCACTAAGACATCCAACGAAGCATTACCACTGAGAGAGCTACTTGTAAAAGTGCTTGAACCACTTAGGCAGCAAGGCAAGCGCTTTACATTCATTGGCCATTCGTCCGGCGGCGCAGTAGCGGTATTAATGGCTGATTACTTTGAGCGTTTATACGCAAAGTCAGTAAAAAGGGTAGTGACTTTCGGACAGCCCGCAGTGGGCACGCGCTCTTGGTATAAGCACTACACGCTACACCATAGAACGTATCGCATTTGCTGCGATTTAGATGTAATAACCTTTATGCCGCCCTTCCCTTTTTACTTCTGGCACGTTGGCAAGATGCTGTGGCTGCACGATGATAAAATTTACGAAAACACACCTACCCATAAACGCTTTTTGATGTCGCTTCACAGCTGGTTGTTACGCCCAATTACCTATCACTACATGCGAAAATATATCCGCAACAAGTCGCTTTTCGATGAGCATTAGAACGATCATTTTCGACCTACAGTGCGTAATTTAAAGGTACTTGATTATTCAATCCCGCACAGTACTGCATAAGAGGTAGGCTCAAAGAAATGTCTTCACTGTCAATCAAACGAGCAAAAGCGGCGCTTAAGAACGCGTTTATCGGCGACGCGTTGGCTATGCCGGTACATTGGTATTACAACCCGGCAGATATATATAAGGCGTTTCCGTTAGGGGTAGAGCAATTTGAGGATGCGCCATCATTTCATCCGTCTTCAATAATGTCGCTACATTCCACGCAGCACGGTGGGCGCGCGAATAAGGCATCTGCAAATCAAAAAGAGATAGTGGGCGACGTTATTCTCAAAGGTAAAAGGCAGTATTGGGGTAAGAACAACATTCATTATCATCATGATATGAAAGCGGGAGAAAATACACTCAATGCGCATTGCGCGCGTATCGTTTTATCATGCGCACTTAAAGGGTATGACGAAAACGAGTTTTTAACTCAATATATTAGCTTTATGCGCGCTGATGAACCCAAACACCCTGACACATACGCTGAGTCTTATCACAGAGGCTTTTTTGCGAACTTAGAACAAGGTACACCAGCACACAAATGTGGGGCGGTTACACATGATACGGCTTCAATAGGCGCTTTTGTGTCGGTAACACCTCTGGCGGTAGTAGAAGCAAGCAAAAGCACAGCCCTTGAGGACATCAAACGTCTGTGTCGTAGTCACCTTTATTTAACTCACCCGGATGAGTCTTTAGCATCGGTGTGCGATTTCTATGTTGAGTTAATCTACAAATTAGTGCATCGCGAAGGTGAATCACCCAAGGCCATTTTAGAAGATATTGCCCGTAAATCTGCGCACATGAATTTGGCTGCGATAGCGGCAAAAAGCAAAAGCGATATCGAGATTGTTGGTCGTATGTATTCGCCAGCGTGTTATATCTCAGACGCGTGGCCCGCCGTTTTGTACTTCGCTTACCGTTATGCTGATACGCCTAAAAAGGCGTTGATTGCGAACACCAACGTGGGGGGCGACAACGTGCACCGCGGTTTTGTATTGGGGGCCATAATGGGGCTAATTCAGGCAACGGAACTGTCCCAATGGTTTAGTGAATTAGCTGACAAAAAGGACTTGGAAGCGCTAATTAACCTTCTTGATGAACGGTAACTAAGACACAAAAGTCTGGTAGACCCAGTCGCAAAATGAGCAAATGGCATTCACTGTCCGGTAGCGTATTCGCGCAAAAGCGCCTTACAACGCTACCGTTTCCCCTGTTCTCGCCGCCTTAAATATAGCGTTCACAATGCGGATATCGGCCAGACCTTCATTGCCAGTCACCATGGGTTGTCGTCCATGTAATATGGCCAGTGCATCGTTATCCATTTGCAGCGTTTGCTGCATACCGTTTATAGGAGCCAGCGTTTTTCCATCAGACGTGGTGCCCGTTACCCCGCTGTAGCTCTGCATGGGTTTAAGTTGATACCAGCCCTTTTCACAATCAGCTTTAAAATGGTTAAACCCTTTCACTACACTGGTACCGCAATCGGCCACTAGTCCGTCGCCAAAATCCATCGTAAACAAGGTCGTTTCATCAACCTCAGTAAACTTCTCTGGAAAGCGCTGTGGTGGATGACTTCCCGTTACCGCTAATGGCTCACGGCCCGTTAAAAAGCGCGCGCCGTTTATCGCGTAAACGCCCATATCATAGAGTGCACCGCCGCCCATGTGCTTTTTCATTCGCCAGTTGTCAGGCGCTCTTCCTTGTCCTGCATAACCAGCGAAGCTCGATACCGCGGTCAAGTTTCCATACGGCTTAGTTTCAAGATACTGATGAAAAGTGCGGGTATTGGGTTCGTGCTGCATGCGATAGCCTATCGACAACTGCACGCCATTTTTGTCACACGCATCTATGATAGCTTGGCATTCCTCGCTATCCATGGCCATTGGCTTTTCACACCACACATGCTTTCCGGTATTTGCGGCTTGTACCGCAAAATCCTTGTGTGTGCCAGTAGGCGTTACAACGTAAATAACATCAATATCGTCATTATTCGCAATATCTGCCATGGTGCTGTACGTGTACACATTACTGTCTTTAATGCCGTACTTTTGCTGCCACTGCGGGATCTTCCTCTCGCTCCCCGTGATTATCCCCCGTAATTCACAGTGTTTAGTGTCCTGTAAGGCAGGGGCGAGTAAATTTGTGCTGTAATTGCCCAACCCTAACAGCGCCACGCCTATTTTCTTTTTCGAAGGCTGTGCCATTAAATAAGGACTGTGCGCAACCAGCAAACCTGAACCTGCCAATTGAAGGAAGTGACGACGAGTAATGCGGGGCATTAGTACTCTCCATTAAGAAATTAATCCGTGCATGGTTTTAGTAGTACCTTTCTTACTCAGAAAGATCACAACACCGTTGCGATATTATCGAATGTGTTACCTGTAACACCATCGAAGGTTTATAGCTGACAACCAACACAGCTTTAAAGCCCTATGGCGCATCGTGCCGTTTGGTAACGCGAAACGATTTACAACAAAATCAGACGAAAAGCAGCTCACTTTTATCGACAACATAATTTACTGTTTGCGCTTTGCTCGCCAAGCTTCTGCCACGATAGGTTCAAGGTCGCTCAAATCCAAAGGTTTAACAAGGTGATGGTCAAATCCAGCTTCTTTCGAACGCTGGATGTGCGATGGTTGTCCCCACCCCGTTTGCGCCACAAATACAGCGTCAGCTAACGCACGATTTTGACGAAGTGCCATACATAATTCGTAACCATTCATACCCGGCATGCCGATATCCAACAACACTAAATCGGGCGTGAAAGACGCGACAGCCTTTAATGCGGATGGCCCATCTTCCACTACTTGAACCTGACACCCTTTTGCCTCCAATATCCATCCCATGGTAATAGCGGCATCTTGATTATCATCGGCAATTAAAACGTTGAGCTTTTCAGCGGTAGCGTCTACTACGTCATGGGCCTTTTCCGGTTTACTGGCTAATTTGGGTACTTTACTTAAAACGGGTAAGGTAACGATAAACGTTGTGCCTTTATCAACGCCATCGCTTTGCACATTTACCGTTCCATCGTGCAATTCAGTGAGTTTCTTCACTAGAGTAAGGCCAATCCCCAACCCGCCTTGAGAACGTTCAAGGGCACCATCTACCTGAGTAAACATATCGAAAACCGATTTTAGTTTGTCTGCTGGAATGCCCTCTCCATTGTCTTTAACTGCAATGGTAACCTTACCATCGCAAGTACTGATGCAGACCTCGATATTGCCACCCGGCGGAGTGTACTTTGCAGCATTGTTGATAATATTCGAGAAAATCTGCGACAACCGGATAAGGTCTCCGTTTACCCAAACGGGCTCTGCTACTTTTTCCACCAGCAGCGTATGCTGTTTTTCATCAATCAGGGGCTGAATAGTCTCAATCGCCGTATCCAGAATCTCACACAAGTTCACAGGCTTTCGATGAATTCGAATTTTCCCTCGGGTAATTCGTGACACATCCATAAGGTCATCAACAAGCCGTATCATTTGCGTAACTTGTCGTTCGACTCGACCGAATGCCTCGCTCTTCTGATTCTGGCTGTAGTCGTCTGACTGCAGAATTTCCAATGCATTGCGAATTGGTGCAAGCGGATTACGTAATTCATGTGCCAACGTAGCAAGGAACTCATCTTTGCGGCGATCGGCCTCTTGAAGCGCGTCTATCGCATTTCGTTCTCTCGTGGTGTCTACACCTACTCCCGGAAAACGTTCCGGCTCACCAGAGCTGTTATAAATGACTCGTCCTCTGAATGAAGCCCAGCGGACAGTGCCGTCTTTTTGTAAGATACGGTATTCTTCATCAAATAGGGTGCGGTTATTAATACTTTCACAAATAGCAGCCTCACACGCTGCTAAATCGTCTGGGTGGATATATTGTTTGGGCACTTCAATGGCTACACCGTTTTCAGCCTCATCGCTACTGAGATTAAAGAGTTCTCCCAAACGCTCATCTGCCGTGAACAAGTTTTGCTTAATATCCCAATCCCAAATACCAAAGCTGTGTGATGCTTCCAGTGCTAAGCGTCTGCGAGACTCTGCTCGCTTAGCCATTTCTTCAGCGTGTTTACGCTCAGTAACATCTCGCGTCGAACCAGCAATGGCTTCAACGTTTCCGTCTTCACCAATAACAGGAACAAATATGTAGTCATATATACGGCGACCATGAGTACCGGTAAAAGGAACATCACTACGAATAGGTTGCTTTGTTTCAATAACCTGTCGAATCTCCTGCATGTGCATATCTGCATGCCAAGGTTCATACCCAAGCTCTAAACATGTTTTACCAATCGCTTCATCCCAACTCAGCCCCCACATTTGCAGTAACGCGTCGTTGGCATACGTAAAATGCCCCTCAAGGTCGAAGATATAAAGCAAATCGGGCGTATTCGACAGAGCCGTTTCGTAAAGCCTGCGCTGTTTATTAAAAGACTCAATGTTCTCTAGTAACGCCGACTCCGCAACCCGTCGAGCGCGATTTTCGTTGTTGCGCTCAATAATGATTGCAGCGGTTTTAGACAGTGCATTAATGACGTCAATGTCATCGGGTAATGGGGTAAATCGCTCGCGATGAAATAAACAGAAAGTGCCCAATACCGTGCGACTTTCTGCAGATAAAATGGGACGACACCAAAATGATTGAAGTCCTAATGCCTGAGTGGAGAGACTAAAATCACTCGAATCAGTTTGGGCGTTGATGTGAATATTCACCACATCACGAGTTTGACAACACTTTCCTAACGGCGTTAGATCATCGATTGTAATATTCTTGAAGTACCGCCTAGTTTCTTCTGGCATCGACGGTGCAGCCGCGCTAATGAGTGATAACCCATCTTCAGATACCAAGGATATTCCACTTACAGCTTGAAAATCTGTCACCTTCTCTACTGCATTGACTAAAACGGTCAACACATCTTCTAGTGTAGCGCCAGATAATGCGAGTCTCATGGCATCTCTTTGAGACTGAGAAATGATCTGTAGCCTGCGCTTCATAGAGAAGTCATGAAACGAAAACCCCACTACACCTGCCGCAACGGGGAAAATGGTGAGTTTGAACCAGGCGTGGTCAATACCAAACCGAATTTCCGTTGTTTTACCGGGTTCCTGTTTTACTGCCAGTTCGAACTGTTGAGTAATATTCGGTACTTGCGACTGAGGAAACAAACTAAACACCGAGCAGTCAAAGAGATCAGATTTGTCTACTCCACAGATGGAGCGGGCCTGATGGTTAGCGTAAATAACGTTGCCTTTAACATCGGCAAATATCACCGCATCAGTTATATTTTCTATAAGAGCTTGAAAGGGGATGTCGTCGGTAAAAGAAGATGAAGCCTTACTTATTGGCTCAGACATAATTTGCTCAAATAATGCAGAAAAAATTATACTAAAGTAGAAATCACTATTTAGCTAACGATTTACGTTAAGCAGTACAAAGCGACTTCTCTAGCGGTGCGGTAAGTGAACTTAAATGATTAAATTTTCGTAACACTTACGCTGTTACTAGTAAAAGTTCTAACAAGATCACTTTCTACCAAGGCTAAGACATGGATAACGCTGGCTCGAATCAAGATAAAGGGAACGGGAAGTATGCTGGGAAGTTCCCCAAAATAGCCCAACAAACCAGACTGCTAAATATTCTTGTGATTTTTGCTGTCATTTATACGTTGTACCTTGCCAAATCTTTACTTGTTCCTCTTTTCTTTTCCGCCTTTGTTGCTCTGCTTTTGAGCCCTCTTGTTGCATTCGCACGCAAGTTATTCATACCTCGTACCCTGTCAGCAGGAGCCCTGATTGTCTTGCTGGTCGCGCCGTTTACATTTTTAGGTATAGAGCTTGCTGAGCCGGCAGAACGCTGGATGCAATCTCTCCCCAAAATTGCTGCCGAGATATCCAAAGAAATTGAAGAGATAAGCAGCAACATCGACGCTTATGCAACGCCTCCAGCTAAACCCGTTGAAAAAGAACGTTCATTCTTTAGCTGGTTTGGTGACGATGAGAAGACACCTGAACTTTCTCCATCACAAGACAATACAAACTCTGTGACGGACAAAATTAAACAAAGCGGAATAGATATTGGGCTCACACTCTTCAGTAACGCGCCATTTTTACTGGCACAGGTGCTCGCCTGTATCGTTTTAATTTTCTTCTTGTTGGTTTTTGGCCCCAACCTATTCAATGTTTTTGTAAGAGACTTCCCCATTGTTACCAACAAGCGACGAACGCTGGTATTGGTAGATCAAATTCAACGGGAGCTGTCTTCGTATATCGTCACCATCAGCATCATAAACTCATGCTTAGGATTAGCTACAGCAGGCGTGTTTTACTATTTAGGAATAGACGATGCGTTACTTTGGGGAGCGCTGGTTGCGCTGATGAACTTTGTCCCCTACTTGGGTGGTGTGGCGAGCTGCGTGGTATTGCTGGTAGTTGGGCTTGTGCAGTTTGGGCTTACCAGCAGTGCGTTTCTGCCTGCGGGTCTGTTTTTAGTATTGAATATCATTGAATCACAACTCATCACGCCTGCGGTGCTAGGAAGAAGTATGCAGCTTAACCCGTTAATAATCATAATTTGGATAGCAATAACGGGTTGGCTATGGGGTGTGGTAGGCGTTTTACTCGCCGTGCCTATTCTAATGTGTTTTAAGATCATACTCGAGAATCTGGGCGTATTTGATCATTGGATAAGACTTCTCGAGTCAAAATAATTTCACTCTCTTCGCCCCATCAACCACGTTGCATGGATAGCAGCGTGGGCGGACTTTTACCTAAAATCTAGGCACAAAGCACGATAGCCCTCTTCAAATAAAAGACGAAATGCATATTTTAAAGGAACATATCCTGCCTTTTTAAAATGAAAATAGTTATCATATTCGTTGTCTTTTGATTTTTGGAGCTCCCATGAATTTGCTTAAAAGTGCCTTGGCCGTGATGATCGGCCTGTCGTGTGCAGGCGCGCCTGTATATGCACAAACAGAAAAAAATAATAATAATGATGACATTGAGCATATTACTGTTGATGCATCTCAGGTTGAATTACGAGATAGCTTTGCAGGAGGCCAAGTATCTCGCGGTGGTCGTGCGGGTATTTTAGGTAATCTCGACATGATGGACTCTCCATTCGCAAGCACCAACTTTACCGCAGACATCATAAGGGAACAGCAAGCAAGAAGTATCGCCGATGTATTGCAAAACGATCCGGTGGTTCGTGTGGCAAAAGGCTTCGGTAATTTTCAAGAACTTTACGTAATGCGCGGGTTTCCCGTTTATTCTGACGATATGACTTACAACGGATTGTACGGTGTTTTACCTCGCCAATATGTTGCTGCCGAGTTGTCAGAACGCGTTGAGGTTTTCCGTGGCGCCAGTGCATTTCTAAACGGCGCAGCACCGGGCGGGAGCGGCTTAGGTGGTTCGGTAAATATAGTGCCTAAGCGCGCGGGCGATGACCCATTAAACCGTGTAACGCTTGGATACGAGTCTCAAGGACATTGGTATGGCGCAGCAGATGTAAGCCGCAGATTTGGCGACGACAGTCAAAGTACCGGCGTAAGAGCAAACTTTGTACAACGAGGCGGCGAAACAAGTATCGATAACCAAGATCGTGAATTGAGCGTGGCCGCTATCGGCATTGATCACGATAGCGATAACTTCCGTCTTTCTTTGGATTTGGGCTACCAAGACCATCAGGTTGACTCACCACGCCCTGCAGTCACTCCTGGCAGTGCAATTCCAGAAGCGCCTGACAGCGACACCAATTTTGCCCAAGAGTGGACTTACACTAACGAGCGTCAATTTTTCGGTGCGGTTCGTGGAGAATACGATTTTACCGACAACATCACTGCATGGGCGGCGTATGGTTTCAGATCGGGTGAAGAAGATAATGTGTTTGCTAACCCTAGACAGGCAGAAGCAAATGGCGACTTTTCCGCTTACCGTTTTGATAACGTTCGAAATGATGAAATTCGCTCAGGTGAAGTGGGCCTAAATATCGAATTCAAAACCGCAAGCGTGGGACACACGATCATTACGTCTGCATCAACGTTTTCTCTAGAATCTGAAAATGCCTATGCGTTTTCTGATTTTAGCGGCTTTGCTGGAAATATTTATAATCCGGTAACAGCAACCATGCCCGATGCTGACTTCTTTATTGGTGGCGACCTTAGCAACCCACTAATCACAGAAAAAACAGACCTTTCAAGTTTTGCTCTTGCAGACATGATTTCGTTTAACGATGGAAAAGTTCTATTAACCCTTGGTGGCCGTGTACAAAACATTGAAACCCGCACCTTTGATTACAATACAGGTGATGAGTTGTCAGGCTACGACGAATCTCAATTCACGCCGGTTGTAGGCATTGTTTATAAATCGTCAGAACAGGTGTCTTATTACGCCAACTATATCGAGGGACTGCTTCCTGGTGAGGTAGCGCCTGCATCAAGCGGTGGTGAACCAATTGAAAACGCGGGTGAAGTTTTTGACCCATACAGCGCCGAGCAAATAGAAGTAGGTGTGAAATATGATGCTGGCCAATACGGTGGTTCATTGAGTGTTTTCAACACCTCAAAGCAAAGCTCAATTGTTGAAGACAATGTTTTCAGTACCGATGGTGAACAGCAAAACCAAGGGCTTGAGTTAAGCGTATTTGGCATGCCAACTTCAAATTTACGTGTTTTGGGCGGATTCACTTGGCTCGATGCGGAAATGACGAAAACTCAAGACGGTACACTAGATGGCAAAACGGCCATTGGTGTTCCTGATTTACAAGCTAACATTAATATTGAGTGGGATGTTGATGCCCTTCCAGGGCTTACTGTCGATGCGCGTGCGGCCTATACGTCGAAACAATATGCCAGTGCCGACAATAGCCTTGAAGTCGATGCATCTAATCGTTTCGATTTAGGCGTTCGTTACAGCTTCCTTGCAGGAATGACCGACATCACACTTCGCGCTCGTGTAGATAACGTCTTTGACAATAATTACTGGGCGTCGGTAGGAGGCTTCCCTGGCTCAAACTACCTTGTATTAAGTGAACCTCGGACATTCAGACTGTCTGCTTCATTCAATTTTTAACGGGTTAAGTTATGCTACTGTCAATCGCTGCCTTTTTAGGCAGCGCATTGGCGATAGGTTTGTTTTACCGCGCTTGGCAAAGCACACAGATCGCCTTTAAACGTATAGCTAAACTCTCGGCATTGTTGTTAATGCTGGCGAGTTTAAGCCTTTGGGTTACAGAGTACGGCCCTGAATTAGGTACCTGCTACGCAGTGGTCGCTTTCTCGTTACAAGCATGGAGTTGGATTTATCTCGCCCGACAACGAATAAGTAAAGATATAAAACGCGTCGATTTACCGTTCGCATCTGGATTGACAACCCCGTCTACCGCCATTGCTTTTAACGCTCTCGTAAAACTACTTGGCAGTGTGTTTTTAAGTGCTATTTGCGCCATGTTAGTTACCGTAGTGTGGACAACAGCGCTTAGCATGAGCAAAGTAAACCAGATTGCACTGGGAATTTACACCATGCCTCTATTATGGGGATGTGGCGCATACTGGCTTTGTGCAGACAGTAAACTATGGCGCCCGGTTGGGGTGTTGAGTGTACTAAGCGCGTTAAGTTACTTCTACTTGTATAGTATATAAAATGAGTATTTCTATTTCTCCCAGCGCAAATAAAAGCGCCTTAAAAAGTCACGCTTGGTTAGGACTAGCCGTTAGTGTGTTGATGTATTGGGTGTGCTTTTCAGGCACTTTATCTGTTTTCTCTCAAGAACTTCTGCGATGGGAACAACCCCATATTGCAGATAATCTAGATTACACCCCTGGCAGCATTCAAAATGCTTATGAACGCTTTCTCACAATGAAAGAGGGTCAAACACAGGGAAACATTGTCATTCGCTTGCCTACGCACGATTTGCCACGCGCACGCATTAGTGCAGACGGTGAGTATTGGAATATTTCTCCAACCGGTGAATTAAGTGAACCATCCACAACCCCTATTACTGATTTAATCGTTGATTTACACACCGCCCTGCATCTACCTGAAGACATCGGAATGATGGCTGTCAGTGTTTTGGGTGCTATTTTGAGTGCATTGATTATCTCTGGCATTGTTGCTCACAGACGTATATTTAAAGATGCCTTTCGCTTGCGAACAGGCAACAACGAGCAGCTTACACAAGGCGACTTACACAATAGAATGAGCGTGTGGGGCTTGCCTTTTCACTTGATGATTGCGCTAACCGGCGTTTATTTTGGTTTAGCGTCGTTTTTAACGTCCATTTATGCCGATACTTTATATGAAGGAAACAAGCTCGATCTGTTTGCCGACATTTATGGTTCATCAATTCAGCTTGAACATCAGCCAGCCATTGCGAATATAGAAAAAGCGCTGACCGACATAATGAAAATGGAGCCCAATACCCAGCCCATTTTTGTTACTTTGGAAAACGCGACCAAAGACAATCAGTATATTTTGCTCGGCTCTCAGCACTTGGATAAGCTCATTTATTCAGAACAATACCGCTTTGATGCCAGTGGACAATACATCGATAAAGTCGGTTATTCAGATGGTGATGCTGGCCAACAAGCGATATTTTCTGTATATCGCATACACTTCGGCCACTTTGGTCCAGAAGCAATGAAGATATTCTTCGGATTAATGGGGTTCGCGTTAACCATTATCTCTGTTACCGGCATAAATTTGTGGCTGGCAAAACGCGCTAAGCAAGATGCCTTAAACCAGCTTTGGCTCGGTTTTGTGTGGGGCACGCCTATCGCATTTATTTGGGCTGCATTGTTAGAGTTAACGCTGGCGCTGCCCACAAAACCTGTTTTCTGGGTAACATTGACAGCTATTCTTATCGCTTCACTAATGCAAAAAGTGCTTATGAAAACTCACTTGGTGCTGTTGAATTGTCTCGCCGCCTTGTTAGTTGTATTGGCCATTACTCACTTTGCTGTTCACTACCCTAGTTCGTTAGTCATGAACTCGCTCATTATAGACAGCGCGTTTATCGTTTTTGCCCTGTGCGTATGGCGCTACCTATATTCTAGGTTGAAGAAAGGCTGGAACATTTAGCTCAACCAGATGAAGGTTAAGTTTGAGTAAAAATTAGCATTTTTACATAGTCTAAGTCTGAGCATAATTGATATTAAAAAGCCTTCCGTGTGGAAGGCTTTTTGCTTTTGAAGTCTGTTGCGAAACACCGCTGGCACACTTAATCCATCATCATCATTTAATTCAAGTGGCTCCCTAACTGCCAATGATCCAGCTTTGACAAAGAAGTCTTGTTATCAATGCATCACTTGATTTGCAAACCATTAACTTTGATAGCGTCACAAACAATGCCAGAACTCTTAGATATCAATACAAATCTTGCCGAAGTGTTTGCCATTAACCTCATATTCAAACGCTTTAGCGAGTTCATCGAGTGAAAAACTTGTATCAATTACAGGCTTTATTCCGCTCGCCTCTAGGGCATTTACGAAGTCATTTTGATGCTCCCTGCTCCCAACAATAATCCCTTTAAGATTGATCTGCTTTGCCATCAGCGCTGCTGTTGGAACATCTCCTTTCACGCCGGTCAATACGCCAATAAGGACAATATTTCCATTCACACGACACGCATTGATTGACTGTGCTAAGGTAGCAGGCCCTCCCACTTCCACAACGTGGTCTACACCTTTCTCTCCGCTCCACGCGTTAACCGCACTCCCCCACTCGGGTTCTGCTTTATAGTTCACGATGAAATCAGCGCCAAGGGCTTTAGCCTTTTCAAGCTTTTCATCCGAGGAGGAAGTGATAGCAACGTATGCCCCCATCGCTTTGGCTATTTGAAGTGCGTATATTGAGACACCGCCAGTACCTAGCAACAGCACCTTGTCGCCAGCTTTAAGCTTACCCTCAACAACTAATGCTCTCCACGCTGTTAACCCTGCCGTTGTAATTGTGGCGGCCTCTGCATGGCTCCATCCTTGTGGAGCTTTAGTAAACCATGTGGCTGGTCGAACGACATATTCTGTTGCGTATCCGTCAAGGCCATCACCAGGCGTTCGACTGAAATCGCTACACCTAGGTTCACCGTTCAGCCAATCCGGAAAAAATGTCGACACAACATGATCGCCCTCCTCGAACTCATCAACGTCCTCACCAACTTGAGTAATGATGCCAGAGCAATCAGACAGGGGTACACGATTCTGCGCCGTAGGAATAGTGCCATTAGCAACACTAAGGTCATGGTAATTCAATGAACTCGCATGAACACGTACTTTAATTTCTTTACTTCCAACTGTTTGAGGCTCGTCAACGTCTGTCGTCTTTAATCTTTTAAGCCCTTCATCATGGGTTCCAATAACAACTTTTCTCATGTACGGATATCTCTTTAATTTTGATTAGTAATATACGTAAACGATTCAAATGAGATTACTGAAGGTTTTTATCTGAGATAAATAGTAAATGTAGCTCCTGACTTAAGGGAACATTTTGTACTCATTGTTAATTCCGTCTCTCCCTTTATCTTTAATTGTCTAGCACTGTTTCTAATTGAGCTGTGGTCGGAAGCCCCATTTGTAATTTCACAGCACCAGACTCATCCCTAAAATAAATGGCAGGCGTAGCGGAAAGGCTCAGTCGTCGCATAAGCCTGTGGTTGTCATCAAGCTCCTTTTTCACCTCTGGTGTCGGGTTATTCAAAGGCTTAAGCAGCGCTAATTGACCAGCTTCATGGTTGTGAAGAATCTCACTAGGGTTTTCTGCGCTAAGAATGGCTGCAGATTTTCCATAACTATCAGCCTTCAATATACCGACCAGGATATGCCGAATTTGAACATTACCGGCGTCAACCCACGGTCGGGCCTGCTGCCAAAACTTTTGACAATAAGGGCAGTTCGGATCGGTAAAGGCATAGACAACTCTACTAGCATTAGGGTTACCATCTAAAACCCAACTCGACTCACTCAACTGCTGCCATATTTTTTCGCTTTGCGCACCGTTTATGTAGTTATTTAATTCGTTAGCTCCAACATCTTGTCCGTTTGCGTCGAACATTTTTCCAGCCAACATATACTGACCATCTTCCGTGACATAAACCGTGATTGCATTACCTTTGAAGTCAATGACATAGCCTGTCATTTGGGATGGCGCATCAAAGCGACTTATCACCTCTCCGCCTTGCTTTTCAACGATGCTGAGAGGCTTTGGAAGCTCACTATCAGTGGCGAATGATGAGCTAGAGAAAGCTAACATCCAAGAGACTACTTTTAGCATTCTTATTCCTTGAGGTACTTAATTTACTTGAGAAGAGGACGGAGGTAATGCTGAAGGCTAGCCTCAGACAGCTCCCCCATGTGGCGGTCAACTAACTCGCCTTTTGCATTGAAAAATAACGTAGTTGGCAGGCCATATGCGCCAAAGCTTTTTGAGATATTGCCTGCAAAATCAAAGTAAGTATTTTCAAGGTCAACACCTTGGCTCATTAAGAAGCGTTCTGCTTTCGTGGGCGCTTCGCTTTGATTGATAAAAATAAATTTTACGTCTGACTGCGTTTGTTGTGCCCGCGCTAAAACGGGCATTTCGCGGCGACACGGAGGGCACCATGAAGCCCAAAAGTTGATGACGACAGGTTTACCGATATTTAGCTCTAGTGATTGATACTCGCCACTTGAAGTCTGAGCATTGATATTTAGCGGACTAGGAGAGGTATTATATAAGGTTTGAATTACAACTAGTGGAAACAACGCAGCCGCGGTGATAGCCCCAGATTTAAGATAAAACGACATAAGCTGACGATGCTTTTTTGCTCTAACCAAAAGAACCGTTAGGCCCGCAAACCATCCAGAATAGCTATTGAAACCACCATCTCTAATATTGAGTACGGAAAGCCAGTCTTTTTGATAAATCTCCCACAAATCTATGACGAAGATTAAACGTGCCACAACTAGCCCTGCTGCGATAGACCAGAATATAGTGTCAGTAACTTCGTTCTTCTGCTTACTGGCTCTTGCCAAATAGCCGACAAGGCTCCAGAAAATAATTACACCCGCAATAATTAATGCGGTGCTGGTCATCATAGCGAAAGGGCCTAAATTGATCGTATTCACGTTAAATGCACTTAGTAAGTTTGAGCTGGTAAACTAATTACCAAAGATTAATTTAATATTAATGTTCACCCATTAGCTTCTACGCATCAAACCGCTTTGTGAAAAACTATGAATATTCTTCTCGTTGAAGACGACCTCGTTATTGCAGACGCAGTATGTGTTTACCTTCAAAGCAAACTCATGCAAGTCACCCACGCCGTCACGTTAAGTGAGGCTAAGCACTATGTATCAATCAACCAGTTTGACGTGTGCTTGTTAGATATCGCACTACCCGATGGAAGCGGACTGGAATTGTTATCGTTAGTCAGGAAGAAAAAGCTGCCAATGGCAATCATTCTTTTAACGGCAAGAGATGCCATTGAAGATAAGGTGACGGGGCTCAACAAAGGCGCAGATGACTACGTGACAAAGCCTTTTGACTTTGAAGAGTTAATTGCGAGAATTTACAGCGTAACGAGAAGACAAGATCAGCATTTACACGAGATATTGAAGTTTGAAGAGCTTACGTTTGATGCTAAAGCCAAACGCGTAGAAGTGCGCGGCGAACAGTTATCCTTATCTGCATGTGAACTGAAACTTCTGTATTTATTCTTATCAAACCCAGGCAGAATTTTAAGTGAAGCACAGCTTAAAGACTACTTATATGGCGTCAACGATGATGTGAATAGCAACGCCTTAAACGTGCATTTGTTTAATCTTAGAAAAAAAGTAGGTAAACATATCATTATCACGGAACGTGGTCTGGGCTACCGCCTCGCTCATCAGCAGGAATAAGAAACATGAGTCTTCGACTAAAGCTCATCGCAATTATTGCTCCTGTATTTTTTGTCTTGTGGCTAACAGCCAGTTATTTCTCTATTACCCAGCTGAAAAGCGAGATAAACCAAGCCATGGATAGCCGCCTTGCCTCCACAGCAAGAATGATGAATAACCTTATGCTGTCCGACCAAAATTCAGTGGGCAACTTGGGGCTTTCCCCAAACGGTACGTTCAACGATGCGGGCACCTTAAAAGGCCTTGCCTGTAAGATAAGCGCGTTAAATGGTGAAATTATTGCTAATAGCCACCCTCAAGAGCTAACACTACCTGATACGCTACCATCGGGACTTGATACCGTTATTGTTGAAAACATCGAGTGGCGGGTATTTTCTTTAAAAACAGAAAAGCACACCATTTCTATCGCTGAAAAGCTTTCTGAGCGACATGCAATATTTGTCCAGATGGTAATCGTCAGCGCCCTTCCAACACTCATTTCCCTCGTGGTTTCGCTGCTTGTGATCTGGTTTGCCTTAGGAAGAGAGTTGAGGCCGCTTCAGCGACTAAAAGACGCCATCACCAATCGCTCACCAAACGATTTAAATCCAATTCGGTTAAGGCATAACCTGCAAGAAATTACTCCCCTAATTGATAGCCAGAATCAGTTGTTCACCAAGCTTGAAAACGCTATTGAAAGGGAAAAAGCGTTTACCGATAACGCTGCTCATGAATTAAGAACACCTTTGACGGGCATTATTAGTCAACTACAGGTAGCAAAAGTCACGCAAGGAGAAACGCAACAGCGTGCCATTGAGAAGAGTTTATTTAGTGCACGTCGCTTGCAAAGCTTATTAGAAAACTTGCTGTTGCTGGCAAGAGTAGACAAAGCGCCAATTGAGCAGCATGTGCAACCGTGGGAACTGTCTAAAGAACTTAGCAACCTGCTGACAGAGTTAGGCTGTGAAAACAACGACATTCAGGTTCATACCAATGTTTCAAAACGACTATCACACATCCCCGTATTCGCATTCACTATTGTCATGAAAAATCTAATAGATAACGCCCGTCAACATGGTGTTAAAGGAATGCCGATTTCAATAGTCATTGAAGAAGACGACAACGAGTTTGTTATTCGCGTTTCCAATCATGCAACGCTTAATACTGAAACGCTAGCGTACATGACAAGACGATTTTGGCGTGAAAGTCATTCACAAGGAAACGGGCTTGGATTAGCGATTGTGAACGCACTGGTAGAAGCGCTGAATGGAACATTTAACGTCAATTACGAAGGTGACCAGCTACACGTAATGATCACCTTCCCAACTTCGCCAAATACCGAGTAAGGCACACCGAATCTGTGATTGAGCGAAAGCTTCTTTTTAGCTCAACGAGCCCGTCTAGCCCAAACACGGTTCGGCTACATTTTGCTGCTGGGCATGTATTGTAAGCTAGTCGGCGCCAAGGATAGTCACTACCGCCGCGCCCCCCAGACCTATGTTATGCGCCAGAGCAAGCTTTGCATTTTCTACCTGTCTCTGCCCTGCTCTGTTAGTTAAATGCCACGATAGTTCAACACACTGCGCTATACCCGTCGCCCCGATGGGATGGCCTTTTGACATCAAACCACCTGACGGTCCAACAACGTATTTACCACCATAGGTATTGTCTCGGTCAATGACGAGCTTTTCAGCTTCACCTTCAAGGCACAACCCAAGTGCTTCATAAGTGATAATCTCATTCGTTGTGAAGCAATCGTGCAGCTCTATTACATCTATATCGTTTGGAGAGACCGCTGCAGCCTCGTATGCCTTGTGAGATGCTATTTTTGTCATCTCACTCCCCACCGCTGAAATGGGGTCACGCCAAGAATCAATAGTGTCCGTAGCCATTCCTTGTCCAAGAATAGACACCGCATTTGTTATGCCGTGTTTCTTGGTAAATATTTCACTACACAACACAACTGCTGCAGCGCCACAGGTAGGTGGACAAGCCATTGTTCGCGTTAAATAGCTATCGAAAATCACCTTGTCTGTTAGCACTTCTTGCACGCTAAGTGGAGAAGTAAACAAAGAAAAAGGGTTGTTGATAGCGTGCTGTCGAGACTTAACCGAAACTTCAGCAAAAAGGTTTGGGCTTACACCGAATTTTTCCATGTAGTGCTTGCCAGCTGAACCGAACGCTCTCAACGCGATAGGAGCTGGAGGCACATCAAACTCATCATAAACAGGCGTGAAACGGTCAAACGGACTTTCTCTGTCCTGCCAATGACTGCCCAAAGCTCCCGGCTGCATCTCCTCAAAACCAAAAGCTACAGCGCAGTCGACCTCTCCGGAAAGAATTGCTTGTCGGGCAAGATAAATAGCACTGGCTCCACTTGCACAATTATTATTTACATTGACAACTGGCACGCCAAGCTGTGCCACGTCGTAAAAAGCGTGTTGGCCACAGGTGCTGTCACCATAGATATAAGATGCGAAAACTTGCTGAATATGCTTTTTATCAATATCTGCATCTTTAAGGGCTGATTCCACGGCATTCGAAGCCATAATGCGATAGGGTAACTGGCTACCTGGCTTAACAAACTTCGTCATGCCGGCACCTATAATTTTAACGTTGTTCATGTCTGTCTCTGTCAATATTTGTCTCGGGCGACACTGATAATAAGACTTGAACAATTTAAAGCGTATTATTTCGTTCAACCTGCTACCAGAGGCCTTTGCTCAACACGTTAAGTATTGAGCACACGCCCTAAAAGTGCTCGCGATTCTCGTAATAATCTTTGCCGTTTAGGTCTTCAAAAAGTACGGTAATGTCCGTATGTTTTCCTACGAACGGACGAAGCGCTTCATCGATAAGGTTAGCTACCGCAGTTTTGGAATCTTGCCCGCGATCAAACCACAACACTTCTATGAAAGGATAGCCTGATGAGGCTCCACCAGCCGCAACAAACTGACTCGCAATATGCTCTACCGTGAAGTGATCGTTGGGGGTATCAGTGAGCTTCGCAAACTGCTCAACAATATCCACTGCGACTTTCTCTAATACAGTTTGCTGAATACCTCTTGCGCGTATATGTGGCATTTTCTTGGTCCTTCTTAAAGCGCTCAAATTGTTGTTTATCATGTCTTTACTGACATCATATCACGCATTTTAAATCGCGAAACTAAGGGCTTGTTTCAGCACGCTTAAAGACTCCGTATAACATCGACAGATATATTATTTTGGGAATTACGGATAGTTAAACCGATATGGAATCGCGTACCACTACCTCGCGCCATAAGTGAGCGCAGTCTTCTATGAATTTTTTATGGATAGGATGAAGCTGATACTCATCTTGTGCTTCAACGCTTTCAAAAAACATAAGCTCAGAGACGTCAAAGGAATTATCGATAACATCCCGCTTGAGTGTATTCGCAGGCACGCCAATGTGGAGCGAGTGAACCTGTGGAATGGCGCGCAACGATTGTAAACCGTCAATAAGCTTTTGCTTATCTTCTGTCGACGCTGGGTCTTTTAGCCAGAAGTAAACCATGTGAAGGATAGGTGGTAACTCAGCGCTAGCACGGGGGTTTGCCTGTGCAGAAGCCGGCAATGCAGATAGTGAAGCTAGCGCTCCTGCGGTTGCTAAAAATTGTCTTCTTTTTGTATCTGTCATTGCCTTCATCCTTTTTTTATAACGGGTAAAAAAACTGAATTTCTACAATGACACTGGACGCGCATTGAAGCAATAAGAATCCGTTGATGAGTCATCTGTCACCTAACATTGCGCAGCGACATAAATTGCCATCTATTAACAAGGTTTTTGAACGCAATAATTCGCATCTTGGCAAGCAACTTGAAAGACATTTAAAAGAAACGAAATTTAAACACGTAAACAACGAGATTTTGACGCTATGCGCTTACCTACTAAACAGCTTATTAATAAGATCGAGCACTTATCTAACGGCCTAACGCCAGAACAACTGTCGAGTTTCCTAGATATTATTGATGCCATGACGGCATTAGTTGAAGAGGCGGGTGAGTTAAAAGGTGATTGCGACGCCAAAAGCAACAATGGTAATTCGGAGATATCTATACTCCACTAAGAAGTGTATTTATACGCCCCTACCTTTACGCAATAACATATACAAAAAGCCACTAATATTCGATTTTGATCATTTGCAGTTCGTTTATGTTCGTTTTATGATGATTTTCTCTTAATTGTACATTGGAAGCAGTTTAGAAAAACGACTTACGACAAATGAGTTATTTAGCGTAATGATATAATCGCGCTCATTAGAAGCGGTATTCGCCTACATTTGCTAGCACGTAACTTTGTCCTCTTTTTTCTACTCATGCACTGTACGGGTTATAATAAAAAGGAAATCATATGTTACCTCTCTCGGAACCAACACTTGTCCGGCAGTGTATTGCTGAATTTGTAGGCACAGGCATTCTAATATTCTTCGGCGTTGGCGCAGTGGCAGCATTGGTATTAACAGGTGCTTCCTTCGGCCAGTGGGAAATGAGTATTCTTTGGGGCGTGGGCGTGTCCATTGCCATCTATTGTACTGCTGGCGTTTCGGGTGCCCACATCAACCCCGCGGTGACCATAGCACTCGCAATGTTCCACGGTTTTGAAAAACACAAAGTCGCGCCCTACATAGCGTCCCAGTTTTTGGGAGCATTTTGTTCTGCAGCTCTTATCTACAGCCTATATTATCAACTTTTTGTTGACTATGAACTTGCGCACAACCTATCAAGAGAAAGCATAGGGGCACTCGCTACTGCGGGCATTTTCGCAACGTATCCTCACGAAGCACTTTCATTCTGGGGTGCCTTCAGTGTTGAATTCGTTATCACAGCAGTTTTAATGTTCGCAATATTGGCGTTAGGGGACGAAAAAAACGGCGCTCCGCGAGGAGCTATGAATCCACTCCTCGTGGGTCTTCTAATCGCCGTTATCGGCGCTTCTTTAGGGCCATTGACCGGATTTGCTATGAATCCCGCAAGGGATTTTGGACCGCGACTCTTTACCTATTTCGCAGGATGGGAGTATTCACTTTCCGGTGCAAAGGATATCCCGTACTTCATTATTCCTATTTTTGCACCAATATTTGGCGCTTGCTTTGGTGCGTGGCTGTATCCAACATTAATAGGCCATTCTCTTTCTCAAGAAAGTCATGGCTGCACTATTCCTAACGATTGCGAAGCTCCCGTGATAAGAAATACGTCTGAAACACGTATTGAGAGGGGCTAGGTTTATGTTAACAGGGTGAAGGTATGGCAGAAGAAAAGGTAATGAGAACACCGTTGGAATAATAAACTCCGGGCATCCTTCTATTCACTAAAATTATCGGCAATGAAGAAGCTAACTGTTGATATAAAAGCGGCGATAACCTATTTTACGGCGCGGTTAATCTTTCAAAGAAGTGCAGCGTGTGATTTATTTAATAGCCGTTACTGTCCTATGGGCATTTTCCTTTTCGCTCATAGGCGAGTTCTTGGCAGGTTCGGTCGATAGTTATTTTGCAGTGTTAACACGGATCGTGCTCGCCACCGTAGTTTTCCTTCCTTTTCTAAAGCCGGCTCTATTGAGCACTAAACTAAAAGCGATTCTGGCAAGCTTAGGCGCTGTGCAGTTAGGGTTGATGTACATCTTCTTTTACCACGCGTTTTTGTTTTTAACTGTACCAGAAGTGCTACTTTTCACCATATTCACGCCGCTTTATGTAGCCATTTTAAATGACGCCCTGTTTAAGCGGTTTACCCCGTTTTATTTATTGTGTGCACTTATCGCCACCGCAGGTGCAGCAATAATTCGCTTCAATGGTGTTAGTGAAAATTTCTGGTTTGGTTTTGCTATTGTTCAAGGTGCTAACCTTTGTTTTGCTTTGGGACAAGTGGGTTATAAAAAGCTGACTTCAACGTTTGAAACCCAAATGCCCTATCACAACGTATTCGCGTGGTTTTATTTAGGTGCATTGGCCGTTGCTCTACCTGCGTTCTCCCTATTCGGCAACACGAGTCAGCTGCCACAAAACCCTGAACAATGGGGCGTGTTGCTATGGTTGGGTATTGTGGCGTCAGGGCTTGGGTATTATTTTTGGAATCAAGGTGCACTAAAAGTGTCTGGTGGTACGTTAGCCATTATGAATAACGCGCTTATTCCAGCAGGTCTTGTGGTTAATTTACTGCTTTGGCAAAAAGACACAGACTTCTCTCGGTTGTTTCTTGGCGGCGCCATCATCGCTTTAGCGCTTTGGATGTCTCATCAATACTCCAAAAAACAGGAACGCCCCTAAGCCTTAAGAGAGCGTCCACTACGCAGGGCTATACTTACTTATCATGGTGTAGTCTTTGCGAGGTCCAATGGCCTTCCATGTTGAGCGCCATACAGGCCACGTACTGAAGTCATAACGCACCACATAGTTATCGTCACCACATAAGTGCTCAGCGTTTGGGTTAGTAGCGCTAAATGAGTGAAAATAGCGCTTATCGTCGAATAACACCTCAAATAAACCCGTTTGAAGCTGCTGCCAGAAATAGCGACGCTCGGCAGGCATTACGTGGCCGTTTGGCGCAGTAACCTCACCATTTTCAAAATACGCTAACGCGCGACTTTCTTCGTGCTCACTGCCTTCCAGCCAGCTAAATTCAGCCTCGCCCATAAAGGCGAACACATCGCCATTTCGCTGGATGATTTTGCGCGTCAGCGTCCAACGTCCAGCAAAATCGTCCAAGGTATGAGGAGAATTAGCTATCATTGCGCCGTCCTTACCAAAAATAGGTTACGGTGGCAGAATATTGATCGCCACGGCCCGGTGTCCCGGGGATTTCTTCAAAGCGTTCATCCCACAAATTATCGACTGCCAACACCAGATTTAACCCTTCAATCTGCGCCGGTGAATACGTGAGGGCGACATGAGAAAAGAATGCAGAGTCACTCCCTTTTCTAAGGGCATTGTTTTCTTGTTTTCTCCATTCATTATCCACGCGAATTTCAATCGTATCAGTTGCAAACCACACTACCCCTAGGGTTGCGCGATGCGGCGGATAGTTAAGCGCGTAAAAGCTCGCGTCTACCTCGTCAATTCGGTAGTCTTCAGACTTATCTAAATAGGTATAGCTGGCAACTACATCTGCGCTATCAAAGCGTTTAATGGCAATTACCTCAACACCCAGGGTTTCGATATCAACGGGGTTTGCACTGCGTGCTGAAGTAGCGTCGAAGCTATATGTCCAATCTGTCAGCTCGTTATCCCAGCGATAGAATACAGCGGTATCAACTTTGAAAGACGTTTTATCAAATGACGCCCCAAACTCTAAGTTTTTGCTGACTTCTCGCTGTAACTGGTTGTTACTTCTAAACAGACCCCTTGTGGTGCTGCCGCCTACAGCAGTGTAGCCAGCCACCTGCGTCGCCTCTGCATACGAAAGATAGAGTGTACGCGAGGCATTGCCCCCTGTTTGGGTAAGCCAACTAATATCGCCCACAAAAGACAGTCGGTCGTCGTCGCGATTTGTATCGTCAAACGCCGCACCTAAACGAACGGTAAGCGATTCATTGCTGTTCAACTGAGTTCGATACTCGGGCACTAGGCTTATTTTGTAGTAGTCGCGAGAGGTGAAATTGTTCTCTAGCGTGGTTGATGTGATGTCGTCTGCAGTAAACTGTGCTGCGTAGTTGATACCAAATTCTTGCGATACATGATGAGTACCGGAAAACGCCAATGACTTCACTTTGGTTTCGTGAAACGCCTGAAACGCTTCAGGATTTTCACGTGAGTATACGTAATGGTCGTCATTTTCTCTGTAGTAAGCAGAAACTTCAAAGGTGTTTTTCATGCTCTCTTCGCCGTAGCGCTGTTTGTGATTTAGCATGACCAAACGGGTTTGAATGTCTTCTGTCTCGTTTACATTAAAAGGCGTGTACAAGTTAGGCCAGCCAAAAAACTTTTGCTGAAAGCCATAAAACACGTCGGTTTGTGAATCTTTACTTGCCAGCCGAATACGCCCTGACGCGCGTTCGAAATTATGATCGCCATTAGCAATAGAGCCATCACTTTCCGAGCGAGAATACTCCCCTTCAACCCCAACAGACCAACCGGGTAAATCACTAAGTGCGTACTTTACTGCACCGTGTACACGCTGCAAATTGAAGTTGTTATTACCTACTCCCACTGACACACTGCCTGCTGTTTGGATGGGACGCCAGCCATAAGACACCGTACCTACAGAGCTATTTACGCCGTAAAGCGCATTATCGACGCCCGTGAAAATACTCGGCTTCGTCAACATTTCTGGCGCAATAGGAATCTCGGCGAAATAGTGCCCCGTTTGCGGGTCGATCAGCGTTGCGCTTCCTATGCGAAAACCCGTGTTTTCGAATATACCGCCGCGAATAGTCACGTCAGCCTGCGCTTCTGCCATGTTCCTTGATTGCAAATCGACTCGCGGATCGTACTCTAAGTTAGATATAGGTGAATTAAACGTCCCTACCGGCTTGTTGTTCGCCGTCGCCGCCCCTTCAATCGTAATTTTTTCTACGCCTTTTTCGCTGCGGTTCACGCCAGAGTTAACGTTTGATGAATCAACACTTTCAGCGGCCATGGCGGTAAAAGGTAAAGTACAAAAGAGCAAAGATAGGATTGTGTGACGCATTCAGTGTCCTAGTTAAAAATTAAGGTTCAGTCTGCAGGCAAGAGTAATAAAAACGCGAAGTGTATAGCATTAGCAGACCGAGGAAAACGCTGCGCAGGTGAGTTTAGACCAGTAAGTTTATGTTTACTTACAGCTCTGCACATTTCTATTTATCAATATAAACAGACTGTATGTATCTGTAGCAGCCCGCAATAATTATCAATCTCACCTTATTGTCTGCTTACCTTCCTTGCTAAAAGAAACGAGATAACATAACATTCGCGACCTCTACAAAACCTGCCAAAGACACGTAATACCTTGCTTATGCTTGACCTTAAAACACCGTTTATATTTTCTTTAGTTGCATTATCAGTAAGCGCCGCTGCGCAAAGTGATGAAAGCTCCCTTCAAGGTGCTCATGATGAACTTGAACACATTGAGGTAAAAAGACACTTTCAGCCATACCGTGGTAATGTACCGCTAATCGACACCCCACAAGCAATCGACCGAATTACTGCTGATACCTTAGCGAATGAAGGGATCACGCGCTTCATCGATGCGCTAGATTTTGCGCCCACCATTGTTAGACAAAACAACTCTGGCGGCATGTTCGATAGCTTTGCGATTCGAGGTTTTTCTGGCGATGAAAATAACCCATCGGGTTATTTAATAAACGGCTTCAACGTGCGTGGCTATAGCGGTAATAGAAGCACGGTTAACGTTCAAACTATAGAAGTAATGAAGGGTCCGGGATCAGCCTTATATGGTCAAGGTGAACCTGGCGGTACCATTAACGTTATTACCAAAAAACCTCAGTTCGAAGAGCAAGGCTACATCCAGGGTACCGTAGGTAATTTTGATAAAAAACAAGTAGAGTTCGATTACACGAACGGCATTAATTCAGACATGGCGTATCGCGTTAACGGTTCATACGAAGACTCTGATACTTATCGCGATAACGTATTTTTCAAGAATTTGAACCTTAACCCTTCATTCATTTGGAACATTTCTGATCACACCAGCTTAAGCTACCAGATGGAAATATTGGATCAGGAAAAGCCGCTTGATCGCGGTGTGTTCATATTAAATAACGACTTTGACGCCGTAGATGCCGAAGACTTTTATGGTGATGTTAGAGACGGAGCCCATGAAGTTAAAGCCTTCGGACATCAGCTAGTGTTAAATCACGAGTTGAATCACAACTGGCATTTACTCAGTGGCTTCGCCTACAGAGACTCTTCTTTTGAAGGGCAGTCTTCAGATACTGAACTGTCAGAAGGCCGTCAGCTTTTGTATACCGACCCATCTATACTTTCAAGGCAACGCAGAACCCGTGACTATCAAGCGCAAGACTTATCACTACGCTTTGAATTAAGTGGCGTGGTAGACGTGGCAGGCTTCGTAAATAACGTCTTGTTTGGTTTGGACTATTACAACTACCACATCGATACAGACTATCGTCGTTGGCGCACTGCGTGGGGTGCGGGTGATACCACTTATAGCATCGATCCTGAAAATCCAGACTATACTATTTTCAGACCTGACGTTACGCCCACTACACTCACGGCTGAAAAGCAAAAAGGGTTAGGTTTCTACGCACAAGATGTTATAGAACTTAGCGAAGCAACCAAGCTTTTAGTTGGCGTTCGCGTGGACCAATTCGAGCAAGACATTCTCAATAAATTAAGCAATGAAGGGCAAGAACAAGACCAAACGGAAGTGACGCCACGCTTTGGTTTCGTGTATGAAATCAATGATTCTGTAAGCCTTTACACTAGTTATGCAGAAGGTTTCAGACCCAACCCCGGACTTGACTCTGACCGCAACGCGTTTGACCCTGAAGAGACCACCTCTTTTGAGGTAGGAGCTAAATGGGAAAACATTGCTGATATGTTTTCTGGTAGCGTCGCTATTTTCGATGCTGAAAAGACCAACATGCTTACCGCTGAACCTAACACTGGCTTTTCAGCTACGCTCGGTGAAGTTGAAAGCCAAGGGGTAGAATTTCAGTTAACCACTGACCTTACTTCAGACATTCGCCTTGATATGGCATACGCATACATAGATGCTAAAACCGCTAACGAAGTCAATAACTTGGATTGGGGCGTGCCTATTCCAAAAGGGTCGCGCTTAATCAATATTGCCAAGCATTCGGGGTATATCTCGCTTAACCATTTCACCAGCGTATTTGAAAAAGAAGCGTTCTTTGGTGTGACCATGCGTTACGTGGGCGATCGCTTAGGACAAACCACCGATCCAACATTCATTTTGCCGTCTTATACCCTTGTGAACTTAGCAGGGTCAGTGAATATCAGCGATGCGCTTTCTATGAGATTTGACGTGAATAATCTGTTCGACAGAGATTATTTTGAGAACTCATACCATCAGCTTTGGACCATGCCGGGCTCACCGACCAACTATACGGTGAGCGTTAAGTACCAGTTCTAGTAATAAAATCAAACAAGCCGGTGGCTTCGATGTTCCGGCTTGTTTGGTATACATTTCTATTCGCCGTTTTGCACTGGCATTTTCCCTGAGTCACGGTTTTCCCACCCGTGCCCGTTGAACGGATCTACACCTAGCTGCTGCATAATGTAGGGGAAGTCAACGTTAACCCAGTTATCTACAATTTTACCGTCTACCACTTTCCAAAAATCCATATAGCGAATTTCAACTCTTTTACCGGTAGGCTCTATTCCCATAAAGGTTCCAGTGTGAACCGCTTCTTGGCGACCAAACGCAGCGCACCACTCACCTTGTGTGACGCGAGCTTCATCTATACAAACTTTATCAGAAAACGCAGCCTGAAACGGTCGCTGCCAGTTGTCTTGAAACTCTCTTAACCCTTGTTTGAAACCGCAACCTGCATTGCCCATCCAGCGAAAGTTCTCGCTGAAGAAACGGCCCATATTGTCGATATCATGATCATTTAATCCATCGACCATAGCGTCTATGGTATCAATGGTTTCCTGCGTTTTTGACAAGTCGTTGTCTTTTGTAAGAATGCCTTGTTCTGGACGTGAACCTTTCATCTCATATCTCCCAAAAAAAGTGTTGAGTACTGCATATTAAAAGCTCTGTTTAAAGAATGCGTAATTAGGGTTTTGAAACAGAGCGTAAAGTAGAGATTTAGCGCTAAGAACCAAAACTGGGCTCATCACCCTAGTGATTGCCCAGTTTGTTCAGCGTTTAAAATAGCGCACTGCGCTACACGTGTTAGTCGAACTTGTACTGTAAGCTTACGCCATATGTACGCGGGTTATTCCAGTTTGCCTGAATGGAGTTGATAGGCAGCCCATTAAGCACTTGAGACTGAACCACTGCACGAGTAAGCACTTCTTCATCCGTCAGGTTATTTGCAAAGAAATCGACGTTTAAGTTTTCATTTACTTCCCAAGAAATGCGAGCCGTTACCATGGCGTGAGCATCTACTTTTGTTTCAGGAATATTGATATCAAACGCGTAGTGATCGTCAACAAAGTTCACATGAAGATAAGGCGTTAAGTAACCGCCATTTGGCAATGAGTACTCATACCTTGCGCTTAGGCCCAGCGTATAATCTGGTGACATAGCTGGAGAGTAACCCGCAAAGCTAAACTGGCTATTTGGATCGTTTATATCCTGACGGCCATCAACATTGCCTAACCCAAGTAATGGCTGAAGTTGAGAATTACCTACAGCAAAGTCGTCAGCGAACTCGGCGTTAAGAAGCGCCAAGGTTGCATTTAACGTTAACTCGCTTAGTGGGCGCCATTCCAAATCAGCTTCTAACCCGTAGGTGTCAACCTGACCACCGTTTTCATAGTATTCAAAGGTTGTACTAACGCCAGTAGAAACGCACTGTGCCACGGTTAAGTCAGTTGTTGTGTCGTTACACGATACTGCAAACAGCTGCGCTTTCACGTCATCGTATTGGTTTGCAAAAGCAGAAACGTTAAACCGAACGGTGTTATCGAATAAAAAGCTCTTCAGGCCAATTTCGTAAGAAATAACTTCTTCATTGTCGTATAGCGGATCGGCACCACGCGCTACCACCCTCGCGTCGTTAGCACCACCAGTACGATAACCTGTTGCTGCACTGGCATACACCATCATGTCTTTTGCAACATCTAGCTCGTAAGCTAATTTCCACAATACCGCTGAGTCGTCCCAATCGGGAATTGAATCGCCTGT
This sequence comes from Alteromonas sp. R7, assembly GCF_055755235.1. Taxonomy (NCBI): domain Bacteria; kingdom Pseudomonadati; phylum Pseudomonadota; class Gammaproteobacteria; order Alteromonadales; family Alteromonadaceae; genus Alteromonas; species Alteromonas sp. R7. The sequence goes on along the minus strand of NZ_JBVTQX010000011.1, from coordinate 124,408 downwards.
AAATGTCTTTTCGTCTTTGTTGTAGCGAAGGCCAACCAACAAGCGGTTGCTGTCGTTAAGTTGATAACGAGCTTGGCCAAATACGGCTACAGAGTCGACTTCATGCGGGTCGTGATTTGGATTTCCCCACGAAGGAACCGTAATAGAATCTGGCTCACCGTTACCGGTTGTATCCTCACGCCACAGCCATTCCCAATCCGCTTCTTGCGAGAACAAATAAACGCCTGCTATCCAAGAAAACGGGCTATCGCTTTCAACAGATGACAACTGTAGTTCGGTAGAAAACGCTTTTTGATCGTCCTGACGTCCAAAGCCCCCAACAAAGTCTAAGCCACCATCGCTGTAGTCGTTATCGTAGAATTGCTCGCCTGACAGTTCAGAATAATTGGTGGTCCACTTTGCGTTTGCCCAGTCCATCGCCCAGTCGAGGGTCAAGGTTGCCGACCACGCTTCTTGGTTATCAAAAGACACCGCATTTCTGTATACATCGTAAGGGCCTTCATCATCTCGCTCTGCATCAGCTGGCTGATAAATGTGGCCAGGTGTTACCGTAGCAATAGGGTTGTAAACGCCCGACCCCGGTGAGGTTTCAGAAATTTGATATCCCGCAATTTGTTGATAACCCCAAATTGCTTCTGAGTTTGCGTCTTTCTTACTATAATCGAGGCGAAGCAATGCAGTAACATCGTCTGAGAATTCGTATTTAGTCGTGTTACGTAAGTAGAATTGGTTTTTCTCGCGTAAATCGTCTGACGAGCCCGGCAAGAAATGGTTTTCGATCATGCCGTCATGACGGTCGTGACTCATGACAAAGCGCGTAGCGGCCTTATCACTAAGCGGCAGGTTTAAAATAGCTTCATAGGCCGAACGGTCATAGCTACCATGAGTAAGTTTCACAGAACCACTGGTATAGCCAAGTTCAGGCTGCTTTGAAATAACGTTGATACTACCTGCAAATGTATTTCTTCCATACAATGTTCCCTGCGGCCCGCGCAGTACTTCAATGCGCTCAATATCAACGTAAGCCCCTAAGCCACCGGTGGTCGTTGGCACATAAATACCATCCTGGAAAATACCAACAACTTGTTCAGCAATACCTGTACCGGCCACGCCGACTTCGTTGGTACGAGCACCACGCATAGCGGGACGAACTTCACCACCCGAGCTGCCTATTCTTAATCCGGGAACAACGTTTTCAAGACCGCTAATATTTTCAATGCCGTTACGCAAAATATCATCTGCACCTAACGCACTCACAGAAGACGACACTTCCTGCAAATCTTGAGATTGTCGGTTTGCTGTTACTTCAATACGTTCAACACCCGCTGCTTTAGCTTCGCTGTCAGGGGTTTCTTGTTGGGCGCTAGCGCAAAAACTAACGCTGATTAGAAGTGCACTTTGAATAGCGCGGGAGAGGTATGTTGTATGGTACTTTCGTTGGTCTTGCTTCATCGTGATAGTTCCCGGATTAATAAAACCTTATCTGCAGTAACCTGTTAGTGCCCTGCGTTTATCAAGCCTTTGATGACCCTGCCTGTGACAACATCATACTAGGTTGTTTAATTCTTGGTCTAAACAAACATACAACTCAATTTACTTCGAAGTCAATAAAAATGTTCAAAGATTGTTAATTCATGAATTTTAATTTTTTGTTTAAATACATTGAGAACAAATAAGATCATGTAATAAAAGGCTTTATTTGTAAACAATGAGCTTTAACAATGACAGTAAAAATAAGATTTCGAAGTATAAATATAGACTTCAAGTCAAAAATGACTGGTAGGATCTGCATAGAAAAATGGCACTCGAATGGATAGAAACCGAATGCTGATGCATGAGTTAAGCATTAGTGAAAAAAGGTAAGAAAGTGCACTTGAGATAGCTTGGCTTATCAGAAAGCCCACCTAGCAAAAACGGACGTTTTGCTAGGTAGCTTTGAGGGAAAATGACGTCAGTCAGTACACCTATTTCAGGTATAAAGCCTTTAGTATTGTTAGCTTAACTGTAGGTGGTAGTGCGCGACAAGATATCTAATCCTTGCTGTTTTAACCAATATGGAACATCCATCAACACCCAGTTTTCCAGTAATTTATCCCCTTTGCGATAGTACACATCGACCACTCGCATGTCGGCACGTATACCCGAAGCAGGCATGCCGAACAAGCCTCCCCCAGCCGTATTCGATAGGTTCGGCCAGCCAAAGAAACAGGCAAAACTGCCTTCACTGAAGCGCGCCACATGACCATTAAACACTTTATCTTTCAAACCTTTACGAAAAGGAAATTGATGTTGCTGCTGGTAACGCTCGATGGTGTATGTAGCCCCTATTCCCGCTGGGCCATACCACACCATATCTTCACTCCAGCATTTGGCGAGAAGCTCTGGAGGACAGTTGTCGTTACCCGATTTGTTTAAAGAATCTAGGTCTTTTACCATTTCCTCAACCAGCTCAATGGTCTTTTTAGACTCCTTAGGATCTTGCTCTTCAAACAATAAACCGTTGTGATCACATGGCCCTGGATAAACAAACGTATGGCCTGTTTCTACGGGCAAAGGGTTAAGCCCAACTTGTTGCATTAGTGCAATTAAGTCGAAGAAAATAGCGTGACTAACTATCTTATTTTCGCGTACTTCAAAAAACTCGGCATACCTTAAAAAAGCCAGTTTCCCCGTACTTCTTATGCGAAGAAATGGCTTGTCGAACAGTCCAGCAAAGTGACCCATCGACATAACCCACTTGCCTTCGCCGGCGCTGTTATCTCCCGCCATGAATACGTCCTCACGGCGCTTCATACGCGTAAAACTCTGTTTTAACGGCTCCCACAACTCTTTCACTAATTCTGCTGGAGTCGAACATTTATCAAACGGATAGCAGGCATAAATCTTTGCATTTTCATCAACATACGATTTCACTACGCCTTTAACATCACTTGCCTCACCTTTGTCAAAAGCGGCTTGATAGGATCTGACAACGGCTTTTTCGCTATTAAAACTCATGACTTACGCCTCTTTGTTTAAAAAATTGTTAATACTGGCCTGAAATAATTAATGACTTCGAAGTCATTATGTATTAGGTTGAATATTATTGTAAATAGAAAGCGCGCTTATTAAGCAGGCAGAGTAAAGAATATGACTGAAAATTTTGGCGTTTTAAACTGGTCTATCTTAGGCGGGTACATCATTGCGAACCTGTTGCTAGGTTTGGTGATTGGTAAAAATATAAAAAATTCCGACGATTTTTATCTCGGTCAAAAACAAACTCCGTGGTGGGCAATAGGCATTTCGGTTATTGCCACTTACGTTAGCGCCATGACATTTCTTGGGGCACCAGCCTGGGCTTATTCAGAGGGGTTATCCGTTATAGCACTTCATTTGAACTACCCTCTCGTCATCATGGCTGTAATCATATTCTTTTTCCCATTCTTCTATAACGCGGGTGTCGCGTCCATTTACGATTACCAAGAACGGCGTTTCGGCAAGCGTGCCCGCGCCATGGTATCCAGCATTTTTATGCTAAGCCAAATCATGAGCTCAGCAGCTATTCTTTATGCTACCTCTCTTGTGTTGTCGTTCATTACTGGCGTACCTGTAGTGTGGTCTATCGTTATAGTTACTGCCATAGCGCTTATCTACACCATGATGGGCGGCATTACTGCCGTAATTTGGACTGACGTTATTCAGTCAGTGATCTTATTTGTGGGCGCGGGCATTATTATGTACGCCCTGCTTGAAAGTGGCGACACTACGCTATCTTCATCAATGAGCGAGCTTAAAGCTCAGGGTAAATTGAACCCACTTAATTGGGATTTCGACTTTACTGAAGAAACTACAGTGTGGAGCGGCATTATTGCTATGACGCTGTACCACATCACCGTTTACGGCACCAACCAAATGATGGTGCAGCGAACGCTGGCTGCCAAGAATATTGGTGACGCCAAAAAATCTTATTTATTAATGGGTTTCTGCGCGTTCTTCATCTACTTCTTCTTCATTGTACTTGGCGTGTTGTTCTACGACTTTTATCAAGGCAAAACCTTCGAAAACAGCAACACAATCATTTTGCAGTTCGCAACCGATTACGGCTTGCCGGGTTTAATGGGCATTATTGCAGCCGCGGTTATGGCCGCTTCCATGTCTAGCCTAGACTCCTCATTTAACTCGCTATCGACAGTGGCGACTATCGATTTCTACATCAAATACTTCAAGAAAGACGCGTCGGACGCCCATTACCTTAAGGCTTCACGTATTTTTACCTTGTTTTTCGCTGTACTTATTATTTTTCCAGCAATTGGCTACCACCTATTCAGCGAAGGCTCAATTTTAGAAATTTTGTCTAAAGTAGGCTCCTATTTTGTAGGTGCGCAAATGGGCATGTTCTTCTTAGGGTTCTTCTCTAAGCAAACAACCGAAAATGGCCTGATCATTGGCACATTGAGCGGCTTTATTGTTGTGACTTTAGTGGCCTTAAATACAGATATCGCGTGGCCTTGGTACTGCATCATAGGTGCAAGTGCCAACATTGTGGTGTCTATGATTGCTAGTCGCCTTATCGATGGCGTTCAAACTGAATACAACGCTTATACCATTAAAGGGCAGCAGCAACACTTCGCGCGCGAAGGTCTCGATGAGAAAGAGCAAGGATGGTATCGCGTACCCGGCCGTGTAGACCCAATCAACTACATATTGTTTGGGTTCTTCTTACTCACACTCGTGTTCTTATTTTCAATTCAATTTATGTTTTAAAAGCCAAACTCAGCGCTTTTGAGGGAGATTCTATGAGCGAAACATCCATAGCAAAAACGGTGTATTGGCAGCCTCTGCATGACATGCTGGACCCTGCACGAAGTAAAACGCAAACCTTAGCGGGTTTCGATGAAGAGTTTGTCGACTTAGCAGACTATATTTTGCGCATTACCCATCGTATTTGGGAGCAGAAAAACATTGGCGCTTGCTACGATTATTATGCTGACTACTGCCCGGTACATACGCTTGGCGGTTATGCCGACAGTGTTGATGTGGTGGTTCAAAACACGTTAAAAACCATTGCCGCCTTCCCTGACAGGTCGCTTATAGGTGAAGACGTTATTTACCGTGAAGAAGCCAACGATGTGTATTATTCGTCGCACCGTATCACCAGTATTATGACCAATAAAGGCCCCTCTGAATTTGGCGCGCCAACAGGCAAAACCGGGCGTGTAACCACCATTGCAGACTGCATGTGCAGAGACAATAAGATTTTTTACGAATGGCTAATGCGAGACAATAGCTTTCTTATCGCTCAGCTTGGTATTGAGCTAGACGATGCTGCAGCGTTTCAAGCCAAGTTTCCTGTTTCAAGTACGTTTACCCAATGGCTAAATGAAGAGTACGCACGAACATGTGCTAACGAGGCATCGCGCTGGGAAGCATTGCCAGAACAAGACAAGCCGTGGGGCGACTTTGCCAAATCATGGGCCGACCAAATCTTCAATAAGCGCATGTTCAATAAGCTCTCTGACTTTTATAAACCTAATGCGTCAGTGCAGTGGCCGGGCGGACGCCAAGCCACTGGCAATGCAGCTATTGGCGGCATGTTCATTAAGTACTTGGCCAGTTGCCCAGACGCCAACATGGTAGTAGATCACATTTGCGTTACCCATTACGACGACAATCGCGTGAACATTGCGCTTAGGTGGGGACTGGCAGGTCATTACAATGCTACACAAAGCAAATATGCGCAGTTTAATCAGCAACCCCATTACATTTTAGGTGCAACTCATTTTGAGATTGAAGACGGTGTAATAGCCAAGGAGTTTACGGTGTTTGACGAAGTAGCAGCGTTGGCAAACCTTATGCGCAAACTACCACAAGCGACGGAGGCATAAGCATGTTAAGCACAATTCAGCAGTTGCTAGAAAAACAAGACACACAAACACTTACCGCTGCCTTGCTTCATTCAAGCCGCTGGCTTTTAGGAGAAAGACTGCACTACGGGCCAATTCAGCAACGGGGTTTAATGGCTAATTGGCTTGATATTACAACGCATTTTGAGACCGTTGAATTATGCGCGAAGGTGCAAAGTGGTGATGTTGAAGCAGGTGTATTTTGTCTTTCATCAGCATCGACCACCACATACTTTATTGCACAATGCGAACATCGCAATGGCGCTATCAAGCAATTGCTTCAATGGGTAGACAGTGCTTCACTTGCGGCACACTACAATACAAAAGAAGCCCCTGGCTATGACAACTCGATGTCGCTACCTTTTTGGCCCGAGCCAGACCCATTACAGCTGAGCGAATTTGACCCTCAACTTCATCTTAAGACAACCCATGCGGGCATTAACGATGTGGTTGCAAGTAACACTAGCGATAAGAGCAAGGCGCTACTGTCGCAATGGTGGCAAGTGTGGCAAGGCTTCGACACGGCTGGCATCAAAGAACTATACAGTGACGCTACCCATATTAGCGTAAATAGCCAAGTGTTAAACAAAGAAGGTTCCCCTTCTGTCTCGTCTTGGCTGACTCAACTTGAGGGAAAGTTACACCGCCGCTACTGCCAGTTGGAACAAGTAATAACTGATGAAAGTAACGCGCTAGTTAGATGGCGAATAGATGCAGACCTGAAGACTGATAACGGCCTAATACGCGTGCGCCTGCCCTTAGCAACCATGCTTACGTTTAAAGAGAATAAGATTGTGAGCGAGTACTGGGTAGTTGATTCTATCGCGTTTGAAAAACGCTTTGGTGCCCCCCTTCCCTTCTAACCACCCTTTTTAAGCTAACGTATCAGCTTCCAGTCACTAAAATTTGATACGTTAGAATTTTGCGCCTCTCCGTGTGTAGAGGCGTTTTTTTTGGCTTTCTATTAGTGGTGATTAGAGGTTGAGGGGTTAGTTTTTTTGTGGATGCTTTAGTTTTAAGGGACGGCTGTTGGCAAGGAGCGGATATTCAGAAAATTTCCTTGAACTTCGGTCCTGGTCTCAGATTCCTATATGGAAAACATTCATAAAAACGTAAAAAGTGATAATAAGTGATCTGAGGCTATAGCCCCTTGTATTACTGCTGATGACCGTTCAGTCAAGCGGACATCAACAAATTAATAATGCATTTAGACAAATTAGACTCTCCGATTACCGCCAATACTTGTCGAGCCCAGCAGGTTTTCGAACCCGCATAAACCTCAAGCTTTGACGACTACACCATCCAACGATGGTTTTGACTTTGATGCATAAGTTGCAAAACATGCGAGAGCTTGAGCATACAATATGTTGAGGCAAGAACTTCCACAAATCTCATTTCGAATTTTAGGATCACAGTTCAGTTCACTGAATTACCTTGGCGAAAACTCATTTCATATTTTCTTCAAAACACCTATTAGGAAAACCTACCAGAATCAAATACGGCTGCCATTGTACCTAGCCTATGGCGTTGATGTTTCTTACGCTCCGTCCTTAATCAGCGATGGCTCGTTGATGGCAGCCAGCAATGCCCTGGCGGATAGTTATCCATTAGCCAGCACGGGCCGTGGTGAGCTTCTGCCCTTTTGATCAAGAAAATCGCGTTCACAGTGAGTAAAGTCGCTATTACAATAAGGGGATCCCCCTACTTTAGTATTAATTATTATTAATGCTTAATAAAGTGCACGCAATGTTAGCATCTCATTAACATTTATTTAGCAATCTGCAAATACCTACGTTAAATAAACGAATTTTCTTAAGCTTAAGTTAACGATTGAAGGTCTTGACCTGAAACGGAGAATTTATGACAAAAAGCAACCATGCAGAACAAATAGAGACGATTACCTCCTCACAGAAACATGATCAATCCGGTAGTGATGACGAACACATTGTCGAGTTGGAAAACACCGGACGAAGAAAGTTTATTGGTTACATGCTTAAGGGGTCGAGTTTTGCTGTTGCGTTACATATAACAAGCGGTGCTATACGTCCTCAGGATGCCAACGCCCGGTTGTTAGGAATACCGGAACTTGCAGATGAACTGGATTTAACAGATCTGTTGCTTATCTCCGGTGACCCTTTCTACTACGATTATTTAATTAAGATAACGAGTGATAACCGTGTCCGTTTTGAGCTTCCAAGAATGGAAGTAGGGCAAGGTATATTAACTGCTGCAATGATGATTCTTGCTGAAGAGCTGGACGTTGAAATGTCCTCAATTGATGCGACCTTATCTCCGGCAGAGATCAGACGAGCGACTGGTCAAATAACAGGAGGCTCTCACGCGGTAACCTCTCTTTGGGACCCGTTGCGCAAGGTCGCGGCAGCGCTGTTACATAAGATAAAATTGTCAGCCGCAGTGCATTTCGGGATTTCTGTGAACGAAATTAGTACAGAAAATGGCTTTGCAGTTGGTAACGATGGCAGCCGCATTGCTTACTCTGAGCTCACCGCAGGTGTTGAGGGACGCAACGATGCAGCTCGACTGGCAAAGCCTAAAGATCCGTCACAATACAAAATTATCGGTACGCCGCAAAAGCGCGCTGACGCGCGCGATATTGTTACCGGCAAACTAGATTTCGCGATGGATCTCGACATACCAGACGCGATGCCCACTGTTGTCGCTAGGCCACCCAGCTTAGGTGGTTGCGTGATCACGTATGACGATTCTGAGGCAATAGGCCTGCCCGGTGTCCTTGCCATCAAAGAAGTTCCGTTGGATGTTGATGCAAATTCCTCTGGCGTGGCCGTTGTTGCGCGTTCCTTTGGCGAAGCATTTCGGGCGCGTGATGCACTTAATATTACATGGAGTGAGGGTGCTGCCGAACATCTATCTGACGCCGAGGTCATTGAGCAGTTACGTGCGATAAACCTGCCAACCTTACCTAAAATTCCTCTGGCTACCGATTCGGTTGGCGGCGAGTTCATCTTTCCTTATCTAGCGCATGCCCCTATGGAAACCATGACAGCAGTTGCCGATGCAACCGGCTCAAAGATCAGGGTATGGACTGGCGCCAAGACGCCACTTGCAGCACAAGCCAAAATTGCGCGTGAACTTGGAGTCTTACCCACTGACGTTGAGGTGAATGTAATTCAGAGCGGCGGCTCATTTGGTCGTCGCTTATTTTTTGATGCAGCAGTTGAAGGCGCGCGTATTTCACAAATTGTAAACCGCCCCATCAAACTTATGTTTACCCGACAGGACGACACAAAGTTTGGCCGCGCACGACCGCTCAGCTTGCATAACGTAAAAGCGACTTACACTAGAGGTTTTTTATTTGGCAAAAAAGTGTTGTCGTTTGACCATCGAGCTGCGACCGCTGAATTGGATCTCGAACATGGCTTTGGCGAGGGTATTACTGCATTGGGAGGAGAATTAGCTCCCGCTGCTTTCAGCCAGACAGTCTGGCACTCAACGCAACTAGTGCAATATAAGTTTGGTGTAACTTCCTTGCTGCTAAACGAAAAAAAATTCGTTGTGCCAACCTCCTCTTGGCGCGGCATCTACTCCGGCACAGCTGCCGTCGCAAACGAGATAGTTGTTGACGAATTGGCACGCGCAATGAACAAGGACGAATGCCAGTTCAGATTACAAATGCTTGATGATGAGCGCTCCAAAGCTGTTCTGCGGAAAGTTTCTCGAGAGGGCAAGTGGGGAAGGAGAATGAAAAAAGGACGTGCCCAGGGCCTCGGGTTACATAAAGAGTATAAGTCTCGAGCCGCAGTGCTTGTTGAATTACAAACGTTCAAAAATCCGGAGAAAGAATGTAAAGTCACTAAGATTGTTGTTGCGCTGGATGTGAACCGAGTATTGAATCCAACCGGCCTAGAGGCGCAAGTTATCGGTGCGGCAACCGATGCCATTACCTACATGATTCGCACCAGTTTACACCTCGACAATGGCGCAATACGCGAGAGCAGTTACGGCGATTTTGAAATTGCTCGAATGCGTAACACGCCACCGGATATTGAAGTGCACTTTATGCCGCCTAACGGAGAAACACCGGGAGGTGCAGGCGAGTTGGTAGTGCCTGCGGCGGCAGCGGCGATAGCCAACGCATTTGCCAGGGCGACGGGTATTGCACCACGTCGTTTTCCACTTCGTGACTTCTATCCAGAGGGTTAATTCATGCCACAAATTACATTTAATGTTAACAATAACCCGGTTTCTATCGACGCTGAAAACGACGATGAGCTCCTGTATCTCTTGCGTGATCGACTTGGTATTACTGGCCCAAAATATGGTTGCGGTGTTGGCGTGTGTGGCGCTTGCACTATCTTTAAAGACGGGGAACTAGCCCGCCCATGCATTGTTCCGATGGAAGAAGTGGAGGGTGCATCGCTAACCACTATTGAAGGGCTTGCGGTCGATGACATTCTGCATCCGGTGCAAGAAGCATGGATAAACGAAGATGTCGCTCAGTGTGGGTTTTGTCAGGCGGGACAAATTTTAACCGCCGTCAAACTATTGGAGTCTAATCCCAATCCCAACGATGATGACATTGATGATGCTATGAGCGACAACATCTGCCGCTGTGGTACCTATCATAGGATTCGAAAAGCCATTAAACATGCTGCAGCTTTGATTCAGCAGACGACATAAGAGGCTAATTTTTGGGGAAATGGGTTGGTCTGAGAAGAACACCTTAATTTATATAAGCTCAGAACTAATCTGTGTATTTCGCCTACAGGGTTGGTCGCCTTGTAGACTGCTTAAAGCGAATTGCATGAATTTCACTGCTTTTAATTGGAGGGCTGCTCTACGTACACACCTGCCACTCAAATACGTGCAAATTAAAACAGGGACTAGAGTATTCACTCCATCAAATCATAGGCTCTTTAAAAACAGTCAAGCATCTCTCACTGCCCCTCTACCGAGAAAATTGAGACAAGAGCCACACAAAAACTCGCAATGTTCATTAAAAAGGCAGCCAAAAGACTGCCCCAATCAAAACAAAAAGTATAACTCTGTATTTTTACGCCTTATCAAACGTCTCGCGCAGAGCTTTGGCGCCACTTAGCATAAAACCGTGGTCAGAACCTAGTAAGAACAGAGAAACGCCTTTTTCTTTCCAGTAGGCCAACTCTTCTAAATTACCCACGAACATGCCTGTAGCTTTTCCTGCCTTGTGACTTACTTCAACCAAGTGTTCAACCGCTTGTTTAACTTTTGGGGCGTCTGCACTGGTTTCGCCAAGTGCTACGGTTAAATCCATACGACCTATAAACAAGCAATCGACACCGTCAACGTGTGCAATGGCTTCTATGTTGTCAATTGCGTCTAAATCTTCAAGCTGGGCAACAATACTAACGTTTTTGCCCGCCTCTAAATTTTCACTCAGTGGCTTTGTTGTGTAGCCTGCAAATCGGCTTGAACCTGCATAGCCTCTTCCGCCTGCACCGTAGTGGCAATGTCTGACGATAGCACTTAACTGTTCCGCCGTTTTCACATGTGGCACAACCACACCGTCTGCGCCCATATCCAGCACATTTAGCAGTGTTTCTGGGGCATCGTTTGGTGTTCTTACTAGAACAGGCATGTTCCCTGCCCTTGCCGCAAGAATGCAGGTGTCTAAATCCTGTCTTGAAAATGGTGCATGCTCAGCATCTAAACACAATACATCCATGCTAGCGTGCGCCAATACTTCAATTACATTGTAATGGGGCGTTTTTATGAACGTACCCAAAAGGCTTTGCTTGTTTTTAAGCGCTTGTTTCAGCATGTGCTGCACCTCCGAAAAAGTTATACAAATGCAGGTTCACTTGTGCGCTTTGCTCAAGCATTGCGAAATGCCCCGCGTCTTCAACCAGCACCAATTCGCTATTTGCGGCCAGGTTATGCATTCTTTGCTGTTCTGAAGGCGGACAAAGCACATCGTTACAACCGCCAATTATCAGCATTGGATGTGCGCAATTAGCTAACAGTTCGCTAGCGTCCGGGCGTGTTGCAAGAATTTCGAGCTGGGCTTTATAGCGCTCAATCCCCGTATCCTGCGCCATCTGAGCAATTAGTTCCATTAGTTCTTCATTGGGTTTATGTAGGTATACATTGCTAAACTGATCGTGAATAAGCGTGTCTAGACCATGCGAAACGGCATAGTTTAGATGCTCGCTTCTGGCTAATCGCCCTTGGGGTTTGTCTGCATGTGCATTGCTGTCTAGCAATGCTATTTTTTCAATTCGCTCGGGAGCGCGCGCTAAAAGTTCAAACGCCACCATACCGCCCATTGAAAAGGCGCAAATGCTGAATGGCTCGCCTTCATCAAAAAGATGTAACGCGTGACTGGCAACATCGCTCAGGTTGTCATGCTGGTCATACTCTAAGGTAATGCACTGATGACCAGCATTGGTTAAGGTCGTTATTTGGTTGGTAAAAACATTTCCGGTACAAAGGGTTCCGGGTATAAATAATAGTTTACTCATTATCTCTTGGCGCAGCGGCCACTGAGTTTCCTTCAATGAGCTTGCCCGGCCAGTAACGTGTCTCTGGCGGTATATCTGGGCTCTCAATTAAGTTAACCAGGGTTTCTACTGCTGCTTTTGTCATAAAATAGGTTGGCTGACTTACGGTAGTCAGCTGGTAGCTGTGCCACGATGAAGCACTGATACCATCAAACCCAACAACTGAAATATCTTCAGGTACCCGCAAATTCAGGTTTTCCCGTATTTCGTCAATGGCACCAATTGCCATTGTGTCGTTGGCACAAATAATTGCAGTAGGAAGCGCATTTTTCTCGGCATAAGCACTTAAGCACTCTCTCGCCGAGTCATAGCTGTAGTCGCCATAAACCACGTTGGTGTCGGTAAACCCATGAGATAATAAGGCATTCCTTGCTCCACTTAACCTTGCGCGGGCCACATCAGAATCTTTTGGGCCAGCCATAATTAAGAAGTGCTGGTGATGATGGTTAACTAGAATATCCACCAACATGCGAAGGCCTTGGTCATGGTTACAACATACCGAGCTTACACTGTGATCAGGAAGCTCACGGTTATACAACACCACTGGAATATTGTGTTTAGCAAACTGCGTGACACTGTCGGGTTCGAAGTGCGCTGTAAGCGCAACTACGCCGTCGACCTGGTACGCTAATATTTGCTCAATAACCGTTTCTAGCTGCTCTGCGTCATCAAGTGTGAATAACAGCACCCGCTTGTTTTTCTCAGCGATGTGTTTATTTAGCTGTGCCAATACTTCAGGGAAGTTCACATTAGCTCGCGATGAAATAATTACCGCAATCATGCCCGTGCTTTGGTTTATCAACATGCGTGCAATGGCGTTAGGTTTGTAGCCTAACTCCTCTGCGGCTTTTAGCACTTTTTCACGGGTTTTCTTAGATACGCTAACGCCCGGGCGATATACCCGCGACACTGCCGACTGAGAGACTCCTGCTGCATGGGCAACGTCATATGACGTCACCCTATTTTTTTTATTCAATTATTTTTTTCCGTAACGACGTAATCGAATGTCAGCCTGTTCTTTGTGACCTGCAAAACCTTCAATTGCACATAAACGTGAACAATACTCGCCAACCATCACTGAGGCTTCTTCCGTAACACGCTGGTATGTACAGGTTTTTAAGAATTTACCAACCCATAGACCTCCAGTATAACGACCTGCGCCCTTCGTGGGTAGAGTGTGGTTTGTACCAATACATTTGTCGCCGTAAGACACATTGGTTTCAGGGCCTAAAAACAGTGCACCGAAGTTACGCATGTTCTTTTGAAAGTACGGCACGTCTTTCGTCATAATTTGAACGTGCTCAAATGCTAGGTCGTTAGCGACCTCTAACATTTCATCATAGGTGTCGCATACAATGACTTCACCGTAATCTCGCCATGCGACAGAGGCCACATCTGCAGTAGGTAAAATAGTTAACTGGCGCTCTACTTCGGCCATAGTATCTTTACCCAGTTGCTCGCTGTTGGTAAGCAACACGGCCGGAGAATTAAGCCCATGCTCAGCCTGCCCTAGCAAATCCGCCGCACATAATTCGCCATCAACACTGTCGTCAGCAATAACTAACGTTTCTGTTGGACCCGCAAAAAGATCAATACCGATGCGCCCGAACAATTGGCGTTTTGCTTCGGCCACAAAGGCATTGCCCGGCCCAACAATCATACTTACCGGTTCAATAGTATCAGTGCCCACAGCCATAGCGGCAATCGCCTGTACACCACCAAAGGTATATATTTCATCAGCACCGGCTAAGTCCATGGCTACAATTACCGCTGGTGCGGGTTTACCCTGAAACGGAGGAGTAGCAGCAATAACCCGTTTCACACCAGCCACCTTTGCCGTAACAATGCTCATGTGTGCTGAAGCCACCAGCGGATACTTACCACCGGGTACATAACAACCCACACTATCTACCGGAATATTTTTGTGGCCAAGCACTACACCGGGCAGCGTTTCAACTTCAACGTCTTTCATTGACTCACGCTGAATGGTCGCAAAGTTTCGAACTTGTTCCTGCGCCCATTTGATATCGCTAATCTCTTGTTCGGTTAACTGCTCATAACATGCGTCAATTTCTTCACGACCCAACCTAAAAGACTCCGGAGTCCATTTGTCAAACTGACCAGAGTATTGCGAAACAGCTTCGTCTCCGCGTTTTTCAATATCGCTAATTATATTTTCAACTATCTCTTTAACTTTCTGATTATCAATTGCTTTTTCTTCAGCCTGCTTGCCTTGCTTCAAGTACTTGATCACGGTCTATTCCTCTACAAAGGTGAATTAGATGTTACATTAATCGAACAAATATTTATCTTGATCTTCACCAAAAATTACATAAGAATGACTTCGAATGCAATTATTATTTTGAGGTGACATGTGGCTTTCTCTCAAGACCTATTAAAAGACAAGACAATTTTGGTTACAGGTGCGGGTAAAGGAATTGGTAAAGCGTGTGCTTTATTGGCTGACGCATGTGGTGCAAATGTTATTGCTGTGGCGCGTACCGAGAGTGACCTTGTGGCGCTTAAGAATGAGAGTTCAGAAAGGCTAAGCTTTTGGGTGGGAGATGTTCAAGATAAGGCGCTTTATGAAAAGATCCAAGCACTTCCCCTCCTCCATGGGTTAATCAATAACGCCGGAACGAACCGCGTTGCGCCAATGCAAAAACAGAGCGATGAGAATATTGACGATATTTTGAGTTTGAATATTCGCTCTGCATACAAAGTTGCGCAGGCTGCCATTACGCCAATGCTTAAAAGTCAGGCTCCATCCATTGTTCACATGTCATCACAAATGGGCTTTGTGGGCTCTCCTGGCCGCACGCTTTATTGCTTAAGCAAACACGCAATTGAAGGCTTAACGAAAGCCATGGCTGTGGAACTGGCGCCGAATAATATTCGCGTCAATAGCGTAGCGCCAACATTTATTAAAACACCAATGACTGAGCCGATGCTTCAAGAACCAGCGTTTGCTGAAATGGTGATGAACAACATTCCCTTACAACGCTTAGGCAGCGTCGAAGACGTTGCTAACGCGTGCATATTTCTACTTAGTGAATTGTCTATGACCACCACGGGTAGTTGTCTTAAAGTCGATGGCGGTTGGACCGCCCATTAAATACGAGGTATCACTGTGTCAGTATTATCCGAGCGTTTAGTCCGCTATGAAGAATTAATCCCATGCCGCAACGCGTTTATCGATACGCGCTCGCCAGGCAGTGATCAAAAAGAGAACTTCACCATAATTGGTCCAGGTGTCGCCGAAAACCCTGACCAGCACGTTCACATTGCTATTCCGCACGGCTTTAACATTGGCGGAGCTCGTCAGCCTCCCGGCTGCCTTAACTCGCAGCATAGCCACCTAACCGAAGAAGTATTTGTTGTGTCTCAAGGTAGCTGGCACTTTACTACTGGCGTTGAAGGCAACGATGCCGTAGTGCGTATGGAAGAAGGCGATATTATTTCTATTCCTATGGATTTGTTTCGCGGTTTTGAAAATGTAGGCGACGGCACGGGATACCTTTACGCAGTATTGGGACAAGACGATCCAGGTCGTGTACTTTGGGCTCCTCAAGTTTTTGATATGGCCAGCGACTACGGGCTTGTCTTGCTCGAAAACGGTGGTTTAGTTGATACTACTCTGGGACAAAAAATTCCTGAAGGCGTTGCGCCTATGCCAAAAACATCGGCAGAACAAATAGCGCAACACCGCGTAATTGATGATGAAGCGTTAGAGCAGTGCGTGGTGCGTTTAGCTGATTTCCCGTTTAGCAACAACACGGCATTAACCCAAGGAACCGACGTTTTAGAAGCACCGCTTATCGGCCCTGCAAGTGCCGATGAAAAACTTGGTGAAACAAAGCTAAACTGGTCTCATGGATTCTGCGTTCGCGCCCTTAAATTCAAGCCGGGTGCTTTTATTACTACGCATAAACGCTTCGAGGAAGAAGTAGTATATGTGCAAGAAGGCAGCATAAAAATGCTTGTTGACGGCGAAGCGCTCATTCTTAATAAAGGCGATACATTTACCACACCTATTGGCGCAGCTCGCAGTTTTGCGCAGCAAGGTGATGAGGTAGCATTAATTTATGTGACCCGACGTGGTGACACAGCCAAAGCCCCAGAATTTATTGATTAGAGGCCATTGCGATGTCTACTTTTTCAAATATAGCACTGAAAAAAGCGTTTCTTCCTTTTCGAGAAGCACAGTACGACTTTGACCTCGAAAAGCTAAAAACGCTGGGCGATACCCTTTTTTCACAGGATGCCGCCATTAAGTTTTGTGTGCCTTTTGATGACATGACAGGCCACCGCGAAATGCTAGATAAGGTGTATGCGCCACTGCTGGAGTCTGTCCCCGATCTTGAGCGCCGCGATACCATAATTATGGTTGGCGAGGACGACAAACAATTGCGCTGGTTAGGTTGCTGTGGTTACTACACTGGGCGTCTTGAAAAGCCTTGGTTAGACATCCCTGCGACTGGCGATCAAATTCATATGCGCTTTCATGAATTTTATCGTTTTGAAGGCGACACCATAGAAGAAGTTCAAGCCATTTGGGACTTGCCTGAAGTCATGATGCAGGCAAAGTGCTGGCCGTTTAGTCCAAGCTT
This sequence comes from Alteromonas sp. R7, assembly GCF_055755235.1. Classification (NCBI taxonomy): domain Bacteria; kingdom Pseudomonadati; phylum Pseudomonadota; class Gammaproteobacteria; order Alteromonadales; family Alteromonadaceae; genus Alteromonas; species Alteromonas sp. R7. The sequence continues at coordinate 107,398 of NZ_JBVTQX010000011.1, read as the reverse complement.
AGGTACCGAGTGGCATGTGCCGGGGCCAACAACCCAAGACGGAATACACTTGTTTGAAGAAGACAAGTCGCTTACCGCACAGAGCCATCAGCTTGTGCTTGATATGCTAAATAGTTTAGGAAAATTCGCCGAAGGCGGTGTTGCTGCCATGAACCTAGACAAATACTGGCATCCTAAATCAAACTGGTATGGCCCATCTGGTATTGGTACCGGACGCGGTATTCAAGGCTTTCGCAATACCCATCAGGAAGCGTTTTTAAACGGGATGCCTAACCGCGTGGGCGACCCCGCAAACGGCCATTTGTTCTCCGAAAACAATTATGTGGGGTTCACTGGCTGGCCTGGCATGAGCATGACCATTTCAGGCGATGGTTGGCTTGGTATCGTGCCAAACGATAAGTCTATCACCATGCGCAGCTTAGATTTTTGGCGCAATGAGAACGGCATGATACGCGAGAACTGGGTGCTAATAGACTTACTTCACGTTTACCGTCAACTTGGTGTTGATGTATTCGCCCGAGTTAAACAGTTGACCCGTAACAAGTATCGATAACTCCCGTTAAAGATGCTTTTTGCCCCGTATTACTACTACGTAATACGGGGCTTTTTTATGGTTACCTCAATCCTATAAACTCTCTAAATCAAACGCGCCTTGCTTTGAGAGCTTTTCGTTTAATGGCTTCACTTCTTCACCAAATAAGGTTTCTAGCTGTACTTTATACTGCTGCCACTTTGCGTCTAAGTCTTCCAACCGTTTTAGTGCACCAGCTTGTGCAGGCGCGCCCGTTCTGTCGAAGTTATCCATCAAGAAACGTACTTGTCTGTCGAGCATATTCGGCCAGTTAATGTCATCTTCAAAAGTTTGATGTTTGGGCTGAATAACCAACGCTTCCCAGTCGTCGATTGCACTAACAATGCGCTCGATTGAAGCCGACACATCGCTTGCCAGCATTACGTTATCTTCAGACACACCGTCTAATTGTGCTCGCACATCACGGGCTTTTTGCAGGTGAGCAAACAAATCATTCAGTAAGGTTTCTGTAGCCTGAATGCTCTTTTCAACCACTTGTAGCTGCGCTTTATCTGCTTCTTCTCTTGGGTCTGGAAGTACTTTAAACACGCGGGTTTGTGCCTGTTCACCTACGGTAATTTTCGCTTTGTAGTCTCCAGGCATAACACGGGCGCCGTTCCAACCGCCAAACAGTTTTACATTCTCGATGCAGTTCAACGGCTCACGTCGAAGATCCCATACAAATTCGTTGTAACCCGCTTTTGTTGCAGGGTGTTTAAATTTAACAGGGCTGCGAACGTCTTCGTTACCCTTCGCGCACTTCTCAAATGCACTGGGTGCAGACGACAGTGTGCGAACCAGCTCGTTATCGGCATTAAATATATCAATGCGTAGCGTTTGCTCTTCTTCTAATGCGTCTTTCAGGTAATAACGGAAGGTAGCGCCACGTGGTGGGTTTTTCGCTTGAGGCTGGTCAGTCATGCCACCGCCAGATAGCAAGCGAATGCCATCTACGGGTTCAAACTGAAACAGCACTTCGCCATCTAGCGACTTGTGCACTTCACGTAGCGGACCCATGTCGTCTAATATCCAAAAGCCTCGCCCTTGGGTTGCAATGACCAGATCATCACCTTTAACCTGCATATCGGTAATCGCCACAGGCGGCAGGTTTAAGTCTAATTCTTGCCAGTGTTTACCGTCGTCGAAACTAATAAACATACCGCTTTCTGTACCCGCGAACAGCATACCTTCGCGCTCTGTATCTTCACGCACTACACGAACAAAGGCGTCCTCTGGTAGGCCTTCGTCAATACGGTTCCAGCGCTTGCCGTAGTTGTCGGTTTTGTAAATGTAAGGCCTGTAGTCATTTAATTTATAGCCTGCTACCGCAACGTAAGCTTTGCCTTGTGCATGAGGGCTAAGTTCTATGGCATTGACCTGCGCTTCTTTTTTATGAGGCGTAACATCTTTCCAGTTTTTGCCCTCATCACGGGTTATATGCAGCTTACCGTCATCGGCTCCAACCCAAAGCTCGCCTTTGTTAACTGCCGATTCGGCAATATAGAAAACCGTGTTGTAGTATTCAGCCCCAGCTTGCTCATTGGTAATGGGTCCACCGTTCAAGCCTTGCTTTTCAGGCTCGTTACGGGTTAAGTCTGGGCTGATTTCTTGCCAATTCACACCGCGATCTGTGGTTTTTAAGATCATCTGCGTGCCATAGTACACGGTGTCAGGATCATGCTTTGACACTATCACTGGAGCATTCCAGTTGGTACGGTACTTTTGATCCCGTGCGTTTCTGCCAAACACATATTCAGGGTATGGCATTATGGGGCGCGTAAGCCCGGTGTCGCGGTTATACTCTGTTAGCGTGCCATTGATGGTAGTGGCGTAAATAAGGGTTGGTTCGTCTGGGTTAAACGCAATATGCGCACTCTCGCCGCCGCCAACAGAAAACTGATCCTCTATTCCCATACCGTCGCCCCAAGTTTCAGACGGGGTTGCCATGGTTGTGTTATCTTGCTGTCCGCCATAAACATAGTAAGGGTTTAAGTTGTCGGTAATTACACGATAAAACTGCGCCGTTGGCTGGTTGTAAATGCTTGACCATGATTTACCACCGTCGAAGGTAACGGTTGCGCCACCGTCATTAGCGTTGATCATGTTTAAGCTGTTTTCCGGGTTTATCCACATATCGTGGGTATCTCCGTGGGGCAGAGATTTAATTTCGAAGGTTTTGCCGCCATCAATGGATTTATGCAGTTGCACATTCATCACATACAGGGTATTTTCGTCGTTAGGGTCAACCTTAATATGATTGTAGTACCACGCACGGGCTTTAAGAATATTGTCGCCGTTCATTAACGACCACGACTTGCCTGCATTGTCACTGCGATATAGACCGCCTTCTTCAGCCTCGATAATGGCGTAGAGGCGCTTTGGATTAGACGCGGCAATATCAACACCCACTTTACCGATAAGCTTAGGTAACCCTTTTTCTAGCTTGTCCCAGCTTTCGCCGCCGTCTGTTGACTTATAAAGGCCACCGCCCTCACCGCCCGATTTAATAAACCAAGGTGTTCTGCCGTGATGCCACATGCTGGCATAGAGAATTCTCGGGTTAGTAGGGTCGATAGCTAAGTCGGCAGCGCCCGTATCTGCGTTCACTTTTAACACATGCTGCCATGTTTCACCGCCGTCTGTCGTTTTGAATATACCGCGCTCTTCATTCGGCCCCCAGATATTGCCCTGCACTGCAGCCCAAGCTATATCAGGGTTAGTGGGATGTATGCGAATTTTAGGGATTTGACCCCGTTTATCTAAGCCTACCAGCTTCCAGGTTTCACCGCCGTCTGTAGATTTATAAACACCTTTTCCGTGGCTAGTAGTTACACCTCGAATAGGGCCTTCACCCGTACCTACATAAATAACGTTAGGGTCTGAAGGCGCAACGGCGATAGAACCTATGCTGCCTACCTTAAATGTTTTATCGGATATGGCTTTCCAGGATAAACCCGCGTTTTCGGTTTTCCAAACACCGCCACCTGCGGTGCCCATAAAATAAAGGTTGGTGTTACCTTCAACCCCAGTAACCGCCACCGAGCGCCCACCGCGATAAGGCCCAATAAAGCGATACTCCATTCTATCGAAAAGCTCAGGATTAACCGTATCTTCAAGTGCGAATGCAGAATACGAGAAACTAGAAAGTGCGCTCATGCAAATGGCTAGCGCAGCCACTATTTTCCCAGAAACTAGTCTCTGTGAAACCATAGAAAGTGCCTTGTCGTGTTTTTATTTTTAATAAGAAGAACTTCTTATACTGCTTTGTTAGAAGCGTGATGGCAAAAGTTTTTGTGGGTTATCTTTCTATGTTCATTAGAAGTAACCAAGACGACATCTCTCTACTCTTCTGGTAAATCAGAAGTAGGAAATCGTCTTATAGTGCAGCACCTTTAACTCAGCTATAGATAGGAACAGACATATAAAAGCAACCAATGAGAAGTTTCAACATGGATTATTACGTTTATATACTGTTTGATACCAAGACCAACGACGTTTTTTATGTAGGAAAAGGTAAGGGTTTTAGGATCGACCATCATGAAAATGACGCCATAGAAAGTGAAAAAACAGCCAAAATAAAAGCACTACAGGAGGCGGAACGTTTCGGCAAACGTGTTGTAGGGCGATACAATACAGAAAATGAAGCTCACGCTGTTGAAGCGATACTTATAAAGTGGGTTTACGGCTTCGATAACCTTACTAACAAAGTTCACGGTCGCTACTCTTCGCTTATACGAAGCGCGGGAGATTACGGAAAAATTCCTGGCATTGACGTAGAAAAAACACCAAGCCTCAACGATGGCTCTTTCACTAAAGCGCAGCAAGAGAAGTTTGTTAAAAACAACATTGAAGCTAAGCTACAGTCGATAAAAGAAAACATTGAGCCACTGTTGGAAGGCACAGAGTTCACCATGAGTGAAATCATTGGTAAATCTCCTGCTGACACCGGTTTATGGATAAGTAATCCGTCGATGGACGTATCTATAAGGTTGAAGCTACCACTGGCAGGAAGAACGATCAGCCCAGAGTTTGTAAGTACAAATACAGATAAAGAATCGAAAGCGCGCTTCGCGCAAGCGATGGCTCCACTAAAAATAAACAATGGCAGCGTAGGCAGCTATATTGGATTACAGAATTATCTTGAGCGGGCGGGGATTGATAAAGATATCGAAGTTCGCCCAAAAGCGGATGATATTGATGAAATTTTCGATGTTGTAATCTTTATGATTGAGCAGCTTCAAGCGAAACATAGTTAGTCGATTTAATGGGCAGGTCCATAAGGGTCCCTAGTATGGACCTGTACTCTTCTGGGCTTAGTTTGTACTAGCTAAGTCTGAATCAACACACGTTCAACTAGCCTTAAATACATCTGACACGATGGGTAGTACATAGCGTTAATATTTCTTATACACGCTAGCTGTCCTGACCATTCAGGCTAATACATCCGGCTTCCTTGCCGTGGGGATGCGCTCTGCGATGCAGATGTAAGTCTGTTAGGCACCTTGTTGATAGCTCTGCCAGGCTTGCATTGAACCAATAAAAACATCCACGTTTTCAAACCCCTGTGCCAGCAGATAACTGGCTGCTACGGTGGCGCGCTTACCGCTGCCACAGGCCAGTGTATAATGGCGGGATTTATCCAGTTGCTGGCACATTTCCGGCAGATAGCCTAAGTAGATATGCTTTGCCTGGTCAAATTCGTTGCTTTCAACCTCTTCCTGTTTGCGAACATCCAGCAGTTGCCAGTTAGCAAGTGGTGCTCTAATGCGCTCATCAACCTTATCTGCAGTAACGGCGTTCACATGCTGACGTTGGTAAGCCTCAATGGTATCTGGCTTTGGTACCATGGTCAGATAACCACTAATCTGCTGGTAGCCCATCCGCCAAAGCTGTTCGGCGCTTTCGGTTGCCTGTTGATGGGAATCTGCCACCAGTGCAATAGGTGTGGAGTAGTCCAGAAACCAACCACCATAAGCGCTGAGTAAGCCGCCCGGCAAATTGAGACTGCCGGGATAGTGACAGTCTCGAAACTGGGCATGACTTCTTACATCAATGAGCACGCCGGGACGTTCTGCGCGTTTCTGCCAGGCTGACTGAGCATCCTGTGCCAGCTTCTGGCACGCCACTGCCGGTAAAGGCGTATCCATCCCGGTAACGTTAGACTGCTCCATTTTGCTAAAGTAGGGAGCAATATAATGATTCTCTTTTAACTTACGCTCTATAAAGGCTTTTTTAGAGGTACATTGATAGCCCGGGTTTTGCCGTTTCTCAATGCCTATGGTGGTAAACTCACGTTCTGCCATGCCTGAGCCACACACCGACCCTGCGCCATGAGCCGGGTACACAATAATGTCATCACCCAGGTTGGCTAGCGTTTGCAGGCTGTCATAAAGCTGGCCAGCCATTTTTTCCATTTCCTCGGGGTAGAAGTCTGTGCGACCGACTTCACTGACAAATAAGGTATCGCCGGTAAATACGCCGATAGGCTGACCGTCCTGTTCGTTGTCGATAGCCAACACACAAATACTGTCTTTAGTATGGCCGGGCGTTGCAATAACTTCGAGTGTCCATTTGCCAATCTCAAATTTATCGCCATTACCGGCCTTGCGGGCATATTCGATAGGCTCGTCAGCGTATTTACCATGGTAAATATTAGCACCGGTCTGGTTGGCCAGCGCTACCGCGCCAGAGATAAAGTCTTCATTGCGGTGGGTTTCGATGATGGTGGTGATCCGGCATTCATGCTTTCCGGCAAGGGTGAGGTAATGATGCGTATCTAACTGAGGATCAATCACACAGGCTTCACCATCGCTGCCAATCAGGTAGGAAAGGTGCGCAATGCCCGGTGTTTTAACAGATTCTACAAACATAGGTTAGCTCCACTTTGGGGTTGTGCCGCGCACAACGTGAATGTATTCACTTCACTCTAAGCTTTCAAATGTCATGCCGAATAAAAAGTTCTTCTAAAACAAATAATTACATTTTCTACCCACAAGACTTCCCAGCAAATGAAGAAATATTCACTTAATCCTATATAAAATTTACATGCTATTGCGGGATAAGCGTGCCCGTTGCAGACGCTGTTTGAGGTATTGCAGTCTAGAAAGTAAAATCAGCAAGGCGATTGCCCAGTAAATTAACGGCTCCTGCAAGCCGGTTTTTCGAGACCAGCTAAAGTGTAACAGGGCCAGTAAAACAACCAGGTAAATGTTGTTATGCAGGGATTGCCAGCGTTTGCCAAGACGCTGCCTGACTTTATCAGGAGAGGCCTGAAGCGGACAAGCGCACGGGCTATACCCAATGTCCGCTTAACTTATAGCTGCCTGTTAGATAGAATATAAACCTATTCACCGAAACTGTCAGATCAGATATGACCTACTACTGCTAAGTCTTAAAAATAGTCCCTTAACACGCACTCACTATTAGAAAGTCTAGCGACAATTCGGTCACCAAAGCCGGGTAGGAACTCTATGGTAATAGAGACGCCTTCTCCTCGACTTTCCATAGGGAAGCCACTTAACCACGTTAGGTAGGTTTCTACTTCGCTATCTGTTAGCACCATCGACTTATTCAATTCCTCTTTGGTAGATTGAAGTGTATCTTCGTCAATATCACTGCTGCTTTCTCTTTTGTGTTCTGACGCTAAAGCGTCATTTGAATTCGTTTGTGGCTGGGTTTTCATGGTACTTCCTTAAAGTCGTTACTAACAGACCGAGTATCTCTTAGTTATCAATATGCAGAGTAAACAAAGAACAGGCTTGTCTGAATAAGCCGTTGTCTTAGCCACTAAACGATTTCGTTGTTCATCTGTTGCCCCAGCCATTACAATAAACCCATTCTGTTGTTACAGCGCTAGTAGTAATGGCTCACGCTGTGTAATTCGACACCTAATTACTAAAGAGACTTTTTATGAGACTTCTACTTACTGTTGCCTTTACGATAATGCTTGCAGGCTGCGCTACTTTTTCACAACTGGCGGTTTACACGGTTTCTAACGCCGAATTAGAGCAAGTACTTGATAGCCAAGTGAGTAAGCTACAAAAGAAAACCTCACTTGCTGGTATCCCGCTTTATTTAGATGTGGAAGATATGACAGCAACCATAGGCCCTGATGGCAGAGACGTGGTGCAGCTAGGCGCTATCGCCACGGCCCGTGTTAGCGCATTTGGGTTGAACTATCCCGCCAAGGTGAGCCTTTCATTAGAAGGCACGCCTTACTATGATAGCGAAGAAAAAGCGATATTTGTGCGCTCATTATCACTCCTTGATAGCACCATTGATGCAGGCGGCTTTAAGGGTAACTTGGCACCGGTAAGCGGCGAATTTATGCAGCTAATCAATGGCTATTTAGCATCGAACCCGGTTTATCGCTTAGACCCTACAAACAAAGCGGTAAGCATGCTTTCAACCGTGCCTTTACAGTTAACCGTTGAGCAAGGGCAGCTTGCACTTCGACCTAAACAATAATTATTGAGTAGCCGTATGAAATGTCGAGGTTGCTAAAAAGTAGAAAAGTAACCTGAGCCTCGACGCTCGTTATCAGATTTTCCCATTCAGTGAAATAGGCAAGCATAGTGACAGAACGAATCAAAACGCTAGATGAATTCGCAAAGCATGTAGATTACTCTTTGCTCAATACGCTCTCACCAGACCCTCAGTCAACGAGCGACGGCGATGATCACGATCCACGCCAAGTGTTCTCTGGCCACTATGTGCCGGTTACTCCGACCCCATTAACAGCACCCAAATATATTGCGCACAGCAAAATCTTATTTGACGAATTAGGTCTAGACGACAGCTTGGCAACTTCTAAAGCCTTCACCCAGCTGTTTGCAGGGGACATGTCTGAAGTACCAGCCTCAATGAAACCCTACGGCTGGGCGACCGGCTACGCGCTTTCTATATATGGTACGGAATATACACAACAGTGCCCGTTTAGAACGGGTAATGGCTACGGTGATGGCCGCGCAATATCTATCGTTGAAGGGGTGTTTAACGGTAAGCGTTGGGAAATGCAGTTAAAAGGCGCGGGGCGCACGCCTTATTGTCGCGATGCAGATGGTCGAGCGGTATTGCGCTCTAGCGTGCGCGAATTTTTAGTGCAAGAGCACATGCATGCGCTTGGCATCCCAACATCACGCTCACTTAGCTTGTTTATGTCTGAATCTGACACCGTAGACAGGCCGTGGTATCGCGAAGGGTCTCATTCCTATGAACCTGAAGTGATGGTAGAAAATATAACTGCTATTTCTACCCGCGTGGCGCCCTCCTTTTTGCGCGTAGGCCAAATAGAGCTTTTTGCTAGGCGAGCTCGCTGTAACGAACACAGCGAAGCGTTAAACGAACTAGAAGCCATTGTTAAGCACCTTATTGAGCGAGAGTACTCAAGTGAAATTGACATAACCACGCCGTTTGAAGAGCAAGTAGTAACGCTGGCTGCACTATTTCGAGACCGGCTAACGCGTCTAGTTTCTGGTTGGGTTCGCGTCGGTTATTGCCAGGGCAATTTTAATAGCGATAACTGCGCCGCAGGAGGCTTTACGCTGGATTATGGGCCATTCGGCTTTTGTGAATTTTTTGAAGCAGACTACCAACCTTGGACAGGCGGTGGTCGTCACTTCTCGTTTTTAAATCAGCCCATTGCTGCGCAAAAGAACTTTGATATGTTCTGTCGCTCACTGATGCCGCTACTTGAAGGCAACATTGAACAGCTCTCTAAGCTTAACGAGATCAACGACGGTTTTTCTGGCGTGATGGAACGCGCCATGGAGAGTATGTGGGCAACAAAGCTTGGCATTGCCAGCTACAACCACGACTTGCTGATTAAGCTGCTGCAATTAATGCTGCGCACAGGCGTGGACTACAATCTGTTTTTCCGAGAGCTATCGTCAATGCCTGAAGATATGGCGAGCTTGACGAAAAGCTTTTACTACCCGCCTAAAGCAGAGGTCATGACAGAATGGGAAGCATGGCTACAAACGTGGCGTGAGCGCATTGAAAAGGACGCCGAAACACAAGGTGATGTTACAAACGCTATTGCTGCTACCGCAGAGAATATGCGCAAAGCGAACCCTAAATTCACATGGCGCGAATGGTTAATTGTGCCTGCCTATAAAGCCGCAGAGAAAGGTGACTTTACGCCAATTCACGAACTTCAGAAGATACTTACTGCGCCTTATGATGAGCAATCAAAAGAGGTAGAGAATAAGTACTACCAGCTGCGCCCACTTGAATTTTTCAGTGCTGGCGGAGTCGCGCACTACAGCTGCTCTTCGTAATAGCACTTTGATAAACGTAAAAGGCTTGATAGCGTGAACTCAGTATTCACGCATCGCCTTTACAAATAATGAAAACGCAGGGGAATATTCAGCTCGATTGGGGTAATACAAATAGTAGCCGGGAAATTCATCACACCAATCATCGAGTACACGCTGAAGGTATCCAGCTTCTATATCTTGCTTAACCATATCTTCAGGTAGATAAGCGATACCAAACCCTTTCAATGCTGCGTCCCGAATAAAGAATGACTTGTTGACCGTTAACTGGCCCTCTACGCGTACGTTGACCTCCCTGCCTTCTTTTTCAAAATCCCAAACCAATAACCTTCCATAGGTCGGCAACCTTAAATTTATACATTTATGCGCGGACAAATCTTTTGGGCTTTGCGGAATACCGTGCTTTTCAAAATATTCTGGTGACGCAACAACCGACATTCTTAAAGGAGGAGAAATACTGACGGCAATCATATCTTTAGCCAAGCTTTCCCCTAAACGTACGCCAGCATCGAACTTGTCGGCAACGATATCTGTAAGTGAGTAGTCGACCGACATTTCAATATTTATGTCTGGGTATGCCTCCATGAATTTCACAATTTTGGGCCACAACACATTGCGAGCCGCATGTTCAGCAGAGGAAATTCGTATGGTGCCAGACGGGCTGTCTTTTAGCGCATTTAGCGAGTCGAGTTCGTTTTCAATGTCCTGCAGCCTTGGAGAAACAGACGTGTAGAGCTTACGACCAATTTCTGTCAGCGACACACTTCGCGTTGTGCGGGTAAGTAAACGTAAGCCTAACCGCTCTTCCATCCCTTTTATCGTATGACTTAAGGCCGACTGGGAAACGGAAAGCCGTGCTGCAGCTCGAGTAAAACTCTCTTCCTCTGCTACAGCCACGAAGGCAATCAGGTCATTCAAACGTGTTTTCATATGCAGTACGCCACTTCATGCGCTCCTTTAACCCACAACATTAACTTTATCTTTATTAGACACACCATCGGGAGGGTTAGTAACGACGCGATCCGTTTCATTTAGCCCTTGTGCTATTTCCACAGTTCTCCCCAAATCTCGGGACAGTGAAATAGGCTTTATGATTATCTCATTCTCTTCATTGACTGTAGCGACCGAAAGCCCTTGTGCATTAAAGATCAGTGCACTTGCAGGTATGGTAATAACAGGTGCAGGGCTCTCTAACGTTACTCTGATTTTCGCATAGCCTCCGGGCATCAATAAGCCCTCTTGATTACTTGCACTAAACTCTACGCGCGATGTGCCGCTAAGCGGGTTAACCGTTGAAGTGCGGCGCACAGCCTCTGCTACGAAAACTCTATCAGCATATTCCGGAACAGTAAGGTTTGCAGACGACCCCAACTCAACTACAGCGGCATATTTTTGTGGGATCTCCGCAAAGACTCTTAGCTTATCCGCTGAAACTATTCTGAATAAAGGCGGCATATCGCTTGAGCCAGCGTTAACTAAATCACCCACGTCCAAATTTCTCGCCACGATAGTGCCAGAAAAAGGAGCAATGACACGAGCAAGCTGCTTTTGCACCTTCCACTGCTGCAAACTTGCCTGTGCAGCTTTTACTGCCGATTGCGCAGCCAAATGCTCACTTCGCTTTTGCTCTACGTCTTGCTGGCTGACTACCTGTGTTTCAGCTAACCCTAACCACCGGTTTAACGTGCTTTGTGCCAGTGAAGCTTCAACCTTGCGGCGTTCTAACTCAGCTTTTGCCTGATACATTTGCTGGTCGATATCCGGCGTCTCCAGTTCAGCAAGCACAGCCCCTTTTTCAACACGACTGCCTATATCAAAGTACCAATTGCTAACATACCCATCAACTCTGGCGAATATCGCTGTCGCTTGTTGAGCTTCCAATCTTGCAGGCAGTTCAATGACTTTACTTGCTTGCTCAACCGCAGGCGTTACTACTGCGACAGTAGGTATTTGCCGCTGCTCTGTCCATGCTTTGACTTCTTCACTATGAGCTTGCCGGTATAGTGCCCCTTCTACCACGATGGCTACTACCAAAAGGGTAATTCCTACAGCGAAAATTTTCACCTTTTTGGTGTTATTGATGATTGCGTTAGACATTAGCGTCTCCTATCAAAGGGTGAACATAGTTTTTGTGGAGCAAACTAAACAAAACGGGAACAAAGAAAAGCGTGGCCAAGGTCGCTATTAATAGGCCACCTATTACGGCTCTACCCAATGGGGCGTTTTGCTCTCCGCCTTCCCCTAAGCCTATAGCCATAGGCAACATGCCTATTATCATTGCCGAGGCTGTCATCAAAACGGGGCGCAATCGGGCGAAACCAGCAGCGATGGCAGCTTCACGAGCGCAGCCCAATTCACGGATTTTTTCACGAGCAAAACTGATAACTAGCACACTATTGGCGGTTGCCACGCCCATACACATGATTGCGCCAGTAAGTGCGGGTACACTGAACGTGGTTTTAGTGGCAAAAAGCATCCATAAAATTCCAGCTATCGCAAAAGGCAAAGCACAAATAATGACAAACGGATCTCGCCAAGACTGAAAATTGATAACAATGACAAAATAGATAAGACCAACCGCGCCTAACAGCCCCCATAGCAAACCGTTATACGCTTGGTTCATGGTGGCTACTTGCCCTTCAAGTTCAACGGTAGCCCCTTTCGGCTTACTTTCGGCCAAAGAATCAATCACTGAGCGAATATCCTCGCTAACTGCACCTAAGTCTCGCCCTTGCGTTGTTGCAAATATTTGAACCATAGGTCGAATGTTGTATTCCGACACAACACCGCTAATATTCGAGCGAGACAAACTTGCTACAGTACTCAACGTTATTGGAATGTCGCTGGCATTACTGGATGGCTGACTCAGCTGCAAGTTCTCTAGGGCGGATAAAGAGTCCAGTGCTCTCTGAGGTGTTTGCATAACAATGGGATAGCTCACTCCATTTTCAGGATTCAACCAAAACGTGGGCGCAACTTGCGCTGAACCCGACAAATTCACCACTAACGATTGACTAATATCACGCTGAGTTAGGCCGCCATAGGCCGCTTGGGTTCTATCTACCTCTATGTCTAACGACGGTGACTGTCGACTTTGCTGCACTCTTACGTCAGCAATTCCTGGTATCGCTCTTAACGCTTTAATTAGCGTGTTGGCGTAGTCGAAGTTGGCATCAAGGTCGTTCCCTCTAATCTGAATATCAATTGGCGATGGCGCACCAAAATTCAGGACCTGACTGACCATATCAGCGGGCAAGAACGAAAACGTCATATCGGGGAAGCGCTCAGGCAACACTTCGCGCAGGCGTTTAATATAAACGTCTGTAGGCGCGTGATCTTGTGCGAGTGAAATTTGTATGTCGCCGTCTTGCGAACCTATCATTCCATTGTTCGCATAAATGGTATTCATGCTTGAAATATACGTCCCCACGTTGTCCACCATAGCCGCCAGCTCACGTTCTGGAATGACTTCCCTTATCACCTTTTGTATGTCGCCGAAACGCGCAGCGGTCTCCTCAACACGCAAGCCAACAGGTGCTCTGGCATGAATGGATATTTGACCGCTATCAACGGTAGGGAAGAAATTTCGACCAATAAACGGCATTAAGGCAAATGACACAATGGCAAAGCTAAGAAAACCCGCTAGGAATAATTTTCGACTCGCAATGGCTTTCGTAAGCACTTGCGAATAGCTATGTTGAAACGATTTGAAACCTTGTTCAAAGCGCTTGTGCCCCTTACTTAACCATAACGCCATTCCAGTTGGCGTGCGCACAGAATGATTGTTGTTTTCTACCAGAAGGTATTTGGCGAGTGTTGGAATGAGCGTTCGAGAAAGAAGAAAAGAAAACAGCATGGACAACATTACAGCTTCAGCCATGGGAACGAAGAGGTACTTCGGAATTCCCTGTAGAAAATACATAGGTACAAATACAATACATATACACAAAAGCGAAACAAAAGCAGGAGTTGCTATTTGCTGCGCTCCATCAATGATGGCGCTAACAACATCTTTCCCTTCTTCCAAATGAGCATTGATGCTTTCAATCGTAACGGTAGCCTCATCAACCAAAATACCTACTGCAAGAGCCAGCCCCCCTAGCGTCATAATATTTAACGTATGACCAAGAGCAGACATGACTGTCAGTGCTCCGAGGATAGAGAGCGGGATTGATACCGTTACAATGAGGGTTGAGCGCCAACTACCTAGAAACAGCAATATCATCAACGAGGTTAACAGCGCAGCAATAATACCCTCGAGCAAAACCGCGTTAACCGCGTTTTTCACGAAGAGAGATTGATCGCCAATTTGTTTAACTTCTAGCGTGTCAGGCATGGAGGTTTTAACTTCCTCTAAACGACGCTTAATGCCCTCTATGACATCTAATGTTGAGGTATTTCCATTTTTAAAGATGCTCATCAGCACCGAGCGACCGCCGTCTACGTGCACAATATTCGTTTGCACAGCGCTGCCGTCATACACGTCAGCAACGTCGCGAATATAGATAATGGTGCCATCTACTACGCGTATCGGTAAGTCTCCAATCTCTTCAATGGTTTTAGGAGCGTTATTTATTTGAATGGTATATTCATACTCACCAATCTTTTGCGTGCCAGCAGGAATAATGACGTTCTGCTCTGCCAGCGCATTTGCCACATCTTGACCTGACAACCCCCTCGCCTGCAACGCGTCGGGGTCGAGGTCTATTTGAATTTGTCGTGACTTTCCACCAAACGGCCAAGGAATAGCCGTTCCCTGAACAGTGACAAGACGAGAGCGCAGCTGATTCATTGCTAAATCAGCTAGCTGTTGCTCGGTTAACCCCTTCCCTGACAATGCCAGCTGAAGCACTGGTACAGTAGACGCACTGTAATTCATAATAAGCGGAGGCTGTGTTCCTGAAGGCATTTGACGAACCATGGTCTGCGCCACGGCCGTCACTTGTGCATTTGCCATATTAATGTCGACAGTGGGATGAAAATAAACTTTCACCACACCAAAACCGTTGTATGACGTCGCCTCCAGATGCTCAATATTATTAACCGTGCTGGTCAACGCCCTTTGAAATGGCGTGGTTATGCGCCCCGCCATTTCATCCGGAGGCAAACCTCGATATTGCCAAGCGATGGCGATGATAGGAATGTCTACATTAGGAAAGATATCCTTGGGCGTTTTTGCTGCCGTTATAGCTCCTAAAATCACGATTAATAGCGCCAACACCACGAAGGTGTACGGCTTATTCAGTGCAACTCTAACCAATGCGAGCATGGTTTTTCCTTAACAAAAAGTGACTAAGACAATGTCGACATATCAATCACAAACCGATACTTAACGTCACCTTTCGCTAGGCGTTCAAACGCTTGATTAACCTCTGATGCCTTAATTAATTCAATGTCTGCAGTAATGTTGTGTTTATCGCAAAAGCCTAACATTTCTTGTGTTTCAGCAATTCCGCCAATGTTTGATCCGGAAAAGCTTCGGCGCCCCATAACGATATTAAAGGCACCTATTTCTAGCGGTTCTGGCGGTAACCCCACCAATACAACGCTGCCGTCAATGGCGAGTAAGTTCAAATACTCGTTCACGTCATGTTTGGCTGAAACCGTGTCAATGATAAGGTCTACTTTTGATGCGTATTCGGCCATTTTGACCTTGTCTGTCGAGACCACTGCGTCGTGTGCTCCCAATCGTTTTGCATCAGCTGCTTTATTTTGTGATGTAGTAAAAACAATAACTTCAGCGCCCATCGCTTTGGCCATTTTTATCGCCATATGCCCTAAACCACCAAGACCGACAACACCAACTTTCTTGCCCTTGCCTGCGTTTCAGTGTCGCAACGGTGAATACACCGTAATACCTGCGCATAGCAATGGCGCAGCTGCCGCGAGGTCAAGTGATTCAGGCATTTTTAGTGTGTAAGCCTCTTTACACACATAGCTTTTTGAGAATCCACCGAACGTTTGGCCGCCTGAATATTTATCTGCCGAGTTAAACGAAAACGTTACGCCTTGCTCGCAGAATTGTTCTAACTTGCCATCACACGATGCGCAGCTGCCACACGAATCTACAATACATCCCACCGCAGCGAGATCACCTACTTTGAATTTGGTCACATCACTGCCAATTGCTGTGACTTTGCCTACGATTTCATGACCCGGTACCATTGGATATTGAGACATACCGAAGTCGTTTTGCATCTGATGGAGATCAGAGTGGCAAATCCCGCAATAGAGAACGTCAAACTGCACGTCGTCTGGCATAAGTTCTCGGCGAGAGATAGTAAGGGGACTTAACGTTGTTCCCGCTTTTTCTGCTACAAGTGCTTTTATTTCTGAAGCCATAACGCTCTCCGTAATCATCACTAGCCCCTGTGGCTAGTGCTCTAACTAAGTCATTTACAGATTACTCTGAGAGCGTCAGCTAATTAATTCGTTAAATACGCAAAGACTAATTAGTTTAATTCATGAATATCATTTATTTTCGAGAACAGAATCAGGATTTCGCACGCCGACTAGCGCTATAGCGTCTAGCTGGGTGCGAAATTCTGCTAATTCTTGTTGGCTAAATCTAACGTTCAATGCGCCCTGGTTTTCTCTTATATGATGTAATTTAGTGCTACCAGGGATTGGCACGATGAAGTCTCCCTGAGAAAGTACCCAAGCAAGTGAAAATTGAGCTGGCGTTAAGTTTCGTTCCGCTCCCCAGCTTCTCACTAGATCGAGGATTTTACGGTTATTAGCTAGTGCTTCAGGAGTAAAATAAGGCACTGACGATAGTCTTGATTCATCAGAAAATCGGCTGTATTCGTTAAACTTATCTGCCAAATAACCTCGGCACACAGCCCCCCAAGGAACAAAGCCAATGCCTAGCTCTTTGCAGGTGTCTAGTACCTGATTTTCCATCGCTCTTTCAATAATTGAATACTCGCTTTGCACGGCGCTTACAGGGAATTCCTTGTGAGCTTTACGGATCGTATCGGGCGATACCTCTGACAGCCCAAAGTGTCGGGCTTTCCCTTCTTTAACAAGTTCACTCACTGTGCCTGCAACGTCTTCAATGGGCACGTTTGGATCTGCTCTGTGAAGGTAGAGCAAATCGATACGATCAGTTTGCAGTCGGGATAACATCCCCTCCACAGCCTTTCTGATGGAGGCAGGCCTGGCGTCTCTTCCACTTCGCTGACTGTTGGAAAAATCAAAACCGAACTTACTGGCTAGGATCACGTTGTTTCTAATGGGCTTTAATGCTTCCCCCACCAAAGTTTCATTGGTAAAAGGGCCGTAAACTTCCGCTGTATCAAAAAAAGTAACGCCTTCATCGAAAGCGCCTCGAATTACAGGCTCCATTTCAGCAACGCTTCTCGGCGGGTTGTAGCTACCACTGCTCATGCTCATACACCCTAAACCTAATGGCGAAACTTCTAGCTCTCCAAGCTTTCGCGCTATGCGTTGATTAGCGCTTGAATGAACAGCCGATGGTGATTTAGCAATAGCGGACTCGTGAATTCCAGTGGCCATTCCTGCGCCAACCAGCGCAGATGCTTTAATGAAATAACGACGTCCCATAGCTGTAGCTGACTCGTCTTTTGCGTGTTGGTCTTTTTCAATCGACATAAAACCTTCCAAATTGAATTGCATAAACTAGGAAATAGAAAAATGGATGACATCAAACGCTTTTGGAGTTTTTTTGACTCAGATAGATAGCACGGTGCCTGTTGAAGGTAGGCTAATTTACTGGCGTAGAGCTGCGTCAAATGACTGTTTAACCCTACCGAGTCTTACAGGTACACACTATTGAAATTAATCGCTAAGAAAGATGAATTTTACTAATAAATGAGATGTTGAAGGTGTTGGTTGAGCTCACAAAGACTTGCTAGAAAACAGTCCTTGCGAGCTAAATGATGACGCTTTTCGCTCAGCAAAATCGGTTGGGGAAATTACTTCAAATATACGGTTTTACCGGTTTTGGCACTTTCTCTAGCCGCATCAAGAATTTCTACTACCACCATATTGTTTTCCAGCGCAGATAGGTCATAAGGTGATATAGAAATTTCCTCGTTGATGAGTGCTTTGAAATAGTGGAAAGGGTCGTTATATGGCGCAGCTCGTTCAGGCAGGGTAAGTGTTGTTTCTTCAAAGTCGTCGTACCCTTTCGCAATGCGCATTCGGTAGTTATGACGATTGTCGGCATATACTGCGCCTGTCTCACCGTAAATTTCCATATCCTTGCGCCCTATTGGCCAGTTCCAAGACCCTTGCACAATGGCATTGGCGTTTTCATAGCCTAGAATAATGATAGATTCGTCATCTACCTGAGGGTTGTTTTCTGCTTGAAGCTGTTGAGTGATTGCCGTTACGCTCTGCGGCTTTTTCCCTTCCATCAGCCAAGTCATAAGGTTTGCACCATAGCAACCGAAGTCGACAATCGCGCCGCCTCCGTTTTGCTTTGGATCAACAAGCCAGTCTAAAAACTCACTGTTAATGCCAAGTTTCGCTGGCCCCTTATGACCATCGCGTACTATGACTTTGCGAATGTCGCCAACTTCGTCATTCTTTATTGCTTCATACGCTTTGTGATTGGTGGGATACCACGTGGTTTCATAGTTGGTGAGTAGATGAATGTTGTGCTTTGTGGCGAGGGCTTCCATTTCCGATGCGTGTTCCATATTAATCGCAAGGGGCTTCTCAACCATAACGTGAACGCCGCGCGGCGCCGCCTTTTGCACGGCTTCTAAATGCTCGTAAATGGTACCAAACGCAGCGACCGCCTGAACGTCTTGTTCAGCGAACATGGCGTCCATCGAATCATACACTTTGTCCATGGAGTAGTTGTGCTGCGTGGCATAACGCTGAGCCAGATCTTTGTTTTGCTCAACAATGCCAACAATCTCAAATTGGCCTTGCTTTTCGCTTTCGAAAATCCAATGAACATGGGTGTGGGTTAACCCAACCACACCTATTTTTAGCTTATCCGAAGCGTGTGCACTGCCAAAAGACAACGCAACCAATAGCGCGCTTAAAAACCTGCCCACCGTTCTTCTCATCTTTATTCCTTTAAATGTTTTTTAGACGCTACTAAAGCGCGTCAATCGATTCGCTAGGCTCAGTAAACCACACAGGGCCATCTTCGGTCATATAAAAGTGATCTTCTAAGCGAATACCGAACTCGTTTGGTACTACGATCATAGGTTCGTTACTAAAACACATACCAGATGCTAGCGAGTGAGGATTGTCTTTCACCAAATAAGGCCATTCGTGAATATCCATACCGATGCCGTGCCCGGTTCGATGGGGCAAACCTGGTAAGTTATAGTCTGGTCCTAAGCCATCTTTAGCTAAGCTGTCTCGCGCGGCTTTATCAACATCGCCACAGGGAACACCAACTTTTGCAGCGTTAAATGCAGCAAGCTGCGCGCGCTTTTCGCTTTCCCATAATGCTCGTTGCTTATCGGTTGGCTCACCAAAACAATAGGTTCTCGTGATATCAGAGAGGTAGCCATGCACCTTACAGCCAGTATCAATCAATACTAAGTCGTTCTTCTTTAGTACTTGAGGGTCTTTAACGCCGTGGGGAAACGAGGTGGCTTTTCCAAAAAGTACAATGCAAAAATAGTTACCAGCGGCCCCCACTTTCTTATGTGCATCGTTAATAAATGCTTCAACTTCTGTCGTGGTAATACCTTCATAAAGCATACTGGCAGTCGCTTTGTGCACAGCTAGGGTCATGTCCATAGCGCGTTGAATAAGCGCGAGTTCACTTTCAGATTTGTGCATGCGACAGTGTGCTGTTACCTCTGCACCATTGATAATTTGCCAAGATTGGCCAAGCATCTTGTTCAAACCATCTACGATAAAAAACTGGGTCGACTCATCCACACCCAGTTTATCGCCTCCAGCGGTGTTCAGTTTTTCTAGCATAGCTATGACAAGCGCATATGGGCTCTCGTGCTCTTGCCAGCCAATTATGTCGCCTTCCACTAATTTGCGTTCGTTTAAAGAGTCGATTTCAAAGGTAGGAGCTAGATATACAAGGTCACCTTTTGCAGGCAAGAGCGCACCGACTAAACGCTCACTGGCGTACCACTGCATACCTGTAAAATACGCTAAGTTAGTACCAGCGTTTAAGTAGAGCGCACCAATGCCATTTTCCTGCATATAATGCTGCGCCTTGGCAATGCGGGCGTTGTATTCAGAGAGTTCTATGGGGCGAAGGTCGCCTGTCATGTTGACGAGGCTATCTAAAGCCTGTTGTGGTGTTTTTGTGCCTATTATTTTGCCCATTTTTTTCCCTACACTGGCGCAAGGCTGATTGTCTATTGAAGTGCTTATCAGCCCGCCTTAACTATGAATTTATTAAAACGGGCTCACTGTACAACATTCAATAGGAATGTCGAGATAAGCAGAGGTGGCTAGACCTTTTGTACTGCGTACTAAAAGATAAACACTCTCTTATGATTCGCAGCGCTTTAAAGCGCACTTTTCCACGCGGCTTCTGGCAACAAGTACAAGCCTTTTTCGCTTTTTGCACCTTCATTCACGATATAGCCGATGCCCGCAGCCATGACGGCCAAGGTTACGTCAAAGGCATTAATGCTGTCACCATAGCCCGCAGTTAAGTTAAACATAGAGCCATCAGCTAGAAGATACAGTGTTTTATCGCCCAGTTTATAGGCATTTACATAAGGCATTGGCTCACTGTGAGTAGCATTGTTTTTAAGGTAAGGCACATCAATTTCTTGGGCTACATGGCCTACGTTTAAAATAAACGTTCCGTCTTTCATGTTGTCTAGATGACTCGAATTCACCACGCCATACGCTCCAGTTGCAGTGGCAATAACATCAGCCTGGCTAGCCGCTTCATTTAAATCAACCACTGGCCAGCCGTCGTATTTCGCCTGAAGCGCTCTTGCTGGATCAAGTTCTGCTACTTGAACCTGTGCCCCGAACGCTTTAGCCGAGGCGGCAACGCCCTGCCCTACCAAACCATAACCAATAACAACCACTACTTTTTCGTGCAGAGTTAGATGAGTGGTTTGGAAGAAGGTTTGCCATGCGCTTAAACCCACCATGTGCCTGTTGTGAAGCCCTTCTTTTACTGGTAAATCATCCCAGTTAAATATTGGATAGTTTGGCGCCATACCATTTAAACGGTTAATGCCAGAGCCCGTTGCTTCTAACCCCGATACAATGCTCGGTACTGGTTTATTTGCTTTTATATTTTCGTGAAGTCGAGTTGTCAGATCAGCGCCCATTTCACACAAATGGGTAGGCTGCCACGCCAGCGCTTTATCGAATGACTCAGACCAGTCAGCCTCGCTCATATCACGCCATGCATGGGCCGTTGCGCCTTTATCAACAAGATAAGACACCACGTCATCTTGCACTGTAGTGGGGTTACACGTGGTAAGAAAAATGTCGCATCCTCGTGAAAGTAGCCCTTCAACCAAAGGCGCCATTTTCAAATCTAAATGCATGTTGCAAGCAAGTTTAACGTTCGACAGATCGGGAAGTGATGCAATGGCATTACGAGTGCGCGGCATATGAAGGCTAGCCCACGCCAACTCTGCTTGAAAATCTTGGTACATGAAAAGGATACTCTGAGAAAATGAAAAGCAGAATCATACGTGAGAATGCTGTATTTATAAATCAGCTAGATACTTTCCTGAATTTCTCCTCTCGGTTATTTTCTCTTATTCTGAATCTTCCTCCCAAACCACCACTTTGTTTCGACCTTTTGCTTTCGCTAGGTATAAGGCTTGGTCTGACTGTTTAATGAGAACATTGACATTCTCTTCGCCTGGCGAGGTTCCTGCCACACCTATACTTACTGTCACTCGTATGAATTTGTTAATGTCGTGGGTGAAAAGGTGTACGCGGAGATTCTCGGCAATTTGCTTGGCGTAATGCACCCGAGTATTGGGCAAAAATACCAAAAACTCTTCGCCGCCCCAGCGAAAGGTAATGTCAGAGCCTCTAACTTGCCCTTTAATTTCTTCAGCGACTTTTTTCAGCACCTTGTCACCCATGTCGTGACCATATTTATCGTTGATACCTTTAAACCAATCAATATCAATGAGCATAACCGACATGAACTTATTACTGCGCTTTCCCATCTCCCAAATAGGATAAACCAAGTCTTCAAAAGCTCGCCGATTATAAAGCGACGTAAGTGGATCGAGCCTTGCGTCACGCTCGGCGTTTCTGCGCGCTTGCTGTACTTGTTTGTAGTTAAATGCCAGTGAGATAGATAGTAAAGACATTTCCAACACCATGCCGATTTCAATGCCTCTAAATGCCCATTTCGAGTATGGAATAAGCCCCCATGTGGCTAGACTCGACACCATCGCACCGCCGGTTCCGCATAAAATGGCTGGAAGGAAAAATTTAGCTAATGTGTCGCCATTACGGTAGGCAAAAATTCCTATCAACAACATCCAAATCGCTATTGTTGTTAAAACGGCAAGCTGCGACATCACCGCGAAAGAGCGACTTCCAATCAACACAATGATGACAGCGAGTGCGCCCAATGCGCCATAGATATACTTCCTACACCGATAGAGCTTTGGTAGATAGAGTTGGGTATTAAGAAACTCGATGGTGAATCTTACCGCACTGAACAAATACAAAAACATTAGCGCGGGCAAAAGCCACTGTTGAAGGAATATCGATTCTGACCAAAGCCACCAGAAACCATGACCGGTATAAGTGAAGTTAAATAGCAAAAACGAGAGAAGGTATAAGGAATAAAGCAGGTAGCGCCGTTCTTTGAGATAGGAGTATAGAACCAAGTTGTAGACCAATAAAATAACGAGTGCGCCGTACAACGCGCCATAAAAATACGCATTTTCCGTTGTCTTGTTTTTAGCAACTACTGGTGGCCCTACGTATATGGGGATCGTCATAGGATCTTCAGAGGAAAATCTAAAAACCACCAGCGTTTCAGGCTGGGTAAATCGATAGAATACAGAAGGCATTCGCGCGTTTTCAAAGCGAGCACTATGCACCTGATTATCACCAAGTTTTACATGACGCTTTCTTTGACCGTTTTCGAAAAAATAGAGGTCGATATCGTCTAGCCACGCATTATCTATTTCTATTTTCAGAGGAAGAAAAGGTACGTTTATTGGGCTATTTTTAGCAATACGAGTAACAAGAACACCATATGTATCTAATTCAACAGCCAACACACCCCAAACCGTGTTACCAGTGAACCCATAACTAACGCGCCCATTAGTATTTTTTATCAGTGTATTCTGCTGATATTTAGTCAGGATGTCTTCAGCAGTAAGCTGACTACCTTCCTCGTAATACATCCACAGCTTGTCGTTAACTAACTGCATTTTATCTAAAGACGCAGTACTTTTAGCGTAAGCGTGAGAGAGCCCGCCCCACAAGCAATTAACTATTACAAAACCAATAAATAAAAGAAGTGCTTTCATACATCAATTCTTTTGAATAGGGGCTTTTAAACACAGGGCAAGCTTTTGTATCGGCAACCCTTTCTTATATAAATATTAAGTTACGCTTATCAAAACCGTTTGTGAATAGGTTAAATTCATCAATATTCTACAAATGCGTTTTTATGTTGTTTCGTTTCCACATGTAAAGGCTTACGTATCTTTTATGCTTAGTTTTATTACCAGCACGCTGATTCCTGTTTTGATCCTTCTGTTAATGGGATGGCTATTTTTTCGCATTAAATGGCTCAATGAAGGGTTTATAGAAGCTGGATCTAAACTGGTATTTAACGTTGCGCTCCCTGCGCTCTTATTTTTATCGATAGCACGAGCAGACTTTTCTAAAGCCGCCAACCTATCGCTGATAGGCGTTGGAGTTATGGGCACGCTCATTGTTTTTGCCGCTCTGATGATTACCTCTCATCTGACCGTACATCCGTACAAAGCCAGAGGTGTGGTTGTACAAGGCGGTTTCAGAGCCAATATGGGCATTATTGGCCTTGCTTATTGTGCCAATACCTATGGGCAAGAAGGGCTTGCTGTAGCCTCGGTCTATATGGGGTGTATTACTATATTGTTTAACGTATTGTCTGTCTTTGTTCTTAATTTTTATCAAGGCACGTCGCGTTCTTTGTTGGGTCAAGTTACTGGCATGGCGAAAAACCCGCTGATTCTTTCTATCGCGGCAGCGCTCCCCTTCTCTTACTTCGAATGGCAATTGCCCACCACCTTGATAAAAACCGGTGAATACTTTGCGCAGCTAACACTGCCACTTGCACTTATTTGTACCGGTGCTTCCCTACAGTTCCGCTCATTCTCCAGTGACTGGTTTAACATTGTGCTTAGCACAACCAGTAAATGCGTGGTTTATCCCACCATATTAGTCGCGTTTGCCTATGCTTTTGGATTTAGAGGAATGGAACTGGGCATTGTTCTTCTTCTCGCCATTTCACCTACTGCTGCAGCAAGCTATGTCATGGTTAGAAACTTAGGCGGTGATTATCGTTTGGCGGCAAGTATCATCGCAGTGAGCACATTGGCATCTCTGCCTATTACCGCCCTCGCCTTTGGAATATTAAGTAAACTACAGCTGGTGTGATGAAAATACGCCTTTGTTAAGCGCATTTTAAGTTTATAAACAGTGAAGAGTGAAGCTATTGATGTGTTGTTAGACGGTATTGGAAACGAAAAGCGCCGGGTAACTCGACGTTAACCCGGCGAAAAAGGCGTAACAGACGTCGCCCTAATCTGCTTCGATCTCACCCTCTTCAATGGCCACAACGCGACGTGCTTCAACGTAGGTTTTAATAGCCCACAGTGTCTCTTGGTCTAAGATAGGATCGGTTTGACCTTCAGGAATACCGCCAAGTGCAGGCATGCCTTTCGCCGAGCCAAAACGCAAGCGCTCAACGAACCATTCATCGTCTTCAAAACTTTCTGGGTCGAGTTCACGAAGGTCTGGGTTTATTCCACCAGACTGCGCGTGCAAGCCGTGACAACCTGCACAGTTATTTGCATAAGCTGACTCACCAAACTTGATGACCTTCGTTTTGGTTTCTTCATCAAGGCTTCGATATGGGTTTTCAAACACCCAGCCATTTTCAGACTCATCGCCATCAGTGATCGGCGGCATAGCTGAGCTATCTGCTCCTTGAGGGATAACATTTCCATGTGCAAGCACGTGGCCAGACAAGCCAGTTACCGCGAGTGCCGCAAACAACATCGATATTTTTGTTTTCATAATTCATACATCCTCAAAAGACTATGAATTAAGTATACGTACGAGGAAATAAGGGGTAACTCTACTTTGGTTTTGAAAGGCTCCTCCTTTGGTAGGAGGCCACAATGATAGCCACTGAAAGCGCAAGCTTCACAATTGCTGCTTCAACGTTGGTGCTAAAGTCAGAGTCGAAATAACGCCCATAAGAATGATGAAGACTTACCTTGCCAACAGGTAAATGAATAGGTGAAGAAAAAAAGGCCAGCGCACGTTAGCGCTGGCCATGCAATTATCACTGTTTAACGCTTGGATAATATTAGTTTTTTGCCACCTGCTGATAGCGCTTCGGCAATTTAAACGTCCACACGGTGCCGCCTTGGTTGAAGTGCTTCACGCGTTTAGCAACTTCACCGCCCCATAATGGCACTGCGCCACCCCATCCAGATAGTACAGAGATGTACTGCTCACCATCCATCTCCCATGTCACTGGAGAGCCAACAATACCTGAGCCAGTTTGGAACTTGTAAACCATTTCGCCAGTTTTGTCGTCAAAGGCCATAAGATAACCTTCAGGGTTACCGGTCCAAACCAAACCACCACCTGTAGTTAACACGCCGCCCCATAGTGGAGAGAAGTTGTTATAGCGCCAAACGGTTTTACCTGTTTTGGGGTCAATCGCTTTAAGTACGCCGATAAAGTCCTCATTCACTGATTTAATGGTGAAACCAGCACCTAGGTACGCTGCACCTTTCTTGTAAGAGGTAGGCTCGTTCCAGATATCCATTTCCCATTCGTTTGAAGGCACATAGAAGAGTTCAGTATCCTTTGAATAGGCCATTGGCATCCAGTTTTTACCACCTAAGAACGCAGGGCGAGCGACAACCTGTGCACCTTGTTTACCATCAGCTGATTGCGCTGGGCTTCCTGGGCGATTTTCTTCAATGTAGATAGGTCGACCTTTTTCATCCAGTCCCTTTGCCCAGTTTAATTTATCAACAAACGGGAAGCCGCGAATGAAGTCACCGTTTTCTCGGTTAAGGACGTAGAAAAAGCCGTTTCTGTCGGCGGTTGCCGCCGCTTTCACAGTCTTGCCGTTTTCCTGGTAATCAAACGAGATAAGCTCGTTTACGCCATCAAAGTCCCAGCCATCGTGTGGTGTGGTTTGGAAGTGCCACACAATTTTTCCTGTATTAGGGTCGATAGCTAAGCGCGACGACGAGAAGTAGTTATCGCCCGGACGTAGGTGAGAGTTCCACGGTGCAGGGTTACCCGTACCGAAAAATAGCAAGCCTGTATCTGAGTCGTAAGTACCACCTAGCCACGTTGCTGCACCACCGGTTTTCCATAAATCAGCAGGCCATGTTTTACCTGGCGCGCCACCTGAAATACCATTTTCGGTTTTCTTACCGTCTTTCCATAAGTACCCCATGTGCCCTTCAACGGTAGGTCTAACCCATAGCTGTTTGCCAGACTTCGCGTCGTAAGCATACACTTTACCGACGATACCGAATTCACCACCGGAAATCCCTGTAATGACTTTTCCGTCAACTACAATAGGCGCTGCAGTAATGGCGTAGCCCGCTCGATAGTCTTCAACCTTTTTCTTCCAAACGGTTTTGCCCGTGTCTTTATCCAGTGCTACTAACTTGGCATCCAAGGTGCCAAATATGACCAGATTGTCGTAAAGCGCAACGCCACGGTTTATCACGTCACAGCAAGGCATAATGCCGTCGGGCAAACGCGCCTCATACTGCCATAGCTCTTCACCAGTTCTCGCATCGATGGCCCACACACGAGAGTAAGATCCGGTTACATACATCACACCATCTTTTACAAGAGGTTGCGATTCTTGCCCCCGCTGCTTTTCACCACCTAATGAAAACGCCCACACAGGACGTACTTCTTCTACTGTATCGCGGTTAATGGCGGTGAGCGGGCTGTAGCGCTGAGCTTTCAAGCCCATTCCATACGTCACTACGTCGTCAGTGGTAACGTGGTCATTTTGAATATCTTTGTCGGTGACAACAGCATGGACAGGAGTTAACGCACTTGCACAAACCAGCATAGATAGGGCAAGTTTTTTAATTGGCATATTATTATTCATAACGGTTCCTAGTTGCATGTAGGCCATAAATGGTCTGTTTCAGACTATTCGTTAGGATTAGCATAGCTAGGGGGGATGTCGATGCCTATGCAACAGCGGAGTGATTTGACTCCTCCTTTAGGAGGAGGAATGAAGGGCTATTTTCCCTTTTGTTTAACACCTTTACGCTTTCACGTCTTTTTAAACTAATGCGTGACTGATAACGGCGCTAGAGGTGAGAAGGCAATTGGCCATAGAGTTATTGCCTAATGTACTATCGCTCTGAACGCTATTGGTCACATGCTTTTATACTGAATTATCTTATTCTGAACTTTCATTCCCCGCAAAATAAGGCGGCATCTCGTAAATAGTTTTGTATTTCTCAAATAACCGTTGCATATCACCCTCTACCACCATTCGCGTAATTACATCACCAATTTCATAGCCTAGTGCGCGATAATTAGTATGAACAGCAAGTCCTATGTCCCACTTTTGCTTTCCGATGAGCGGAAACGCGTTGCTTGCAAGGCGATATTGCTCATTATCAACAAACTGACTGAGGTAGGATATTTGCGAGCGCAATCCCATTACCGCTTCGACGGTTCCTGCTTTCATTGCGTCAATCGCTTCTGCGTTTGAACCATAGTGCGATGTTTTTTCTCGCAATCGGCCGCCAAACGCTGACGTTAAGTAAAAGTGGGGAATGCTGTCTATTTCCGCACCAATCGTGTGATACTGAAACATGCCCATGGTTTCCACTTCGGGCAAGGTGTGCGTGTTGTGAATGATTT
This sequence comes from Alteromonas sp. R7, assembly GCF_055755235.1. Classification (NCBI taxonomy): domain Bacteria; kingdom Pseudomonadati; phylum Pseudomonadota; class Gammaproteobacteria; order Alteromonadales; family Alteromonadaceae; genus Alteromonas; species Alteromonas sp. R7. Next base: position 79,501 of record NZ_JBVTQX010000011.1, on the reverse strand, counting down.
GCCAGCTTTCACGCTGATAGGGGGCAAACATATGAACGAGCTCATTAACCAACAAGCCCACGTCGTCACGTTTTTGAGAAAAGCTTGGGTCGTAAGGCGCGCGCATCATCACATCGGCCTTAATGCGGTGAATTATATGGCCCTTCCATAGGTAATTTCTGAAATCGTCCTCTGTCGTTTCACCAGGTGTCATCCATATCAGTTCTAGCTCAACACCAAGGGCGCTCGCGATTTCACGGGCGATATCAATATCAATACCTGTGGGGCTGTCGTTTTCAATAAATGAAAATGGAGGATAGTCGGTGTACACCGCAATTCTAATTAAACCGCTGTCTTTAATATCGTCTAACGATCTTGCTTCTCCGAACGCAGAAAGCGCAGAACCCGTTATCAGGCAGAGTAAAATGAAAATAACTCGAAAAGGTTTAACTAACTGCACAGCTTACCCACTTATTCAATCGAACTTCTTAAGCATACTAAGGGGTTAGCGTGATTTTACTAATGCTACTTTAGCGCCATAGCATTCCTCCTTTAGGAGGATGTTCTTCGGGAAAATTGCCATATACCCTTATGTCAGACAAACAGATATCAGCAAAAGCATGCAGCTAAGCTCGGGGTGGTATATGGCAAAGGGTGTAAAAAGCACGGTTGAAAGACGATTAACCGGTAAGCGCTATCAAAAGTGTGTAGCGTCACTTTTTTGCTGCGTTCTGTTGTCGTTTTTAAACAGCGCGCTCGCGTTTAATGAAGCGCAATCTTCACGGGCTCAACAAGCTGCACCACAGACCTCTCTTGCCACTATTCCGGTCATTTATATAAAAGTTGCGGGCACATCTCCACCAGGCACACCAGGCTATTTAAAGTCCCCCAGCAATGAGGGCACAGCTGGCGCAAGTGTGGCGATAAAGGATGCCAATATCACGGGAAAATTTCTTGGTTATCAGTTTAAGTTAACTGAAATCAGTGTGCCTTCTATCGGCGAACTGCAAGCTTCTTTAGCTAAAACACGCCAGCACTCTGGTTCAGGTGCTAAAGCAAATCACATAGAAATAAGTAGTAATCAACAAGGCAACATTGCGCCTGTTGTACTACTGGATATGCAAAGCAGTGATAAGGTAAAGGTTGCCTCAATTGAGCCGTTGATTACCACTATTCAAAGCACGCTTCCTAATGCCGTATTTTTTAACGTAGCTAATAGCGATGATTTACTTAGACAAAATTCATGTCGCCTGCCCTTGTTTCATACAATCCCCAGTTATCAAATGAAAGCCGACGCACTAGCCCAGTGGTTTCGCACTAAGCGTATTGACAAGATATTTGCAGTTTACGGAAAAACCGCTGACGATGCTGGATACCTAGCCGCGTTCAAACGCAGCGCTAAAAAATTCAAGCTTTCACTTGTTGAAACTAAACAGTGGCAGGACAGTTTTGATTTACGCAGGGCTGCCTTTGCTGAAATTCCTCAATTTACGCGAACAAGAGAAACTTATCAGGCTGTTTTTACCGCCGATAGCGCGGCGCAATTCGCGTATAGCCTACCCTTTAACACCTATCATCTCGTACCTGTGGTAGGCGCTGCCGGCCTAAAAGCACTAGGTTGGCATTTTACCCACGAACAATGGGGCGCCCGTCAGCTTCAAAGCCGTTTTGATGACGGGTTTGACAGACACATGAATGAAATCGACTTCGCCGCGTATCTTGCGGTAACGGCGGTGGCAAATGCTGCGCAGCAAGGAAGCAATTTAAAGCAGCAGGGAATACTTAAAACCTTGCTTAGCGACCACTATACGCTGGGTGCCTATAAAGGTCGCCCTCTTTCTATTCGCCCCTACACCCACCAATTTCGTCAGCCTATTGCGCTGGCCCACGAAGACGCACTGGTGACTCATGCGCCCCTTGAAGGCTTTCTGCACCAAACCAACGAACTGGACACATTAGGCGCAACACACACTACCTGTAAGGACAAGTTATGAGCTATCGCTTTGCACTCTTGCTTGGCAGTTTAATGGCAGCCTTTGCCATAGCACTTCCTCAAGCCTTTGCACTTCCTCAAGCGTATGTCACTAACGAAAAAGACAACACGCTATCTGTCATTGATATGACGACATTTGATGTGGTTGAAACTATCGAGGTTGGAGAGCGACCCCGAGGGTTTATTTTAAGTGCAGACCAGTCCCACGCGTATATCTGTGCCTCTGATGCTGATCGCATTCAAATTATGGATTTGTCTACCCATTCCATAGTGGGCGATCTTCCCTCAGGTGCAGATCCTGAAACCATAGCATTACATCCTAACGGCACCACTATTTACACAGCTAATGAAGACGATGCCCTTCTTACTGTTATCGACATTCCAACGGCTCAGGTCATTTCTCAGATAGATGTGGGCGTAGAGCCTGAGGGGCTGGCAGTGAGTCACGACGGCAGCATGATGGTAGTCACATCAGAAACCACTAACATGGTGCACTGGATAGATACCCAAACGCACGAAAATATTGCGAATAGCTTGGTTGATGCAAGACCCAGAGATGCTCACTTTACCAGAGATGACAAGTACCTTTGGGTAAGCTCGGAAATAGGTGGCACCGTCAGTATTTTCGATACTGCTACAAAGCAAAAAGTGAAGACCCTTTCCTTTGCCATTAAAGGCGTTTATCGCGACAAGGTTCAGCCAGTGGGTATTGTGCTTATGAAAGATAAGCCCTACGCCTTCGTGGCGCTTGGCCCAGCGAATCGCATAGCGGTCATCAATACCGATACCTTTGAAGTGGAAGACTACATTTTGGTTGGGCGACGAGTGTGGCAATTAGCGTTTAACCAAGATCAGTCTTTATTGCTGACCACTAACGGTGTAAGCGGTGATGTTTCTGTCATCAATACCCACACGTTAAACGTAGAGCATACGGTAAAAGTGGGGCGTTACCCTTGGGGCGTGGCGGTTAAATGGAAATAGCGGTTCAAGCGGTTTCACATCAGTACGGCGGCCACCACGCGCTGGACAATATAGACCTTTGCCTAAAACCTGGCTTAACCATGCTGCTTGGGCCAAATGGCGCAGGCAAAAGTACCTTATTTGCGCTTATTACGGGCCTTCAAAAACTCACGCAAGGCAATATTACCTTTGATGGTGCTACCCTGTCTCAATCTCGCACAAGTATTATGGCGAAAATGGGCGTGGTATTTCAGCAAAGTACCTTAGATATCGACTTATCAGTAAAACAAAATTTGTCCTACTTTGCTTCGCTCCACGGCATAAGTACCGCTAGCGCGCTATCTCATATTCAAGGCCTGCTCGACGAGCTCGATCTTACGAGTAAGCTCAACACAAAAATTCGCAACTTAAATGGCGGGCACAGACGTCGGGTCGAATTAGCTCGCTGCCTTATTCACAAGCCATCCTTGCTGCTATTAGACGAGCCTACCGTTGGCTTAGATATAGAATCCCGTCATCTTATTTTGCGGGTAGTACAAGCACTCGCTCATTCCCAAAACGTAAGTGTACTATGGGCCACGCATTTATTTGAAGAAGTGAAGCACAACAACAACTTGATAGTCTTATCAAAAGGACGAGTGTTAGCCCACGACCAATGTGAAGCGTTGTTAGCCAAGTATCATCAACAAGATATTGAGCACCTTTGGCAGCATTTGATGCAGGAAGGCTCCTGATGTATTGGCGCTGTTTTGTGGGCGTACTTACCCGAGAGATGCTGAAGTTCTGGCAGCAACGTACACGCCTGTTAAGTGCATTGGTGCGGCCGCTGCTTTGGCTATTTGTTTTTGCCGCAGGGTTTCGTTCGGCCCTGGGCCTTTCAATGACCGAGCCTTACGAGAGTTATATTTTGTACGAAGAGTACATTGTACCTGGGCTTGCCGCCATGATTGTGCTTTTTAATAGTATGCAAAGTTCATTGTCCATGGTGTACGACAGAGAAATGGGCAGCATGAAAGTACTGCTGTTAAGCCCGGTTCCCCGCCCTTTTCTGCTAGGCAGCAAGCTTATAGCCAACACCTTGGTAAGCGCTATTCAGGTGTACATCTTCTTTGCCTTTGCGCTTTTACTGGATGTACGCCTATCTGCGTTGGGATACGTTTATGCGTTGCCTGTTATTGCACTACTGTCATTGTTTTTAGGTTCGTTAGGATTGTTACTGGCAAACTATATTAAGCAGCTAGAGAACTTTGCCGGGGTCATGAACTTTGTCATTTTCCCATTGTTCTTTCTATCAAGCGCCCTATACCCGCTTTGGAAAATGCGTGAGGCCAGCGAATGGCTGTATCAGATTTGCGCCTTTAACCCCTTTAGTAGCGGCGTAGAATTACTGCGATTTGCGCTCTATGAAAAACTCGAACACAACGCGCTAGCCGTTGTACTTTGTCTTACGGCTATCACTTTTATTTTCGCTGTGAGAAGCTTTCGCCCCAAAGCCTCAAAAGGGCGCTTCTCGTGATAAAAGCAAACCTAATCTGGGCTAATGAAAGCAATAAAGTTCAAACGTTAGACGATAGTGACTGCTTACTTATTTTAACTATGCCCGAGTTATTAGCGAGCCAACTATTTCACTTTTCAACACCCGCTAAGACATACATTGAGCAGATTTTTGACGATGAAGGTTTTGCAGGAAATAAAGGCCAATGTGTATTAGTACAAGGCCTTAAGGCGTTTAAAACAAGTTACATCCCAGACACTGAAAACAGCGGAAAAAACAAAATTAGCCAACAATTAGCTGAAGTAAAACGGGTGCTGTTTTATGGTGTCGATTTTGCGCTTTTTGAAGCGTCAGATGCACCCAACGTCTCTAGCCGTGCCTCGACTTTATCTAAAACTAATGACCCCTCCATGGTTAACCGCTCAAGCTACGTTAGCGATTCAAACTCCGCGTTTTATTCGAAAAGCACTAGTGACTTGAAGCAAACTAACGCGCCAGCATTTCGCTACTTAGAACAGCAGTTCGATGCATTGTTTAAAAAGCTTAAAAGCGTGTCGGTAACCTTGGAAAAACTGTCGTTTATGGCGCTTTCTACCACTGAAACAGCAAGCAATGACCCTGTTAACACCATTGCAAGCCACCCACAGTTTCTGAGTGCGCTACTTAGAAGCTATTTCAAGCATGGCTATCACTTTATGGGCTATAAAACGAATAATCGTTCGGTTTCTAGCAGTCGAGCCCGCGATGGCAACAACAACGCAAATAGTGTTGAAAAAAATGCCGCAACTAATGAAGCAATTAACCAAGCAATTGATATTAGGGGCACGCTGTCTCTTGCACTAGATGCCAAGCATTTTAATAACGCGCAAAAGCGTCTCGTTTCACACACTATCCGCTATGTATCAGCCCTTAATGCTGCGATGACGTGGGCTAAAGATCTCGCCCATATGCCAGCCAACTTATGTACGCCAGATTATCTGGCCGAACAAGCTCAGCATCTGGCGCAAACCTTTAATACGGTGTCTTGCGATATCCTCAATGAAAGTGCGCTAAAGCAGTTAGGCATGAACGGGTATTTAGCGGTAAATGCAGGTTCACAGTTTGCTGCCACCATGCCTATTCTTCGCTATACAGCCAAAGGTTTAGAGAATTCACCGCCAGTAGTGTTAATTGGCAAAGGTGTAACCTTTGACAGTGGCGGCATAACGTTAAAACGCAGCCCTGATATGCGCCATATGATTTACGACATGGCAGGCGCTGGCTGTGTATTGGGCGTCATTCAGGCGGTTGCCACACTGGGGTTAAATATAAATATTGTTGGTATTGTGGCGAGCGCTGATAATGCGATTGATGGCAAAGCCTATCGCCCGGGTGACATCATTACTATGCACTCAGGAAAAACCGTGGAAATCATGAGCACCGATGCAGAAGGGCGTATGCTTATGGCCGATGCAATCAGCTACGCGAAACAGTTCTCCCCCTCGGTTATTATTGATATTGCAACCTTAACCGGCGCGGCCATTAGCGCACTGGGGCACAAAGCCACTGCACTTTTTAGCAACGCTCCAGCGCTTGAAAGTGCGTTAGTTGAAGCGGGTGAACTGGCTAACGACAGGTGCTGGCCTTTCCCACTTTGGCCAGAATATCAAGACGCCATTACCTCTCAGCACGCGGATATGATGAATGCGGGTATAAACTCTCCCGGTGCTATTTCGGCAGGCTGCTTTCTCTCTCGCTTTGCTGACGGCACGCCGTGGGCTCACCTCGATGTAGCAGGAACCGCTTTTACCTACACCAAATCGTTATCGGCAACCGGCCGCCCTATTCCTTTGCTGTTATCTTACTTAAGCAGTTGCGCAGTCAAAAATAATCAATAAATCATCAAAATTCATGACAGTTCTCCTCCCTTAGGAGGATATCTGTTAACACATATTCAACATATACTCAGTCATGCGTTTAATCATAAAGAAGAGGAACAATTATGTGGACTAAACCCCAATACACAGAAATGCGCCTTGGTTTTGAAGTAACTCTTTACATCAATAACCGCTAGGCAACGCCCTCTGGGATGATGAACAAAAAGGCTGCCGATGCAGCCTTTTTTTACTTGTAGTATGGAGTTGTTATGCACGTATTGATTCTTGGTGCTGCCGCCGGGGGTGGATTTCCGCAATGGAACTGCCACTGCCCCAATTGTAAGGGTTTACGCGAAGGTAAAATAAAGGCGAAAGGTAGAACACAGTCGAGCATTGCTGTCAGTAGCGATGGTAAAAATTGGGTTCTCATTAATGCCTCCCCCGATTTAAGGGAGCAGATAAATAGCCATCCGCAGCTGTGGCCCGACGCCCATGTGTCTCGCGGCACACGCATAAGCGCAATTGTGCTTACCGACAGTCAAATAGACCATACTACAGGCCTGCTAACATTGCGCGAAGGCTTACCCCTTCCCGTTTATTGTACCGATGTTGTGGCCGAAGACCTAACCACCAGCTTCCCGCTTTTTACCGTATTAAAACACTGGCACGGCGGACTACAACAGCATTCAATTAATACCGATTATCATCAACGCTTTGTACCAAAGGGGGCAGAAGGCCTGACTTTCCAACCGGTGGTATTAGAGTCTAATGCGCCCCCTTACTCGACGTATCGCGACAACATTGTGCCGGGCAACAATATCGGCCTGAAGATAACTGACGACACCACGGGCAACGTGCTTTTTTACGCGCCGGGATGTATGCAGGCAAACGACACAGTAAAACAGGTGATGCGCGAATCTCACTGCGTGCTATTTGACGGTACGCTGTGGGCCAATGAAGAAATGATAGATCACGGCTTTAGCAACAAGCTGGGCACAGATATGGGACACATGCCGGTTAATGGAAAGGGCGGAGCCATTGCGCTGCTAAATGAATTTAACGTTGAGCGTAAAGTGCTTATTCATATCAACAACACAAATCGCGTGCTTGACGAAGACTCCAGTGCTTATCACAGCCTGTGCGAGCAAGGCATTGAATTGGCTTACGACGGTATGGAAATTGAGGTGTAGTAATGACAGAACACGCATGGTCTAGACAAGAATTCGAACAAAAACTGAGAGAAAAAGGCGCTTACTACCATATTCATCACCCGTTTCATAAACGCATGAATGAAGGACACTGCAGCGTTGATGAGATTCAGGGTTGGGTGGCCAACCGACTGTATTATCAAATGGCGATACCGGTTAAAGATGCGGCAATTTTAGCGAATTGCGAAGATCAATCGGTACGCAGAACTTGGATCCAACGAATTATCGATCACGATGGACGGGAAGGTGAAGACGGACTGGGCGGCATAGAAGCCTGGTTGCGGTTAGGCGAAGCGGTAGGCTTGAACCGCAGTGAATTACTTGATGAAACCCACCTGTTACCAGCGGTTAAGTTTGCAGTAAATGCCTATGTGAATTTTGCCCGCCGCGCGTCGTGGAAAGAGGCGGCCTGCTCATCGTTAACTGAAATGTTCGCCCCTGAAATACATCAAAGCCGATTAGATACCTGGCCTAGGCACTATACATGGATTGATAGTGAAGGCTTTACCTACTTTCAAATGCGGTTAAGTCAGGCGCGCCGTGATGTAGAGCATGGTCTGCAGATTACCCTTGATCACTTTGTTACCCGACAACAGCAAGAACATGCGCTCAATATACTGCAGTTCAAAATTGATATTTTGTGGAGCATTGCTGATGCCATTTGCTTTGCCTATGAATATAAGAGAAAGCCGTTTGATGGTATTGCCGATCAGCGGGTGTGCCATAAAGGGAGGTTTTAATGATGTCGAATTTACAATCGCAAACCGAACACCACTTAGATGCTGATAGCGTCGGTGCTGATAACGTGGAAGATAACATTGAAAATAGCAGCAGTCACAACAACGAGGGCGGCCGCACAAGAGACAAAACAGCTTCTTTAAATCCGCTTTTTCGCATGCAGTACGAGAAAGCTCAGGGCTGTTATGTGTTGTTGTTTCCCGAAGGAATGATCAAACTTAATCCTTCTGCGGCAGAAATTCTTAAGCGTGTGGATGGCAGCAATACAGAAAATGCCATTTGTGCTGAACTTCGCCAGGCGTTCCCTGATGCACCCGATGATTTAGAAGAAGATGTTCATGCATTTCTGGTCCATGCCGAGCAAAAGAAGTGGATCCGCTATGACGAATAATACAGACGTTGATTTACAAACCGACGTACCAAATACCATAACGCCTCCGCTGTGGCTCCTAGCCGAAATTACTTATCAGTGCCCATTGCATTGCCCCTATTGCTCAAACCCAGTAAATATGGAAGAAACATTTAATGAGCTCTCTACTGAGCATTGGGAGCGTGTACTGCGTGAAGCGCGGGAAATGGGCGCCGTGCAATTGGGCTTTTCTGGCGGAGAGCCATTGCTTCGAAAAGACTTAGAGCACTTAGTCGCTTATGCGCGGGCTTTGGGTTTTTACACCAACTTGATCACCTCTGGCATTGGCATGACAGAAAAACGTATTGCCAAACTCAAAGAAGCCGGCCTTGACCACATTCAGCTGAGCTTTCAGGCAGCCAATGCTGAAGTCAACGACTTAATAGGCAACAAGCGTCACTCATTTGAACAAAAACTTAAAATTGCGAAGCTGGTAAAACAATACAACTACCCTATGGTGCTTAACTTCTGTATTACCGCGCAGAACATTCACGAAATAGAAGACGTGATGGCGCTCAGCGAGCAGCTGAACGCTGATTTTGTCGAGTTAGCTACCGTACAGTATTACGGCTGGGCCTATGAAAATAGAGACCATTTGCTGCCTACGTCACAGCAGCTACAGGAAGCTGAGGCCGCAGTGAACCGCTACCGCGCGCAGCAAGACGGTAAAGGCCCAGCCTTCATATTTGTGTCGCCCGACTACTATGAATCTCGCCCTAAGGCGTGCATGAATGGCTGGGGCACAACGTTTTTAACCGTAACGCCAGATGGCAGTGCCCTTCCGTGTCACAGTGCAAAGATATTGCCCCTTCGTTTTCCTAATGTGAAAGAACGCTCGTTGCACGATATTTGGCACCAAGACTTTAGCTTTAATCATTTCCGTGGCGATAGTTGGATGCCGTCGCCCTGTAGGGACTGCGATGAAAAAGACAAAGACTTTGGCGGCTGCCGATGTCAGGCCTACCTGCTAACAGGTGATATGTATAAGACGGATCCGGTTTGCAGCAAGTCGCCCGATCACCATTTAATGAAAGGCATTACCGATAAAGCAGGTACTGCACCGTCGAAGGCACTACAGTATCGAAAGGTGGAAAAGCCGATTCCCATCTTGGAAGTAAGTGCTACGAGGTAAGTACTAGGATGTAAATGGGCTGCAATAAGTACGAAACAAAAAGAGATACCGTTAACCCGTAATGATAAAAGTGTATGTCTGAATTTCATTTCATTGATGCCGGCTCTGGGTCAAAAGTGCATAGCGTTGTTTTTGCGCTAAAAACCCCTGCAGCAGGCCACACTGGGTTGTCTCATTTAGCTGAGCACATGAGCTTTCGACGCTCTCACCCATACCCTGCTGCCCACGAGCTTTTTACGGCCAATACACTTCTGCCTGTTACTATTAACGCTACCACACTCGCCGAGTACACCTTCTTTTTCGCTTCATCTGAAAAAGCGAACGTGCTGCTTGATGCTGTAAATTACCTGTACTGTGGCCTGCTTAACCGGGATTACGGTACCGATGAGGTTATCTTAGAGCGTGACGGGGTTATTTTTAACGAGCTCGCCATGCTAGAGACAAACAGCGACTATGCATTAAACGCCGCTATTCGATTAACCGATACCAATAAAAATGCCTATCAACACGCGGGTGGTTTTACACAAACCATAGGCAGCAACAGCATTCAAGCGCTTCAAGACTACAAACGCCAGTGGTATCAGCCAAGCAATATCACCACGCTGGTTTATAGTAATTCAGCCCACTTTTTTGAGCAGTGCAAGGAGGTTGTTACAGCCGTGAGCGAAGAAATAGCCCTGAGCGCGCAAACAGCCCTGAGCGCAATGAAAGCGCAGAGCGTGGAAACAGCCTTGAGCGCTGAAAAAACCTTGAGCGCAATGAAAGCGCAGAGCGTGGAAACAGCCTTGAGCGCTGAAAAAACCTTGAGCGAAGAATCAACACTGAACAGAAACGCCTCTCTGAGTCAGCACGCATCTCAACGTGAACACTCACATTTAGACAAAGAAGCCTCTCTTGATGCGCAAACGACAAAAGGCGAAAACGAATCAATAAGACATGTATTAACCTGGTGGTTTCCTCAGTGCTTTTTAAATGGTTTACTACAGCAAGAAGCAACACTTAGCACCGTAGCAGGCCTTAAAAATACTTTATTTATCGACCCCGAAATCAATCAACAAGGCAATTTTGCAATTCGCCTCGTCACAAACGAAGCGATGAAGGAAGTAGCTAGCGAGCTTTCGATAGAAGCACTTCCAAAGCTTTCACAAAATCTAACACACAAGCTCGTGAGCGATGATTATGATAAAAGGCTGCGACAACTAAAACATGTGGTATCCGCGTGTCTTGCCTCATTTGATATTAGACCTTCAAAGCCAATGCCAGACACTGATAAACACGCAGATGGTGTGGGGGCGGCTATTCGCTATTTTGCGCAACTAACAGATGCGTTGGATTCGAACAAGTGTACCGCCAAAGATTGTGCCACCAAAAGCGCTTATTTGGCGAGTGCTAATAAGGTATCGCTCTCCTATTTGCGGCCTCTACCTTCACCTGAAAAGTCAATCGCTCGCGAGCGGATTAGAAAGGCACGTAAGGGATTTTCCGCGCAAGCCAGCGCTTCCAATAGCGACCAGTCACTTTTAGTGCCGCGTCTTACCTCTAAATACCGACATTTTATTGCGTTAGAGCACTTGCCTGCACTTCCACGTTTATTGCAGCCACTCGCCAACAATACCACCAATTTGAAACGCTTTAACGCTGAACACATTGCTTTGCATTTAACGCCGTTTTCCACTCCATCGCCCTCAATAACTCTAGAGTCGGCTTCTCTAAATTCTGCTTCTGGTTATTTGGCCTCGCACTGGGTGTATCGCATCGCGTTCTATCAACAGTCAAGACTACAAGCGGTACTGGCACACCACCTTTTCTGGCAACCAAGAACCTCGGGGGAATGCTACGCACTGGGCGCTGCAACCTATGAAAATAACCTTTTTCTATTTGGTGCCAGCGACACAAATATCACAGAGCGTGAAAACTGGTGTCATAAGGTTTTATCGATTCTCTCGTAGGGAATTCGGGAAAAAACACTGCTACCAATTTATGATACTTCCCCCCACTTAAGGAGGATATTTTTAGGGAATGGTTAAGGCAATACTGAAAGTATAAATAATAACGAAGCAGTCAAGACCATGCCTACGCGAATTTCTACTAAAAGCTCTAGCCAAAACGTTGCACAATCCCCAACACATCAACTTGCCCGTTCACCATTTGCTCTTGCGATTATTGCAAGCGCTGTAACCTATGCGTTTAGCTCTGCTGCAGAAGCTAACGATGCAATGGACCACTACGAGGTTATAGAGGTACAGGGAGCGACACCGCTTAGCGCCAACAGCAATAACTCTGCTGTATTTGGTAACGTTCAGACACTCACTCAAGACGATATTGAAGGGAGCGTCAACCGTTCACTACCGGAGCTACTCAAAACTCAACTGGCAAGCGTGAACCTAAACGATGTTCAAAACAATCCGTTTCAACCCGATCTGCAATACCGCGGGTTTACTGCCTCTCCGCTGCTTGGTCTACCTCAGGGCATTTCGGTGTACTTAAACGGCGGTCGGGTTAATGAAGCGTTTGGCGATACTGTGCATTGGGACCTAATGCCTCTAGATGCTATAGATACCGTTTCTTTGTACTCTGGTTCAAACCCTCTGTTTGGCCAAAACACGCTAGGCGGCGCCCTTGCGCTAAGAACGAAAACAGGGTTTAGCTTCAACGCCAACGAAATAGATTTACAGGCTGGACAATTCGGCCAGAAAGCCGCGTCTGTGGAATCAGGTGGTCATAACGATCACTGGGCGTATTACGTGAACCTGAATCATTATGAGGAAGATGGCTGGCGTGACTATTCGCCATCTGAAGTGCAGCAAGTATTTACATCGCTTGCCTATAAAAGTGACAAAATGCATCTCGACATGAACCTCTTTATGGCCGATAACGAGTTACTCGGAAATGGTGCGTCGCCTATTGAACTGCTGGATATTGAAGGAAGAGAAGCGGTCTACACCCACCCCGATCAGACCAACAACGAACTTACGCACGTTAATATAACCGGTGATTTCGTTTTAACTGACACCTTATCTTTAACCGCCAATATGTTTTATCGCGACACACAAACTCAATCAATCAACGGCGATGACAGTGATTTTGGTGCCTGCCAGTTCGCTGATGGACGCGTAACACTGTGTGAATTTGAAGATGATGACGACGATGATGATGATGATGCTCCGCTTGATAGTGATGATGATGGCGACGACGATGATGACGATGATTTGCCTGTTGTAGGCGAAGGCGACGATATAGAAGCGGTTGAATTCATTGGCTTTGATGACGACACCGCGCTTGCCGAAATATCAGATGTGGACGCAGATGAACTTGATGGAACATACAATACGGGCCGGACAGACGCCAAAGCTACTGGGTTATCTTTTCAGCTAGCAAAACAATATGCCTTAAGCGGCTTCAGTTCAGAGTTAATTGTTGGTGCCAGCTACACCAAAGGAGATGTTAACTACGCCGCTGATACTACATTTGGTATTTTGGAAAACGAATCTGCACAAGACTCACGCACCGTTTTACCCATCGACGGGCTCATGGCACAAGAAGCCAGGGTTAGATTAGATGTAGACACCACCGCATGGTCGCTATTTTTCATGAATAGTACACAGCTCTCTTCAGCCGTATCACTCAATCTTGGTGGACGTTTTAACCGAGACCATATTGTTATGGAAGACCTGATTGATGACGGTGAAGGTTCATTGGACGGCAATCACCGTTTTACCCAATTTAACCCAGCGGTAGGTGTAGACATTACTATTGATGAGCAAAGCCAGTTGAATCTTGCAATCAGCCAGTCTTCAAGAACGCCAAGCCCAGCAGAGTTAAGCTGTGCAGATGAAGACGACCCGTGCCGCTTACCGAACGGTTTTGTGGCCGATCCTCCTCTTGATCAGGTGGTCACCCAAACTATTGAAGCGAACTACACCACACGCATTGATAACATCGACCTGATGCTAAATGTTTTTCACAGTAGAAGTAAGGACGACATTATCTTCCAACAAGCAGGCTCTGTTGCCTCTCGCGGATACTTTATTAACGTTGATGAAACCCAGCGTCAGGGCGTTGAATTCAGCGTAGGCTCAACGTGGGAAAAACTAACCTACCGGTTAAACTACAACTATCTTAACGCAACCTATGAATCGACATTCACGTCGTTTAGCCCCTTTAACCCTCAGGGTCCAGACAGACTCGTAACACCAGGTGACAAAATTCCAGGCCAGCCAGAGCATTTAGTCAAGCTCTACGCAGATTACGCCTTAACGGATAAAGCGCGTTTAGGCGCAGAAGTTATTTCAGCATCTAGTCAGTACTTTAGGGGCGATGAGGCTAACGAAAACGAAAAGATTGACGGATACGTTATTGCAAACATTTATGCATCGTACCGGTTCAACGACACATTTACCGCATCGCTACGTGTGAATAATGTGTTCGACAAAGACTATGAAACCTTTGGCACGTATGGCGAGGCTGATGAGGTATTAGAAGACATTTATCCCGACGTAGAAGGTGCAGAGTTCGTGGGCCCCGCACAACCGCGAATGGTCAGTGTAAATCTAAAAGCGAGATTCTAATCAGATAGCAGTTGTTACCACACGCGCTTTTATCCACACAAAAGCTGAACAAAAATCAAAAAAACGCGACTTACTTTTTCACAGTAGTCGCGTTTTTTATGATTTTTACATTTAATTTTCCCGCTACTAAAGAAGGAGATTAACACGCCTTACGGCCGATGGTTCAAAATTCAATAGAACCTATTATCAATTTACTGGACACCGAAAGTATTAAAACCAGTCAAAAATAAAAACAAAAAGCCACTGTAATTAATCAACACTACCAAAATTGGGACAGTAAAATGAAAAAGAATACATTTACAAAAACCTGTTTATCTATTGCCATTTTAAGCACAGTCAGTAGCCATAGTTTTGCCCAAGACGAGCCCTATTCATGGAATATCTCTGGATGGATAAATGAAGGCTTAACCTATTACGACGACGGTGTGGGTAGTGATGTGGCACAACTTTCAGACAACGGTACAACGCTAGGCAGCCGTATTACGCTTTCAGGAAATTATAAACTGGAAGAACAAGGCATGGACGTGGGCTTTGAGGTCATTATTGAACCTCTTTCAGGCGCACCGAACTACGCCGGTGGTGGCCATCAAACCCCGCTTTTGTTTGCCAATCAGGATAACTTAGACACCTTCAACGGCGGCGACATAGGCCTGTTGGGCAGTAGCCTCTACTTTGGTGGCGACTGGGGTAAAATCACCGTTGGTTTACAAAGCCTTCCCACCGATAACATTGCCGTTCTAGCCGATCCCTCTGGGACAATCTGGTCGGGAATTTCTCCATTATTTAGAGCAAATGGCTTCTTTATTCGAGGCGTAGAAGAAGGTTCAACCAATGTCGCGTGGGGTCAATTTGCTCAGTGCTTAGCTACGCCTGGCTTGGGTATTGGTATTGACTGTAACGGTATATATCGCAACGGCGTGCGCTACGATCTCCCTCAAATGGGCAACGTGAGTATTGCAGTAGGTTATGCAAACGACGAAATTTACGATATTGCGGTTAAGTATGCGGCTGAGCACGAAGGCTTCAAAACTAACCTTCATGCAGGTTACTCAGTGAATAAAGATGGGGGTAGCAATGTTGGGGGCAACAGTTCAACTACGCTACAACTGCAAGCAGGGCTCATGCATATTGAGTCAGGTGTATTTGGGGTAGCCACTTATCAGATGGAAGAGGCTGACGACGCGATTGTTGGGTCGGGTGACGATACGGATGCCTATTACTTTAAAGCAGGTATTAGAAAACAGTTTAATCGCTTTGGTGATTCTGCTTTCTATGCTGAATATGCCAGTTATAACGACCAATACGGCATGGCTCATTTAGATGGCGTTACCGGCTCAGAGCTTAGTCAGTGGGGTGTTGCAGCAGAACAATATTTTGGCTCGCGCTTCTTGGTGTACGCGAAATACGAAAATCTAAGTTTAGATATTGATGGTTCAGAATCTGCGCAAGGAATTTATAACAGCGCAGAAGACTTAACCCTAATTCAACTAGGTGGCACTGTGTTCTTTTAATTGAGAATTAAAAATCAGTCATATTTTAACATTGAACTTATATCCAATTACTCTGAAATTTAAAAATTACTCGATTCATTTAATTAATGATAAAAAAATGATTAATTTTACACTTAAATAAGAAATTAAAATTAAGCTAAAAGATATGACATAAAAAAGCGAGATTGACTCTCGCTTTTCCTATTGAAAAAGGAAAGATCATGAAAAATATATCTCTATTTTCATTACGTTCAGCTCAACCCATTCTGTTAGCCCTACTCTTCATAACGACAGTACATATCGCAGACGCACAGGTCATATTTCAGGAGGACAAAAACAATTTTATTCGCCTTGTTAAAAAGCAAAACGAAACAGGCAGTGACATGCGTGCCAACCAACACCCCTTCACGCTGCAAGAGCAGGATGTATCCGCCATACTTAGCGCTATTCAGGTGGTTAAGAACAAAAATACGTCAACACCGCTTTTTTCCAACGAACAAGTTGCGTTACTTGCCGCCTATCTGCCTGAGGCGCTGCGAACAGCGACTGCTCAGCAAGACGTAATTTTTGCCCTTAGTAAAGAGAAGCGCTATTTGGCAGGCCTTAAAACTCAAACGTATTACGTTGCAGGCAGTATTTTCGTTGCAGACGACCAGCTCAATATTCTTATTGGCGAGTTCGACAAAGTAGCCAATAAAGCCTACGAAATGGCTTATGATCCTACTTCTCAGGGCTTGGTAAAATACGACTTTGATTTTGGTAACCGGAAACAAGCAAAGTTCTCATTCGATTCCCCACTTTCTTTTTCCGCACCTGGTATAGAACTGAAAACGAAAAATCGCTTCGATTGGGTGGTCGCACCGACTCAGCTGGCATTTGAAGCACCTGTAGAAAAGGAAACACTTTCCCCAGCGAATAGGGAAAACACACCCAGTAAGAAAGACGTAGCTGGCTCGGCCCCCTTACCAGCAGAAAACGATATCGTTGCTCGTTTTAAACGGTTAGACGCACTAAAAAAGGCAAACCTAATTAGCGAAACAGAATACGCCGAAAAAAGAAGGCAGTTACTTGACGAGTTATAGAACGAAAGTCCCGTCAGTACTGGTCTTACGTGCTTTTTTATTATAAGCCATTGGTCTTATTAGGCCTGATTTAATGTTATATTAATGTTAACATTGTAAACACGTGAAGTGACTGTTTAGCTTTTAATATTTCGGAGAATTTGGTCACTTTGAAGCGTTTCATTTACGCCATAATTTTGTCTTACTAAAAGGCTTATGTGTGAATAAAACGCCAGCCCAAATAAGTCACAAGGCCAGCGGCAAATGTCGCTTTTTTAGCTGAGGGAAAGACCATGCACCGTATCTTGATAATTGACGACCACCCTATTTTTCGTCACGCAATGATTACTATCTTAGGGAAAAAGTTTCCCGACTCAGAAACCCTCGAAGCCAATTCAATTTCTGAAGCGTTAACGTTGCTAGAGCAAGACGCGAAGTTCGACTTAATCATGCTTGATTTAAATATGCCGGAAACCTGTGGCTTAAACGGACTTTTAGAAATTCGAAACCAACACCCTAATGTACCTGTAGTGATTATTTCCGCTGAAACGGAAAAGCAAAATATACTGCAAACCATTTCTTATGGTGCCGTTGGCTTCATTTCAAAAAGCAGCAAGATTGAAGAAATCGCCACATCTATCGAGAGTATTTTTGAAGGGAACGTGTGTTTACCATCAGAGATATTGAGAACGCCGTCTACCAGAACACGCATGACCAATGACAACGGTATTTCGCCTGAGCAAATTCGTTCATTAACACGAAAAGAGCTGACTGTACTGAAATATCTAACTCAAGGGTTAGCCAATAAAGTGATTGCCTACGAGCTTAATATTTCTGAAACCACGGTTAAGTCTCACGTCTCATCTATTCTCAAAAAATTAGGCGCCAGCAACCGAGTAAAGGTTGTGGCCAGTGCCGCGAATATCGACTTTAACCAATACGTATTTAATTAAGACCTGTTGATCTTTGCGGTGCACCGAAGATTAACAGACCCCATGTTCCTATACTTTTAGCCATTCAAGCTTGAGACTAGCGCCGCCTTAAGCACCTCGGAGTTAACAGGTTTGTGCAGCAGCTGAATGTCGGTGCCTTCAAGTTCATTCGCTAACGCTTTTGAGTGATTAGCGGTGCAAATCATAATGGGCATTGAAGGCGCGATTTTTCTTACGCGTTTCGCAATGTCTAAACCGGTTTCTTCTTCATCTAGGTGGTAATCGACAATAAGCATGTCGCACTCGTCAAAACTGCCATTATTTACAGCACTGCATTGTTCAAAACCTGAGAAAGTGTCTACTTCCATGTCCCAGTTTGCGAACAACGTTTGCATAGCAATGCGCATATTCGCATCGTTATCAATGTGCCATATATGCTTATCCAAAACGTAATCTGGTAACGATGGCTCCAAAGTATAAAGATAGTCTTGTTCCTGACTCGTATCACACACTTCGGTAATAGGAATGGTCACCGTGAAACATGCGCCTACGCCCTCTTTCGAGCGCACTCGAATATCGTGCTCTAGCAACTTACTCATTTTATCTACAATGTATAATCCCAGACCCAAACTGTAAGAGTAGTTAAAATCGTTTTCTAATCTGGAAAACTCTTTAAAAATAACTTTCTGATCGTCTTCGCTTATACCCACACCTTGATCATAGATGCTAATTTCTAGGTTCTCATTCACCTTTCGTGCTGCCAGTAACACCTTGCCGTTGGCACCGTATTTCATTGCATTTATTAGTAAATTTCGCAATATTCGAGAAAGTAAGTTCACGTCTGTCACCACGAAAGCTTCTTTCAAGCGATAGCGAAAATCTACACTGTAGTCTTTACTGATATGCGTAAACTCTTCGGCTAGCTGCATAAGTAACGGCAATACATTTTCTTGCTGCTTATCGGGCTGTAACACCCCAGCGTCCAGTTTGGATGTTTCAATAAGCGTGCGAATAAGGCCATGTAAATCAGACAGTGAATTATCGAGGGCGGTAACAATGGGGCTGGATGAACTATCCACTTGATCTTTCAATGTTTCGTTGAACAAGATGGCAGCGCTAAGGGGCTGCATAAGATCGTGGCTAATAGCAGCCAAAAATTTGCTCTTTGAATCAATCGCTTCTTGAAGGGCGATGTTGGCGTGATTGAGTTCACGGGTACGCTTTTCTACATTCGATTCTAATTGGTCTTTAGCCGCTTTAAGCTGGAGCTGGCTTTCTACCTGCTGCGACACGTCTGTTGCCAAGACAAAGTGCCCGGTGATATCGCCAGACTCATTGAAATGAGGCAAATAAACTTTCTGTAAAAAGCCAACGTCGCCATGAGCATTTTTTTCTTTGCTTTGAAAGCTCACCACTTCGCCTTGGTTAACACGGCGCAAGTACTGAATAAGGTTGGGGTAAACCTCTTTCAGATGGCTTCGATCCATAGGCATATCATTAATGTCTTGCTCACTAACGCCATACCAATCGCGATAACCTTTATTGGTGTATTGAAACTTTTTATCGGTACCAATGTAAGCAATAAGCGCCGGTACATTATCGGTTATCATGCGGATCCAGCTTTCGTTTTGCTTCAGCGTTTCCGCGTAGTGATGCTGCGATGTAACATTGGTAAACGTGCACAGCGTATTGCCGTCGGGCAGTGTAGTGATGTTGCGTTCAACCACCAGTTGCTCGTGGATAATCTGGGTACTTGGCCCCACCGGGTTTAAGTTAAGCCCGCTCCAGTGACGGTTATTTTGAAGGGCATAAATATTCTTACTGTTTACCAGTACGTGCTGGGGCACGTTTGACTGGGTCAAAAACGTGTTATTCCAAAACGCAATGCCACCTTCTTTATCAATGAGCAATATTCCAACTTCAATATTATCGATAAGGCTTTGCAACAGCTTGTTTTTCTCTTTAATGACTTGCTCGTAGCGATTTGATTCCAGCAATTTTACTTCAGTGATGTCGTTAAACAGAATAACATTCCCGCCTTCTTGCGTGGGCCGATTGGTCAGTTGATACCATCGCCGGTTTGACAACTGATAAATCATCCTGCCTTCGACATCAGCAGGCAGGGCGCGGCGAACAACCCCAGAATGCTTGGCAGCTTGGGTGATATCGTAATAGTTATCGCCAATTTTAGGGGTAATGGAAAGGTCATCCCAAACGGTTTCAAAATGCCGATTAAAGAAGATGATCCCGCCTAGTCTATCTAGCAACACCATCGCCTGATTGGTGCTTTCAATAGCGTCGTGTAAACGCTGTTTGACCTTATGGGTTTCTTCGTGAGCTCGCACCAGCTCGGCATTTGACTTCTCCAGCTTTTGCAGTACTGACTGCAGCTCCTCTGTTTTCTGACTCACTTTTTCAGAAAGTTGAACCGAATGTTCGAAGGCGCGATAACTGTGATGATTAAAACCGCCCTCTTCCATGCGATACATCAGTGCTGCGTTTATTTTCTCAAGCTTTTCGTTTTCACGCCGTTGTTCGTAAAGGGCCTTTTGGAGCGCTTGCACGTCGGCAAATTGATTATTGGGCTGCAAAATACACCCCCGTAAACGTTTGGTTCAAGTGAACCGAATGAATATGCTCTCCATAGGCATTGAAGCCCGCAACGTTATACATTTGCTGTAGCCGTCTTATTTCGTGGTCGTTTTTGCCCTGTTGAATTTCGAGCCTTCGCAAAAAGCAATCGCAAGCATAGACAAATTCGGGCTCGCCAAGCTGAGCGCGCAGTTTGTCTAGTTTACTTTCTAATGCTTCAATGCAGTCACCCATCTGAACAAATGTAAGAATAATGCCAATATCTACCGCGCAGTAAAAGGTAATAGCGTTAGTGGCCAAATCTACTTTTTGAATAGAGCGGATGAAATATTTGCCACCTACCATCACAGCAAGGGGAAACATGGAAAACACATCAGGCGTTAAGTCTTCAGCTTTCATTCCTAATAAACTGGCGTAATACTGCGCTGCTGGTTCACCGTTAATCTCATACACGGTTCGCGACTCAGGATCGGCGTGGGTGACCACCAGCTTCGATACAGGAGAGTTAATGTGATCAATGGAGAACACGGTGAAGGGCTTTCCCGTGCCAACAAGCAACAGTACTGCTGCGTCTCGATGAAACTCACCGTTGTAAAACACATAGGTGGCTTCAAGTTTTAAATCGTCGCCAGCGCTCCCGCCTAAGTGTGGAATATTGCCAAATGCAGTCGCAAAGGTTTCTAGAAAATGTTCCTCATGGCGGGTAAGTCCATCGAGCACAGAAATAACGAAGTGCTGCTCTGTATCGTAACGACGCTCCCTACCCTGCAGGGCTCGGCGCAAACCACTGGCAATATCATGGGCTTCATCAAAGTTTACTTCACCTAAATTAGGCACCAATGCTGTTGCAATAGAAAATTCGTTTTTCAAAAACGCGACGGCCAAGAGTTTTTCTGTTCCGTAGCCGTTTTTATTAAATTCTCCAGCACTGGTGCAGCCAACAATGTTCACGTGCGGAAAACGTGCGGAGATTTCCTTTGCTACGGTGTCTAAGTCAAACAGCGTGCTGGTATGAAAGAGTAATAGCTCTATTTCATCGCACTTAACGTTGGCTAAAATCTCATTGGCCACATCACGGCAGGCTTCTTTAGCACCGTATAAACTAGAATGGTTGTCATCGTTAACCTTGCTATTAGCAGGTTGACTAAGTGCGGACAGGATTGAGGTTTTTGACACGCGTTGGCACCTTTTTCTTTTTATATTTATCGATTTTGCACAAGTCAGGGTTATCTAACGTAACCACACACTCAAGGCACTGAATACATTCAGCATAGTCAATGCTGCCGTCTTGTTCTATAGCATCAATACCACATTTCTTTTGTTTGCACAGCTGACACGGATTACCACAGGCATCTTTACGTGTAAGCAATTTAACTAAAGGGAAACGCCCCAAAATGGCAAGCCCCGCTCCCAACGGACATAAATAGCGGCAGTACACTTTATGAATTTTTAAACTAAGTAGCAGCAATAAAACCGAATACAGTACAAAAGGCCAATATCGAACAAAGTGTAGGGTTATGGACGTTTTGAACGGCTCTATCTCAGCGAGCTTCTCTGCAAGGTTTAGCGAATAAAATGAGCACGCAACAAGCCCTATAAGCAACCCATATTTAATTTTTTGTGCCCGTTTGTGGTGCTGTGGCTTAATTCTAATTTGTTTTATCCTGAGCTTTTCAGCCAGTATTCCCATCATTTCCTGGAGTGCTCCGAAGGGGCAAAGCCAGCCGCAAAATAGTCCCCGCCCAACGATAAACAACGAGACAAATACAAAGCTCCACAAAATAAAAATGACCGGGTCGAGAAGATATACCTCTAAGGAAAATCCGTCGACAATATCCAGTAGCAGCGTGTATATGTTGACAACAGACAGTTGCCCTTGAGCGTAAAAGCCAATAAAAAACAGCACGAACACAAGGGAAAATGCCCGCACTGTATGCACAAACTTGGTGTAAGGCGTCAGCCTTTGCTGGAATGCAAAAAACAACGACAGCGCTACAAGATAAACAACGGTGATGCTTATCGTTAAGGTTCTGTCCCTCCAAATTTTCTGCCACAACGGAATGGGCTTCGCTAACTGAGCCTCAGGATTTTCCATAAATAGTTCACTAGGCAGTGTCACTTTCAAAGGGAACAGATGCTCATCTTGCTCGAAGAAACTCGGCTTAAACGGCACACTAATCGCTATTTCCATTTCTTGGTCAAGTGACAGCCCACCTTTCGATTTTACTCGAAGTACTTTGATCTCGTTGTAGTCGGGCAATGCTTGTGAAAATGCGGGGTCATAGAAGCTATAAAAATCGATATCGCGGATAGCTGTGGGAAAGCCGCCTTGAGATACCCGTAAATGCTCAGGTGTGGTTTGGGGAATAAACTCATCGCTGATAAAACTGAACCCTTTCGTATTCAGTACCATCAGTGCCATTTCACCCGGATTTAGATTTTCCTGTAACCGAGCAAATTCCTCTTCATCTAGCAGGTTTTTCCCCACAACAGGAAGACTTAAAAACGCATAGTAGTGTTCGGCAATGATGTCACCATCAAGAGCAAACTCGCTTTGAATATCGTCAACCGCCCGAACCACTTCTCTCGAAAGCCCTTCGGTATTTTGCTGAGTAATCTGGTGCTTTTGAATGTAGCCCTTGTCCACCAATTCGCTAAAAGTAAGAGGTTCGTAAAAGTCTGGATTGATAATATTGTTGCTAGGCGCAACAAAGCCATCGAGCTTAGCTCTGGCAACGGCTAATGCAGATGTCACGATGGTATCGTTGATAACCAGCACCGATACGGTGGCCTTCGTAACCCCATCAAAGTAGGTAGCGTCTTTGCCTACATTGCTTTTACCACCAATGATAAAACGTTCTTTGACACTGTGCCCTTGATATTGAGCAACGAAATCAAACATGGATTTCTCGCCAAGCCCGTGCAAAAAAATCGGCTCGCTATGCTGCTTGACGAAAAGATCGACCACATTGCCTTGTGTGTCTAGCCCAATCACTACATTAACTGGTTTGCCTGAAAAGCCTATGAAGTCGACAAAGTCATTCGACTCAAAAACATATCCGAGTAGTTGCTGAAGCTGATAGACCGGGGTTACCTTGATGTCAGTGTGCATCTCCCCCACGCGTGTAGCGTTGGGAAATATTTTGTAAATGTCTTGTGGAATGTCTGTCGCGTCAGACTGCGCCAACACATTGGTGCTGAGAAACAGAAAGAAAATGATTGAGGAAAATGCGATGCGCATAAAAGTAGCGGGCGGCGGTAGGCGCCGCCCTCAGGTTTACTTAGAAGAAACCAAGTGGGTTGATGTCGTAGCTTACCAATAGATTTTTTGTCTGCTGGTAGTGATCTAGCATCATCTTGTGGGTTTCGCGGCCAATGCCCGATTTCTTGTAGCCGCCAAACGCAGCGTGAGCTGGATACAAGTGATAACAGTTCGTCCATACGCGACCCGCTTCAATCGCTCGACCCACGCGGAATGCTACATTCGCATCGCGGCTCCATACACCAGCGCCAAGTCCGAAGCTTGTATTATTAGCAATCTCAATCGCCTCTTCTTCGGTTTTGAAGGTTTGAACAGCGATTACCGGACCAAAAATCTCTTCCTGGAACACACGCATGTGGTTTTCACCCTTCAAGATAGTCGGCTGAATGTAGTAGCCTCCATCAAAGCCAGGTAGCTGCTCTTTCTCACCACCAGTGACAACCTGAGCCCCTTCTGACTTACCGATATCGATGTATTTAAGGATCTTTTCGAACTGCTCATTAGATGCCTGTGCACCTACCATGGTGTCTGTGTCTAGTGGGTTGCCACGTTTGATCTTCTGAATTTTTTCCAACACTTTTTCCATGAATGCATCATAGATGTCTTCGTGAATAATCGCTCGAGAAGGACACGTACATACTTCACCTTGGTTGAAGTATCCAAGCACTAAACCTTCCGCACACTTATCAATAAATTCAGGCTCGTGATTCATGATGTCTGGGAAGAATAAGTTTGGCGACTTGCCGCCAAGCTCAACGGTAGATGGAATAAGGTTTTCAGCAGCACAGCGAAGGATATGTCCGCCAACAGGTGTAGAGCCAGTAAACGCAATTTTTGCGATTCTTGTGCTTGTTGCAAGAGCCTGTCCGGCTTCTGCCCCGAACCCGTTAACGATGTTTAGTACACCCGGTGGTAGTAGGTCTTGGATTAGTTCGGCGAACAATAAGATAGATACTGGCGTTTGTTCTGCTGGCTTTAGCACCACTACGTTACCGGTAACAAGTGCTGGCGCAAGTTTCCATGCAGCCATAAGTAGCGGGAAGTTCCATGGAATGATTTGCCCAACAACACCATAAGGTTCGTGGAAGTGATACGCCACCGTGTTTTTATCGATTTCACCAATGGTGCCTTCTTGGCTTCGAATACAGCCTGCGTAATAACGGAAGTGGTCTGCGCACAGCGGAATGTCTGCATTAAGCGTTTCGCGAACGGCTTTACCATTGTCCCATGTTTCCGCAACGGCAAGTAGCTCTAGATTTTCTTCAATACGATCGGCAATTTTCAGAAGAATGTTAGAACGCTCAGCTACTGACGTATCTGCCCAGCCCTTTTTCGCAGCGTGAGCGGCATCTAACGCAAGCTCAATGTCTTCAGATGTTGAGCGTGGGATTTGTGCGATGTCGCTGCCGTCTACTGGAGATGTTGCGGTGAAGTACTCACCTTTAACCGGTGCTACCCATTCGCCATTGATAAAATTACCGTAGCTTTCTTTGAAGCTTACGACCGAACCTTCACTACCTGGCTTTGCATAAATCATAAGAAGTACCTTTTGATAACTTTGCGCGTACCACGCGCACTAACTTGGTTTGTTGTGTAGTTTGATAATGGTACTTTTACGTTGTACCTACCATGATGCGATAGACCGATTTGACTCCTACTTTAGGAGGGGAAACCTATGGCTACTTCTCACTCTTCTCGACAAAAGACACCGATTGAGACGCTGAAAGCTCTGCATCACCGATATAACCGTGTTTAGCCGCAATGGCTGAAAACTGGGAGGGCACCGCGTCGAGCTTTCGCTTAATGACTGTGAGCGCGTTAGAGACAGTCTTAGCCGATAGTCCCAACTCATCAGCAATATCGAAGCGGGATTTATTCATTGCTATCGCAATAAATATTTCGAACTCACGTTTTGTTAATTTGGCAGCAATGTCCACATTGGTATCGAGAAGTTGATTGGCTAAATTTACCGCCAGGCCTCGCTCAATATACTTTTGCCCTTTTGCGACGACCTTAATTGCCGAGATCAATATTTCAGGCGAACTACTTTTACTGATGTACCCCATAGCACCGGTCTGCATGGCGCGGTGCAATATGACGCTGTCTTCGAACATACTGAAAAAGATAATTTTTAAATCTGGATGTCGCTTCAAAAAAATCTTGGCTAAAACAAGGCCACTTTCATTTGAAAGGTTTATGTCTAGGATTAAGATCTCAATGTCACTACTGGCTAATAAACGATGGGTTTGCGCGCCGTTTTCAGCATCAAAAATACGGCAATCGGGCATCATCGCATTGAGTAAAGCCTTATATCCTTCACGCACCACAGCGTGGTCGTCGACAATTAGAATATTCATGCGACGTTAGCGCCCATAAGAGGAGGCATTTTTTTAAGGGTAAGGGACAGCGATACAGCAACGCCGCCATCATCGGGTGAAGTCACACTGCAATTTGCTCCTATACAACGTGCTCGGCTGCGCATTGAAGACATGCCAATATTTTCTACAATGTGGTTCCCTAATCCCCGACCGTTGTCTTTGACCATCACAGAAACACGATGAGTATCGCCATAAATTTGAATGCTAACCTTGGTGGCCTTCGCATGCTTAATCACGTTGTTAATGGCTTCTTGAGCAAATCGGTAAAGATGAATATCTCGCTCATTATCTTCTTGATAGCGCTTTAGATTAATTGACACGTCCCACTGCGTATCGGGCTGTGCTACTTCTTGTTCGTACACCAGCCGCTCAAGCGACGACTGAAGAGAGACTCTATCTAAAACAAGCGGGTGTAGGTGAGCAGTGAGTTTTCTAATTGCATCGCTTATTTGATGTGACATCACTTGAACCTTCTGCGCCGACAGTTCAACAACAGATCGCTCTTTCGCGTTAACCAAAATATAGGCGTGGGCTTTTATCGTGGTCAGCAACTGCCCAACATTATCGTGGAGCTCTCTGGCGAGGTAATTACGCTCTTGCTCTTGGAGAAGCGCTAGCTGCTTGTCTATTTTTATGAGCTGCTTTTCTTTTGATTTAAGTGCATTTTGCAGATGCTTAAACTGGTCTAACACCCTGTTCATTTCGGTGATATCTGAATGTGACAGGGGCTGTGATTCCTTGCCTTCTCGTAGCTCAGATAACGCGTCAGCGAGCTGATTTAGCGGCACTAACCTTTGCTTAACCGCCACTTTTAACGTAAACAGCAACAGGACAAAGGTTGCGAAAAACAGTCCCGCCACCAAGGCAAAAAAAGTGAGATTCTGGGTGAGTTCAGTAGCATCAAAAGGCGTAACAATAAGATACTGATTTTCCTGAATTGGGATGATTACAGGAGTGAGTGCAGTACGTTCGGTAGTCGGCATCACTGAGGTCTGCTCTGCCTGAAGGCGCCCCGTGAAATAATGGGCGGATAAGTGAGGGCTAGGCTCTACAATCGCTTCGATATCAGCAACAGGGATATTGAGGTTGACCATTTCTCGCACTTGATTAAGCGCGCCCGTCATCTCTTCCTCAATGTTATCTTGTATGTGGAAGTAGACCAGACAGGTAAAAACCAAAAAGCAGCCAATGAATACGGCCACTATAGCTGTAGATATTTTCGTAAAACCTGACATAACCGCCCCTGCAAGCCTTTTATTACAGGGTTATGCTATACAGGCTACGTTAAAAAGCAC
Source organism: Alteromonas sp. R7 (assembly GCF_055755235.1). Classification (NCBI taxonomy): domain Bacteria; kingdom Pseudomonadati; phylum Pseudomonadota; class Gammaproteobacteria; order Alteromonadales; family Alteromonadaceae; genus Alteromonas; species Alteromonas sp. R7. Next base: position 52,153 of record NZ_JBVTQX010000011.1, on the reverse strand, counting down.
ATCCTGCAATAGGGGCGAATTCATCCTACCAAGGTAGGATGAATTCTGTTTTGAGCGATGTTTTATTTGGTAAGAACTTAGACAGTTTACACTTATCGGTAAGCCTGTTTCTCTGTGCTACTAGCTTCCCAGTCGACTGCTGAATTGGCCTACTGCATCAACGACTTCTTTTGCACCGTCTTGAATTTGTTCGATAACTTCACCCGCCTCTCTGGCGTAGTTGAGCCCTGATTGCGCCTTTTCATCACCTTCATTAACCAAATTTACTGCGTCGGTGGCCAATGTCTGGTTGTGTTTAACCACATTGATGATTTCTTCTGTGGCTTCGGTTGTACGCGATGCTAACTGACGCACCTCGTCAGCAACTACAGCGAAACCTCGCCCCTGATCGCCAGCACGTGCCGCCTCAATCGCAGCATTTAGAGCAAGCAAGTTGGTTTGTTCGGCAATAGCACTGATACTTCCGATAATAGTGGCAATTTGTTGAGACTGAGCGTCCAACGCATTAATCCCCTCTTTTGCCCTATCCATTTGCTGCGACAGCGAAGACATTTCAGAAAGCAGTTCGCTAATGACTTCCTTTCCTCGCGTGGCGATTTGATCCGTAGTGTTTGAAGAACGGTAGGCGATATCAGCAGCACTGGACACGGCATTTTCTCGTGCCACCTGCTCAGTAATATCAGTAGCCAGCTTAACCACTTTATACATACGACCGTGAGAATCACAAATCGGGTTATAGGTGGCTTCCAGCCAAATAGTGTTGCCGTGAGCGTCGAAGCGTTCGAATCTACCTGCGACGAATTCACCCTGAGCAAGTCGTTCCCAAAACGTTTTATATTCGCGCGAATTTGCATACTCGGTATCACAGAAGATTCTATGATGCTGACCTTTAATGTCGTTAAGGCTGTACTTAACGGCTTTTAGGAAAGCTTCGTTTGCGTCCTGAATATCTCCGTTTAAATCGAATTCAATCACCGCATTTGACTTGTGTAACGCGGCCACCAAATCTTCGTGCTCTTTCGAGTTGGCTATTGTGCGCGTGAGGTCGTTGAGGTTGACTGAGAATTTGTGAATATTCCCTTTTCCGTCAAAAATAGGTTCAACCACGCCCCTTAACCACGCTTCTTCACCATTTTCACGAAGAAACTCAATCGCCCCCCAGTAATGAACACGCTGCTCTAAAGAATCTTTCAGCTTTTTAAAGTGAGGCGTGTTTCTGGCAATCTCGGGAACAAATTCAAAGAAGCAATGCCCTTTCACTTGAGAGAGTGAGTAACCTAGCTCTTTCTCGAACATCTCGTTGACGGCTTCAATTTCACCACGCTCATTAAGATTGAGAAAGATCATTTCTTCGCGCAGGCCATCTCGCACTTGCTTGAGTATATGTAGCTCCTCGCGAAGCGCTTCGTTTTCTTTCACTAAGTGTTTATTGAACATAGGGCCTTCCCTGACAGAGAATTACAGTAATATGCCGTTTATCGGCAGTAACTAACCTTGCCTTAACGATAATTTGATTAATCTACACAAGGTTTAGCAAACGGTTCGCTAGACAATGTCCTTTTAACTAGGGCCTGTTGACCTTTGTTGTACATTTTTGCAGCAGTCTGTGTGCCATCTAGACAAGGCGAATGTTTGACGGTTTAGTGGTTCTAAATCGAGAACATTCAACGCAGTATAGATGGCACAAAGGCGCTGCCCGAAGGGGTCGTTATGGAAGCCTTTTACTCTTTGTCACAGTCCTTTAACTTAGCCCGCTAGGCTTGCAGGACTGTTTCGCGATTAAAAGGCTTCCATTTAGACCAAAATTCGTACACCAAAGGTCAACAGGCCCTAAGACGTGTCGGCCTAATTTATTAAAGCCTAGACCACATTCAGCCACTTGTATTAATGCGTGGCGAGTTTTTCGACGCTGCTACGCTATTTTTTACATATTTACCCTGCAAGAGACAGTAGATAAACGTCTAATTTTTTAGTCGAGAAATTTTGAATGGTATTGCGTAACTTTATCTGTAAGCCATTTTGTAAATACCTGAAAGCGTGCTTGAGAATGAGTTTCTTTGTGTGTGGCCAGCCAGAATGTACGCTTAATGTGAATCTCGTTTTCAATGAGTCGAACTAAGCCTGGCTGAGTTTCAGCCATAAATTTAGGCAAAATGCCTACTCCTGCGCCATTTACAAGCATTTGATACTGCGCATTAATACTGGTGCTGCGCAGCGCACTTAATTGTGACAAAGCTGTCTCTTCAATGAACTTTAATTGAGGCGCATACACCAAATCGGGCACGTAACTCACTAAATTGAAGGCGGTGAGCTCTTGTAATGTTCGTGGTTCGTTGTCGCTGATAAGGGACTGGTGGGTATAAAGATAAAGGTTATAGTCAGTTAATTTTTGTGTAACCAGCAAGCCTTTACTGGGCTTTTCTAACAAGATAGCCATATCGGCTTCTCGTTTGTTCAGGTTTAAAAAGCCGCTGGTTGCCACAAGCTCAATACTGATCCCCGGATACTGCTTTTTAAAATCGGGTAGTAAAGGCGCTAAAAACCAGCTACCGAAACCTTCAGAAACACTCACTCTGATCGTACCTGCCAAATGCGAGCGTTCATCACCTAATTCATTTTGTGCCTCTAGAAAGTAATGCTCTGCTTTTTCAATATACGTAACTAGCTCACTGCCATGGGTGGTAAGCACATACCCCTTTTTAGTTAGCTCGAACAACTTGCAATTTAATGAGTCCTCCAGTTTTTTTACACGACGAATTAATGTCGTAGGGTCTACTTTCAAGCCTTTAGCTGCAATAGCTACACGACCATTTCTTGCCAAACCAAGAAACAAACGCATGTCGTCCCAATTCACTTAAACACCTGCATTTTTACAGCACCATACTGCAAGTATATGTATTGTCTTTGCAAACACAAGGTTTCAATATTGTTAAAAATTACAGGAGCTATGTCATGAGAAAGATTGTTCACTTTATTGCAGGTAAAGATTTTGAGGATAGCAGCGAAAATACCGCGTCGGTATTTGCGCCTAACACCGGTGAAGTACAGGCTGAAGTAAGCTTGGCTAACACTTCAACTTTGGCCTATGCAATTGAAACAGCTCAAGCTGCACAGGTTGAGTGGGCAGCAACAAACCCTCAACGACGCGCTCGTGTTATGTTCAAGTTTAAAGAGTTGGTTGAAGCAAACCGCGATCGCTTAGCGGCACTATTATCAAGCGAGCACGGTAAAGTGTTGGTTGATGCGCAAGGTGATATTCAGCGTGGCCTTGAAGTTATCGAGTTTGCCTGTGGAATCCCTCATGCGCAAAAAGGTGAATATACCGAAGGCGCAGGCCCAGGAATCGATGTGTACTCCATGCGCCAAGCACTTGGTGTAGTGGCAGGTATTACGCCATTTAACTTCCCGGCCATGATCCCAATGTGGATGTTCGGTGTGGCAATTGCCTGCGGTAACGCGTTCATTTTAAAGCCATCAGAGCGCGATCCGTCAGTACCTGTTGAACTGGCAAAGCTTATGATCGAAGCAGGCCTTCCTGCAGGTGTACTTAACGTTGTACACGGTAACAAAGAAGTAGTTGATGGTATTTTAGATCATCAAACTATTAAGGCGGTGAGCTTTGTAGGCTCTTCTGATATCGCTAATTACGTGTACGAGCGTGGCGCTCGTGCAGGTAAGCGCGTTCAAGCCATGGGCGGCGCGAAAAACCACGGCATCGTAATGCCTGATGCAGATCTAGATCAGGTGGTAACCGACTTAGTTGGTGCTGCATACGGCAGTGCCGGGGAACGCTGTATGGCGCTACCGATTGTCGTTCCGGTGGGCGATGAAACCGCTGAGAAACTGAAAGCCAAGCTTATTCCGGCTATTAAAGACATTATGGTAAGTCATAGTGAAGATCCTAACGCTCATTATGGCCCTGTGGTTACTGCTGCTCACAAAGAGCGCGTTGAAGGCTATATCGACCTTTGCATAGAAGAAGGTGCTGAGCTTGTTTACGACGGCAGAACCAGTCAGATCCCAGACGACAGTCAAGGCTACTTCATCGGCCCAACGTTCTTTGACCACGTGACCAAAGACATGCGTTCATACCAAGAAGAGATTTTCGGTCCAGTGCTTCAAATGGTGCGCGCGAAAGATTTCAACGAAGCAGTTAACTTAGCAAGTGACCATCAATACGGTAACGGTGTAGCTATGTACACCCGTAACGGCCATGCGGCGCGCGAATTTGCGCAACGTGTAAACGTGGGCATGGTAGGGATTAATGTACCTATTCCTGTGCCAGTTGCTTACCACACCTTTGGGGGCTGGAAGCGCTCTGCATTTGGTGATACCAACCAGCACGGTATGGAAGGGGTGAAATTCTGGACCAAGGTTAAGACCATTACGCAGCGCTGGCCTGATGGCTCAGATACGAACGACAACGCCTTTGTTATTCCAACCATGGGCTAAGTGAGGAGACTATTATGACCACAGTTGCATTTATTGGCCTAGGTAATATGGGCTCAGGGATGGCAGATAACCTGGTTCAGAACGACTACAACGTATTGGCTTTTGACTTAAGCGAAGCGGCACTGGCCAAAGCCAAAGAAGCAGGGTGTACTATTGCGCAAAGTACCGAGCAAGCTGCTGCTGAGGCCGACATCGTTATCACTATGTTACCAGCAGGCAAGCACGTAAAAGATATCTATTCAAATCAGATCTTGGCTTCTGTCCGCGAAGGCACCTTGCTTATTGATTGCTCCACCATCGACGTAGAAACGGCGAAGAGTGTGTCGGAACTGGCAGAGAAAAAAGGCCTTAAAATGCTGGATGCGCCGGTTTCTGGTGGTGTTGCAGCGGCTGCGGGCGGCACACTCACGTTTATGGTGGGTGGCGACGCTGATGCATTTGACAAAGCCCATGGTGTACTTAGCGCAATGGGCAAAAAAATCGTTCATGCGGGCGGCCATGGTGCGGGACAAGCAGCAAAGATTTGTAACAACATGTTACTTGGCGCGACCATGATTGCGACGTGTGAAAGCTTCCAGCTGGCACAAAAACTAGGCTTAGATGCGCAAGTGTTCTTCGATATCGCGTCAAATGCCTCGGGACAGACATGGTCAATGACCACCTACTGCCCTGTAAAAGGTGTGGGGCCACAAAGCCCTGCTGATAACGATTTTGCTGGCGGTTTCGCTTCTGCGCTTATGCTCAAAGACTTGGGGCTGGCCATGCAGGGCGCGAAGGGCGTCAACGCGCAAGTACCTATGGGTGAGCTTGCTGCAAAGTGGTTTGAAATGCATTGCGAAGAAGGCAATGCAGGGATGGATTTCTCTTCAATAATCAACCGATTAGCGTAAGAGAAAACCAACAGTTCTCCGACGGCTACTTTCCCTCAGAAAAGGTGGCCTTCTTACTGAGCGAGTAAAGGATTTTACTCGCTCTTTTTTATCATTTCCCTACCTATCTCGCTTGTTTTTGCGCTGTTGTTACCTCGCAAGCTCCCTTATTAAGTGGAATTGTTCCTTTGTTATTTGGTGTTCCCTTTTCATCATCCAGAAGCCATTTTTAGGTGGCTTATTCGTTCTCACTCACATGGTCAAAACGAGCCAATTCGGCGTTCGGTCTACATCTTGCAATCCCGTATTTAGCCTAAGAAATTTACACTGCATTAAAGGGCTAAATTTTATACACCCCTATGCAAAGCGATACTTTTATAACCGTGAAAATATTATACGTTTTAATGACTTACTTAATTCACTAAGCAATTTCACTAAACACATTGGTTCTCTATATCGCTCACTTAGAGCGCGCTTTGAGAAGCAGAGTGTCGCTAATTTCTAACGTTTAATTTCCTAAATTCAGTAAGTAAAAATAAAAGGAACACACTATGAAAAAGCGTATTGTTGCCGCTTCGACGGCAATTGTAGCTATTGGTTGTATTTTCGCCTTTATCGATACAGCCCCCTCGGGCAAAAAAGAGGTAGCAGCGGCGAATGCTGAGACAAAACCTGTTGGTAAAGAAAGCGCTGTTGAAAGGCAACGAAACGGCAAAGTGTTATCGACAGGTGTCGATAACTTCAAACCAAAAAATGAAGCCGAGCTAAAAGCTCAGGCTACAACTACTACTAACGGTAAATCAGAGAAAGACACCATCGTCTGGACAACATCAGAAGATGGCAAAAAGGTACTTGAAGCAGAAGGCTATATTCCCGCTGATGTAACCGATGAAGCTTACATTGAGCTTGATCGTGAAGAATTAATGACGGTAGAAGTTGGCGAGTATCTCGATTTATACATCCCACAGTTCGGTGGCAGTTACACCGGTGAAGTTGACCACGTTGTCACTCATCCAAACGGCGATCGTACCGTAGAGGCCCACATCCCAGGTGCGGGCTCTCTCTACGCCGCTGTTATAACGCTTGGCGAAAACGCCACCTACGGAAACTTAGCCACGCCTCGCGACGTGTTTGTGCTTGAAGGCAATGATAAATACGCGTGGATCGCACCAAAGTCTTCAATGATGCAAAACCACATCGAACGTGAACCCGACAGCGAACGCCCGCTTAGCGACGACAACGCTGAAGAAGTCTTCGATCTCGGCCAAAACTAATCCCCTAGTGCCTGTTGAGCTTCACAGGAAATTCAACAAGCTCAAATAAAACAACAAGAAGGAAATAAAAATGAAACACACATTTAAGTGTTTAACGGCAATGGCAGTTTCACTGCTTTGTGCAACATCAGTAACAGCAGCCACCATCGATGTAATGGTGCTTTACACCCAACCTGCTGCAAATAATGTGTCTAATATCGACACTAAAATTAACCAATACATCTCACACGCCAACCGTGTTTATCAAAATAATGCGGTAGATTTACAGTTGCGTTTAGTGGGCGCTCAGTCTTCTGCTGCTACATCTAGCGACCTTCAACCTACCGAAAGTGCGCTAGACTTGTTAACTGATAGCAGTGGTGTGCAAAACGCACGATCTTCAAACGGCGCAGACATGGTTGTGCTTTTAGGTAATCGTGAAAACATTTATGAAGGCGGCCAGCTAGTGGGTTACGTGTGCGGCATTGGCTGGGTAGGTCAAGGCAACAACGGTACACTGTACTCTAGCTCGCAAAGCCGCATGTACAGCATTAGCGCCGTTGATTGCGGTCTGTCCACATTTGTTCATGAACTCGGTCACAACATGGGCTTAGGCCACTCTGTTCGCCAAGGCTCAGTAGGCGGTGTATATAATGATGGTATCGGTCACGGCGTTGATAATAACTTCTCAACTATCATGGCCTATCCTCAGGCATTCGGTAGTGCCACCCAGCTCGACTATTTCTCTGACCCTTATTGGTCAGGCTGTAATGGCCAAGCCTGTGGCGTTGAAAACGAATCTAATGCTTACCGCGCAGTAAATGCGGTTATTAACCAAATTGCTAACTACTTCTAAGTAAGTAATTAATTAGGGGATAAATAAGGGAAAGCAGCCTTGCTTTCCCTTCAACCTAAACCCCTGCGGATTGTTTACTCTTTAGGCTGCGTCAACATGTCATCATACGCATCCATTTCCCAAGGCAGTTCGCCTGGGCTGGTATCGAGGAAGTGCAGATAACTTTCGAACTGATCTAAGATGTCCTTAGTAATACTCTCTTTGTCATATCCGTAAATATCGTAAGCTTGCCCTCCGCGGCGAAGGAATACTTCAGCGCGAAAATATTTTTCCGACTCGTCTTCTTCTGAACGCAGCTCTGCGTAGCTAAACCCTGGCACTAAATATTCAGTCATACGAATATCGTAGATAAAATCCATGTGATCGTGACGCTCAACAGTGAAGGTGGCCCTTCCCGTTTCCTCATCAAGCTTAACAAACGCCTCCCACTCTCTCGCTTTCAAAGCAGCTTGTACGTCTTTCATCGCTGCAATCACAGTTTTATCAATAAACTCATGAACCTCATTTCGGCTTGGGTAATCGACCATTGCTGCGAGTCGGCCTTTTAGGCTAGTCGAGCGACCGTGGTTTCTATTAAGCGTATTCGCCTTCAAACTGTTGTTTCGGTAGCCTTCAATGACAAGCGCACGCCATAGACCTGCTGCAGACGCTAGCATAATGAAGGCGAATGGTAAGGCGCTCGCAATGGTCATCGTTTGCAGAGCATTCAGCCCGCCAGCCAACAGCAACACTGCAGCAACAGTTCCTTCCAGACACGCCCAGAAGATACGCTGCCAAACCGGGCTTTCTTCTTTACCACCAGAAGCAAGAGAATCGATAACCAGCGACCCTGAATCTGATGACGTCACAAAAAACGTAATGATCAATAACACGGTCAAGCCTGACATGATTGACGCGCTAGGTAGCAAGTCATAGAGCTTAAATAAGGCAACCGCTTCGTTTTCCTGCACATCGCTAATGAGTGTAATAACACCTTGGTTCATAATGGCATTTAGCGCGGTGTCGCCAAACACGGAAAACCAAAGGAAGGTGAACATGGTAGGCACAAGCATTACACCAAAAACAAACTGCCTAATGGTTCTGCCTCGACTTATTTTGGCGATAAACATGCCTACAAACGGCGCCCAAGCGATGGTCCAGCCAAAAATAAACAGCGTCCAGTTGCCAATCCAATCGCTGCGACTGTAGGCCTGAAGATTAAAGGTGCGCTCAATGATGCCGTTGATATAACTTCCTGTGTTCTGTAAAAAGGTTTCTAAAATATGAACCGTTTCTCCGAAGATAAAAACGGTACTCATAAGCGATACAGCCAGAACCATATTAAGAATTGATAGCCTTTTAATGCCCTTATCCATGCCCGCGATGACCGATATTGTTGCGGCCATGGTTACGATAGCAATGGTGCCTACCTGCACCATGATATCAATGGGGATATCGCCAGAAAGATAGTTAAGCCCCGCATTGATCTGTGTAACGGATAGTCCGAGTGTAGTGGCGATACCAAATAATGTACCGAGAATGGCGAATACATCTACCGCATGACCTATAGGGCCATAAATTTTATCCCCTATCAGCGGATACAAAGCCGAACGGATAGACAAGGGCAAGCCATGTCGAAAAGCAAAATAGGCAAGAACCAAACCGACTAGCCCGTAGATCGCCCAGATGTGAAAGCCCCAATGAAAAAATGCGATTTGCATGGCTTGTTTCGCCGCATCAACAGTTTCAGCTGCTCCTGCAGGCGGTGAAGAATAGTGTAGAACAGGCTCTGCTACGCCAAAGTAGAGCAGCGCTACGCCGTAGCCTGCTGAGAACAACATAGAAAACCATTCAGGAAAGCTATATTGAGGCTCTGCATGATCGGGCCCCAACTTTATGTTTCCCCAGCTAGATGATGCTACCGATACAATGAATACCAAAAAAATAGCGACCGACAACATGTAAAACCAACCAAAGGTTTCTGTAATCCATGCCAATGTACTGTCGAAGGCGTCGCCGGCAAGTTCGGGGTTGCTGATGGTTCCGATCACCAGAAGCAAAATAATGACGACGGCGGGGAGAAATACAGGAAGAAGAATGGTGGAGTTGTTTACTTGGCCTTTCATAGCAAATCCCTTTTCACTGACAGGTAAGTTGAAACCCTGCGAAAACTTAAAAGCTGCTTTTTTCTACTAGTGAGGATTTGCTTTGGTTCAGATAATTACCCAGATATATTCTTTTCTTGGCGCTACAGACCGTGATTTCAATTAAATAAGGTGCTCTAAGCGGCAAGAACCTGCTCTGAAAAAAGAGATTAACGGGCGTGATTGCCTCTGGCTTATCAAAAATAATCAGACATAGATAGATAGCGCTGCCTGATATGTTCAATTAACAGCTTAATTTTTCGAGATGGCTGGCGGCTGTAAGGATAAACGGCATAAACGCCTAACACCTTACCTACCCGCTCTGGAAACAAATCGACCAGTGTTCCATTACATAAATCTTCGAATACCAAACATTTAGGTACGTAGGCAATACCTCTACCAGCAAGGGCTGCTTTGCGAAGCGCCCCTGCATTGTCACTTGAAAATGCGCCATCTACGGTGATGGTGTAACTGCCTTGAGACGACGTAAACTCCCACTCCCTTGCGCCGGATGTGTGGTAGGAATACAACAAACAGTTGTGAAAGCTCAAATCCTCTGGTGCTTTAGGCCTGCCCTTTCGTCTAATGTAATCCGGCGATGTGCAAACCACCCAATGGGAATCTAAAAAGTGCCGTGCGATCAGACTTGAGTCTTCCAAATATCCCGTTCGAATAACAAGATCAAACCCTTCCTCGACTAGATTTACAAATCGATTATCTAGAGACATATCAACGCTTAGCCCTGGATGAAGGGTACAAAACTCAGCTACCGCATCGGCTAACAGTAAATCGCCCGAAATCGTTGGAACCGACATTTTAATGTGTCCGGATATTTGTTCACTGTATCCAGAAATTGTGTCGATAGCTTCCTGCGTGGACGCCTTTACATTCATGGCGCCTTGCTTCAAAGCTTGACCCGCTTCGGTAAGCGTGAGTTTGCGAGTAGTGCGATACAAAAGCTGCGTTCCCAGCTCTTTTTCAAGCTTTGCTATTCGCTTACTGACTACCGAGTTGGTAATGTTGTTCGCCTCTGCCACTTTGCTAAAACTGCCCATCTCCGCAATTTGTGCAAAGAGAATTAAATCGTCTGCTCTCACGTTATTACTTCACTTTTGGAAAAGATAAATTTCATTGTTGCCGTATATCCCTAAGGCGAGAAACGTTATATTTTTATCAAGTTAATTACAATCGATTAAAGACATGATTATTTCATCGCCGACTGATTATCGACGCGCTGCGCAAAAAATATTACCGCCGTTCCTATTTCACTACATTGATGGTGGTGCCTATCGAGAGCATACACTTAAACGCAATGAAACTGACTTGGCTGACATTGCATTAAAGCAGCAAGTGCTGAGAAATATGTCGTCGCTTGACCTTTCTACAATGGTCTTTGGTGAACAATTGGCTTTACCTATTGCCCTTGCTCCCGTGGGATTAACCGGAATGTATGCGCGACGTGGTGAAGTGCAAGCCGCTAAAGCGGCAGCAAACAAAGGCATCCCGTTTACCATGTCGACGGTGTCAGTATGTCCTATTGAAGAAGTCGCACCAGCCATTGAACGTCCAATGTGGTTTCAGCTCTATGTGCTTCGCGATCGCGGCTTTATGAAGAATGTTCTGGAGCGCGCCAAAGCAGCGGGTGTAACAACGTTGGTTTTTACCGTAGATATGCCTGTACCAGGGGCTCGTTATCGCGATAAACACTCCGGTATGAGTGGGCCATTTGCTGCAAGCCGTCGCGTACTGCAAGCGATGACTCATCCTCGTTGGGCATTTGATGTAGGCGTATTCGGTAAGCCTCATGATCTTGGCAATATTTCTACTTATCGTGGCGAACCGACCCAGTTGGAAGACTATATTGGCTGGTTGGGCGCCAATTTCGATCCGTCTATCAGTTGGAAAGACTTAGAATGGATCAGAGAGTTTTGGGACGGCCCAATGATTATAAAAGGCATTTTAACTGAACAAGATGCCAAAGATGCGCTGAGTTTTGGCGCAGAAGGCATTGTAGTATCCAATCACGGCGGTCGTCAGCTAGATGGCGTGCTTTCTACCGCTAAGGCTCTTCCAGCGATTGCTAGCGCGGTGAAAGGCGATCTAAGTATTTTCGTAGACTCAGGTATTCGTAACGGCTTGGACGTGGTGAGAATGCTTGCACTAGGTGCCGACTGTACTTTACTAGGGCGCTCTTTTATTTATGCACTTGCTGCTGAAGGCCAACAAGGGGTAGAGAACTTACTCGACCTGTACAAACAGGAAATGCATGTCGCGATGACACTATGTGGTGCAAAATCAGTCAGTGAACTTAACCTCGACTCTCTCGCTTTTTAGTATCGCTGGCACCAAGGCCACTAAAAAGACCCCCAGTAATTGCATAGTCCAACTATTGGGGGTCACTGCATTTTTTATGGCTCTTTTACCAATGCACAAGTGGCTGGAAGCGTTGTTTGCGCTTAATGATGCCCACCACAACAACTTCCATCATGCTCAGCCCAATTTTTAAGTTTGGTGGTTTTGCCTATTCCCGGGTTAAAACTATTGGTTGGGTCTAATTCTCGGTAAAAGTTTTTCAGCGCATCTTTTGCAAAGTACTCGTGTCCCACATTGTGCTCTGCAGGGTATTCAGCGCTTCTCGCATCAAAAGTTTCCAGAATTTTACCCTTTAACAATTTGGCATCCGCCCCTTTTTTCAACACGTAATTCTGGTGCATTACGTGGCAGAATAAATGGCCGTAATACAGTTTCGTGTCTATCTGGTCGTCTATTTCTTTAGGCAACACTTCAAACCAGTCAGGATCGTTACGGCGAAGTGCAACATCGATGGTCATCATAGCGCCCACGTCTTTGCTGTGCATCACGTGGTAACGACCTATCGCGCCACCAGCAACAAAGCGATGCAAAATAGCCTTATCAGCTTCTTCTTCTGTACACTCAAAATAACTACCTTCATTGGTTTTAAAGAAAGCATCAAGGTAGGCTTTGGCCTCATCTACCCCGTCGTTGCTCATCTCCAATATCCAATGATGCTGATACTTGTCTCTGTACTCTTCCATTCGCGTAGGCAAGTGGTTAGGAAAAACGTAGCTCATATACTGCATAACGCGATCTGACATTTTGTTGGGTAAGAAGCCCAGCTTGTCAGTAAATGCGTCAAATTTGCGCTTAAATGCAAACAGCTTAGGAATAAATTTGGCGCCAAGCTTGCTGATAACGATAAACATATCTTTACCGTATTTCTTTGATACGTCGTAGCAGTCACGGTGAAGGTACTCACCCGAGTCAGGCAAGTTCTTGAAAGTAGAGAGTATGTCGCGACGCACTTGGGTAAACACAGCGGCGTCGTTAGACCCCACATAAAATACCTGTTTTTTCTCAGGAATAGGAAAGGTGTCTAGCCTCACTGCGAACACGGCAAGCTTACCCGCACAGCCTGAAGCTTCATGAAGTCTTCTGCCGTCATTGTTGAAGCGCGAAGGTGTGTCTGAATCAACGTCTCGAACTCGTTCATCATACTCGTTGTCTGATGCACGAGCGTCAGGGTGCTGAACGTCAGCTTCTTTGTAACGTTTGTTCTCAAGATTATTCAGAATTTCTTCTGGCTCACTACCTAGGTTAATCCCCAGATTGTTTACCAAAGATAGATTGCCATTAGCGTCGATTTGGGCAAAAAGCGCTAATTCAGTATAGGCAGGGCCTCGCTTGACCAAAGCACCACCTGAATTGTTACATATTCCCCCCACGATCGATGCGCCAATACATGAAGAACCAATCACAGAGTGAGGTTCGCGACCATAAGGCGCAAGCGTCTCTTCCAATCCAAACAAGGTGCTCCCCGCTAAGCCAACGATCTGCTTTCCGTTGTCAACTAACTGAATATCATCAATACGCATAGTACTGATAATAACGAGAGGCCTGTCGTAATCTTTACCATCTGGCGTAGAGCCGCCCGTTAACCCTGTATTGGCCGCCTGCATAATAACCGCAACGTCGGCTTCAACACACAGCTTAAGCACGCGCCAAATTTCGACAAGCGTTCCTGGGCGCACTACCGCAAGCGCTTCGCCCGCACCAAAACGAAACCCTTTAGTGTAAGGCTGCTTCTTCGCTTTATCAGTTAACAAATAGGCCTGCCCTACTACATCGCGCATTGATGCAATCAAAGACTGAGTGTCAACGTTTACGGTCATGGTTCTCTCTGTGTGTTGAAATAATGGAAGGAATGACTTGGTGTTGAACTATACACTAACACCATTATTAACAAAGGGGGCAAGCCGCTTTTATCGAGATAATTTACTTATATTTAATTCGTTGAACACTTAGAGGCTCTAGCATTTAAGCAAAACTTACAGGCGTTTTTCACTGTTACATTTTGTTACGCTTTGGAGGAGCAAGTTAGACCAGAGGAGTATTGTAAAGCCAATGTATAGTTCGTAAGGTTGATAGACACGAAAAGGAGCTTTCATGTCACATCAAGCGTTCGTTTTAACAAGAAAAAGTTTTTCAGAAAATACTAGAAGGGATGGGGCTTACGAACGATTCCTAAGTATTTTGCCGTCATGTGGATTTGTCGTCACAACCGGTGCGATTCATCCACCTCGAAGCGTGCTTAATAACACCTATACCTTCTTTATCGATGCGCAGTATTGTGACTCTGCCGCTATGCTCAACTTGCCTGTAGTCAACGATAACCCAGAGTTGAACAAAGTCATTTTCAACGTGCCAGAGTCTGACGTCGATTTTCATTATGCGGCACTGCAACATGGTATTAATGGTATTTTCCATATTGAAGATAGCTTAGAACTTCTGGTTCGCGGTGTTCAACAAGTTCAGGCGGGCAACAAATGGTTCAGTCGCGAGATTATGAGTCGCTATATTGATGCCAATTTAGTGTCTAAAGCAAAACCCGTTGCTGCACTTCAATCGTCACATACTGTGCTGACCAAGAGGGAATTGGCCATCACACGCAAAATTGCAGATGGAGCCCAAAATCAGGAGATTGCAGACTGCTTACACATCAGCGTAAATACGGTGAAAACTCACGTTTACAGCATATTTAGGAAAACGGACTGCCGAAATCGCGTTGAACTTATAAAGTGGTTCGATCATCAGTTTAGCCAAACACAACAAGTAAGCATCTAAACTGATAATCCATTGAATTTAATTGCGTATGGCGCTTACGCTTTTGCGCGCCATACTCCTTTCTCCATTCCTTGTAGCACCAACTCAGTCACCGCTTTTTCTATGCTTTGTTTAACGCACTCGAACATGGGTTCATTAGTCGTGTAGCCCGTTTCTGCTTCAAGCAAGCGCTTAAGCGAAACATACCTAAACAGGCCTGCTCTCACCTCCTGGCTTAGTACTTTCTTAGATGTTGAGACCGACACCAATACTTGACCTGTTCTCACGTCAACTGCACGCATGTAAATGGAAATTTGATCTTCCCTAAACAGCTCACTCGCTCCAATGCCAAAGTACTCTACACCAGCGCCGCCGGTACGAATGTTGGTATCGTAGCTAATTATCCCACCTTCTATAATAATTCTCGCTGTCGTGAGTGGCGGCAAATCACCTCCGCTGCTTTCGTCGGCTCTAATTATTTTGCGTTCGGTAAGAATGTTCTGCAGCCCTTCACGCTCCACAGGTAAAAACCACGATGTCTCGCTTAAGGTCTGAACAAGAATAGAGGTTGCGCCTTGAGTCACCGCAGTAGAAAACGAACTTGCCCCAGTGCTAGGTTTATATTGTCCGGTCTGGTCTCTAAACGCATATACAGAAACCGGAATTTGTCCCATAGGCGCTGGCAAGCTTTTTACTTCAGACAATGTGGCACTGTCTTTAATTACATCAGCGGCCGTTGTATCAGGCGGCAGCGTATTAGTGATGGACTGGCATCCTGCAAGCGCCATGGCGACTATTAAAAAAACGGTACTTCTCATGTGTTTCCCTACCCAAACCGTGGAATTTCAACGACAGTAACCTCACCTGTCAGTAAGTTAGTAATGTTCACAACAATGCTGTCAGGATTACTCGTTATTAGTTCTACCTGAAAGTCACCACTAACAAAAATACTATCCTGATTGAATATGCTGTCTATCGGGTTTCCATCTTCATCATATTCTTGTTCACCGAATGCGATGTCTGTGATTTCACGGACTATACGATTGATATAGGCGCGTTCGAGTGATTCTTGAAGGCGTTCGTCATAGGAGCGCTCACTGTAAGGCGCTGTATGAGCGTTTTGTGAATTCGCCTTGCTTAATAGAAATGATCCGTTAAGTGGATTACCACCGAATGACGGGTTGATCGGTTCATACACCAACTCTGTTGCTTTCACACTAGCTGAAGTCCACGAGCCAGTCGCGATTAAGGCTGCTATCAATATCCCTTTTTTCATTACCATTCGTCCCCTGCTAAATCTGGGCTTCTACTGTCTATACTCGCGTTTGCCACCGCGTCTAAAACTAACATGATGGCTTGCTGTACTTTTTCATCTAACGGTACTTGTCTACGCCCCATGTACGTTTGATAAACCACTCTATTGTCGTAAATCACCGAAAGAAGAGTACCTGCTTGTGGCACAATAATTTCTTTAACTACAAGGTTCTTACCCGAACTGTCTGGGACTTCTCGCCAGTATTGGCTAATGCGAGAGGCAAACTCGTGGCCTTGGCGGCTAATACTGTTATCGAGCAACAGTCCACCTAGCCGAATTTCTTCTGCGTGAATCGGAGAAAAGAACACACTAAAAAGCAGTGTGATAAGAGAGAAACAATACAAGTACTTCATTTTACTGAATATAGCCGGGCAAACGCCCGGCTACTCACTTTTACATCTGTAGGTTTACATCTGAACAACGGTAGCTACGTTGTAGTCACCAACCTGCGTAACACTTACTGTGCCGCCGTTGCCAGTAATACTACCTGTAACTAAGTTATCGTTACCCATTTGCGTAACTTCAAATGTATTCATATCACCAGAAATAACAAACTGACCACCTGCGTCGTCTGTTACCCAGTTTCCTACGCCTTCTTGCATAACACTAACAATATTGTCGTCACCGTTAACCAATAGGTCTAGTAAGTTAAGCTCGCCCGTTTGCGAAACCATAATTTCGTTGTAGCTTGATGTAACGTTGCTTGCCAACTCAACTGATGCCGTATTTTCAACACCCTCTTGAGACATTTCAATGATGTTGCCATCAGCGTAGTAAGTTGCATCACCAATACCAGCTTGTGCTAACGCCAAGTTGGCATCGCCATCTTGCTCAATTTCAACGGTGTTAAACAGGCCATCGAAATTAACTGTGCTGATTTCATTGGCATCACCTACCTGAGTTAAATCAAACTCGTTGAATAAGCCAATTACGCCGGCATAAGCCGTGTTGCCTTCGCCCACTTGGTTAATTTCGAACGTATTCGCTTGTCCGCCGATAGTTTCTACGGTAGCTAAGTTAACGTCACCGATTTGATCGATATTAACTTCATTGCCAGAGCCTTCAAATACTCCTGTGGTAATCTCGTTGCCATCACCATCTTGTTCAAACTCTAGCACATTACCGTCGCCAACCATGCTCCAACCCACAGCGTTCTGGTCGCCATCTTGGTCAATTTCAACTTCGTTTTCTGAACCGACAACGGTTAAGTCAGACACGTTGTAATAGCCGTCTTGAATAACATCGATAACGTTTGCATCACCGCTTAGCTCGCGAACATACGATTCGTGCCAGTCACCACTTTGATCAACAAATACCGTATTGTCGTTACCCGCAATGGCATTATTGGCCCAGTTACCACCGTCACCCTGATACACTGACAACGTGTTTCCACTGCCCGAAATGCTATTTATTGAGCGATTAAAAATAAAACCGATAGGGCCGCCATCACCTAATTGAACAAGTGAAACCGTGTTATCGTCACCTTCGACAACGACATCGGCTGTACTATTTAAACTATCTTGCTCAGATTCTAAGAAGTTGCCGTTACCTGTGACACTTGCAAAGAAGGTATTACCTGACTGCATTTGCGAAGCTAGTACTTCGTTTGCGTCACCCGTTACTTCTACAAAAATTGCATTTAAGTCACCTTCCTGACTTAAAATAGATTCATTACCTACCTCATTCCCCTCTGGTGCCGTTTGGGTTAGCGTAATTTCATTGCCTTCAGCTGCAGCAATAAAATCTGCGGAAGCACTGAAATCAACTGTCTTACTCGCTGGAACTTCCTGAGCCGATGCCCACCCTGTCGCTGCTACTAAAAGCAATGCACTCGCTATTTTTGTTTTTTTCATTTTCACATTTGTCTCCCTATGGCAATCACATCATTCTTGATATTGTGTGATGTTAATCACCATTTCGTTCCCTATCTGGTAAACAGTAAAAGACTGTTCACCCAATTGATTAACATTGGCCACATTGTCGAACCCATCTTGAATAATCTCGAAATAGTTATTGTTGTTTTGCTGCAATAAATTAACGACGTTCCCCTCACCTAGCTGAGTGATAAGAGCTTCGTTATTACTGCCGTTTTGAACAACATTCGATAGGTTGGCGCCGTTGCCGCTTTGGATAATGTTAGTTATGTTATTTAGCCCAAACTGACTAACAGCGATGAAGACCGTTTCATCGTCTATCGTTATAGCTTGAGCATTCAGACTCATTGAAAGAGAAGATTCCACCATGTCTGAGCTTGTTGATAAGTCGGACTGTTGAGCATAAGCAGGAAGATTTACGGTTAGAAGACTGCACCCCGTAATGGCTGCCAACGCAACGGCTCTACATGCCTGAGCGTTATTAGCAAATTGGCTCTTTTTAACCTTTAGCTTCTTGTCCATGAGAACGACTGCTTCCTTGATTAACAACAAAGGTGACCCCTCTATAACACTCCTTAAGACGGCGAGAATCCATCACCAATAAGTTGTATTTATTACAGGTCAAATACAGTTAGCACACGTTAAATCAGCAAGTTATTTATTATGGGTAATACCATAGTGCTAGATTTGACGAAAATTCACGCACCGAGTAATTATTGGTAAGACCACCTAGTTTTTGTAGGGTCTTTTAACGGGTATTGCTACAGCGCGCCCCTAAGACATAGAGATCTTAACTACCTGTCAAAAGTCATAGTAATTAAGTACCACTTTGGGCTTCTCTTCTCACTTTTTCCTAGTGGTTAAGTAGTATTTTTGAGCAAATTTTACTGTTAGGGGTGGCAGGTTTTTAAATTTGCGTTATAAGTTTTAACCGTTAGTTATATCAGACCGAACGAGAAGGTTCTGTGATTAAAGCATTATTGCTAATTATGGAATCTAATTATGAAAACAAAGCCTTTTAAAACAGGCCTTTCAGCACTGTCATTAGCCCTTCTACCGCTAATGGTATCTAGTCATGCACACGCCGCAAAAGCCGAAATTTTCGACGATAGCGTTATCGTTGTGTACAAAGAAAATGTAAGCAAAGCGGAAAAGATGCGCGCTCGCTCTTCGGTAGGTGCACGAATTAGTGACGCAAACCGTGATGAGGTAGATGATCGCTTCTCTAACCTTTTAAATGGTCGCATTGCCAAACTGGAACTTCGTGGCAAGTCTGTAAAAGACGCCATAGAAATCTTAAAGAAAAATCCTGCGGTTAAAATCGCCGAGCCAAACTTCTTGTACCGCAAAGCCTTGGTACCTAACGATCCTTCTTATGGTGACCTATGGGGTTTGAATAACACCGGTCAAGCCGGCGGTACTGCAGATGTGGATATTGACGCACCAGAAGCATGGGATATTACAACCGGTGATAGCGATGTGGTCATCGGCGTTATCGATACGGGTGTTGACTACAATCATGAAGATCTTGCAGATAACGCATGGGTTAACCCAGGTGAAATTGCTGGAAACGGTATTGATGATGATGGCAACGGTTATATTGACGATGTTTACGGTATCGATGCCTTTAACGGCGATTCTGATCCTATGGACGATGATTCTCACGGTACGCATGTGGCCGGGACAATTGGCGCTGTGGGCGGAAACGGAATTGGCGTAGTCGGTGTAAACCATGACGTGTCAATCGCTGCATGTAAATTCTTAGGTCCTGACGGCGGTTCAACCGCTGGCGCTATTGAATGTATCGATTACTTCACCGACCTTAAAGAGAACCGCGGCATCAATATTAAAGCTACCAACAACAGCTGGGGTGGCGGCGGCTATAGTGAAGCGCTAGAAACTGCTATTGAAGAAGCTGGCCAAGCGGGTATTTTGTTTGTTGCTGCGGCAGGTAACTCCGGTTCAAACAACGACAACGTAGATAACTACCCGTCTAACTATGTCACTACAACAAACAGTCTGCTTGCAGTTGCTAGCCACACTCGTACTGACGGAGACAGCGGCTACTCATACGGTATTGAAACCGTAGACATCGCGGCGCCGGGTACAGCTATCCTATCTACAGTACCAGGTAACGGCTATGCGGCATACTCAGGCACATCAATGGCAACGCCACATGTTGCGGGTGCAGCAGCACTTGTGTGGTCGCTAAACCCAGAACTTACGCCATCTGAAATGAAAGAGCTGTTAATGTCTACAGGTGAAACTAGCCTATGGGCTGATGGTCGCACCGTATCTGGCAACCGCCTAAATGTACTTAACGCACTTGAAGAAGCTGATCCAACTCCAGGTTTTAAACTGGGCATTACACCTGGTTCAGCTGAAATTGAAGCGGGTGAGACCTACACCTTCACTATTGAAGTTGGTTCAATTGCTGGCTACGAAGAAGAAGTACAGCTATCGCTTGCAGAGCCAAGTGATATCGCATCTTTAAGTGCAAGCTCGGCAATGCCTGGCGATACGGTAACACTGACCGTAGAGACATCTGAAGACACGCCTTGGGGTCCGTACAGCTTTACGGTGAACGGTGTAAGCGGTGATATTGAGAAATCTAAATCAGCGAATCTTTATGTTTACCCTCAAGGGCTAAACGAATTCCCTTACGCGTATTCTGGTGATGCTGTACCTACGTTACCGAATGAAGAAGATCCAGACGATGTCGGCGTGGATCTAGTGATTAACGTTCCTGACGACTTAACCGTATTCGGTATGCAGGCGTCGGTAAATATCACACACACCTATAGCGGAGATCTCGTAATATCACTGACCTCTCCTCAGGGTACGACCACCGTTCTTCGTCAGAATCAAGGTGGCGCTACAGATGATATCGTTGAGAGCTATAACTCTGATGCCTTTAACGGCGAAGTAGCAACAGGCGATTGGACCTTGAACGTGCTTGATACGTTCAACGGTGACAACGGCACTGTTAACACATGGAGCCTTGTGGTGACCGGTATTGGTGAAGTAGGCCCAACACCGCCTAACTCTGCGTTTACCTATGACGCTTCAGGATTATCAGTAAGCTTTACTAATAACAGTAACGACGTTAATGACGACATTGTCAGCTATAGCTGGGACTTTGGCGATGGCTCTACTTCAACGGAAGAGAACCCAACGCATGTTTACGCGAGCACAGGTGCCTATGACGTAACCCTTACGGTTACCGACTCTGAAGGCCAAACTGGCGTATCAACAGAAACCGTATCAGTTTCAGATAGCAACATTGTTGCCGAGATTGACCGCGCTATGCTGTCTCGATTCGGTTCGTTACGCGTAGATTTATCATATAGTGGCTCGATGGCCGATACTGTAATGATTTATCGCAACGGTGAGCTACTTGAAGAAGTAAGCAACACTGGACGTTATCGCGATAGAAGCAGAGGCGTTCAACCTGGTGAGTATACTTATATGGTTTGTGACGAAACCTCTGCATGCTCTGCACCAGTGTCTGTAAATCTTTAATGTAGTTTGCGTATCGCTGACGCCCTCTTCGTGACAGTTGGCGAATGATACGCTGAACAGTTAAGAGTTAAGCAATTGCCGGCCAAGGATAGGCCGGCTTTTTTTATTCTGAGAATTAAAGAGAGCGCCACTCTAAGCCATCGGCTTATTCACTATAAGCCAAATACAACGTACACTTGATGCATTAAGAAATAATAAGCATTTTTTCATGCACATACTCATTATTGACGATCACGAAATTGTAAGGGATGGCATTAAAACACTCATCGAGCAAGAGTATGGCTGGCATGTTTCTTACGCAGTAAGCTCTCTGGATGCTCTTCCCTCCTTCGCTACGTTAGACGATATTGACGTTGCCATTCTAGATATCTCATTAGCACAGGAAAGTGGTTTCGATACGCTAGTAAAAATCAAGAAAGACGCGCCGTTTATAAAGTGCTTAATGCTGAGCATGTATGATCATGTTGGCTATATCAGTAAAGCGCTTGAGCTCGGCGCCGATGGCTACGTTACAAAGAATGCCGCCACTAAAGAATTGATGGACGCGTTGGAGTCTCTAGAGAAGGGCGAGAATTATCTAAGCACAGATATTAGTAAAAAGTTAGCTTTCGGTGATAAACAGCTAACCTCTATCCTTACTGAAAGGGAAAAGGAAATTTTCTTACTGTTAGCAAAAGGATTCCAGCCAAAACAGATTGCTTACTACATAGATACTGCCCCGAAAACAGTGATGGTTCACAGAACTAATATTTACAAGAAACTCAATGTAACCTCCCAATTTGGTTTACTTAGAATTGCGTTAGAAACTGGGTACCTCGACGTTTCTGACGTTATCTACGACGACACGCTAGTCAAAGCAAATTGATGAATTTAACGCGGTATTTCAACGTTACCTATTTACTAATGGGATTAGGTTATACCGCGCTATTTCACGGCGTGTGGTTGTTCAGCACCCAATTTGAAATTATTTCAGGTACGGTGAGCTGGTATTTGCCTGCTGGAGTTCGCCTGGCGGCGTTTTTACTACTGCCAATTTACAGCTGGCCACTGCTACTCATCGCAGAAAAATCAACCCACTTCATTTTATTTCACCCCGGTGGCATTCTCGACAATACGGCGTTTTTAAGTGGAACCATAGGTTGGTATTTAGTCCATTTAGTGCTGTCACCCGCGGTAATTTGTACATGCGTTTATTTATTCAGACGTCGCTTTAGCGCACCTTATATAGACAATGTTTCCAGCACCCTTGCCACGTTGGCTTTTGGTGTTCTTATAAGTGTTGCTCTTGGGGCGGTATTTCTGGGCAGAAGGGCTATTGAACTGCAAACAGGCATAGATGTTTTTCTTTCTATTTTGTTTGATTTTTCATTAGGTGACTTTGTAGGAATTGTTGTTCTTTGTCCTTTTCTTTTCGCATTATATAAACGGCCATCTATCCCTAAGAGTCACTTAGTACTGTACCTTACAACAATCGCTTGGCTGGTTTTGCTGGTGCTGAGCAGCTATGCCTACTCCCAACAAATTAACATCAGCTATCAGGTTAAGTATCTAGCGGTTTTCCCCGCGCTGTTTTTATCGTATCGCTATGCCATAGTTGGCAGTGCGTTTTCGTGTTTACTCATAGGTATTACTGCGTTCGTGGTGGCAAGCCAGAGCGCACTTCCTCCCATTGAGCATCAGTTTTACATCTTAGCATCATGTACAAGTTGCCTCATTTTAGGTGCTTCAATTAACCAATCTACCTTGTTGAATATGAAGCTTGCGAAGAAAAACGAGGCTCTTGAACTATCGGTGCAAAGCGCTCAGGCACTGGCCAGTCAATTAGTGGTAGTGCAAGAAGATGAACGAAAGCGCTTATCGCGGGATTTACACGACGACTTTGGTCACCGCATAGTCGATTTGAAACTTCAACTGTCGCTAGATAGCAGAGAAAGCGACAACGACATGATGCTCAATAAGATAGATGCTCTATACCACGCAATGAAGAAAAGCTTAGGAGGATTACGTCCGTCCGGTATTGATACACTTCCCATTGAAAGCGTGATCCAACGTTCAGAGATCATTACCACGCTCAAGCGCGCAAACATAGACTATTCGTTTAACGTTAGCGGCACGCCAGTACCGTTCGATTCAGACCAGAAAATACATATCTATCGCATTGTGCAGGAAGCGGTGACAAACAGTATAAAATATGCCAATGCGACGTCGCTCAGTATTGATATCAACTATGCGCAACACAGTGCCGTATTTATCGTTACTGACGACGGCGGCGGCATCCCTGAGCATATTGCCCAACTAGCAAACGCTGAACCCACACTCGGCCTGCTGTCGATGAGAGAACGCGCAAAGTTGATAAATGGTGAGTTTGATATTTCCCAGAACAAACCAACAGGCACCCGAGTTTGCCTGACTTTGTCCTACAGTGCTTAAGTTACTCTACTGCGTTTTAGGTGCGTCGCTGCATCCTTTTTATGCTACATTGCTGTTGATTTAACTACTATTTTGATAACCGTATGCAAAAAAATTTCATTACTCGCCGAGCCCGTTTTTTTAGACAGTGCCTGAACATTGCTGTCCTAATTGCCACTTTCACCACGTTAAATGGCTGTGTAAGTACTCAAAATGAAAGTCCTTACACTTACGCTCCGTCTGCATCACCCTATCAAGATGTGGTCAATGCACAGCAGCGAGCTGTGGAACAAAGCAAATTACTTTTGGTTGTACTGGGTGCTCAGTGGTGCCACGACAGTACTGGCTTAGCTGAGCGTTTTGCGACAAAGGAAATGGACCTTATTCTACGCGCTCATTATGAAACCGTATTTGTTGATGTGGGAACACTTGAAGACAGAAGAAATATAACCGAGCGATTTGACTACCCCATTTATTACGCCACACCAACGGTAATGGTGGTTGAACCTAAAACCAGCGCATTGTTAAACAGAACGACAATGGATATATGGGGGCGCGCTGACAGCATTCCCTTATCGGAGTATATTCAGTATTTCTCTCGCTTTCCTGCAATGACAACTGCGCAAAAAGCCCCGTTTATTAACTGGGAAGCGACAGATGAAGAAGAAGCTTACAATAAAGAGCAAGCACTCAGATTACAAAGCGCTTATGACAAACTGGGTCCGCTACTTGCGCTAGATTTACAAGGTAATACCCCACAAGGGCTTAACGAGCTATGGAAAGAGACCAAAGGGTTTCGCACTGAACTGCAAAAAACGCTGATAAAGCGCGCCGAGCTTACGTTAGATTCTGAGAATGGCAACGGAGTCAACACCACGCCAGCATTGCGACACTACAATCCGTTTTCGTGGGAACATAATTAGGGCCTGTTGACCTTTGGTGTACGAATTTTGGTCTAAATGGAAGCCTTTTAATCGCGAAACAGTCCTGCAAGCCTAGCGGGCTAAGTTAAAGGACTGTGACAAAGAGTAAAAGGCTTCCATAACGACCCCTTCGGGCAGCGCCTTTGTGCCATCTATACTGCGTTGAATGTTCTCGATTTAGAACCACTAAACCGTCAAACATTCGCCTTGTCTAGATGGCACACAGACCGCTGCAAAAATGTACAACAAAGATCAATAGGCCCTAATACCAGTCCACATAATTTATTACCCACTCAGCGAGATTTAAGATGTTCGTAATCGCGGCGTGTTATCGCAAGTATAGTGTTTCTATATCAAGGTGACGCAACAAAGAATACGGACATTAAAAAGGGCCTTTCCAACGGCCCTTTTTTAATAAACTCGGTTTTATGAAGCGCAGTTCAACTGTTTACGCTTTTGCCCTGTTTGACGCCGTATTATTAGTGGTGCTATTTGACGGATTACTTCTGCGCTTAGCTGGTCGTTTAGCGGCACTTCCTTCACTTCCTGAGCGTCTTCGACCTGCAGGCTTTCCACCGCTATTGTTGCGCGAATCCGGTTTACCTGCGCGCGGATTACCGTTTCCGCTACGGTTGCCTTGGCGTTGACCCGGCTTTTTATTCTCGCCACTTCGTTTACTTTCGCTGCCGCTCTCACCTTGTGGTGCTTTCGGCTTTTTCGGCTTCTTGGGCTTTTTAGGCTTAGACAGCGTGGTAACAGGCACGGCTTGCTGAGGCTCGAAACCTTCCAACGTTTCACGAGGAAGCAGCTTTTGAATCAGCGTCTCAATATCTTTCAGGTTTTGCAGTTCTTCAGCACATACAAATGACCACGCCTGTCCACTAGCGCCTGCGCGCCCTGTACGACCAATTCGGTGAACATAATCAGCTGCCGTATTGGGTAAGTCTAGGTTTACAACGATAGGCAATTCACTAATGTCGATACCGCGTGCTGCGATATCGGTGGCTACCAGCACTTTAATTGCGCCATTTTTAAAGTCAGCAAGCGCTTTAGTTCTCGCTCCTTGGCTTTTATTACCGTGAATAGCGGCACTTGGAATTTTTGACCGAGTTAGCTTTTCTGCAATACGGTTAGCACCGTGTTTCGTGCGGCTAAACACTAACACCTGCTCCCACTTCTGCTGTTTGATCAGACAAATAAGCGCGGTCGTCTTTTTAGATTTATCAATGGTCACTAAGTGCTGCTGAACCGCTTCTACCGTGGTATTCGCTGGCGCGGTTGAAATACTCACAGGGTTGCGCGTTATTGTTTTCGCCAGCGCAGTGATTTCATCAGAAAACGTGGCTGAAAACAGTAAGCTTTGACGCTCTTGTGGCAATAGCTTCAGTACTCTCTTAATGTCGTGAATAAAGCCCATATCAAGCATTCTGTCGGCTTCATCCAATACCAACACTTCAAGCTGAGAAAACTTAACAGCGTTTTGCTGGTAGAGGTCAAGCAGTCGTCCAGGCGTAGCAATTAACACATCCACACCTTTACGCAGCTTCATCATTTGAGGATTAATCCCTACACCACCAAATACCACGGCAGTTTTTAACGGCAAAAACTCACTGAACGCTCTGATGCTCTCTTCTACCTGAGCAGCAAGTTCTCGCGTGGGTGTTAAGATAAGTGCCCGAACATTGTTGCCAGATACAGGTTGTCCTTCCATCAATCTCTGTAAAATAGGAAGTCCAAATCCTGCAGTTTTCCCTGTTCCCGTTTGCGCAGCTGCCAACACATCCTTTCCTTGCAATACTTCTGGTATTGCCTTTTCCTGGATTGGTGATGGTGTACTAAACCCTCGTTTTTCAATAGCTTTTAACAAGGGTTCAGCGAGCCCTAATTGGGTAAATGACATTAATAAACTCCTGTCATAGGTATTTATAAAAAATTGCATACCGCAAAGGTATAAGCGTTAGTGCTTTATTGCTAACCGTGGGGGTTATAGATTACTGGGAAAACCTAAAGAGATACGCCATTGCCAACTTGGCTTATTGGTGTTTGACATCAAGAAAAGAACGTAGGTGTTTACTCTTACAAATTGCGCGCGGAGTCTACCACTAAAAGCCGAAAGCCACCAGCGCATTTTTTGTTCAAAATCTAGTTAAGCTCGTCTGACGTTTCACTTAATAAGTTCCGATTTACATAGCTTAAGAGCATGGGAAGTTTTATCGGCTTTTCGCACTAAGAGAATGGTCTTGAACCGTACCGTCTTCCCTCATTTTTAGGAGAGATATTGTTATATTTATATTTCTATCAAAACGATAAATATCTATTTAGTACGAATTTTGCGACCTAGAAACGTAAACTTTTCAAGTAACAGAGTTTAATTATATTTATCAACACCTTAAGACATTTAGCTTTTAAAAGTGTGCATTAAAAAAACAAGTTAAACAGGGCTCTTCTACGTAAAAACACCTCAAAACCTTTGAAATTAAAGACAACTTGATAGCCAATTTCTGTTGGATAGATAAAAAAAGCTTTACCATATTTGTTATAACAGATAAAAAGCGCGCAGTTATTCCACGCTCAAATTACATCCACGCTGCTGCAGTGTGGTAAACAAGTGAAGTAGAAAACATGAATGTTGATAGTTTAACCCAGCACTTTGAGGAAAAGTTGGCTTTAGTTAAAGCATCGGTGATGTCTGATAGCTTTGTTATCCAGCTTACAACAATCGCAATTATTTATTGCGTTGCGTTTTTGCTTGCACGACAAGTAAAAAAGCCATTTAAGTTTACCCGAGAAAAGCCGCAGCAAGGCGCACATACTATGCACGGCTTTTTATACAATCTGGGTGAGGCACTATTCCCGCTTATCACCATCAGTATGCTAAAGCTTACTACCGTGTTGGGGGCGCAATTTCAGTTTGATGCATGGCTATTGGAAATAGCCGTTGTTGTAGCACTAATGCTGTTTGTTAATTCCTTGATTACTGGTTTTGTCGAAAACAACACCATTGCAGCGTTTATGCGATGGGTGGGTTTACCCATCCTATTTTTACACTTAGTTGGCGTGCTTCCGCTGATAACTTCAGCATTGGAGTCAATGGCAATATCAATCGGCAATGTTGAAATTTCAGCGTATGGCGTAACAAGAGTACTGTTGTTTGGTGGCTTGCTGTTCTGGCTAGGCCGCAGCTCGAACGCCATTGGTCAAGATATTATTCGAAACCATAAGTCGCTCGACGTTTCTACCAAAGAAGTGTTCGCAAAGCTGTTTGAAGTTGCCCTGTTCTGTGTGGTCTTTCTTTTATTGCTTAACGTCATGGGAATTAATCTTACCGCATTAGCCGTGTTCGGTGGTGCAGTAGGTGTGGGTTTAGGCTTAGGTCTGCAGTCCATCGCATCAAACTTCATTTCGGGCATCATTATTTTATTGGATAAATCGTTGACCGTAGGCGATTACGTTGAATTGGAAGACGGGCAGAAAGGTATCGTCAGAGAATTTAAAATGCGCTATGCCGTATTAGAGACATATGACGGTAAAGATGTACTGGTGCCTAACGAAAAGTTTATCAGCTCCTTGCTAATAAATTGGACACACAAAAACCAAAAACAACGTTACCGCATCGACTTTTCTGTCGCCTATAAAACTGATATCCGCGCGATGGTAGAGATTATTAAAGAGGCGGTATCGGAACACCCGCAGGTGATCAGTGGCGATGATGTTCCATTTGAAGAGCTTCCTGACTGTGAAATAGATAGCTTTGGCGACTCTGGCGTTAACATGTTCGTTGAGTTTTGGATGGAAGGGGTGGACGATGGTAAAAACCGCGTGGGTGGCGATTTGCTGCTTACTGTGTTTGAAACATTGCGCGAGCACAACATTGAAATACCGTTCCCTCAACGCGAAGTAAGGGTTATCAACGAACAAGGCATTGGTATTCGAAATACCACACCGTAGCTAAAGTCGCTCATGACATGAGCGCTTTCAGTCATACCTTCGCGCTGGCTAAAACCTAGCGCGAAGCGTATCCCATTGCCACTCTTGGGCAGACAGACCTAACGTCTGGACAAACTTTGCATAGTCTTCTTTGCCCATCGCTGACGCTACAGTTTTTAATTGAGATTTGGCTTTGATTGCTTTTACCTGCAGTAACTCCAATCGTTTATCGGCACTTGAATCGAAGTTTTCACTGATGATTGCATTCGCTTTATTGGTCGCTTCCCACGCTGTAATAACATAGCCCACCAGCTTTATGTAAACACCTACCATACGCTTTCGCTCAAATATGTTTTCAAACAGTGAGCCGGATAACGACTTTTGGAAACTGGCCTCTGTTTCTAAGGCAACAAATTGCTCGGCGTTCTTTAGCTCATTCAACACATTGTGTAAAAGCTTAATGTGGGCGTGCGTATTAAGTGCGTCGACGTGAAGTGCATTAATATCGTCGCTTAGCATTTCTAAATTGACCAACGTTCGTTGAAGACTAGCCATTGTGGTAATTGTCTATAGAAGCGAAAAATAAAGGTTCAGTGTATCGAATTAAAGGTGGGTTTGCGATGGTCTCACGGGCGTTTTAATCACATTAAGAATTCATAACACAACTTATAGAAATCAATTAAAAAGGGCGCGGAAGCGCCCTTTTAGTTTTTATGTCTATTGAAAATTAGTTGTTAAGCTAATTCGCGATAGCAGTTATACCGCATCTATTTACCCAAGCTGGCGTTTAGATCGTGACGTAAATCGAAACGGTCTAGCGTCATCACTTTGGTCCAAGCGTCGACGAAGTCTTTAACAAAACGGCTTTTCGCGTTGTCGTAGGCATAAACTTCGGCCACTGCACGCAGCTCACTGTTTGATCCAAAGACCAAGTCTACAGGCGTACCTGTATACATAACTTCACCAGTAGTTCTGTTTACACCTTCATATACCGACGGGTTATCTGTTTTTCTCCACTTAACGCCCATATCAAGAAGCGTTACGAAGAAATCGTTGTTAAGCGTGCCTACTTTGTCAGTAAATACACCGTGGCTAGTGCCACCTGTATTTGCTCCCAATGAACGCAGACCACCAAGCAAAACAGTCATTTCTGGTACCGTTAGATTAAGCTGATCGGCTTTGTCTACCAGCATGTCGGTTGGCGAACGATAGCTAGCTTCTGCGTTGTAATAGTTTCTAAACGCATCGGCTGTTGGCTCTAACAATGAAAACGAATTAACGTCTGTTTGCTCTTGCGTAGCATCAGTTCGACCCGGAACCACTGGCACAGTAACCTTGACGCCAGCATCTGCCGCCGCTTTTTCAATTGCTGCCGCGCCGCCAATCACAATGAGGTCAGCAAGAGATACTTTCTTCTTAGAAAACATGCGTGAATTGTAATCTTCTTGCATCTCTTTAAGCTTAGAAACAACGGCTTGAACGGTTTCAGGCTCGTTGGCTTCCCAATTCATTTGCGGTTCAAGGGCAATACGAGCACCGTTCGCTCCACCGCGTAAATCAGATGCTCGGAAGCTAGACGCTGCCGCCCATGCCGTTTTCACAAGTTGCTGAACGGTTAAGCCACTGTCTAAGATGTCAGCTTTAAGTTTCTTAACGTCTTTATCTGAGATCGCTTTATAGTCAGCTTTAGGCACTGGATCTTGCCAGATGAAGTTCTCTTCTGGGATATCGTTACCCAAGTAACGTGCCTTAGGACCCATATCGCGGTGAGTTAGCTTGAACCACGCTTTGGCAAATGCCGTTTGATACTCTTTGGGAGCCGCTAAGAAGCGCTCGGCAATTTTTCGATACTCTGGATCGTACTTAAGCGCCAAGTCAGCGGTAGTCA
Organism: Alteromonas sp. R7; assembly: GCF_055755235.1. Classification (NCBI taxonomy): domain Bacteria; kingdom Pseudomonadati; phylum Pseudomonadota; class Gammaproteobacteria; order Alteromonadales; family Alteromonadaceae; genus Alteromonas; species Alteromonas sp. R7. The sequence goes on along the minus strand of NZ_JBVTQX010000011.1, from coordinate 21,621 downwards.
TCACAGGAGGATTTTTCTTACCTTCTACGTGCGCATCTGGTACTGATTTATGAAGCGATTCATCGGTAGGGATCCACTGGATAGCGCCGGCAGGACTGCGAGTTTGCTTCCACTCAAAGCCCAATAAGTTTTGGAGATATAGGCTCGTCCATTTAGTAGGTAGCTGTGTCCAAGCACCTTCCAAACCGCTCGTTACTGTGTCTTCTGCATTGCCTTTACCGCAATTGTTCTTCCAACCTAGTCCCTGCTCTTCTAAGCCTGCACCGCCTGGCTCAGCTTCTAAACAATCAGCAGGCTTGTGTGCGCCGTGCATTTTTCCAAATGTATGACCACCCGCTATTAGGGCAACGGTCTCTTCATCATTCATCGCCATACGGCCAAATGCAGTGCGAATATTTTTAGCAGATCCCATCGGATCAGGCACACCTTTAGGGCCTTCAGGGTTAACATAGATCAAGCCCATGTGCGTTGCCCCCAACGGACGCTGAAGCTTACCGTCGCGCTCTTCACGATCGCTCGCAAGCATTTCCACTTCTGGGCCCCAATAAACCATGTCAGGTTCCCAATCGTCGGTACGACCACCCGCAAATCCATAGGTGTCAAAGCCCATGTTTTCCATGCCTACGGTACCCGCAAGGATCATTAAGTCGCCCCAAGATAAACTTTCACCGTACTTTTGCTTAATAGGCCAAAGCAAGCGACGCGCTTTATCAAGGTTTCCGTTGTCTGGCCAGCTGTTCAGCGGATCAAAACGCATTTGACCACCGTCACCACCGCCACGACCATCTAGCGTACGATAGGTACCTGCACTGTGCCATGAAAGTCGAATGAAGAAAGGACCATAATTTCCGAAGTCTGCCGGCCACCAATCTTGAGAAGTAGTGAGTAGCTCATTAACATCTTTTTTTACTTGGTCGAGATCTAGCTTAGCGAATGCCTTTGCATAACTGAAATCATCACCTAGTGGGTTTGAGCGATTATCGTGATCTCTTAACGGAGAGAGATCGAGCTGATCAGGCCACCAAAATTGATTATTTTTCGCTTGAAAAGCTTTAGCAGTGCCCGTGCCTTTAGCACCCGCAGGCTTACTAATTTGATCGTTGGCAATAGCCCCTGTTGCACCAAGCGATAGGGCAACAAGTACTGATACTGTGGTTTTTTTAAACCTGTTTATAGTCATGGTCTTTTCCCGTCTGAGTTTGTTGTAGTTACCAAAGCGTGAGTGCGAATCACACCACTAATTTGTTAACATTTTGTTTACCTCATAAGCAGTTAAAAGATAGACAGGCTTAGAGAATATTTACAGTTGATAAAATGAATTCAACTGATTAGAAAATCCAATCAATGAAAAGTTCATTAATTTCAATACCTTAAAAACCCAGTTCACTTTATAACGTAAACGACTGTCGCTCAGTAGAACTATGTAATGCGGAAAATGAGCTAGATCTGTGAATCTCTTTCAGAGATTGGGAAATTTTTTCGCTTCTTGAAGAGTGAAACTTTTCCATACTTTCTATAAGCGGCTAAATAACCAACTAAAAAGTGTCGGTTTATGTAAAGTTTTCATCTAATTGAAATACATTCTGCAATTTCTACCATGGCACAGCAATTGATACAGAGATGATGCAATTAAAGACGCATTAACTTCAGATAAGAAGTCGATGGAATGTTAAAGAAGTAATGAGGATGAACTTATGAAAAACACACTTAAGACACTTACCGGACTTGCAGCTGTTGCCTCTATCAGTGCTATGGCTTCATTCGGTGCGCATGCTCAATCAAATCAAATTGAAGCAAAAGACAGTGGTTTTTATGTAGGTGGTAATTACGGTTACCTACGCGTTGAAGGTGAAGATGACTTTGACGATGACAAAGATGTTTGGCAAGGCCTTGTTGGATATAAATTCAATGAGTGGATTGCAATTGAAGGTGGTTACATCGATTTTGGTGATTACGGTAACGACCTTGCAGGTGCTGAAACAGACGGCTACACAGCGGCGATCAAGGGTATTCTTCCATTAACCGAGCGTTTTTCTCTCTACGCGAAAGCAGGTCAACTTTGGTCAGAAACCGAGTATAACTTTGCTGGCGTTTCACGTGATAACGATGACGAAAGCTTGTTTGTAGGCGCAGGTCTAAGCTACGCGATTACTAGTAACTTTTTAGTAAACGCCGAGTACACTGTTTATGATACAGAGCTTGATGCAGACGAAGCGTTTGATGACATCGACGACACCGATTTTGAAACCGATCTTAAGCAAGCCAGTATTGGTGTTGAGTATCGTTTCTAAGACATTTGTTGCCTCACGTTTAACAACGTGACTTAGTGAGAATGCTAAAGCCTTGGCAACACTGCCAAGGCTTTTTACTTTTTGCTACCCATCTATTTTCTGGATGAGCTGCGCCAGTTCCTCAATTTTTGACACTGTCGTTTTAACTAAGTTGTCAATTTCATTGGATGAGGACTGGGAGTTACCTGCTAACGTTCGTACTTCATCAGCCACAACAGCAAACCCTCTTCCCATTTCACCTGCTCGTGCCGCTTCTATCGCTTAATAGTCTTCGGATAAAACTTAATTTATCTAGCGCCTGTTTTTCCAACTGTGAATATTAAACTCGTTTTACAGTGAAAATATTACACATTGCGAACTGACACATCTTACACACGAGCTCAAAAACTCTAATTATCTATAAAAATCATTTACTTATATTTATCGTTCTTTCGTTTTATAGAGGTACAAATTCTGCAACAGAATACAAATAGTGAAAAGTGAATAAATAGGAAACGTCACATGCAATCAGGAAAGAGTGTATTTCAACCCGGTCAAAACTGTTGGGTAGAGAGCAAGGCTCGTTTTTCTACACCTTTGATAGATTGCGGAAACTATTATAAAGCCTTGCACAGCTCTATCGTTAAAGCTAAGCACAGTATCTTCATTGTGGGATGGGATATAGATAGCCGCATTCGCTTGCTGAGAGGCGACGACGAAGCGAACAGTGAAGCACCGAGCGTAATAAGTGATTTACTTAAGTGGAAAGCTGAGCAAAATCCTGACATTAAAATTTACCTGCTACGTTGGGACTCATCGCTAGCCTTTTTCGCGCAGCGCGAAATGTGGGCAAAGGAAGTGTGGGAAGAAAAAACTCCAGACAATGTGCAAACCGAGCTCGATGACACGATTCCGATGGGCGGAAGTCAGCACCAAAAAATTGTGGTTATCGATGATGAACTCGTATTCTCAGGTGGAATGGATGTATCCACTAACCGCTGGGATACCCGTGACCATCCCGTAGTTTCAGAAGAGCGTGATGGGCCTGATGGGGAGTATGGTCCTCTTCATGATGTGCAAATGGTATCAAGTGGACCCGTAGTAGCCGACTTTTCAAAATTAGTTCGATGGAGGTGGCAGCGTGTTGCTGACTCTTCACCTATTGATATCCGCGAGGACGCGCGCATTGATGAAAATGCCCCGTTGCCTGATGCTTGGCCACAAGATTATCCTCCCCTTTTTGAAGACGTAGAGTGTGCACTTGCCAGAACAATTCCATTTATGGATGAGGTCGAGCCTGCTCAAGAGGTACGTCATATGCTGCTTGATCTTATCGGTGAAGCAGAGTCTGTAATCTACATTGAGAATCAATTTACAACGCGTCAGGAGATCGCTGAAGCGCTGAATAAGCAGCTCAAACTGAAACCTAATCTTTCGGTCATTATCGTAAGTTCCTACGAGCCAAAAGGTAAGTTTGAGTGCGAAGCATTTTGGGCAAGCCGCATAGAATTCAAGGAAATTTTAGAAAAAGGGATTGACCCTAAGCGAGTAAAACTGACTTATTCTTCAATTGAAGACATGCAAGGCCGCAAGGCATACAAGCGCATCCACTCCAAAGTGATGACCATCGATAACAAATACCTTGTTATCGGGTCATCAAACTTGAGTAATCGCTCAATGACGCTAGACACCGAAATCGACACGGTGCTGTTTGGTAACACAAAAGACAATCAGGCGTGTATTGAGCAAGTGAGAAACGACTTACTCGCAGAGCACACGGGGCGTGATATTGATGCAATGCCGGCGTTATTCAACAATGAATATCCGGTTGAAGCATTAATGCAGGATCAGATAGCACACGGCTACGTACTTACCGAAGTTCGCGATGAGGTGTTTACCGAACAATCCGTTAAGAATGTGTTCAGAGCGTTATCTGACCCTGAAGAACCCCTTATTTCGGTGCCAACCTTTGATGGAGCTGCTATGCCTGCACGCAACCCAAGACGTCGCAGTATTATGATTTTGATTGGTCTTGCCATCATTGCTGTTCTTGGCGGGCTTATGTTTTGGGCTAGCCAGTCCATACCATGGTTAAGTTCCGACAGCATTAACGCCTTTCTAGAGAAAAGTCGTGGTACGTACTTTGCTCTGCCTACCGTGTTGCTGGTCTATGTGGTCGGCGGCGTTTTATTCTTCCCGGTCACTGTACTGTCACTTGCTGTGGCTGCTATTTTTGGCCCTATATGGGGGCCCATCTACGGCATCATGGGAGCACTAATGAGCTCTGCAATTATGTTTGGAATAGGCAAGCTATCAGGCAACGCGGGGCTTAGAAAAATTGGTGGTCCAAAGGTAGCTGCCGTTGATGAAAAACTAAAGCGTAGCGGTATCGTTGGCGTCGCGGCCATTCGAATGTTGCCTGTAGCGCCCTTTAGTTTGGTGAATTTGGTAGCGGGTATCTCATCTATTGGCATTTTCCAGTTTTTAGTAGGGACATTTTTAGGCATGTTCCCGCCCATGATTGCGAAAGGGCTTGTGGGTGATTCGATAGCACAAATTTGGCAAAACCCTTCTGTGGAAACCATTAGCTATTTAGTTGGCGGTATCGTTTTATGGGGCCTTATGATTTGGGGCTCGCAAAAATTTGCCCGATACTACCAAGCTCGAAAGGAGTCGGGTAATCAAGATACTGCCAGTGATAATAGTGACAAAGATGAGGTAGAGAAATGTGCCGCATAGTGACATACAACATTCACAGCGGAATAGGTAGAGACAAAAAGCACGATTACAAACGCATAGGGCAATTTTTGGCAAACAGTGGCGCCGACGTGGTGCTGCTGCAAGAAATGGATACTCGTCCCTCTGAGCGAAATACAGCACAGGACGTTAAAGATATCTGCGCTGAAAACACGTTTAAGCTCATTCCATCACCAGCCATTAGGGAATCTGATGGCTGGTATGGCAACGCCATCCTAACTCGCTTTGACGTATTAGCGCACGATACACTGGATGTCAGCCAAAACGGGCGACAGCCTAGAAATGTTCAGATTGTAGAGCTCAAGACAGAGAAGACCCCCCTTACGGTGGTGAATACCCATAAGGGGCTTAAGAAGCTAGAACGTCGCTCACAGTTTTCTTTGCTTCATGAGCACCTTTCTTTGAAGATGAAAGAGAAGCAAATCCCTCTAGTTCTAGCCGGTGATTTCAACGAGTGGCAGTTTTTCTCAAAAGCGTTTAAAGCACTTAACGAATTGCTATTACAGCAAAAAGTGGGGGCAACATTTCCAAGCCACTTTCCTGTATTTGCACTTGATAGAGTATGGGTGTCTGACGACATCAAGGTAAAAGCGTGCAGAAAATTAAAAAATGCGAAAACTCGAATCTTGTCAGATCATTTACCTGTGCTTGTTGATATTGAACTGCCCCAGAACGACTAACCCAGTGCTCTTTTGCACTTAACGGGTTGCATTATTCTCGTCGTACGCGAGATTTAGCCTCATCTTGTGTTGGCACAGTGCTATGCAGGTTGCGCTATGAACGATGAAGCGGCAAATTCTAACGTACCGCACCAGTGTTTCAGTGCGTTTTCTTGAGCCACTACTTTTCTGAGAATATCAATGATCGGACTGCTATCTAGCAGCGTCTTGGCACTTTTGTTTGTCGCAGCGAGTACAGTACGCTGCATTTCTGGCTGTGTTATTTTCAGTGATGAAACTAGGCCAGACTCCTTTAAATGAAAAATAGCTGATGTAGGAAGGATCATCACGCCTTCTCCCTGCATAACTTGCCTAAGGCCAGTCATGAGTTGTCCAGAATAAGCCAAATCGTGCTGCAAACTAACGCCCGTTGCTTTTTCATAGTCAGCAATTAGTTGACCCAATGCATCTTTGTTACCCGGTGACAGCAAAGGTAATTCACTGATTTCCCAAAAACGGATCGTCGTTCTATCTCGAAGCTTGGCGTATTGTTCACACGATGAGGAAGCAGAAAAAACCAAATGAAGATCTTCTTGAATTAGCGGTGTGACTCGCATGAATTTAGGGTCGACAGCTTGCTGATAAGTAAGCGCAACATCCACCTGCTTTGACTCAAGCCAATCATTAATGGTGTAAGACGGTCCAGTGCTGATTTCGACTTTGAGCCCTTTATGGTTCGCCGTTATTTCCGTGAGCAGCGGTAAAGAAAGCACATTGCCGATTGATGGTAGCATTCCTATTTTTACTACCTTCTTTTGTCCAGTTTGAAAGGCTTCCAATGCGGCCTTAACGTTGTCTATTTCGGTTAGCAGCTTTAATGCATGTTTATAAAAAACTTCGCCCGCCGATGTTAGGTTTACTCCCGAAAAACTTCTTTCAAGCAGCGTCGCTTTCATCTCTCTTTCTAAACTTGCCAACTGCTGACTAATGGCGGGTTGAGCGATATCCAATGCTCTCGCCGCCGCAGCAATACTCCCCTTACGCACCGTCATAACAAAATAATGCAGCTGTTTTGAATGCACTTGCTCTCCTTACAAAGGTGGTGAGTTCTAGAACGGGAACGGTTTAACGAAGATGGCAGCAACGAATATGCCATTCCATTAAGTTATATGAAGCAAAATTGTAAAAATGAGCTAAAAGCAGTGGGGCATGAAAATCTTGTCTTCCCCCATACTTAAGTCTAATAGCATTAAATTAGCGCCCTGTGAGACGGCTCAATATTTTTCTTATACCCCTGAATAATCTTCTTTCTTCCTGCAAAGCCAAAGAGTTTTTAGCCTTGTTCTTGTACACGAGTGGCTAGACAACAATAACAAGATGCTTCTCGCATCAAAGTAGTGCTCGTGCGTGCCTAAAAAGAGTGCAGATTTTAATAATCCACACCCACAAAACTAAGTAGCAATAAGCACGATTGGGAACACAAATGAAACAGAAAAAGCTCCACACTGCAGTACGTTACGCACTTACCGGATTAACACTTTTCACTACTTCATTGCTTGTACAGGCGCAAGAAGTGACTGAAGAAACCACAGAAGCCAAAGACCTAGAACGCATTGCCGTTGTTGGTGCCCGCGGTGCACCGCGTTCGGTAACCAGCTCTCCTGTACCGGTTGATGTACTCACCGCCGAAGACGTTGAAGCCGTTGCGTTTACCGATATGAACAATGTTCTTATGACACTCGTTCCCTCTTATTCCGTAGGCCGTCAACCCATTTCCGACGGCGGAACCTTTATCCGTCCAGCAACGCTTCGAGGTATGCCCACCGATAAAACGCTTGTTTTGGTTAACTCTAAACGTCGTCACAGGGCCGCACTTGTTTCAATTGGCGGTTCTGGCACACAGGGGCCAGACATCGCAACTATTCCAACCGCAGCAATTCAAAGTGTTGAAGTGTTGCGCGACGGTGCAGCTGCGCAATATGGCTCAGATGCCATTGCAGGTGTTATCAACTTTCAATTAAAAAATAACACCGAAGGCGGCTCGTTCACTGCCGACTACGGCAGCTACTACGAAGGAGATGGCGATCAAATTACCGTTACTGGGAATAAAGGTTTCGCGTTAGGCGACGATGGCTTTTTCAGTATTTCAGCCGAATACTCTGACAGCGAGGCCACCTTTCGCGGTGAGCAATATTGTGAGCCATGGTTTTGTGTGGATGACCAGTCAGATCAATACATCGCTGATGCTACGGCCATGGCCAACAGCGTTCATGGTTCAGACGTAGTCCAACCATGGGGGCAACCAAATACAAGCGGGACGCGTGTTTTCTTTAACGCCGGTTACGCACTATCCAGTGAACTTGAACTCTACGCATTCGGTAACTATTCAGAAAGTGAAGGTGACGGTTCATTCTATTATCGCTATCCAGGCAATGGCACCATTGAAGACATTCGACTTGAGGACGGTTCAATCTGGAACCCGCTAGAGTTCTTCCCTGGTGGCTTCACGCCTCGTTTCTTCGGTGATGTGACTGACTACTCATTTGTTGGTGGTGTTAAGGGCATGTCGGGCGACCTTACTTATGATATCAGTGGTCGTTACGGCAATAATGAAATCTCTTACACACTAGCCAATACCATTAACCCGTCACTGGGTAACGAGTCACCTACTTCATTTAAGCCGGGTGACTTAACCAACGAAGAAACACAGATTCAAGCTGACTTCACCTATGACTTGAACCAGTATGTTCTTGCCTTCGGTGCAAGTTACTTAGACGAGTCATACGAAATCTCTGAAGGCGAGCTAAGTTCCTATTTTGCAGGCTCTTACGCCACATCCGACCCTTGGGAGTTTTGTAACGACGACTACACCACTACGGCACTGGGCGCTGCTGTCATTGCTAACGGTTCAACTCTGAATTGTGCCAACTACACCAGTGCTGACAGTAACGACGATGGGGTTGAAGATGATGGATTCGCTGGAGTAGACGCCGTTTATACCGTTGTAGGCGTTGGCTCCAACGGCTTTCCTGGCTATTCACCAGACTATTCGGGCTCATACGAGCGTGACTCATATGCGGTATACACGGATATCTCTGGTGACATTACAGACGAGTTGTTTGCTCAGGCTGCGCTGCGTTATGAAGACTATTCTGACTTTGGCTCAGAAGTAGTATACAAAGTAGCAGGGTTCTATCAGTTTAGTGATGAAGTAGGCTTTAGGTCGTCTTTTGGCACTGGCTTTAGAGCCCCTACTCCAGGTCAGCAAGGCACCACCAACGTATCTACACGTCTGCCCGATGGCTTCCCAGTAGCAACAGGTTTGTTCCCAGCCGGCGGCGAAGTAGCGCAGGCGCTTGGTGCCAACGAGCTTTCACCCGAAAAATCGACCAACTTTACGCTGGGCATGACTGCGAACTATGGCGATTTAACGCTCACTGTTGATTACTACAACATCAAGCTTGAAGACCGCCTTTACTCTGTGTCTACCCGAGATGTTTCCACCACTGTCGTTACCGACCCTCAAGCAGACGGTTATGACGCATACCAAAACTATCTAGCCCTATCAGGTGCCAATGTTTCTGGCGCCGAGTCCATTGGTGGTGTGTTCTTCTTCCAAAACGCTTTCGATACCGTAACCGAAGGCGTGGACGTTGTTGCTACTTACAAGATGGAATCGAGGTATGGCGCAACCGTGCTAACCGGCTCTGTGAATTACAACAAAACAGAATTCGATTCTGATCCGAGTGAATACTTGAACGCTGAGGATCAGTTCGACTTTGAAAATGGCCGTCCCGAAATGCGTGGTGTCTTCTCAGTTACCCACAGTTACGACGTGTGGTCTGCCGTTGCACGTCTTAGCTATTTTGGCGAATACGAAAATGCGGGAAGCGATGACGGGGTAAACGCCACGAATATTCAAACCTTCGGTGACGAATATATGTTCGATATAGAGGGCTCCTACCTTATTAACGAAAACCTCACCCTGTCAGTGGGGGTAAGAAATCTCTTCGACAATTACCCAGATGTGAGTACTAACGGCGACGCCTGTTGCGGTGAAGTCTATGACTCTGCCTCGGTGGTTGATTGGCAGGGAGGATATTACTACACCCGACTTGCAGCCCGTTTTTAACTGGCTCCTTGCAAACACCGACATAAGTCGGTGTTTGTGTATGTAGTTAACTGTATATAAGAAAAACTTAAAAGGTCATTCATGTTTAAAGCTGTTTCATGCGGAGTAAAAAGCAAATGGAAATAGAGCTACTGTGGTTTGTAGTTACTTTGTGTATAACTGGTGCCATTGCAGGTATCACGGCAGGTCTGTTTGGTAATGGCGGGGGATTTGTTGTCGTGCCAGCTCTTCTCGCTGTTTTTCCGTTTTTTACTCCTCCATCAGAAGCCCTCGTTAAGGTAGCCATCGGAACATCATTGGCATCCATTGTGGTATCAAGCGCTCGGTCAGTGATGGCGCATCGCGCTAAAGGTGCGGTGGATTTTGACATTCTTCGCTCGTGGAGTATTTGGCTTATTCTTGGCGTTGGTGGCGGGCTGCTCATCGCAAACAACTCCAGCGCCAATGGTTTAACGGTCGTGTTCGCCGCTGGTGTTCTACTTTACTCCGTATACTTCCTTTTCCCTGAGTTCGTTGTAAGACCCGGGCTTGTTTTCGATATGCCTAAAGGCATAGGCAAAGCGGTTTTGGCGTTTGTTCTGGGTGGTTTCTCTGCTCTGCTTGGCATAGGTGGTGGCACGCCAACCGTAATCACTATGGTGATGTGCCAGCGCACCATTCAACAGGCTGTCGCGACCGCCGCAGGCGTCGGCTTTCTTATCGGGCTTCCAGGTGCCATTGGCTTTTTGTTTATGAAGCACCCTGAAACCGCCTCGTTGCCGGTAGGCACTATTGGCTACATCAATATACCTGCGCTTATTGCTATCAGTATTGGGGCAATCTTTACCGCTCCAATCGGAGCCAAAATGGCGCACAACTTCAGTGAAAAGAAGCTAAAGCGCTTATTTGGCATCTATCTCGTCATGGTTTCTAGCGCAATGTTCTATAAAGCCATTTAAAAGAAGAAGGAGACAACCCGTGAGTTATAACCGTTCAAGACGCTTGTTTATTGGTGGCACAGTTGCAGCGTCAGCAATAGGTGCGAGTGGCATAAGTCACCTTGTGAGCGCCCAATCTGTTAGCGCAAGCGCTTCCCCATCGTCTGTTATGTATGGACCAAAGCCTGGGGTTGCAAAGCTCAATGCCAATGAAAACCCGTTTGGGCCGAGCCCGAAAGCGCTAGACGCTATCGCAAAAGCATCGGCGGAAGGTGGAGCCTACTATGCTTATCCTGCCGCCATGACACTATTGGATATGATTGCCGAGCGCTATGGTATTACTCGAAAGCACATTTCTTTGAGCGCCGGTTCAAGCCCTATTCTTTCCTACGCCGCCCTTGCGGCCAGCAAGAACGGAAAAATTCTGGGCCCGGACCTTTTTTGGGACACCACGTCTAAAGCACCTGAAAAACAAGGTGCGCCAGAAATAGTGAGAGTTGCTAATACGGCAGAGCTTGATATTGACCTTGATGCCATGTACGCCGCAATAGACGACTCTATTGGTATGGTGCACATTTGTAACCCGAACAATCCAACGGGAAAAGTGCTCGATCCGAATAAGCTTCGCGAATTCTGCATAAAAGCATCTAAAAAAACACTGGTGTTGGTCGACGAGGCATATAACGAGCTTATCGATGAGCCTCCTAAGCATTCAATGATTCCGCTCGTTAAAGCTGGTCATAATGTCATTGTAGCGAGAACCTTCTCAAAGATTTATGGCTTAGCAGGTATGCGCGTGGGCTATTTAATCGCATCAGAGGAAAACACTGAGTGGATCAATCGCTATGGCATGGGCGGCTATACATTGAATCAAGCAGGCCTTGCCGCGGCTATCGCCAGCTACAATGACGATGCCTTTTTAACTTTCTCTAAAGAGAAAATTTATGAAGGTAAATCTATGGTTATGGACGCAGTAAAAGCAAATGGATTGACAGCGCTACCTTCTAGTACTAACTTTATTTTTGTTAACTTAGGTGACGGCAACGCAGAGTACTTCCGCCAAGCCATGGCTGAACAGGACGTGCTGATTAGAGGAATCTACCGTACGTACGACAACTGGTCTCGCGTAAGTATGGGAAAAATTGGCGATGTAAAACGCTATGTTGATGCCATGCCCAGTGCACTTGAAAAAATGTACACTATGCAAAATACTTAGCTGCAAGGGTGTGCATTGTCGGCCAATGCACACCTCGCTACTTATAGACTTAAATTTTCTGCGACTTCCTCGTTTACTCTCCTAGTCATTTTCAACTAAAAGTCTAATACGCATAAAAGTCACTTCTGTCATATACTCATTTTAAAGCGCCACTGCTCAAAGAATACGCTGATTGGAAAATTTTTACGGTATTGTTGCAGTAACGCTAAAGTTGCACATACTTTACTAAAAAGGCATCGCATTAAATGCCGCTCTAGGAGGCTGTAAATGTCAATTTCTGTATTAGTAGCTGATGATTCTAAGTTGTCGAGGCGTAGTGTGATTCGCTCACTTCCGCAAGATTTAGAGTATGACATCACCGAAGCAACAAACGGGCAAGAAGCCATAAATGCGCTGTCAGAAAGTGAATTTGCATTGGTACTTTTAGACCTAACCATGCCAGAAGTTGACGGCGTTGGTGTGTTGGAATTCTTGCACCAAAGGCCCGACGCCCCAAATGTAATTGTGATTAGCGCTGACTTTCAGCCAGAAAAACAGAAAATTGTCATGTCTCTGGGGGCAAAGCGCTTTTTACGCAAACCGCTTGATAAAGAAGAATTAGCAATGTCGTTGTTTGAGTTGGGGTATCTATGAGCATTGTACTACCACTAGACGAAGAGCAAAGAGATGCCCTTCAAGAACTCCTAAATATTTCCATGGGGCAAGCGGCTAACTCTCTTGCGCAGTTAATTGAAACCAAAATTGATATTTCTATCCCAAAAATCTCAGCGGTTACTCCCACCCAGCTTTACAGTCTCTTATTTGAAACCGAAGACGCTTTCTATACCCGTCAGTCTTTTTTAGGCGACGTACACGGCGAAGTGATGTCTGTGCTATCTCAAGCTGGATTGAGTGAGGTCGCAACGTTAATGGATTACGATGAACCATTAAGCAAAGAAGACATTCAAGAGATTATCTTGGAGCTTTGTAACATTTTGGCAGGTGCGTGTTTGGCTGGTCTTTCCGACCAGTTGGAGCTTACCACTAACTTAAACATGCCCACGTTATTCTTGCCCGATAAAGCGAACTTCGATGAGTTGCAATGGCAGCACAGCTTAGTGATGGAAGTGCAGTTTATTATCGCGATCTCGTCGTTTAGCATGCGCGTTGTTTTCTGCTTAGACGATGAATCTCTTGCACGCATGAAAGACACATTGGATGAGTTACTCGCATAATGTTTGAACAACTGGTAGGTAAATTACCTGTCGGAATTGGTATAGTCGATGAGAGCTTTAAGGTTGTTTATCTAAACGACTTCTTTTTAGATCGACTTCCTCACAATATGCGCGACTGCTATAAAGAAACGCCAGTTGTTGAGTTATTTCAAGGACAAGGTAAGTTTCTAAAACGTAGACTAAAGTCAGTTTTTGTACTGCAGCATCCTAGCTTTAGCTATTGGGAACAACGCCCCCACATCTTTCCGTTTAAGAGCTCTCGCCCTATAACGGGTGAAGAAACACAGATGTATCAAAACATGGAAATCTTGCCCATTAAAGACAAAAACACAGGGCAAAAATTGGCGTGTATTTTTCTGCAAGATGTGACCGCCCAAGCTAGCTATTTTAGAGCCCAGCAAAAGCTTTCTGAAGCTTTGAAGAAAGAACACGAAGCGCAAAAAAAGTTAATTCGCAAACTCGATACCGCACAGAGCCAGCTAATTCAGGCTGAGAAAATGGCTTCTACTGGTCAGCTAGCGGCGGGGATCGCCCACGAAATTAATAACCCTATTGGTTTTGTGAGCGCTAACCTCAATACACTTGAGCAATACGCAACTCACCTTATTGCGATCTGTGATGGCGTTCAGGAGCAACTCGAACACTTCACCGACGAACTTAAAGAGCAGGTCGACGCACTGTTTGAGTCTAATCACTACGACTTGTTAAAGGACGATATTACTGAGCTAATTGCCGAATCGACAGATGGTCTTACCCGCGTAAAAGACATCGTCGAAAACCTTAAGAACTTTTCGCTGGAGACTACCGAAGGTGTGCAGATAGTAGATATCTGCGCCGTGTGTCACCAGCTGATCACGCTTATTTCCGCCCAGTACAGCACGCCCCAATATAAATTTGAATGTGAATTAGAGAAAGTGGAGGTAATGGGAAACCCTGGGCCGCTGAAACAGGCGCTAATGAACGTCATGATAAATGCAGCGCAGGCCATAGAAGATAGGGGCTTCATTAAACTTACTGTGCTCGATTCACCTACGTTGGTGACCATCAAAATACTGGACTCGGGTTGCGGTATTCCTACGAAACATCTAAAGCGAGTCTTTGAACCCTTCTTTACTACAAAGCCCGAAGGGCAAGGCCAAGGGCTGGGCCTTTCTGTGGCTTACACCGCCATCGAACAACATCAAGGTAAAATATCTATTAGCAGCAAAGAGGCAAAAGGAACCGTGGTAGAGATCACCATTCCGAAACAGCCTGCAGCACAGCCCCCGTCCAGTGAAGATAATGAAGAGAATAAAGAAAACGAAACGGAAAACTCTCAAACGGCCTAGAAAACAGATAGCCCAGTACAGAGTAGGACGTTGTTAATCCTCACTCTGTTTGTATGTCCTCTGACTGAACTAACAAGCAAGCTTTTTTACTTCACAGGCTTTAAATGTATACACACCCTTGCTGTTTAACGTCCGCGAAATGACTCCTTCATTAAGCAAGTAATTAAGGTGAGACAAACACTCTGCTACTGCAAACACCATGTTGCGACTAGAGAGCTTGCGCTTAAACATAACCGGTAATAACTCTACGACCGTTTGAGGTTGCTCGCAAGCATTTAACAGTGCTTTTAGGTGCTCGTGATGATGAGCAATAAGCGAATCTACTCGCTCATGCAGGCCGATAAAGGGTAGCTTGTGAGCAGGTAATACTGTCGCATCTTTGGGCAAATTCTTGAATTGCGGCAGCGTAGAAAGGTAGTCGTCTAAGGTGTTGGCATCAGGCTCTGTTGAGTAGGCGCCAATGTTTGGCGTGATAATCGGCAAAATATGATCGCCTGATATGAGAATATTTTTTTGCTTATTGTAAAGGCACGCATGCTCAGGAGAGTGGCCGCGGCCAATGATGATCTGCCATTCATTACCGCCAAGCGACAGCGTCATACCATGTTTTAGACGGGTGTAGCTAATGGGTAGTGGTGAAACAACGCTGCTGTAGCCATTGCCTTCACCAGAAGTAAGCTTTGCGATCATGGATTCGTCTAAACCTGCTCGCTGGTAATATTGCACATCCCGCTCATTCGTTGCGCCATTTCTTCCTGCCGCAAACGCTCTGGCAGTAAAGTACTCAATTTGAGACATATAAAAGGGGACGTTATACGTGTCGGCTATCCAGCCCGCTAACCCTACATGATCAGGATGTAAGTGCGTAACGATGACACCAACTATTGGCCCGTCTAATTGCTTGAATATACGCTCCCACAGCGCTTTGGTGGTGGACGTTCCTATGCCAGTATCAATGACCACCCAACCGCCTTCACCGCGGATCAGATACAAATTTATGTGGTCAAGTTCAAATGGGAGCGGCATTGTTAGCCAAAGAACACCATCGGCCACTTCTATTAGCTCGCCCGGCTCTACCTGTTTATCGAATAGATATTCCATATCGCCCTCACCTTTTCTATCGTGCATGGTCTAACGTGCACAAAGACTGTACGTTTTCGTTTTAACTCGCGCTGCTTACAAAAACAAACATATCTGTCGAATAGAGATCTATAGGAGTAGGTGATAACAAACGTTATACTAAGCCTACTGCCGTTTCTCGTGCACAGTGGTAGCGCATTTTTATTGCACCTTTGCGCCAGTTATTGAACAGATAACGGTAATGCGAGTTTATAAAACGTACACGCCCATGAGGCTATTTAAAGAAATTAACGTCAACAAAGCCGGTTAGTAAATTAGATTCATGTCAGCCTCAACAATACAACAAGGGTTCATACTCAATAAAAGTACGTTTACCCGGCGAGGCAAGGTGTATGTTGAGCTATGGGTTAAAACGCCCAGTAGCACCGCTAGGTTAATTTCTTCACCCCAATACCCCACTTGCTTTGTATCTGTTGATCACGCCAATGATTTACGCAATATCGCCGAGCGTATTTCTGCAAAGATCAGTATTTCAGATGACGGGTTTCACACGCTGGAACAAGTTCCTGTTGCGACGGTAAAAACCGCAACCGAATCACACATGCATCAGCTTCGCCAGCATGCGCAGGAAAGCAGTATTGTATTGTACGAAGCCGATATTCGCGTTGCCGATCGCTACTTAATGGAGCGCTTTGTGTATGGCGCGGTGGAATTCCTGGCCCCGCAAGATTTCGACGATACGCCTCAGATCGTTATAGAAAATGCGCAAATCAGACCCTGTCAATTCAGAACCACATTTACATCGCTAAGCATAGACATCGAATGCAATGAGCATGAAGAACTCTTTAGCATTGCGTTAGCCGGTGAAGGACTCAACGTTGTGCTGCTTTTATGCCCGCCACGCTTTGTTGGGCAAACATTGCAGGGACAAGAAGACAGCGCGTACGAGCTCATTACCGTTGAATCAGAAAAAGTACTGCTTGAAGCATTTTTTTCTTATCTTACATCCTACGACCCAGATATCATTTTAGGCTGGAACGTTAAACAGTTCGATATGGCGGTACTTGAACGCCGCGCTAGGGCTAACTCGCTAAAGTATGCTATCGGCCGCCATGGCAGAGAGGCTTCTGTAAGACAGTGGGAAGATCAAACCCTCGTTGATGTGCCAGGACGATGCGTCATTGATGGTATCGAAGCACTAAAAACAATGACTTATCAATTCGAGTCGTTCTCGCTCGATCACGTATCTGAAGAACTGCTTGGCGAAAATAAGCTTATTCAGGCTGCCGACAAGCTTGAAGCGATAAAGCGTCTTTATCATAGCGACCCTGTTGCACTCGCTAACTATAACTTTAAAGACACGGAACTGGTCAATCGCATTCAGGATAAAACCCAATTTATCGATTTTCTGGCGCTGCGCAGTATTCTTACCGGCCTAGATATGAGTCGCCCCGGAGGGTCAGTGGCCGCGTTTTTAAATGTGTACTTGCCTAAGCTTCACCGCAAGTCTTATGTCGCGGGGGTAAGACCTGAAAATGGAGGCTTGGCTAGTCCGGGTGGTTATGTCATGCGTTCCCAGCCAGGTTTATATAAAGACGTTTTAGTCCTCGATTTTAAGAGCCTATATCCTTCCATCATTCGTACATTTAAAATCGACCCGTTAGGACTTGCAGAAGGGCTTAAGTCTCCTGACACGGCGATAGAAGGTTTTAAAGGCGCAGTATTTAGCCGCGAATCTCATTTTCTACCTTCCATCATTGAAAACCTATGGCTGCAGCGCGACGAAGCCAAAAAACAGAATGACGCACCGCGCTCTCAGGCCATCAAAATATTAATGAACTCCTTCTATGGTGTGCTTGGTAGTGGAGGTTGCCCTTTCTACGATCCTCGCCTGGCTAGCTCAATCACATTAAGGGGTCACGAGATTATGCAAACCACTGCGGGTTGGATTGAAGAACTAGGCTATACGGTTATTTACGGCGATACCGACTCAACATTTGTTCATGTAGAAGGGAATGATGCACTGGGTACGCCCCCAGAGACTGGACTTGAGCTCGCTAGCATTATTAATCGAAAGTGGACAGAGTTACTAAAAAGTGAGTTCGACATTGATTGCCACTTAGAAATTGAGTTTGAATCTCACTTTTCTACGTTTTTTATGCCGACGATCCGAGGCTCTTCCGAAGGCAGCAAAAAACGTTACGCAGGAATGAAGGGCGGTGAACTTGTCTTTAAAGGCTTAGAAAATGTCCGCTCTGATTGGACGGTACTAGCTAAAACCTTCCAGTACGAGCTGTACAAAAAAGTGTTTACTGGACAGCCTGTTGAAGACTACATAAATAGCACGATAGCAGCGATAAAGTCCGGTGAAATGGATCACGCTTTGGTCTATAAAAAGCGGCTGCGAAAGCCTTTGTCGTCGTATACCAAGTCGCTGCCTCCCCACGTAAGGGCAGCGCGATTAGCCGACGAGTACTATAAAGAACAGGGGTTGCCACTTCGCTATCAGTTTCATACTACCATTGCTTATGTTATTACAGTACAGGGCCCTCAAACCGCAGAAACCGCCACGGCCCCCCTTCAATATGACCACTATATTGAAAAGCAAGTCCAACCCATTGCCGATAGTATCTTGCCTCTTATTGGCCTGAATTTTGAGACAATAGCGAACGATCAACTCTCGCTGTTTTAATCTCATTAATGGGGTTCTATCTATATCTGAGATCAGCTTAAGTTTGACGTATGAAGATCTTGCAAACACTGCGACAATTTAACATAGCAATAACATTGAAATCCTTGCCTTAAATTTTTATTACCTCACTAAATCAGTTAGTTATGCATTTGGCACATTCAATGAATAATGAATTACGTAAGTCATTAGCGGTGTCAGATTGAAACTTACTTCCAATCTGCACCTATGTTGAGGTCTGTGGACCTAGTGGTTAGGGCAATTGAGCGCCCAAGTTCACTGTAAAAGCCAGAAGGAATTTGATTATGAAGATCACAAAACTAAGTATGATTACCAGTGCTGTTATTGCTGCAACACTATCTGCTTCAGCAGTAGCAGGCCACCACGAAGAGAAGATCTCGATGGGATTTAACGCAATGGATAAGGATGGAAACGGCTATATCGTCGGTTCTGAGTCTTCTGGCGTTATTGACAGTAAGCTTCTCGCAAAAATGGATACCGATGGTGACAGCATGATTAGCCGTGTTGAATTCAACAAGTTTGTTGATGAAAAACCATCAATGTTTAGCGACGACATCATTACTCAGGTGAAAACTGAAGGCACCAATGACGCTCTACTCTCGGAAAAGGGCAACCCTGAATTATTCTCTAAAGCAGACAGTGAAATGATATCAGAGAAGAATAAGGAGCTTCGTACTGAAATGTCAGCCACAGCCGACAATAAGTTTACTGAAATCGATGTAGACAGCGACGGTAAGCTTACAGCCGAGGAGTTAAAGGTTGCACATGTCGAAGGTGACTTTGAGATGATGGACGAAAATGGCGATTCTTACGTTACCCGTATGGAATATCGTGCCTACTTCGAAGGTATTGAGTCTGAATAGACGCTCACCTCTCGTAAAGTAAAAATTTTTAGGAAGCCTCCTTCGTCGGAGGCTTTTTTGTTTCATTAAAGTCGAGAAAATTTTCTTTAGACATCAAATACATTGTCACTTTTGGTTATTACTCTCCTTTCAGCGTGTACGACGAGTCACACAAATTCATCGTTGAATAACCCCATATACGACTAACATCTTGTCGACAAAACCCGTTTGCAACAATATTGTTAATAAAGATTGAATTATTTGTTTTATTCGTTGCGTATTCAGCATTTACTGCAATTGTTGCCATTGGTTATTTGGAACCAAAAGCCGAAACAGCCAACTCTATTATTTATATATAAATCAGATGCGTACGCGCATGGAGGCAAGATATGATGGAATCAAAATTTACACCGAACTCACTACTCCCTCTTCAGAAAAGTGAGTTTACTGGCTCTGATGACGCTGAGCTGACGTCGCTCACTATCGGTCAGTATTTCAAAAATGTTGTCGACAATTATGGCGATAACCCAGCGATTATTGTAAAACATCAAGACGTTAGCTGGACCTATCAGCAGTATTGGTATGAAGTAGAACGTGTTGCTTGCGGCTTACTTGCAAACGGTGTAGAACCTGGCGACCGTGTGGGTATATGGTCTCCGAACAATATCGAATGGTCGATCGTACAGATGGCCACTGCGCGGATCGGGGCGATCATGGTATGCCTGAACCCTGCTTATCGTCCTGCTGAATTAGCGTTTGCTATTAATAACGTTTCCGTAAAATACTTAGTCATGGCGCAGTCATTCAAGCAGTCAAATTACGTCGCCATGTTGAAAGAGCTTGCGCCAGAAATAGACAGCCAAGTTAAGAACACACCAAGGCGTCCTCTAACGCTTTCTAAGTTGCCTTCACTTAAATATGTATACACTATTGGCGATAAGCCTGTAGAAGGATTACAGGCTTTTTCTGCATTACAAATAGAACCAACGGAAGCGCTTAAATCTCAGTTGGAGGCCGTTGAATCGAACCTTAGCGCGGATGATAACATCAATATTCAGTTTACCTCTGGCACGACGGGAAATCCGAAAGGCGCAACGTTAACGCACCGAAACATTCTAAATAATGGGCTATTAGTATCACAAGCAATGAGGTTCACACACAAAGACAAACTTTGTATTCCCGTTCCGCTTTACCACTGCTTTGGAATGGTATTGGGCAACTTAGTTTGCTTAGCATCAGGTGCATGCGCAGTATTCCCCGGGGAGTCATTCGACCCTGAGACAACACTCCGTACAGTAGAAAAAGAAAAGTGCACGGGATTACATGGCGTACCAACCATGTTTATTGCCGAACTCGAACTATCCAACTTTAAGAGCTTTGATCTATCAACACTAAGAACCGGCGTTATGGCAGGTAGTACCTGTCCAGAAGAGCTCATGCGAAAGGTCCATAGTGAATTTCATATGACAGAAGTCGTCATAGGTTATGGTCAGACAGAGTGTAGCCCTATCAATCATATTACTGACATTGACTCGCCATTTGAAAAGCAGGTCAAAACTGTTGGACGCGCTATGCCCCATACAGAAGTGAAGATCATAGATCCCCAAGGCAATACGGTGCCTATTGGAGAGCCGGGTGAGATTTGCGCGAGAGGCTACTGTGTAATGAAAGGTTATTGGGGTGATGAGGTTAAGACAAAAGCCACCATAGACGATGAAGGTTGGCTCCATTCTGGTGATCTCGGAGAAATGGATGAAGAAGGCTACGTCACAATAGTTGGTAGAATAAAGGACATGATTATTCGCGGCGGCGAAAACATTTATCCACGAGAAATTGAAGAAGTCTTGTATCAACATGCGGATGTGTCAGACGCCGCTGTCTTTGGTATTCCTGACAACAAATATGGCGAGCAAGTATGC
Source organism: Alteromonas sp. R7 (assembly GCF_055755235.1). Classification (NCBI taxonomy): domain Bacteria; kingdom Pseudomonadati; phylum Pseudomonadota; class Gammaproteobacteria; order Alteromonadales; family Alteromonadaceae; genus Alteromonas; species Alteromonas sp. R7. The sequence goes on along the minus strand of NZ_JBVTQX010000011.1, from coordinate 577 downwards.
CTATGGATTAAGGCAAAGGAAAATCGACATATAGACGAAGATCAGATACGCGACTACCTGAAATCCAAACTAGCCTACTTTAAAGTACCCAAATACATCAGCGTAGTGAAAGAGTACCCCATGACGGTAACAGGGAAGCTTCAGAAGTTTAAAATGCGCGAATACATGATAGAAACACTGAAGAAGCAAGCCCTACAAACCGAAGCATAATCCCAGCAAATAGTGGGGTCAGAGTACATTTCGAAAATTGGGGTCAGAGTACTTTTTAAAAGATAGCGCTTTAAAGTACACTAACCCTACATTCGTATTTCCAACGCTTGCACCTACAGTCTGTACCTATCTACCGTATTTTCAAACTGCCTGTTATATACCCTAGAGAGTTAAAGAGCTCGGATTATTTAGTTAGCCCACAATAATGGGGTCAGAGTACATTTCTTTTTTTAACGAGAGTGAGAGCCAAAAAGTATTCTGCCCCAAATTTGCGGTTTTGCTGAGGGGATTGGGGATTAATGTACTCTGACCCCATTATTTTTCTTTCTTCCAAACGCAAAAAACCCGCCGTTAGGCGGGTTTCTTT
>NZ_JBVTQX010000010.1:0-200828 GCF_055755235.1 Alteromonas sp. R7 | reverse complement strand
GTTTTCTCCCTTGGTTTGGTCGCCTATTAGGATAAACTCTGTTTATGCTGATAGGGAGGAGGCTCAATGATTATCAAACCGCTGTAGACGCAAGCGGGTTGGGACATATACTTGTAGGCTTCCCTCTCTGCGCTCAGTATTATAGCTTACGTCTATTTGCCCCTTAGTGGGGCTTTAAATGCCACAAGGAAGGTACATGTTTAAACTTTTTTGGTCTTTTATTTTAATTATTTCTCTTTCATGCGTGTCAGCACAAGGTAGTGAAACAACCGTCAATTTGAAGGAAAACACAGTAATTTATCACGGTAAATTATCGCCATCAGCAAATCAGAAACTTCTTTCATTTCTGGAAAATAGTGAAAATAAGGTTGAATGGCTGTCTATAACGTCCGAAGGCGGTGAAATCAATCATGGAATGGATCTTGGTGACATTGTTCATGACTATGATTTAAAGCTTGAGGTCAATGAGTATTGTCTCTCATCATGCGCCAACTACGTTTTTTCTGCAGCAAATCATCACAGGATTTCAAATCACGCAATTATTGGTTTCCACGGTGGTACAACCGGAATGGAGAAAGAAATAACATCGTTTATTGATGCTCTTCCAGAGGAAGAGCGGGAATTAACAAAGCAGAACTTAGAAAAATATATGAAGTCAGCTGTAATTCGTGAGCGAAACTTCTTCGAAAAAATTGGTGTGGACCAGCGAATAACAACACTAGGGCAATCTTCCGAATATAAAGAGTTCGCAGAGAAAGAAGACTTTATCGGCTGGTACTATTCACTCGAAGGGCTTGCTACGCTGGGCGTTTCTAACATTGATGTAGTAAACCCTCCTTGGTCATATCAACATTTGAGCGAAAAAACTAAGTTTTTCAAAGTCAGAGTAGGCGGCATTTAACATTGGGTTATGTCAGCCCATATGAATACGAAGCAAAATACGCTTAACATAGACGTCCACTTTTAATGGGGAAGACCAATGCTTTTCAGAAAGTTCATCAATAAGGAATGTTATGAATCTAAATGCAACATTTTGGGGGCAAGCACTCTTCATCCTCGCGTTAGTTGTAATTTTCTTTACCATCAAATTTGCTAAAGGAAAGGCTGACAATATCGGGTTGGTTGTCATTTACGCCGTCTTGCTCAACTTCTTGATCCCGCCTGTTGGGTGGTTTTATTGTTACCGATGGGCAAGTAAATAATTGCCTAGAACAAATATCATCCTCTTTGTAGCTAGTTTTTTACTAAAGTGAGGTGTGAAAGGTTTTAATTTGTACACATATAACAAGCCAATGAGCACGTTCGCTGCGACGTTAGCTACAGAACTTTGTAGATCAGTTAAGGTCGAAGTTTGGGACAGCAAAATACGTTAAAAGGAATTACCATGAACAAAAAAGCTTTTTTTATTGGCTCAGCCACTTTGCTATCTTCACTGTTAGCCTTTCAATCATTTAGTAACCCAGCTCCCTTAAATTCAGTCCAAAAATGCGCATCTCTACTCCCAAGCGGCTACAACTTTTCCATGACCATAAATGCTAAGATAGATACGAAAGCTGACAAACCAGTAGTGTCAGGCATTCTAGATTTAACAGACGGTACCGAAATACTCCCCCCTGAATTAAGTGCGAAAGTAGAGCCTTTCAAACAATGCGTAGTAAAGCTGATGAAATAGACAACACGGCTCAGGTAACCACAAGCCGTGTGCTTTCAAAATAGATGTCGGCCTTACTAATCAGCCAAGTTCGTCTCACGACTGTATCTTCCCTAGGGAAGACACAATGTTAAGTCGTTATTTACCTCTGGAAACTATCTAACGGGATATTTATGAAAAGCAAAGATGTAAAGGTAAAAGCCAGAATAGCCAAGTTATTGCTTTCATTTTGCTTTGTAGCCTGGGGAGTCACTTGGGTTTATGCATTTATTGCAGATGAATGGGGGTTAATCGCAGGATTTTTTAAAGGCTTAGTACTTGGTGGCTGTTTCGCTGTCATTCCTGCAGCACATGCGATTTATTCATTAACACAAACTAAGTTACCAACATTCAAAATAGTACTCGGTATATCACTAACTTGGTTGTTAATTGTATGCAGTTTATATTTGGTTTAACAGGCCGTAATCTACCAAGTTTCTTTCACAGGATTGTGAGTAGCCAAATCAATCTAAGAGGGATTTATGCAGACTGCGCTAATTATTGTAATTCCAGTAGTTGTTGTTTTGCTGATTATTGGAATTCTAAAGCTCAAACCGTTGTTCAGTTATATGGCAATTTTTGGCTTAGGAGTACTGTCTTCATTCGTAGTGGAGTTCTTTTTTTGCTCTGGCCTGCAAACACAGTGTGAAGCAGATGCGTTAAATATGGTGGGCTTTTTCTTCCATTCTTTTTATGTAATAGCAATTTGTTCAGTTTTTTACGCAATTATGCCTCACGCTTCAAAACAAAAATCGCAGTAAATGTCTTAACAAAATGACGATTAAGACTATAGTGTGTAATTCAGAAAACTTGATTCTATAGGCTGTAGTTCAAGTAAATAAAAAATAATTCGTTGAAATCAATGGATATAGAAACGAGTAGAGGTTAGATGTCTACATTCGGTGAGCTTGGTGCAGCCCTTGTAATTAAAAACCAAAAGATAAGGAGTTCTTTTAATATGAGTTTTTGGCAAATCATTATTTTTGTCGTGCTTTTCAGCCTTACACTTCTACCAGCGTTAATTGCCTTAACATCCAAAAAAGCTAAAGGCATACACAAGTTAGCATGGGGGGTCATTTCCCTTTTCTTTTCGTGGTTGGGGTTTTTAATCTATTACTTCTTTGCAATTAGAGGTATGAGCAAGCAAAGTACATAACGAATCGTTGTTACGCTACACTTTATTATGCCCTTTATTAGACGTTATACGGTGAGAGGAATTTAGATAACATGAAGATTAAATTGATAGTAATCTTGTCAATATGCGTAATCTCAACAGGGTGCGCTTCAACATCTGATAGGGCTGCAAGAGACTTTCTTGATGGGGCTAGTGCCAGTGCTGAAAAAAGACAGCGAGAAGAATCTACTAACCGATACAGCAAAAAGCGTGACCACAAAAACGATGCTATAGAAGATACGGTGTCTGGAGCACTTACCGCGCTTTTTAGAGGCTTGTTTAGCTCTGAAAGCGACGATAACTAGTGAAAGATAGTTTCCTAGCATGGCGTGCGAGTAGCGCTTTAATGCCCTTTTCAAAGGGCATTGTTTGCTCACCATCAGTATTTCAAAAGAGGTCTGCCCGTTGGAATTAAAAACCATTGGTTTGTTTGTTATTACTGCACTTGCTGAAATTGTTGGGTGCTATCTGCCCTACTTATGGTTGAAAGAAGATAAGTCCATATGGTTGTTAGTACCAGCGGCTATATCGCTCGCGCTTTTTGCTTGGCTGTTATCACTGCACCCGACTGCTGCCGGGCGCGTATACGCGGCTTACGGTGGTGTTTACATTTTCATGGCTATTATGTGGCTTTGGCTTGTTGATGGAGTGAAGCCAACGTTATGGGACTTGGTGGGCACCTTTGTCGCTATGATTGGTATGGCGATAATTATGTTTGCACCAAGAAGTCACGGATAAGAGTCTTGCTTGCAATAAATAACGAAGAAAACGCGATGAAGATTACCTTTATTCCAAGTACGAACCTACCAAGGGCTGCTGAGTTTACCTTTAATAACATGCGCGATTATTACGCTCAGTTTGCGCCTGATTGGGACGCCGAAAAAGTGCTTGGGGTTACCGCAGAGCTCATTAATTACGACATTCAAGTAGACAGCGAAACGGTGGGGGTTATGCGCCTTCAATACGACGGTAGAACCTGTATATTGCGCGACCTTCAGGTCATACCCAGCGCACAGAACAAAGGCATAGGCAGTGCTGCCATTGAAGAAGCAGAAAGGCTAGCGTTAGGGGCCAATACTAACTCGCTTGACTTACGAGTATTCAAAGTTAGCCCTGCAGTTTCGCTTTATAAAAAAGTGGGATTTGTCATAAAAAGTGAAGACGACCGCTTTTTTAACATGACTAAACCCTTAAGCACATAACAAACAGGCTTGTACCGCCGTCTATTCAGAATATACCTAAAGGCCAAAGCACATGAAGATTATTATTGATGATCTCACCGGAGGAGAAGTGCTAGCGCTTTTAGAAGAGCATTTGTCTGATATGTATGCTACATCGCCACCTGAGAGCGTACATGCATTAGATGTTGAAGCACTAAAAGCTTCGAACATTACTTTTTTTAGTGGCTGGAAGCAGCAACAGCTTGCGGGCTGCGTCGCTATTAAAACCCTTGATACACATAGCGCCGAGCTAAAATCTATGCGCACCGCCAAACCGTTCAGAGGTTGCGGTGTAGCGTCTCAGTTATTACTTTTTGCCCTAGAACATGCGAAAATGAAGGGGTTTAGTTCGGTAAGTTTAGAAACAGGAACGCAAGACTACTTTTTAGCGGCCAGAACCCTATACAAAAAGTTTGGTTTTGTTGATTGCGGTCCATTTGGCAGTTATTCAATCGATCCCAACAGCCACTTTATGACCCGAGCGCTTTAATTTAGTATTTTAAGAGAATTCCACATGTCGTTACCTCCTTGCCCGCATTGCCAATCAGAATATGTATACGAAGATCAGCCTCTACTTATTTGCCCCGAATGTGGACACGAGTGGAACCCGAACGAGGTAGAAGAGGAAGTCTCAGCAAAAGACTTCAACGGTACACCGTTAGTAGCCGGTGACAAGATTACGCTAGCAAAAGATTTGAAGGTAAAAGGCAGTTCGCTGGTACTTAAAATTGGAACGAAAGCCGTTATCCGTCACGTGAAAGATGCCAAAGACCATCAGCTAGATTGCAAAGTAGATGGCGCGGGTGAAATGATGCTAACTGCGCAGTTTGTTAAAAAGGCATAAGCGGCGTTTTATTGAAAAGCCTCATTTCCTTTTAGCGCGCTTACTTTTTTGTCAACTAGGCGCGCTAGCTATTCCAATTCATCCCTTCTTAAAAATTTGCGACTTCGTTGGTAATGGTTTCAGTAAGCAAGCTAATCGCTTTCGATGACACTTTCTGAGGGTTAACTAAACAAACACCCACATGCCCAAGCTCGGGTAAACTTTCTGAATTAGATAAAACGTGTAGACCAGGTGGCACTGAACTCTTTGCAAGAACGGTTATGCCCAGCCCTTCGTTAATCGCCGTTTGTATGCCATTTAAGTCAGCAATGGTATACACCACCTGCCACGGTTTTTTGATGGCCGATAAAAGATTGGTTGCTCGCTTGCGGTAAATACACGGCGACGGTGCAGCAATAATAGGCAGTTTAGCAGGCACGCTATTTACAAAGCGCTGACTCCCCACCCATACCAATTGATCTGAAATGATGTAGCCGTCTTGCTGAGGATCTGGTGTTTCTTGTAGCGAAAGAATTAAATCGAACTGACTTTTAAGCGGCTCACTAAGTAAGTCTTTACTTAGCGCACAATGCACCTCTAGCGATATTTCCGGATAGGTTTGCGTGAACCGTCGAATAATTTTAGGCATAAGCGTTGTACTAAATTCGCTGGGAATGCCTAACCGAATATTTCCCGTAACCTGCGGCTTGCCGAATTCGGCCATTGCCTGATCGTTAAGAGCCACTATCTTTTCACCATACGACAATAAGCGACTACCAGCGCCAGTCAGTGCCAAGCGGTTTTTGTCGCGGGAAAATAGCTTTTCCCCAATCATTTCTTCTAGTTTTTTTATCTGTAAGCTAATGGCAGGCTGTGTGCGCTGAAGCTGCTCCGCACATTGTGTGTAGCTACCCGTCTGTGCAATAAGTACGAACGAACGCAGAAAATCTATCGATAAGTTTTTCATTACTTTGCTTTACACCTCTCTATTAGCTTTGCCTGCTGTTTTGCCTTACTAGTGCCAAACTTGCTCACAAGTCCATTTAATAAAATTATAATGCCATATTTTTTATTAATTTTATTTATTCTTTTTACACTCCTAGTATCAGATACAAAATAATGACATTTAGGAGCCAGCATGAACCCACTTAACCAGCACCTTCACGAACAAGACCCAGATATCGCAGCATTTATTGCGCAAGAAAACGAACGCCAAGAACATCACATTGAACTGATTGCATCGGAGAACTACACCAGCAAAGCTGTTATGCAGGCGCAAGGCAGTCAGCTAACTAATAAGTATGCAGAAGGCTATCCGGGCAAGCGCTATTACGGTGGCTGCGAGGCGGTGGACAAAGTAGAACAGCTTGCTATCGACAGAGCTAAAGCATTGTTTGAAGCGGACTATGTGAATGTGCAGCCTCACTCTGGCTCTCAAGCGAATACTGCAGTTTATATGGCGCTATTAAACCCGGGCGATACCATTCTTGGGTTGAGCCTTGATCACGGTGGGCACCTCACACACGGTGCAAAGCCTAACTTCTCGGGAAAACTATACAACGCGATTCAGTATGGCTTGAACACAGAAACTGGTGAAATTGACTATGACCAAGTAGAAGCCCTGGCTCAAGAGCACAAACCAAAAATGATTGTAGCGGGCTTTTCTGCTTACTCTCGCGTGGTCGACTGGCAGAAGTTTAGAGACATCGCTGATAGCGTAGGCGCGTATTTACTCGTAGATATGGCACATGTTGCAGGCCTTGTTGCGGCCGGTGTTTATCCCTCGCCAATTAACGCGGCTCACGTGGTTACTACTACTACCCATAAAACACTACGTGGTCCTCGTGGCGGGCTTATTATGTGTAAGTCAAACCCCGAGCTTGAAAAGAAATTCAATTCATTAATTTTCCCTGGCATTCAGGGTGGCCCACTTATGCACGTTATTGCCGCAAAAGCGGTAGCGCTTAAAGAAGCCATGACAGCAGAGTTCCGCGCTTATCAAAAGCAGGTAGTCATTAATGCACAAGCTATGGCTGATGTGTTTATGAAGCGTGGCTTTGACGTAGTTTCTAATGGAACCGACAACCACATGTTCCTGCTAAGTCTTGTAAGCAAAGGAATGACGGGGAAAGAAGCCGACGCGATATTAAATAGCGTGAATATAACGGTAAATAAGAACACAGTACCTAACGATCCGCAGTCGCCATTCGTTACAAGTGGTATTCGAATTGGCACTCCTGCGGTCACTTCACGCAATTTTAGTGAAGAAGACTGTGCTCAATTAGCCCATTGGATTTGTGATGTGTTAACAGCGCCAGAAGACAATGCAGTAGTACAGCAAGTGATAGATAAAGTGGCAACGCTAACAGCGGCTCGCCCCGTTTATACTAAGTAAAACCTAGTACTATACCGAGCGAACTCGTGCGTTGCAGGTAGCCACCATTACCCGCCACACGAGTTTAGCTCGTTCATTAAACTGCACTATTCCCACTCCCCAAGCCTCTTCCATGGCGCGTTGCCACACGCTACACGTTTCAATGGTATCGCCGTACAAGGGGGCTAACGATAAGCTAATGCGTAGCGACTCCAACCATTCCCTAAATAGCGGGTCCTGATTACCTGTTTCACGCATTTGAGAAAGCTGTAGCGAAGCTTGTTGCTTAATACCTTGAAGCCTTTTGTAGATTTCGCGAGGGTCTTCTTGCTGCCCCAAAAGATGAAGTTCGCGCTCAATGTCGTAAGCATTGTGCCAGTGGATAGTTTGCTGCGGTTCTTTTGAACAGCCCCACATTGCCGCACTCACAAGCGAAAGCAGCATGATACGCTTACCCCATAATAAAAGGGTGGAAGGAAATAGTTTTTTGCCACGCACCAAGCTGCGAACTCCTCAAACGATGTCATCTACAGTATAGATGAGTATTGCGCTAGGGCTCGCATAAGTGCGCGTAATTAAACTAATTTACTAAGGCGAGACTTGCGAAGCACCTAAAGTGCTCTGCGCTCTCGTTACGGTAGGAAGCGACTAGCTAAACCACTTCCACCATATAAACACCATTAGAAACCCAAATAGATAGATTAGGCCTAAATAGCTAAGCAGCTTCACTACCACGTTTGGTGCCGCGTCTTGATGAAGCTTGGTTTGTGCCACAAGCTTATGGTTAAGCCAAGCAAACATTGGAGTAGTAACAAAGGCCAGCGTCATCGCAAAGCCTAACATTGCCAATAGCGCAGATTTAAAGAACAACACAATGATAAAACTCGCCACTGCCATGAACAGTAACACCGGCGTTACCAGCGTATTTCGTGCGTTTTTGTCTTTGTTAAAAAGAAGCGCTATTGCTTCAGCAACCACCCTCGCATAACCATCGTAAACGGTTAGCGCCGAACCAAATATGCACAAAAATGCAACCAGTGCGATAAGCCAATGCGCCCACTGTCCAATGGTTGATGAGTACATGCTAATTAGCTGATGGGAAAAGCCGATACCGCTGGTACTCAGCTCTGTACCGCTGCCATACAAAATTAATGCACCTAAGCCCAAAAACAATAATGCGAGTAGCACCGTCACTGCATAACCTAAATTAAAATCGAAAAGGGCCGACTTTGGCGTTACGGCTTGCCCTTTGCACTGGCGCTTTAACCAAAGTGAAGTAATGGACGATATTTCAATAGGTGCGGGCATCCACCCCATTGTGACGACTAAAAAGCCTAATGTAGCGAGCGTCCAAGGCGAAGGCGGCGCCACGGCAGGTGCTGGTGAAGCAGAATAATTGCTTAGTGCCACCACGAATACGGCGACAGTCGCCACCACAAGCACGCCCATTATGCCTTTGGCGATATTGTCCAATCCTTCAAAATGGCCAGCGAGTAGAATGATTAAAATAAGTGCCAAAACCACTGAAGCTGACAACGTTATGGCGATATCGAAAGGAATAAAATACGACAATAAGCTTGCAGCAAACAACAACAGCGCTGCAGCATTGACCACCGACGCAATGGTATTCAAACCCAAGGCAATGGCCAAATATCGTCGTCCCATTCCCAAGTACCCTTGCTGAAGGGTTTGTTTTGTACTGATGGTGTAGCTAACACCTGCTCTAAAGAATGGGTATTTGAGTAAGTTAACTACCAATATAAGCAGCGCTAACTGCCAACCAAACTTCGCCCCCGCTTGAGTTGATGCTACTAAGTGACTACCGCCTACCGCCGCTGTTGCCATAAGCACACCCGGGCCGAGTAATTTTAATAGTGCAATACAACGGGCAAAAAACGATGTTTCAGCTGAATACGACAAGGCAACCTCTAAATGGGCATTTCAAAATAGCCGTTAACCATATCAGTAATATAATAAACAGAAAAGAGAGTACACGCTCATCTGCAAGGCTTGTAGTGTAAGCAGCTGTACCCAGTTTACGCGGGCTATGTAGCCGGAGATTTTAAAAGGTATACAAAGCGCCAGTGAATAAAAAGGCGCTGTTGTCGCTGTAATCTCCACGCGCAAAACCTTCTCCTTTTTTGAGGTAGGCTCCACCTAGCACTAATCGCAACTCGGGTCGCACTTGATAACGCCAGCGAGCTTCCACTTGATGGCCAATGAAACTGTCCACGTCTTGAGGTGCTTTTTGGTACCACATGGCTTTGTAACCAAGCATAATATTGTGCGCTTTTGCTGGCTTAGACACGCTTCGAAGCCCCACTGCTTTTAGGTTTCTACGTGGCATAGCCTGATATACATCAGTAGGTCCGAAATCAAAACGTCGCACGCCGTATAAGGTATCAAAGTCAGAGATTGTGTCATCGCTTGTGTCGTTGTCGCCACTGATATAGTCGACTTCAGCTCTAAGAAAGGTGTTGTCTGTAATCTGTTTCCCAACATAACCAAACAGCATATATGCACGAACGTCTTTCTCGTCTGTATCGTTAGCAGTTGCGGTTTGATAAGAAGTTCCCGTTTGCCCCACCACCTCTATATTTGTTATCAGGCCATTATCGAAAGGCTGGGTAAAGTCCACACTCAATGTGTACAAATCACGGTTTTTGGTGGCAAGTGCTTCACTATCGTCTTCTTTTAACCAGTAGCTTTGCAGCTTGACGTTGTTGTCTTTTGACGCAGCGTACACACCAAAGAATTTTCGTTCGCTAAAGCTTTTGTCGAACGCGCGTTCGTTCCCGTCCAGACTTTCACTGTCAGTAGGAAAGCGAGATACCGGCAGCACGTACACCCCGTGTACTTGCCAATCTGCAACTCTTGCTTCCACCACTATTCCATCATAGCTATTGGTGGCATTGCGATAGGCTGTTTTGGCCAATAGCCTGCGACTGCCGTAGTCGAGCTCCATACGCCCTACTTTTATCGCAGACACTTCGTATAAGCCTGATTCTCGTTCAGGTTTGTAGGTGATAAAAAACTGTGTAGGCTCTAGTGTATTAACCTGATTGGCCGTTAGCGTTGGATCGTTTTCATCCAGAAACACTCGCGAGTCACGTATTTCAATCGTTGCCGCGAGGTTTTGATAACTCACCGTAGAATTCACGATAAAGCGTGTTGAAAGACGCTGATTACTTTGTTCTCGAGCAGCTGATGATGTTGGAAATATAGGGTTATTCAACGACTCGTAGCGCACTCTAAACGAGCCAGAGACATCAAAGGCTATTTCATCACTCGACGCGTTGGCTAACGGGCAAATAACAACGAGTATTAGCAGAAGGCATGTGCTCAACAGCGAGCGAAAACGACCACGCCCGTAAAGTCGCACAAATAAAGGGCTGCGCATTAGGAAATAACCATTACATCAGTATCATGTGCACTGAAGTATATAGATTATTTTTATTATCGCACTGCCCTTTTAGTTTAATTTATTATGCCTTTGGCGTTTAGCCAGCGGGGCTTATCTATAGCCCCTTAGGCCTGAAACGCCAGCTAACGTCTGTCAAAATTCACTTTTTTCTGCGGATGCTGATAGTAGCCTTCTTTTAGAAGGCGTTTAAAGCGGGTCAGTTTTCCGTCCAGCGTTAACTCTTCTAACCCTTTATTAAATAGCGACAGAATAAGCTGACTGTCACTTTCGCCTTTAGGCACTAACAGATGCGTGGTTACAGTTGAGATAAACGGCTTAATGGGCATCACATCTCTGCGGTCGCCACTATCGAAATCACGCTGAAGCAAGTACCATCCGGTTAACTCATCAATGGGAAAAACATCAATTTTACCGTCAATCAGCGCCTGTAAATTGTCTTTGTCTGTGGCACTTTCCACAACATTACTGCTGCTTTTAATGTAAGCGGCAAGTTCATCGTTGTATAAATACCCTTCCGTTACGCCCATCTTCAGGTCTTTTAAGTCGCTTAATTCAGCCCAAGTATCAGGGCCCTTTTCAGCATTAACATAAAACACCAAGCTTTCCGCACTAATAGGGTTACTGTGGAAAAACTCACTTTCCCGGGCGCGCACAAAATTGCCGTATGAGATGGCGTCGTATTCGCCTTTTAGCGTTGCTTCAAGCGCTTCTTCCCAGGGTAAAGATACAAACTCAACCACAACGCCCGTCTCTAAAAACGCATCAGCGATTATGTGATTGATATAACCGTCGTGCTGCATATCAGTTGACGTATAAGGGGCATACTCTGTGGTCGCTATTCGCAGTTTCATCCACGCATGGGCAAAACTTTGCATTGGAACTAGCGCTAGTATAAATGTCGCTATTAATAGTAATCGCATGTCAAAGTCCTGTTAGTGATTAGAAGTAAATACCAAGGTTTATGTTCAGGCGGTGGGTAGTTTCTTGTCTACCACCTAAGTCGAGTCCCACGCCCGGACCGCCTGAGAACCACATGCTTTTGCCTTGGATACTATCTACATATACAAACAATTTATCCCAGCCAAAGCTACAGCCGTTTATCCACTGCGACGAGTTTTTCCCTTCACTTCCTTCACCTTTTGCCACGCTGTACTCTGAGTAACAAGTAAGTGATTCTATGTGAGTAAACTTATAAGGCACAGAGTACACAAGGTTTGCTGAATAGGTTTTACCGTCGGCCGCGGCTAAGAACGGGAAGGTGAAAGAGGATAGCGCTATGCGATCGTCTGCTTGCCCTTCTGGTGCAGCCAAATCGTATTCATAATCGATATACTGCAGTTCGACTTTTAGGTCGCCTTGGGTATGGCGCATATGCACGGCATAGGCATTCATATCACCATCGTCCAGGGTATCCAGGTTTAAGATGTTGCCGTATTGGTAAGACACGCCAATATCGGTAGTGCCTCCGCGAATAAAGTTTGCTGTGTAGTTAGCACGTAAATTGTATTGGCCGTCTTCTTTATTTCGATATTCACCGTCATCCGCCACGTCGAACGAATAGCGCCCAAACTCAGCGGCATCGTTGTACTCGTCGTTCATAAAATAGGCGGCTTGAAAATCCCAGTTGCCCCAATCGTGGTTTATTTTCACCCCAGCATCGTAATCATCTTCGAAGCCAAGATAATAATTTACCGAGAACCAAAAGTTGTTACTGGCAAAGGGCTGCAAACCAAACGGGGTTTGGGTTATACCTGCGGTAATCTCGGTTTGCTCATCGAAATGATAAGTCAGGTCGGCGAACCTTACTGTGTCGAAGTCGGTGTTTTCGTACCATCGATATTCGGCTTTATAGCTAAATTGATCTGACTCACCCGACACGCCAAGTTTGAATGATTCAAATTCGAAACCATCTCTAAATTCGGGAATTTGCCAGTCTTGATGCCCGTAGTTAACCCTAACATGACCGCTTAAATTAAAGGGAAGTTCGTCGGCATTAGCGAAGCTTGAGGTGCACGAGGCTATTGAAACTAAAGAAAATGCGGATAGTAGCTTGTTCATTACTGTTCCTGTATTGAATTTTTGGCGGGAACCCTTTGCTAAAAAATGCCTCTAAGAAACATGAGGGGCGTTCAAGCGCTTAGGCGTATCGCGCACCAAAATAAATCCTTCAGTACTAACAATACTGAGCAAACCTTAAAAAAAGATCATTTGTTAAGGTCAGACTTCTGTGACGTGACTCAAGCAAATTAATCGCCCCCCGCGAGGCGGCGGCATTTAAACATTGGTCGTTTACTGTGGAAAGTGAAGTGCTATGTATGCGCGGTAGATGCGGAAAGTTTTGCTGTGAACGTCAGGTCTACTCTACTAATTGGTCGCCACTTGAACAGCAAATAGGGGAATATGTGAACATAGCGTGCCAGCTTTACGACTACATCGAAATTGCCTGCATGTATGGGCTTGAGGTGAGCGTAGTATTAAAAGACGGGAATACGGTAAGGGGTACAGCACTGACCACAGTTATCGATAAACGCAACGACGTGGCCACAGAGTGTATTCAAATGTCCATCGACAAAACCACGCAAAATATTGCGCTTAATGAAATCGCTCAACTTCATGCAATAACTGACAACCCGCATTTCAGCTCAGTCAGCTTTTAGGTAGTATGCGCAGCTAACTTAGCTTAACTTTCAAAGTGATCCTGATTTATGACGCAAAACCTCTCGGCCATTACTTTTTTTGTAGACGACTACGACAGTGCCGTTGAATACTTCACCACGGTTTTAAACTTTACCTTAACCGAAGACAAAGTAACCGGCGAAAACTCGCGTTTTGTTCTGGTAACCCCACCACACAGTGCTACGAGCTTGTTGTTGGCGCAAGCAAAAAATGACACAGAAATGGCACTCATTGGCAGCCAAGCCGCCGATAAAGTATTTTTAATTTTGAATACTGACGACTTCTGGCGCGACTTCAATGCCATGCAAAGCAAAGGGGTGGCATTTTTAGAAACCCCTCGGGAAGAAGTGTATGGTACGGTAGCCATCTTTAGAGATAAGTTTGGCAATAAGTGGGATTTGATCCAAACCACCTAATTGCACTTTATATAAGTGCGCCTTGTCGTTGCGATATTTTTTGCGGCAAGGTTTTAAATGAATAGTGTAAGGAAGTAGAGGAGAAGTAGCACGTGCAGGCCATGAAGCGTTCCATTATTGCTGATGTTGTTGCAATAGCGGCAATAGCACTGTTGATCACTACGACGTTTTATTGGATAGAAGCAAGGCGCGAAGTCATAATTCTCTGCGATAATTTTACGCCTGGCGTATCGAAAAAAAGTGTCGAACGCCAGCTAGATACTGCAAACTTATTGTTGTGGGATACAGAGTTTGTTGCAAATGGCAGCAAAATTGAAGCATATAGCCCTCTACACCTAGGCATTATGAAATGCAGCGTAGAATTTAATAAGCAAGATACCGTTGTATTCTCTATTGTTGAGTAATCAGACTCCCTAGCAGCTTCCTCTACTTTTTGCGTTTTATGTGAACCAGGTTGGTGCAACGTTTACATCGACGCAACACCCTATTCACCGGTGCGCTAAAAGTCGTAAAGGCAAACTTACCTTCCGCCATTTATCGCACCGAGTTAACTTTTCATCTCGCTGTAACCTACTGTGTTGTAAACGTATAATTACGCTGTGTCTTCTTAACGCAAACTTTTTCTTATGCAAAAAACAAAACACAGTGTCATCGAGGATGTTTTCGCCCTGATAAGCGCCGGCTTGTTTGTTGCTTTTGGCGTATATTTATTTCAGTCTCAAGACTTAATGGTAGGTGGCGCGGCAGGCTTAGCGCTATTAGGTACTTATGCCGTAGATATGGACTTCGGCTTGCTATTCTTTCTGATTAACTTACCGTTTTACACCCTAGCTTGGACGCAAATTAGCAAGCGTTTCACCATTAACACCTTCATATCCGTCACCACGGTTTCTGTACTAACCGAGCAAATTCCAGCGTTTGTGGATATTAGCCACGTAAACCCATTTTTTGCGGCGGTATTTGGCGGTATTTTAATTGGTGTAGGTATGCTGATGATGTTTCGTCATAGCTCAAGCCTTGGTGGCGTTGGTATTATGGCGTTCTATTTACAACAGCGTTTCAATATTAGAGCCGGTACATTCCAGCTAACCGTAGATAGCTGTATATTACTTAGTGCTCTGTTTTTCATCGCTTGGCCTTTAGTGCTGATTTCAATTTTAGCGGCATTTTGTTTGAATATGGTTATTTCGCTTAACCATAGACCAGAGCGTTACTTCCCAGTGCAAGGCGAATCTGAGTCAAAAAAGGCAAACGCTGAGTTAAACAATGCCGATACCAATCACTTGGAAAATCGTGCTGAAAACAGCCTAGAACAGTGCTTAGACAGCGAGCTTCGCGCACAAAACGGCTAAATTTACTCAGCCAGTCTTTGCCATTCGGTCATAAATTTTCGCTGTTACTCCCCTCAAAAAGAGACAGCAGCGATGATTAGGGCAACAAATAAAAAGCCCGGTTAGGCACAACCTAACCGGGCTTTCTTGTATCTTTTATTTGTATTCCTAGACGCCTACAACAAACCTATTGCTTCTTCTGAACGGGTCTTGACGGTCGACTTACTACTCCACGGTTCACTCTTGGACGAGAAAACGAAGTACGCATACAAACCTCACTTATGAGTTGTTGCTCAGCACAGTTGGAGGCGAAACATTCACCGCAATCCCGCGACCAAGCCGATACAGTATAGGCTCAAAATGGGGGTAAAAGTCTCATTCTTTTAATGAATAGTGCTTTATTAAATTATACCAATCCGCATAGATCATTGCCCACTCAGAAGGCACTGGCAAGTTTCCTAGCAAAGCGTGGGATTGCAGGAATGGCTGTTCCCTTTCAAATTCCCAGAATGCAGCTAGGAGGCTTGCCAGCGCCTTCCCAAAGGGCGAGTTTAAAATGTCCGTACTCTTTGTTGTGTCACCTTGATGTAGAACCACTATACCTGCGGTAACACGCCGCGATTACGAACATTTTAACTCTCGCTGAGAGGGCAATTATCTATGCGGACTGGTATTAAATAAAGATTGGCCAAATTGGCACTGCTTTGAAAGTTAAAGGTATTTTACAATGCGCGGCACCCGTTGAGAAACGCGGGTCATTAATTCGTAGTCGATAGTGTCAGCATTAGCCGCAACTTCCTGAATTGGTACATTCTGCCCCCAGAGCTCAACTTCATCGCCCACCGCGACGTTGTCGATATGAGTTACATCGATTGTGATCATGTCCATAGAAACGCGGCCAGCTAAATAGGCGCGTTTACCTCTAATCATTACCGGCGTACCGTTTTTGCAGTGTCTTGGATAGCCATCGGCATAACCAATGCCAACGGTTGCAATTTTGCTGGGCTTACTTGCTACCCAGGTTTGACCATAACCAATTCCCTCGCCTGCCGGTATGGTTCGTACCGCTAATACACTGGAGCGAAGTGTCATGGCAGGGTAGATTTCAATGTCGAGATTTTGTGAGGTAGAAACGGCACCGCCATAAACCCCCACACCTAAACGGTTCCAAGCATTTCGACTTGCAGGCCAGTTTACCGTGGCGGGAGAATTAGCCACGCTGGTTGGCAAGTCCAATTTACTCGCTACTTGTTTGAACGCATCGATTTGCGTGTTGGTAAAATTATTATCTACATCGTCAGCGCACGCAAAGTGCGTAGCAATAACCGTTTGCTCGCTAAGTAAATGATTGTACTTAGCAGCAATCCCTTCGATATCGAAAAGGGCAAAACCCAACCGGTGCATGCCGCTATCCACTTTAAGCCAAATATGCGGGCGCTGCTGTTCGGGGCAGCTTTCTAACCACGTAAGCTGTTCTTCGCAGTGCATAACTAATATACAGTTATGCTGAAATGCCATTTGGCACTCTTTTGCCTGATGTGCCCCTTCTAACACCACAATAGGCGCAGAAATTCCCGCGTCGCGAAGCGCAATGGCTTCTTCAATTATTGCTACGGCAAAACGCGAAGAAACATGCTGAAGAATGCGCGCAACATTTACTGCTCCATGACCATAAGCATCGGCCTTTACTACCGCCATAGACTGACTTGAGGGCGCTAAAGCAGCAAGGGCTTTAAAATTATGTAAAAGGGCATCAGCATGAATGATAGCTTGCGTTTGTCGGCTCACAGAAAAACACGTTCCTTAAATGTTTAATGAGAAAGAATATCGAAAGCCAAAGTGTACCACGAGAAACGTATTAGCTGCGCAGGATTAATAATGAAAAACGTATCATCTAACGCAAGGTTTCTTATGGCATAAAATACCGTTATGCTTTGCGCTAGCTCATTATCACAATTTCGTTGCCCCAAGGTTTTCAATGTCTTCGCACAATTCTTCTACTTCAGAATCATCCGCCAACGCCAGTATTAAAAATACAGTCAGTACTGACAATGAAGCGGCAGGTAATAAACCCACCGTTAACGAATTAGCCCAGTCACTGAATAAAATTGTGTCCGAAGGCAGAAACCCAGACACCCTCGATATAGACACACTAAGCACGGAAGGCATTCTTGCCCGCATTAACAACGAAGACGCGAAAGTGGCAAACGCAGTTACCTCGCAAATTCCGCAAATTGGAAAAGCGGTGGATGCTGCAACCACTAGCATTAGAAATGGTGGCAGGCTTGTTTATATAGGCGCGGGGACCAGCGGCAGGCTGGGCATACTTGATGCCGTAGAGTGCCGCCCAACGTTTAGCGTGCCTGATGAACTGGTTGTTGGCGTGATAGCTGGCGGTGAAAAAGCCATTCAGCACGCCGTAGAAGGTGCAGAAGATGACGTCGACGCGGGGCGTGCTGATCTTGTAGCGCTGTCCTTAAACCACAACGATACCGTTATTGGTATTTCGGCAAGCGGTCGTACACCCTATGTAAGTGGCGCACTGGAATATGCCCGTTCGCTTGGCTGCTTTACTGGCGCTATTGCATGTAGCCCTAACGCCGCTATTTTTACCCATGCTGATGTAGCTATATGCCCAGTTGTTGGTCCTGAGGCACTTACTGGCAGTACGCGCATGAAGTCGGGTACGGCGCAAAAGCTAATTCTTAATATGATTAGCACCAGCACAATGATTAAGCTGGGGAAAACCTATCAAAACTTAATGGTAGATGTGAATGCCACTAACGAAAAACTAAAAGCCCGTGCGCTTCGCATAGTTATGCAGGCTACGGACTGCAGTGAAAATGCTGCTTTAGCAGCGCTTAGTGCGTGTAACAACAAAGCTAAAGTTGCTATTTTAATGGTATTAACGGGGCAATCTGCCGAGCAGGCCGCCGCTCAATTAGATGCTAGCGGTGGGTATTTACGTTCCGCCGTGAATAAAAGCGAATAACCACGGTAGCCTAATGCTATGAAAGTTTTAACTTCGGTCACATTGAACAAGGTTTTTAGACGCCTAACGTCGAGCGCATTCATTGCAATACTATCTTCAGCACTAATTAGCTTATCGCTTAACGGCTGTGCACAGCAAAGCTTATCTACACATGTATATACAAGTGATACAGGTGGCAACGCGAAGCATCCTACACTAATAGAAAAGCAGCCTGTATCAAGCACTAAGCCGTTTACTGTAGGCGCTGAACGCTATTCGAAATACCTGCCCTTGCTAGCAGGTAAACGGGTTAGTTTGGTGGTAAACCAAAGCGCGTTGGTTTCGAGCCACAGCGCATTGCCTTCTAGCACGGTTGAGCCTGAAGAGCGCGAATCGAGCAACAGCTTGGCTGCACAAAAAAATAAGATAAAGACAAGCCAGCGCAATCAGCACCTGCTTGATGCCCTTCTTCAACGCAGTGTTAATGTTGTAAGTATTATGTCGCCGGAGCACGGATTTAGAGGAGACAAAGGCGCCGGCGAAAAAGTAGATAGCAATATTGATGCTAAAACCGGTATACCTATTCACTCCCTTTACGGCGCAACCAAAAAGCCTACCCCCGACATGTTGGATGGCATCGACGTGATTGTTTTCGATATTCAGGATGTAGGCGTACGCTTTTATACCTATTTAAGCACCTTGCACTATGTGTTGGAGGCGGCATTTGCGCGTAATATCGACGTTATCGTGTTAGATAGGCCAAATCCTAACGGCCGTTATGTTGACGGCCCAGTACTTCAATCTGAATTTTCGTCGTTCATTGGCATGCATCCTATTCCCGTCTTACACGGTATGACCTTGGGCGAACTTGCTCAAATGATTGTGGGGGAACAGTGGTTAGATATTGACGTGAGCAGTTATGACAACGCTAAGCTTACCGTTGTCCCAGTGCAGGATTATCAACGCACTGCACATTATTCATTGCCCGTAGCCCCTAGCCCTAATCTGCCAAACGATTTATCGATACTCCTTTATCCAACGCTGTGCTTTTTTGAGGGCACCGACGTGAGTATAGGTCGCGGCACTGACTTTCCCTTCCAACTTATTGGCCACCCGTTTGTTGAATTTGGTAAAACCGAGATACCGGTAAATGCAAATAGCGCAGCGCCCCACCCTAAACATGAAAATACTCTGCTAAGTGCACATGTCTTTTCTTATGCTGATCCAACGATCTTTGAAGGCTCTGACTCTAAGCAAACAACTCACAAGCGCTCACCAATTAGTGGCTTAGATATCGCTACATTGACAGATGCCTATTCTCGTTTTTCTGAATATAACAAGATGATCAGCGCCAGTAATGCCTCTGAAGAAACCTTCTTTACTCGCCCAGATTTCTTCGACAAATTAGCGGGCACTGATGCACTACGAATTCAAATTCAGACTGGCAAAACGCCTACAGAAATTCGCCAAAGTTGGCAGAAAGATTTAAATAAATTTAGAGAAATACGAAAGGCCTATTTGCTTTACGACGACACGGATTGATCGACAGATAAGCACCTTTAGCTTTGAGAATTTGAGGTATCATATCAAGGTAAATGTGGAGGAAGTGTTAGCGATACTAAACTTACCACATAATGCGTAAGTAAATACTCACACCCGCATAGCCCCAGATTTAATGGAAGCTAAAAAAGTTAGTAAAAACTAACCTTCTTCATTTTTTGTTTTTACCAAAGCTGCGAGCTGAGCTTCAGCGGTGGCTTTTTGATGTTTAAGCTCATCTCTGTTTTCGCCGTCACTCTCAGCGATTTTTGCATCAATATCGGCGATCGTCTGCATCAGCGTTTCTTTACTTTTTTCTTTTTGCTCGGCCTCTTCAGCTTTGTCAAAAATAACGTCTTCAGGAGATGCTTCTTCTTGTTTAGTGTGTCCAGGCGATTTAGCTATCATTTTCAAGCCGTCAGGTTGGGGGCGTTGATTCATAAAGCTAGGAGAAACAATTTCAATATCGGCATTATGCAAAGCGTCGAGTACGGCTTTGTGAAGTCTTGAACGCGCGCTCAGCAAACTCTTTACTTCGGTTAGTAGACCTGAAATGCGATAACTTACTGAAAAGTCGCCTAACCCAACTACTTGTACAAATGGCTCTAACAGCTGAGCATTTTCAGCTGCAACAAGTAAGTGCTTTTCAATAATGCTGTGATGAATATCGTAACCTAAGCTGATATCCACACTAACAATTGCGCCAGACGCTCTGGTCACAGAAACGGGCGAATTCACCATCAGCGTATTGGCAAAGGCAATAAGCTCTCTGCTCTCAGTCTGAATTTCCACATCGAGCAAGCCCATTTCGGTAACGCGACCGCTGTAGCCTTCTACCTTGATAAAGTCACCCACTTTAAACGGACGATTTACACGAAGTACGATCCCCGCCATCAAATTCCCTACCATGGTGGTAGAAGAAAAGGCAATCACACCTGATATAAGTACGCCGATAAGTGCAATAACCTGATTTCTAGTACTCTCACTTACAGGGAGCGTCATTGCAATTACAACAGCGCCAATGATAGTAAGTACCAACATTCCAACTTGGCGAGGTAACTTCTGCTCACTAGTAAGATGGCTCTGCTTGGCTAGCAGAAGGTAGTGCAGTGCGATGAGCGCACTTATTACCAATACAATAGCGACAAGAAGCGGAACAAAAGGGAACAACGCACTTAATACCGTATCGACTAATGAAGTTTGCGTAGCACCTGATGTATTTGTTGTATTCACGATAACTCCTTTTAAAATGGCTTTTGAAATGGCTTTTGGCTTGGCTCTTTGTTCGCACTTAAATGGGCAATATCTTTGGTCTTGGTCTCTGCTTTCGCGTGGCCACCTATTTCAACGAAACAGGTGAACGTCCCTCAGCGAGCGCGCTACCAAGTATTACATCAACCAAAGCATTAAGACTATAGCTCGTAACGTGCTGATTTTCTTTATCACTTTGCTGTGTAATGTTCACCGCATAACTAAATGTAGCAATAGCAACATCGGCTAGCTCTTTCACGTCATGCGCTTTATATGGCATGCGCAGTGGAGCAAAGACCACGGTTTTATTCTGTGCTTTCGCAGCAACCATTATTTTTTTGCTAAATGCCATCACCTCAGTCTCGCTTGCGCGTCGTTTCACATGCTCAGGTAAATCGACTCCTCCTAATTCATAGTTAGCATGTAGCGGACTAATATTACCAACCACCAGCACGTCAGCTTGTTTTAGTAGATTCATTGCTAATTGGGTTTTAGGTAACGCAGTTAACGGCAAACACGCAAACTCCAGAGTCTTATTGTTGAAGTTGGAACGTGCGCGTGTAAGCGCGGCTTCAAATGCTAAACATCTTGCTGCGTCTGGCATAAGCGCCAACCAGCGATTTGAAGTTATTGGCAACTCATCCTTCCCGAAGAGTACAGAAACTGACGATTCAGAAAGCGCTTTCTCAATTTGAATTCCTCTGTTTTTCAAACTGTTAGGGTTATTCATTGAAGCATTTTCTTTCGCTTCATTGAGCCACCATGACATGGGCTTGGAAATAAAATTTTGCAAAGCAAAGCGCTGTTTTGCCTTAATAATACGATTATGAGACGCTTTCAAGAAAGCGCTTTCCGACATTCGATTTGCTGCATTATCCACAAGTAACGCGAACTTTTTTATGTCGTCTTGGTTTCTTATGGTGAACGGCATAAGCGCAATATCAGCACCTGCGCTGAATGCACTGACTAATGCTTCTTCATGGGAGAAAAACTGAGTAATACCTGCCATGTCTAACGCGTCAGTAACGATAAGGCCTTGATATCCTAATTGGTTGCGAAGCAAATTGCTTAGTATCTTCTTCGACAAAGTAGCAGGAACTATTTGTGACTTACCATGCTTATCAATAATTGTCGTATCGTCTAAAGACGGGTACTGAATGTGTGCACTCATTACCATTGCAGGAGGCGTTGCACTATTAATGATATTCGCAAAAGGAAGGATGTCACCCGCCATAGCTTGCGCTTTGCTATGCGTTACTTGCGGCAATCCACTGTGGCTATCTACATGGGTATCACCATGGCCTGGAAAATGTTTGATAGCACTCATTACACCCGTACTTTGCATAGCACTGACAAATGTCTGCCCGAGTGCGGCTACCTGCTCTGGATTTTCCGAAAAGCTGCGTACGTTAATAACGGGGTTCTTCGGCTCGCTATTTACATCAACCGACGGCGCAAAATTGGTGTTTATTCCCAGCGGTAAAAGCGTTTGGCCAATATGCGATGCCACACTGTGCGCAAATGCGCTGCCTCGCTGATGAAAAGTGGCGCCAATGGCCATATTTCCCGCAAACGGCGAGAGCATGTCTGAAGGCAACCTTGCTACTCTGCCCCCTTCTTGATCGACAGCAATAAACAACGGCTGACGACCTGCCCTTACCATATGCTGCTGCATGGTGTAATTGAGCGAAATTAACTGCTCGGTATTTTGAATGTTCTCTGAAAACAAAATAACACCGCCGATGTTGTGCGTACTAAGCACATTTAAAAGTGACGGTGGAATTACGGTCATGGGCGTACGGCAGCGCGAAGACGGCGTATTGTCTTCACAGAAATAGCGAAAATCCAAAATGATTTTTTGCCCGAGCATGTTTTTTACAGCGCGAATTGTTTCGGTATTAGCGCTGGGCTTAGGATTATTCGAAGCGTTAGCACTTCCAGATTGAGCGGTTGCGCTAGCAGTAAACAGTGAAGCACTTAATAAAATGAGTATGCCTGACAAGATAGCGCTAAGGCCCATCAATGAAGTACGTTTTTTACAAATAACTTGCTGGAATAACAATGTTTATCTAATCCTTGGTAACACGAAGCACAATACGGTACGCTAGCATAAATGAGAGAAGCATGTTCGCCAACTTTGAACTGCAATCACACATTCTCTTACGCAAATAGACATACCTATAGGGCAAGTAGAGCGTAGTAACTTATCAAAGCTCAACAAGTCCTAGGCACACATAAATTTAAGTTTGGAAAGAAGTATGGATTGGATGTCAGTCATCCCCCCTCTTGTGGCTATTGCCGTCGTCTTTTGGAAAAAAGAAGTCATACTCGCATTAGCGCTGGCTGTTTTGTGCGCGGAAGCGTTAATTTTGATAAATGCTGATATCGCTAGCAGCTACATGGCGCCCATTAATGCCATAGAGCGCGTGGTTGATACCGCCGCGAGTCCGGGCAATACACGGGTACTTATTTTCTCTGTACTAGTGGGCGCGTTGCTCGCATTTATACGTTACTCTGGCGGAGTAACGGCAACGGTCAACTTTCTAGTAAACAAAGGGGTAGCGAAGAGTTGCAAACAAGTTGGCGGCTTGACCATGTTCACTGGCATCGCTGTATTCATAGAATCAAACTTAAGTGTGCTCACTGCCGGCATATTCGCCCGAGGTCTGTTTGACCGTTTCGGCATGAGCCGCGCGCGCTTAGCCTACGTCATCGACTCCACCAGCGCGCCCGTTTGTATTTTGATTTTATTGAACGGCTGGGGGGCATTTATACTCAGCCTGCTCGATGCATACGAGCTACCAGCTTCGTCAGCCTCAATTTTATGGGGCAGCGTATTTTTTAACTTTTACGCTATCTTCACCTTACTTATTGTGGCCTACACTATTTCCGCTGACAAAGTGCACGGCCCCATGGCTGAGGAAGAAAAAGCACTCACGTATGTAGAGGTTAACCAAACTACGGAATCTGCCACCAAGGCTCGTTTCATGTTGGTACCGCTAATAATAATGGTATTAAGCATGGTTGGCTTTATGTTCTGGACAGGTAAAGGCGTATTGTCTGAAGGCAGCGGGAGCAAATCTGTACTTTACGCTACGGCTCTTGCCACTGCCATTGCCTATGGTCTGCTCTTAATCCACAAACGTTTTACCCACAAGGAAGCGGTAGAAATTGGTTTTAAAGGGATGGGTGAACTACTTCCTCTAGTAACCATAGTGTTACTGTCGTTAACCTTAGGCAATAGCCTTAAGGTGCTTGGAACAGGCGTGTTTGTCGCGGGCATAGTGGGAGAGTATCTTCCTTTGGTGCTTATTGTTCCCATGCTATTTATTGCCGGAGCGATCATGTCGTTTACCACAGGCACGTCATGGGGCACATTCGCCATCCTAATTCCTATTGGTGTGCCGCTGATTCAAAGTTTAGGGTTACCCCCTTCACTGGTCATTGGCGCTATTTTGGGGGGCGGCATATTTGGTGATCACTGTTCACCTATTTCCGACACTACTGCCGTATCTTCGCTAGCAGCAGGTACTGACGTATTAACGCACGTTAAAACTCAGTTTCCCTACGCACTATTTGCGGGCGCACTTACGCTTATTGCCTATTTTGTAGCAAGCTTGGTCATGCTTGGTTAATGCCGTTGATTAAAGTTTGCTGGAAGTCAGTTGCTAATCGCAAAGGTTTAGCAATGTCTGTAACAAGGAGTTTGTAATGAAAAAGCGGATAGCTAACGTCGGGGTTATCTCGGTAATAGTGGCATTTATTTCAGTTGTGGCAGCGTGTTCCCATGCGCCAAATCCCCCTGTTGATAGTGCTAGCAACAATACAGTAGGGCTTAGCCAACAGGCCGTTGCCATGCCTGACAGCTACAGTGCCGATGCTGCAATGCAGGTACTCCAAGAAGGTGGTAACGCAATTGATGCTGCTATTACGGCACAGTTTGTCTTGGCTGTTACTCTACCTGAGGCGGGCAACGTAGGCGGTGGCGGCTTTATGACAATAAAGTTTGAAGATAACACCGACTTTTTAGATTACCGTGAAATGGCACCTGAAAATGCGCATCGCGATATGTATCTTGACGAGCAAGGTGACGTAAAACCGTACGAGTCTTTGTTTGGGGCTAAAGCGTCTGGCATTCCTGGTACCGTTGCTGGTATGTGGGCCGCGCATAAAAAATACGGAACACTGGATTGGGAGCGTCTACTCGCACCAGCCGTTGATTTGGCCGAGCAAGGTTTTGTGGTTCACGAGAAGCTGGCCAATAACATTGATCACTATATTGAGCGTACCAAAGAAGCAGCTATCAATAACAACTTTAGCGAGTATTTTGCACACGCTAAAGCAGGCACTACCTTCAAACAGCCAGAGCTAGCGAAAACGCTTAAAGCTATTCAGCAACAGGGAAAGGATGGCTTTTATAAAGGCGATGTAGCAAAGCATATTGTTGATTTTATGCAGCAAAACGGCGGCCTTATTACCTATGAAGACTTACTGGCTTACAAAGCAGTGTGGCGCAAACCTCTTCACCTAAACTGGCAAGGTTATGAGCTGGTGACCGCACCTCCTCCAAGCTCTGGTGGTGTTGCCGTTGCCCAGTGGATTGGCATGCTAGAAGCCTATGACGCAACGCACGATTTGCCAGCGCAAAACAGTACTGAATACATTCACGTTATGTCAGAAATTGGTAAGCGCGTGTTTGCCGATCGCGCTGAATACATGGGCGATCCTGATTTTGTTAGTGTTCCGGTAAAAGCGCTCACTGACGCTAACTATATTACTCAACGCGCAGCAGATATTCAGCCTACCAGTATTTCTGATACCCCAAGCGTTAAGCCTGGTTTAAAAGAAAGCGAAGATACAACACACTTCTCTATTATGGACAGATGGGGTAACGCTGTTGCTAATACAACGACCATCAACCTTACTTTTGGTAGTGGTGTTGTTGTGACTGGTGCTGGCTTTTTGTTGAATGATGAAATGGACGATTTTAGTGCTAAGCCTAGCGTGCCTAACTTCTTTGGCGCAGTGGGTGGTGAGGCGAATGCTATTGAACCTTACAAGCGCATGCTGTCTTCTATGACGCCAACACTGGTCACTAAAGACGACCAAGTGGTACTGGTAACAGGCTCTCCTGGCGGCACTACCATTATTTCGTCAGTAACTCAGTCGCTATTGAATGCCCTGCTTTACGATATGAGCGCTGAAGAAGCCGTGAACTCACCACGTTTTCATCACCAGCTATTGCCCAAAGACACCATTCGTATGCACGACGGGTTTACAGAGGCAACGGTAAATGAGCTTAAAGCAATGGGCTATACCATAGATAACCGTCGCTTTGGTGATGTACACTTAATTAAGCGTACTAAAGAGGGTGTAGAAGCCGCATCTGAAAAAAGCGGACGAGGTAAGAGCCTAGTACAACCATATTAGTACAGCCTTATTAACACAGTCGTATTTACACAGCCGTCTTAGTACAACCGTATTAGCACAGGGCTGTTAGCTCAGCCACATTAGCTGAGCTCCATTAGTGTAGCTTTGAGGGCTCAGCGTAATTAGTTCAGCCTTGAACAAAGTACAAGCTGAAAACTACAGCAACAGCGTGGCGTCGATAGGCACGTACTTAGACGCCTCTTTTTGAATACTTTCAGCCGTTAATGCAGGAACACCGTACACCGTTACGGTTTTCCCTTTTGCTTTAAGGGCGTTTACAAGAATATCGAAATCGCCGTCGCCCGACACCAAAATGATCTCATCAACATCGTCGGCGTGTTCAAGTGCATCTACTGTTATACCTACATCCCAATCACCTTTCGCCGAGCCGTCAGCACGTTGAATGAAAGGCTTTAACTTTACTTCAAATCCAATAGCACGAAGAATGTTTTGAAATTCACGCTGCTTGCTGTCCCCCCTGTCTATGGCGTATGCGAAAGCATGGGCTATATCCAAGTTGTAGGTAAGTTCACGCCAAAACTGGTTGTAATTAAAGTTGCGTTTGTACGCCTGACGGCAGGTGTAATACACATTTTGTACGTCTACCAGCACTAATGCTTTATTCAAAACCACTCTCTTCTTCGGTTTACTCGGTTATTGTTTTCTGATGTTATAGCCTTTTGATAATAAAACCAAAAAACCTGATGATGAAATTTATGCGCAAAGCGCACAACTACCTAGGCTTAATACTATTTGTACAAATAGGCCTATGGTTTTTAAGCGGCTTGGTTATGGCCTGGTTACCCATAGATGAAGTAAGAGGTAACCATTTAAGGAACAGGGTAACCACATCATGGCACAGCGCTTCCGTTACTCCTTCTGATATTTTGCGTAACCACAGCAGCACTGCGGTGCTATCACTCACCCATCGCATAAATGAAGTAGGCCTCGCAGAACCGGGCTCGCTCAATGCTATTCCTGTTTATCATGTCGTGGATGACAACATTGCCTATCGCTACAGCGCATTAACAGGTGAAGCTTTGCAAACCATGCAACAAAGCGCTATTCGTAAAGCAGCAAAAGGGCAATACGCAGGTACTGGCGATATTGGTGAGACCCAGCTATTAAGCGTGTTACCTCAAGAAGTGCAAAACCTGTCTGCGCCATTATGGCAGGTAAACTTCGATGACGACCTAAATTCGCGGTTTTATATCGACCCAAACACTGGCAGTGTTCTGCGCGTTCGTACCGACACATGGCGGCTGTTTGATTTTATGTGGATGTTGCACATAATGGATTACAAGGACAGAAGTAACTTTAACACGCCGTGGTTAATTGCTTTTTCGGGCAGCGCCTTTTTGTTCACCCTTACAGGTGTTGCGCTTTTATATAAGCGCTTCAAACCAAAAAAGAAGAAGCGCTAGCCTAGTATCAGGCAGCTCTTTGATGTACGGCAAAGAGCAACTGCCCCCATTATTATGAAGCGAAAAGCTGAGAAATATCGGCGAACGCTTTGAACTCTAAGGCGTTGCCGAAAGGGTCTTTGAAAAACATAGTGGCTTGTTCGCCCGGCTTTCCTTTAAAACGAATATAAGGTGCGATAACAAACTCGGTGTTGGCCGCTTCTAGTTTACTTGCCAGTGCTTGCCAATCGTCCATGGTTAGCACAACGCCAAAGTGCGGCACCGGCACAGCATGATCGTCTACCCCGTTATAGGCAGGCGGCGACGGCATAGCCTCTACACAATGGGTCACTAATTGATGGCCAAAGAAGTTCCAATCTATCCACTGGGTATCACTGCGGCCCTTTTCACAACCCAACAACTCACCGTAAAACGCTTCTGCGTCGGTTAAATTAGTGACCGGAATGGCAAGATGAAAAGGTTGAACCATGGAAACTCCTGTTATAAAAACTTCTTAAGCAACGACAGCTTAAACTTAGAAAACGGCGCATAACGGAAGAACACGTCAAGGGCGAATGAACGTTTCATTACCGTTTTAATATGGCTGAATGTATCAAAACCTGCTTGGCCATGATAGCTACCCATGCCGCTATTTCCTACGCCACCAAACGGTAACTCAGGGTTAGTCATAAACAGCATAGTGTCGTTAGTACACACACTGCCTGAACTGGTTTTGCTGATAATATTATCAAGCACATCATCCTTATCACTAAATGCATAAAGTGCGAGTGGCTTAGGCCTGCTGTTCACGAACTTAATGCCCGCCTCCATGTTGTCAACAGTGATAATAGGTAGAATAGGGCCGAAGATCTCTTCTTTCATTAGCGGGCTATCTAGCGATGGCTCCAGTACAAGGGTAGGCGCCATTGCTGGACGAGATTCATCTAGCTCGCCGCCATACACCACATTGACGTTTTCAAGGTAACTTTCAAGACGCTTTAAGTGACGATGATTAACGATATTGCCGTAATCTCGTGACGATAAAGGTGCTTTACCGTATTGCTTTTTCAGCTCTTTTTTAACCGCATCAATAAGCTTTTGCTCAAAGCCCTTTTCAACAATGACATAGTCAGGCGCAATACAAGTTTGGCCCGCATTCATCCATTTTCCCCACACCAATCGGCGTGCGGTTACAGAAAGATTTGTGTGTTTATCAACAAAGCACGGGCTCTTCCCGCCAAGCTCAAGGGTTACTGGCGTTAAGTGTTTGGCCGCGGCACTCATAACAATTTTCCCCACCACGTCACCACCGGTGTAGAAAATATGATCCCATTTACAGGCAAGTAGCGCCGTCGCTTCGTCTTTACCGCCTTCTACAACAGCCACACATGAGTTATCCATATATTGAGGGATAAGTTTAGCCATCAGTGAGGAGGTTTCTTCTGCCAATTCTGACGGTTTTAATACCGCGCAGTTACCCGCTGCGATGGCGGCAATGTATGGCGCAAGCAGTAATTGAAGCGGATAGTTCCACGCGCCAATGATAAGTACAGTGCCGAGAGGTTCAGGCTGCTGAAAACTCTTTCCTGGCCATGCCACCATGGGCGTTGATACTTTGCGTGGCTTTGCCCATTTATCCAAATGCTTAAGCGTGTGCTTTATATCGGAAAGCAGAAAGCCTTGTTCGGCCACCATGGCCTCTGTCTTACATTTACCCAAGTCATTTTTAAGCGCCTGCAAGATGTCGTGCTGATTGTCTTTCAGTAGTGTTTCTAACGCCTTTAACTGACTTTTACGCCACTCCAAGGACTGGGTTTTCCCTGTATCGAAACTGTCGTTAAGCTTGTGAACAACGTCAACGAAACACACGCCAGTTTCCACTGCGTGAAGAGAAGGTCTATTTGGCATAAGAAGGCTCCGATAGCATAACGCCCACCACAACAAATCTCAGGATCACGACAATATTGTTGTTGGGCAAAGCAGCGCAATAATTAACTGATACTATCTTATATTAATAGGGATGTTCGAAGACAACGCAACTAAATTGTTAATTAATGTTTAATGCGTTTGCGTTTTAGGCCCTAACCGTAGGACTTATAGGAATAAAATGCAGGTGCTAAAAAATGAAGCGTGATCAATGAAAATGAAAAAGAGGTAAAGTTTGTGTGCAACAAAAAAAGCCCAGTGAACACTGGGCTTTTAAACATATTTAATGTGAAACTATTACGCGTCGTATGGGCTGCGTAAAACGATAGTTTCGTTTCTGTCAGGGCCTGTCGAAACGATATCTACCGGCACACCTGTTAGCTCTTCAAGGCGCTTAATGTAGTTTTTCGCAGCTTGTGGAAGCGCTTCAAACTCAGTTACACCAAAGGTGTTATCTGTCCAACCCGGCATTTCTTCATAAACTGGCGTTACTTTCTCGTAACCGTCAGCCGCCATAGGTGGAACGTCTTTCACGTTGCCGTCTGCATCTTTGTAGCCTACACAAATTTGAAGGCTTTCAAGACCGTCTAGCACGTCAAGCTTGGTTAAACAGAAACCTGTAATAGAGTTAATTTGTACTGCGCGTTTCATCGCTACTGCATCGAACCAACCTGTACGGCGCTTACGGCCTGTAGTTGCGCCAAACTCGTGACCTTTAACACCTAAGTGTTGGCCTACTTCACATTCTAGTTCAGTAGGGAAAGGACCTGAGCCTACACGCGTAGTGTATGCTTTAACAATACCCAGTACGTAATCTAGCTTAAGTGGGCCAAAGCCAGCACCTGTTGCTACACCACCAACGGTAGTGTTTGACGACGTAACATAAGGATAAGTACCGTGATCGATGTCTAGAAGTGTACCTTGTGCACCTTCAAACATAATAGGCAAGCCAGCATTGTGTGCTTTGTCTAGTTCGTCAGTTACATCAACAACCATTGCTTTAAGAATGTCAGCAACTTCCATTGCACCTTTTAAGGTTTCGTCAAAGTCTACTGCTTCTTCGCCATAGTACTGAGTAAGCGTGAAGTTATGCACGTCTAGCACTTCTTTCAGCTTTGCTGCGAAGTCTTCTGCATTAAACAAGTCGCCAACGCGTAATCCACGACGGGCTACTTTATCTTCATACGCTGGACCGATACCACGACCAGTTGTACCAATTGCTTTTGCGCCGCGGGCTTTTTCGCGCGCTACGTCTAGTGCAATGTGATAAGGAAGAATAAGCGGACAAGCTTCACTAATCTTTAATCGCTCGCGCACTGGAACGCCACGCTCTTCAAGCATAGTCATTTCTTTCATCAGTGCGTCAGGGCTTAGCACAACACCGTTACCAATAATACAGGTAACATTATCGCGTAGGATGCCTGATGGGATTAAGTGAAGTACGGTTTTTTCACCGTCGATTACTAGAGTGTGACCTGCATTGTGTCCGCCTTGGTAACGAACAACATATTTTGCGCGATCAGTGAGTAGGTCTACGACCTTGCCTTTACCCTCGTCACCCCATTGAGTGCCGAGTACCACAACGTTCTTTGCCATGAATCATATGTGTAAGAAAATTAGGCGGGGATTCTACAAAATTCTAGGGCAAGGATCATCTCTTTTTCGAACAAAAATACGACTATTTTATTTTTATTTTTGAAATCACAAAGATGCCCCACTGCCGCTCGAGCCTTTTTGAAATAAGGCTTGGCTTCTTATTTTTCAGCACAAACATTCTAAGACGCTAATTTTTAAAGCTTTCTAAACATTACCTGGTAAAAAAGCTGAACAGACGGTCTATCGCAGTCTGCGCTACGCCCCATTTACATAACGTTTTGCTATTATTCGCGGGCATTGGATGCTTAAAAGCTAATGAGGTATTCAAAGGGCTGAAAATATACCTCTGAATGTTGAATACAGGTTTAAGAGCACACTTTTCAGTCAACGGTAAAGTCGCGCTCCTTTTCGTACTATGTATTATGGTAAAGCGTGTGGCAGTGTTTGATGAGGTCCGTTTTCACACCGCTTCGCGCCTCTTGATGCCGAGATCTGGGCGCTAACTCAACTGAAATAAAACAGCAATAGTGCGCCTATTATCACAAGGGTTCCGCCAATTTGACGCAGTTGATTACTAGGCTGTTGGCTTATCTGAAGTAAATAATTGCGCCATTTATTAGGAAAAAGAAGCGGCCCTATTCCTTCTATAATAAGTACCAACGCTAAAGCGGGTAGAAGCCACTCCATAAAACTATCCTTAAATAAGTGTGACGTTAATATTTACGTATGTTTAAAGCAACGACTTACGCTTTCTGATTCAGTGCGGTTAAATCAATGTACTCAGGGGTGTGGTACAGACCAAAACCAAACCGTAAGCGGTTTCCTCTAAAATCGGTAAGGATATGGTGCTCTTTAAGCGCTGAAGCAAGGGCTTTTGTTTCATCGGCACTATCTAATTCAAAGGTAAGGAAATGCCCTCGGTTTGCTTCATCACTTACTGCTAGATGTTTTTCGTTTAGCAAGGGATGGTTGCATGTAGCAAGTTTCTCTAGAAATGTGCGCTGCATGCCCATTATATATTCGTTAACTGTAGCGACATCAATGCCATTGTCGTCGAACATGCGAAGCACGGCTCTTAATCTGTAGAGCGCGGTAAAATCCATGGTCGCACCAGCAAAGCGCATTCCATCTAGACTATATTGAACGCTGTCTTTGCCGCCAACCTTGCGAGGCTTATCTAGCTCGCCAAACTCTGCAAACCAACCTGTATATGCGGGTCTTAGCTCACAGCCCACGGGTACGTGCGCAAAACATGCCCCCTCTCCTGCCTGAGCATATTTGTAACTACCGGCAAGATAAAAGGCTCGGTGGGCAATGTTCGCTATATCGGTAGGCTTTGCCATAAACCCGTGATAGCCATCAACCACAATAAGGGTATTGTCGTTAGTTACGCTATTTACGATATCTGTGACATCGTTCACCACGTATCCGGAATTAAAAAACACCTGACTAAAGAAAACCAGCTCGGGATCGTGTTCGGCAATGGCGGCCTTAAAGCGCGACGCAAACGTATCGTAGGGTTTAGTAGGTACGGTAATAAGTTCTATCGCCCCCTGCTCTTGCATCCTACTCGCTTGGCGCTGAAAACTGTGAAACTCGCTGTCTGTCGACACTACTTTATAAGGCGCAGCACTATCGATGCAGCTCATTACGCGATAAAGCAGCTCATGGGTATTGGGCGCAAAAACGATTTGCTGTGGTGCTCCAGTGTTCAGTATGTTGCTAATGCGCTGCTGTAGCTCTGGCACTAAAGTTTGGAAGAAATATCCCCATTTTTCGTCAACATACTTAGCGCTGTCATCCCAGTAGTTGAGCATTGCATCACGCGTGCAGTCGGGCCAAAAGTAGTGGCTGTGACACGCATAATGCTGTTTGCCTTTGTTCGCATTGAGAAAACCCGTATAAAAATGCTGATATGCCATGCTCTATTGCCCAATATAAAAACTGCATAAACCCTATCAAATTTCTACCTTTTTCGCATGAATCTGCGCCTACAACAAAACATTTATTTACAAATTAAGTGTAAATTGTTTTGCCCAAATCGACGTGCTTGGTGATATTTCTTATATAAACACAATCACAGCAAATTTTAAGAACTCTGCTATACCCTATAGAGGCAAGATGTTTTTGTTAGCCGAGTTAGCAAGCTCCGTCTGTTCCACGCAGACAAACATTAAAGGTATTTTATGCGTTTTCCTAAATACGGAAATTATTCATTGGATGTCTCAGGTAACGTACTTGAGGTGTTTGCAACCGGGGCGTGGAACCTGAAAACGACAGAGTTTTTTATAGAAGAAATGCATGAACTTATCGCTAAGTTCGACAATAAGCCTTGGGCTGCCCTAATGGACGGACGCCGCTGGGTGCTTTCTACGCCTGAATGCCAAACCCGTTTAGCAGAAGCAATAAAGGTGAACATTTCGCGAGGGCTCACACGCTCAGCTTACGTGCTGGATACCGGAATGGTTAGGCGGGCCCAATTAGAACGAACCCACCCATCTAAGCACCGTGACGCTGAATCAGCTAACTACGAGCGCGATTATTTTCAAAAGTATTTCGAAGCACTTAATTGGCTGCACAAAGAAGGGTTCTCCCCTATTCTCTCGCCTAAGTAAATACAGCAATCGAAGTAGAAATACACACTGTGACACTCGTCAGCATGTATTCTCGTTCACCTGCAAGTACCAGCACGAACCTCGTACAGTCAAATTTATCAAAGTCAGACTCGACTCATTGTCCCCTACGACAGCCGCTAAAATGCAAACGTTGTTAGTACAATAAGCTGTAAACTTTTCGGCGGTATTCCGACTTCAGCGGGTCGCCGTCGGCAAGCGCATTCACCATATCCATCATTAGCTTTCTGGCGTCGCCAAACCCAAGTTCTTTCTTTAACACACTATAAAGAAGCTCTAGTGCATCTTGTGCTTTGTTCGCTTGCTGCAACTGTACCGCTAAATCAACTTTAAGCTGCAAGTCGTCTGGGTTCGCTTCTACCGCTGCTTGAAGCTGACGAATTTCAGGAGTGTCGGCGGCTTGTTCTGCCAATTCAATTTTTCCCGCTAAGCTCTTATAGCGAGAGTCTTGATCAACCAACTTAATTTCTTCCAATAACGCTTTGGCTGTATCGATAGATCCGGTCTCGATATAGCAATCAATAAGCATATATTTAGCGTTTACGTTATCTGGGTTAAGCGCTAGGGCTTCTTTAGCTGCGGGCAGTGCCTCTGCATAATCACCTTGCTGAATCGCTTTGCCAGCAGTGGCAAGTAGATCGTCTTCAGGATTAGGCAAATATTTAGCGAGCATTTCGCGAATTTGCTGCTCAGGTTGCACACCCGCAAAGCCGTCAACAGGCTGACCATTTTGCACCACCATCACCGTTGGTAGACTTCTAATACCAAACTGTGCAGCGACTTCTTGCTGGGCTTCGCAGTCTACTTTAGCCAGGATCAAGTGCTGGCTATATTCACCCGCCAGCTTTTCCAAAATAGGCATAAGGTCTTTACAGGGCTCGCACCAATCTGCCCAAAAATCGATTAGCACCAGCTTATCTTGCGACGCTTCAATGATGATTTGTTGAAAGTTTTCTACCGTAATATCTACGATGGTTGCTTGGCTATTCGCAACGAGATTTTCCATAACGCAGGCCTTTAATTTCTTGTATTGAGAGGAATATGGGGCAGACGGCCTGAAATTACAAGGTTAAGGTAGGCTATCTTTGGTCACCGCGCCTTGCACTAGGAAGCGCTTCTTAATTCGCCACTTTGTTGATCTGCGCCAGTGAGCACGCATGTTTGCAAAAACTCATTCTCTTTTTGTCGTATTCACGACAATCTATTTCAGAATAGAATGTTAACGTAGTGTAAAATACTGCTACTAAGTCACTCTACTTCTATAAAATACATGCTTATGGCCGAGAGGGTTTTATGTCTACACAAACAAGCGCTGACACGCATTTTGCTTCATTCAAAGAGTTTTACCCGTTTTATTTAAATGAACATAGAGATAGTACATGCCGCACGCTTCACTTTATCGGCTCGTGGCTGGTTCTCGGCGTTATAGCACTAGCAGTATTTATGGCTAGCTGGTCGCTACTGTGGTTTATTCCGGTATTAGGTTACGGTTTCGCTTGGGTAGGTCATTTCTTCTTTGAGAAAAATCGCCCTGCAACATTTAAACACCCGCTTTACAGCCTAATGGGCGACTGGGTCATGTTTAAAGATATTCTTGTAGGCAAAATTAGCCTTAAAGGCGAATAAAGCTCAAATGACTTAAAGGACGGCCAGCCCTCTATTAATAATGACAACCACCATTGCTAGCGCCCTGCGTTGTTAAACGTTCCGCTTAATGTTGGATATGTACTTTTAACGGACAATCCAGCCTCTTCACCGCACACGCTTTACATAAAAGAAACGAAAGCGATATGGTTAGAGACAACGTTCGCAGGTTGCTACATTTGCGTTAGGATTTACGCTAAGCACACGACAGCGAACAATCTACCTATCGCGCTCAGCGCAAAAAACAATAACAAAAGGAACAACTATGTTTGCGTCTCGTTTCGCCTTTCGACCAGTACGAAAAGGCTTATGTGTTACCTCGACTGCATTATCGCTATTGGTTTTAGGTATAAGTCAGGCCAATGCATTGCAGGAATCTGCCTCTGATTCGACTAGCTTAAATGCGCTGACATACGATGACACCTTTAACTTAGAATTTGTGGCCAGCCCACAGTTTCTTAATAAGGATACGGTAATTTATTCTCGTCAGAGCATGGATGTCATGACTGACGGAAGACAAAGCCGACTTTGGCAAGTAAATATTAAATCCGGTGAGCATCGCCCGTTTATTGGTGTAGATGAAAACTTGTCACAGGCTACCTTATCTCCCAACGGTAAAATGGTGGCATATACAAAATCGGTCAACGGCCGTGCACAAATCCATCTCTATTACTTAGATACCATGCAGTCTGTGCGCTTGACCAACACCAGCGAAGCACCTCGTCAGTTAACCTGGTCTCATGACAGCAAAACCTTAGCCTTCACCCAGTTTACCGAAGAAAAGCAAAAGCCATTGTTTACCGGCATGCCGAGCAAGCCTAAAGGAGCAAAGTGGGCTGACCAAGGCACCTATATTGATGCGGTGCAGTATAGAGGTGACGGAAGAGGCTACTTGCGTGAAGGCTTTGACCAGATATTTGTTCTGCCTGTTGAAGGCGGTACGCCGCGTCAATTAACAACTGGAAAATTCCCTAGCGGCGGCACCCTTTCTTTCTCTAAAGAGAATGACTGGATTTATTTCGCCACACCACAACGAGAAGACTACGCGCTGCACCCTTTGTTTAGCGACATCTATAAAGTGAATGTGAACACAGCGGCAGTTGAACAAGTTACCGATATCGAAGGGCCTGAAGGTAGACCAACCTTGAGTCCCGACGGAAAATACCTTGCATTTACTCAGCTCAACGACAGAAAGCTTTCTTATCAGAATGGCGACCTTGTGGTACTTGAGCTTGAAAGTGGTGACATCACCCGTTTAACTACGTCACTAGATAGAAGCTTAGGCAAATTTGAGTGGCGCAAAGACAGCCGAGGATTAATCTTTTCTTACCTTGATCACGGCGAAACTAAACTTGCTACAGTGAACCTGAAAGGCGATGTGAAACCTATCGACGTTAGCATAGGTGGACAAGCTTTTGGACGCCCTTACACGTCGGGCGACTTCGCAGTTAGCGATAAAGGCGACATTGTTTACACCATGGCAAGCCGCACTGTACCTGGCGACCTGGCGCTTTATAGAAAAGGCAAAGACGATACGCAACTCACCGATTTAAACAGCGACGCACTTGGTCATAAAACGCTGGCAGAAGTACAGGATCTTTCAGTCGTATCGAGTGTTGACGAGCTATCTATCGACGCATGGATTGCATTGCCCCCTGGATTTGATAGCAGCAAAAAATACCCGCTTATATTAGAAATACACGGCGGCCCACATGCGGCTTACGGCCCTCACTTTGCCATGGAAATTCAGCTGATGGCGGCGCAAGGTTATGTGGTTGTATGGTCCAACCCAAGGGGCAGTAGCTCTTACGGTGAAGACTTTGGTAACTTGATCCATCATAACTACCCGTCAGAAGATTATAACGACCTAATGGATGTGGTAGACGCTGTCGTTAAGCAAGGCTATGTAGATTCAGAGAATCTGTTTATTACTGGCGGCTCAGGCGGCGGAACCCTTACCGCATGGTCCATTGGTAAAACTGACCGTTTTAGTGCAGCCGTCGTAGCGAAGCCGGTTATTAACTGGATGAGCTTTTCATTGACTGCCGACGCATACCCGTACTTTAGCAACTACTGGATGGCAGATATGCCGTGGACTATTGCGGATAAACTCTGGCAGCGTAGCCCTTTGAGCTTAGTGGGCAACGTAGTAACACCCACTATGCTGCTAACCGGTGAAGCCGATCACCGTACGCCAATTAGCGAGACAGAGCAGTATTATCAAGCGCTGAAGTTACAAGGTGTAGATGCTGCAATGGTGCGAATTCCAGGGGCTTCACACGGCATTGCAAGCCGCCCTTCTCGCTTAATACAGAAAGTAGGAAATATTGTGGCGTGGTTTGAACGCTATAAGAAAGATAACGACAGCGAATAAGTCAATACGAGACCCGATGTCCTTATAAATAAAAAAGGCGCTTACTTCATTTTACAATAACAATGAAGTGGCGCCTTTTTATACCAATCCGCATAGATAATTACCCACTCAGCGAGAGTTAAAATGTGCGTAATCGCGGCGTGTTACCGCAGGTATAGTGGTTCTACATCAAGGTGACACAACAAAGAGTACGGACATTTTAAACTCGCCCTTCGGGAAGGTCTGGCAAGCTTCCTAGCTTCATTCTGGAAATTTGAAAGGGAACAGCCATTCCTGCATTCCTACGCTTCGCTATGAAGCTTGCCAGCGCCTTCTGAGTGAGTACTTATCTATGCGGACTGGTATTATGCTATTTGGTTAGCTTTAATACTTTGCCGTTCGGTGCATCTGTCAGTAAGTAAATGGCACCTTCTGGGCCAACTTCAACGTCGCGAATACGGGCGTGATTGTCTCGAACATATTCAAACTGCTCTCCGGGCTTTCCATCTTCTACTTTTATGCGACGAAGGTGAGTAAACTTCAACGACCCCACCAGTATATCTCCGTTCCATTCTTTGAACATTTCACCTTGGTAGAAAGTTAGGCCGCTTGGCGCAATTGATGGGTCCCAATACACCCAAGGCTGCTTCATGCCATCCATATGGGTTTTATCGCTGATAATGTCGCCACTATAGTCAACACCATAGGTAATCACAGGCCAACCGTAGTTTGCACCGCGTTCAAGGATATTGATTTCATCACCACCTTTCGGGCCATGCTCCATCGCCCATACCGCACCAGTTTCAGGATGAATAGTAACGCCTTGCACGTTGCGGTGACCATAGCTGAATATTTCAGGGGCTTTGCCGTCTGTAAATGGGTTATCTTCTACTGCGCTGCCGTCACGGTTTATGCGTACAATTTTACCGAAGTGGTTATCGGTGTTCTGCGCTTCTTTCATATACTTATAACGGTCGCCCATTGTGACGTACAAATGCTTTTTAGCATCGAACGCTAAACGACAGCCAAAGTGAAAGCCGTTATCGACAATTGAGTCGGCACTAAAGATAACGTCAACATTTTCAAGGCCTGAGTCGGTAAGCTTAGCCTTTGCAACACTGCTACTACTGCCCGGCTTACTCTCAACCTCACTCGCTTTGCTGTAACAGAAGTAGATAGTGTTATTGCTGGCAAAATCCGGGTCGATAGCGATGTCCAACATACCACCTTGGTTTTGCGCAACCACCTTAGGCACGTTACCTAGACGTCCCGATAACTTACCGTCTTTGGATAAACGCTGAATGCCACCTTCACGTTCCGTAACTAGCAGATCGCCATTTGGCAAAAATGCCATTCCCCAAGGATGAACAAGCCCTTCAGCGAGCGTGGTTACGGTAATATCGCTGTCGGTGATTTCATGCGCTTCGCCATGTTTATGATCTCCGTGAGCTAAAGCGGATTGGCTGATCGTAAGCGCCAATACACAAGTAAGTGACTGCGCTAGCGCGCTCACAGATTTGAATGGTACAGCTAAAATAGTTGATGGTTTCATCGCTAGGAGCCTCATTTTAAAAAGCCGTGCACGCGTTTACACAGGCTTCTTCTATTATTCTTAGTGAAAGGCAGTATACAAAAAAGGGCACAGCGCTGCTGTACCCTTTGTGATAATTTTACTTGCTTATGCGATAAAGGTGACTGGCCGATTAAGCCTATGTTAAATCACTGTCACCGCACATATATAGCGATTTACTTCGGTAATGTTGCGCGAAGCATCCACGCAGTTTTTTCGTGAACGCGCATACGATCGCCAATTAACGCTGCAGATGACTCATCGTCTGCGTCTTGCGCTAGCTTTAACGA
Source organism: Alteromonas sp. R7 (assembly GCF_055755235.1). Lineage (NCBI taxonomy): Bacteria > Pseudomonadati > Pseudomonadota > Gammaproteobacteria > Alteromonadales > Alteromonadaceae > Alteromonas > Alteromonas sp. R7. Next base: position 161,094 of record NZ_JBVTQX010000010.1, on the reverse strand, counting down.
TTCACGGCAGGTTTTCACAACTTGCTCATGACCGTGGGTTAACAATCTCACCATTTCCGTCGCTTCAGGTACACCTTCCACTTCTTCAATTGAACTAAGTTCAGCGAACGACTTATATGTGCCCGGTGCAGCAACACCTAGAGTACGAATACGCTCTGCAATTTCATCTACCGCTTCGGCAAGCTCTGTGTAATGCTCTTCAAACATTAGGTGCAATTCACGGAACTGCGGACCTTCTACGTTCCAATGAAAATTATGCGTTTGAAGGTACAAAGTGTAAGAGTCGGCCAATATCTTCTTAAGGCCTTCTGCTACTGCGTTACGATCGCTCTCAGAAATACCAATATCAATCTTGCTCATGTCACACTCCTTAACGTTAAAACCCTTTTTAGATTTACCTTCAGTCCATTCATCGGCGCTGAAAAATCTTGGTTTAAATAATATAAGTTAATAGTACTACAGAAATTTTGATTTAGATTAACGGTTTAGTTGATTGCATTCATCGCATTAATCGATGACTTTATACATTCTGCCTCGGCCACTCTATTAATGGTGGTGATGGTGGCTTTCGCCCGCTTCTTTTTTAACAGGTAGCAAAACCGGTAGTTCGCTACCATCGCTAAATGTGAGTGTTAGTGCTACTTCGCTGCCCTCTTCTAATCCTTTGGTTAGCCCCATCAACATGATATGACGGCCGCCTGATTCAAAAGAGACCATTTCGCCTGCTTTTATTTTAACGCCGTCAGTTAGCTCACGCATTTTCATCACGTCTTTCTCCATCACCGTTGTGTGGATTTGCGCTTCACTTGCTACATCGCTTGATACTGAAACAGACGTCAGTGTTTTATCGCTGTCACTATGGTTATGCAAAGTAAAGTACACTGCGCCGGTTTTTGCCAAAGCAAAGGTCGCTCTGGCATAACCATTCATTACCATTACATCTGATTGCTTACTGGCGTGCTTGTGCTGCTCTTTTGGCATGTGATGGTTATCATGGTCATTGCCATGCGCGTAAATAGTCGCAGACAAGCTTAAAGAAAATAAGCCAGTTGCAATAACTAACGGTTTAAGTGATTTGGAAAAAAATGACATACAGTCTGCTCCGAATGAATACTCGTAAGCAAGTGTACGTAAGATTGGCATAGGAAAAAAGAAAAATGGTGCCGACTGCCGGAATCGAACTGGCGACCTACTGATTACAAGTCAGTTGCTCTACCAACTGAGCTAAGTCGGCACACTTTAAAAACCGCTGCCTAGACAGCGGAAGCGTATTCTAGCGATAAACGCGTGGGTGTCAACCTTTTAATCGCGTTGCTTCACCAACTAATTTTGGGAAGTACTCAAGTGGTAAATATTTGCTCAATGCCATGAGCTTTTCACCCAAGCTTTCATAACTATTCGTGGTGACATTGATGTGTCCCATCTTGCGCTTTTCACGAACAGATTTTCCGTACCAGTGAAGATGACTGCCATCGATGCTTAGCAAATCGCGCGAGAAGCTGCTACAACCAATAATGTTGACCATAGCGCTTGGGCCAATGGCTGACGTGTCACCAAGAGGCAATCCACAGACTGCACGTAAGTGATTTTCAAACTGGCTGGTTACAGCGCCCGACTGGCTCCAGTGCCCAGAGTTATGTACACGAGGAGCAAGTTCGTTGACAAGTAGCTTGTCGCCTACTTGGAATAATTCCACAGCCAGCACACCGACGTAGTTCATACCCTCAGCAAGTTTCACAAAAATATCGTGAGCCTGGGCCTGAAGTGCATCATCAACGTTAGTCGCTGGTGCAACCGACACATGAAGTTGACCTTGGTGATGCAAATTTTCAGCAAGTGGATAGGTGCGTACGTCGCCATTAGCATTGCGTACTCCGATTAATGACAACTCTCTGTCGAAAGCCACCATTTTTTCAACCACTAAAGGCACGGCCTGCAAATCTAATCCCTGAAGGGCATTTTTTAGTTCAGGTAAATCAGACTCATCACTTAGACGCCATTGACCATATCCGTCATAGCCATCGCGGCTAGCCTTAAGAATAAGTTTGCTACCCAACTGCTTTACGCAATCGTCTAACTGGGCAAGGTCGGTAACTATTTGGTGCTCACAATTTGCCACCTGCATGCTTTCAAGCAGCTTTTTCTCACGTACGCGATCGGCGCCAACAAGAATGCTGTCGATATTCGGCATCAACTTGTTTGTTTTCGCCGCGTCTTCAAGAAGCCTTTCAGGTACATGCTCAAATTCTACGGTAAGAGCATCTGCACCTTCTAATGCTTGAGCAAGTGAGATTTCAAGAGGGGTTTTGCTAACTGGATGTACAACGGTATCGTTGTTTACGTCCACAGCTTGAACGTCAATACCTAACGGGCTTCCCGCCAGGTACATCATTTGAGCAAGTTGGCCTGCGCCGTAAACGACTACTCTCATTCATCTAGCTCCAACGTATTGCTTGAAGCAAGAACTGTATCAGTTTGCGATTTTCTAAAAGCGATAACGGCATTGCGTACGCTTTCGTCTTGCAGCGCAACAACTTGTGCCGCAAGAAGACCCGCATTTGCTGCACCAGCCTCACCTATTGCCAGTGTACCTACCGCAACACCTTTCGGCATTTGAACGATAGAAAGCAGTGAGTCTAATCCGTTGAGCGCTTTTGATTTAACCGGGCAGCCAAACACAGGTAAATGCGTGTGTGCAGCAATCATACCCGGTAAGTGAGCTGCGCCGCCTGCGCCAGCAATGATTGCGCTAAAGCCTTCATCTGCAGCGCTTTCTGCAAACTCTACTAGCAAGTTGGGTGTACGGTGCGCGGACACCACCTTCGCTTCAAATTCAACACCAAACGACTTCAGCATTTTTGCGGCCTGCTGCATAGTAGGCCAGTCTGAAGTTGAACCCATTACAATCGCGACTTTTGCCATCTAGAGATCCTCGGGGTAGGTAAAGTGGACAACCTTGGAAAGGCCGCGATTGTAGCGTAAAACCGTTCAAAATCCCACCGTAAATGGCGTCAATTATAGCGCCACTCGCTTGAGGGTTTTTGAGGCTACTCTCTTACAAGGGTGATCTATCTCTTCGCTGTCAGTCGTATTAACTATAATTAATTTATGTAGAAAAGTTGCCTGACTACACGGATTAACGAACGCTTTTATTTCCACACTTTGCGACGTTGACCATGAACGGGCGTTAGAGGTTATTGATGACAGATAAGCACGAACCCGACGTACTTGATGAGGTGATAGAAGAAGTACAAGACGTGGTCTCTGACTTCTTAAATCGCGAAGCCGCTCCCGGCATATTGTTAATGGGTGCAACGATTCTTGCGCTCATTATTGCTAATTCTCCCCTAGATACGCTTTACGATCATTTAATCAGTATGCCGGTACAAATATCAGCCGGTACGTGGGCTATCGATAAGCCATTATTGCTGTGGATTAACGACGGGTTAATGGCGGTGTTCTTTTTTCACGTGGGTCTGGAACTGAAGCGGGAAATCTGCGAAGGTGAATTGGCCAATCCCAAAGATATTATTTTACCCGCAGCGGGTGCTGTAGGTGGTATGGCACTACCCGCCTTGATATATGTAGGCATCAACTGGGACAACCCCGTAGCCATTGCAGGGTGGGCAATTCCCGCCGCTACTGACATCGCGTTTGCGTTAGGTATTTTGGCGCTACTAGGTAGTCGAGTACCTACGAGCCTGAAAGTTTTCTTAGTCACCCTAGCTATTATTGACGATATCGGTGCTATCGTAATTATTGCCCTGTTTTACACCGAGCACATTACCGCGGGTGCGCTGTATATTGCTGCAGGTTGTTTACTGCTGTTGTGGCAAATGAATAAACGCAATGTGGTAGATATTCCGCCTTATGTTTTTGTGGGAATCATTCTGTGGGTAGCCATGTTGAAGTCAGGCGTTCACGCCACACTGGCAGGTGTCGTACTTGCTGGCTTTATTCCTATGCGGGATGAGAAAGACGAATCTTATTCTCCGGTAACGCGACTAGAGCACGGTTTGAATGGCTCGGTCAGTTTCGCGATCCTACCTTTATTCGCCTTCGCTAACGCCGGCATAAGTTTTGGTAACATCAGTCCGGAGGGTATTTTCCATCCTGTTACCTTTGGGATCTTTCTTGGCTTGGTTGTGGGTAAACAAATTGGCGTATTCGGTTTTTGCTACTTAATGGTGAAGTTAAAGCTGGCTAAATTACCAGAGGATCTTAACTTCAAGCATATCTATGGCTGTGCGCTACTTTGCGGCGTTGGCTTTACAATGAGCTTATTCATTGGGGGACTGGCCTTTGCACAGACAGGTATCAATCAAATTTTTGACGAGCGCGTGGGCATTTTAACCGGCTCTCTTGTCTCGGCGTGCTTAGGGTATATTGTACTGCGATTCGTTAGCGAAGCGCCGAGCGATAACACTGATGTAGCCTCAAACGCGAGCAAGTTCACGGGCAATACAGTCAAATAGAACCTGCTTGCGAATAGGCTTACTTATATGCGCATTCATGCCTGCTTCTAAGCAGGCATTTTTGTCTTCAATAAACGCATTGGCGGTTAAGGCGATGATCCTGACCGTGTCCTTATTCCTGCCTTCACTTCGAATAAGTTTCGATGCTGTATGACCATCCATGATCGGCATTTGGCAATCCATTAAAATTACGTCGAAATCGTGCCTCTTCTCGGCCTTAACAGCATCTTGCCCGTTTTTCGTTCTAATACATTTGATGTTGGACGATTTGAGCATGTCCATGACGATTTCAGCATTAATGTCGTTGTCTTCAGCCAATAAAACCCGTAGTCCATCAGGTAGTGACGGAATCACCTCATTTTCTGCATGCTCTTTTTCTTCACTTACTGTGGCAGGAATGTGGAAGGTAAAGCTTGTTCCTTTACCCAGTTCACTTTCAACATAAAGCTCACCACCAAGAAGCTCAACCAAACCTTTAGAAATGGCCAAACCTAATCCTGTGCCACCAAAATTTCGAGTAGTGGACGCATCGGCTTGCTCAAACTTATCAAAAATAAGGCGTAGTTTGTTGGGAGCAATACCTATTCCCGTATCGGTAACCGAAATTTTAAGTCCTTGGTGGGCATAGCTGACGTTAACCGTCACGACACCATCGCTGGTGAACTTAATCGCGTTACTAAGTAAGTTATTGATGATTTGGCTCACCTTCCCTGCATCAATATTCAGTGCGTTAGGTACGCCCTGATTAATATACAAAGCAATATCGTACCCTTTTACTTGCGCAGCGTGACGGTAGAGGTCACAAGAAGCTTCAAGTAACTCGCGAATGGCACAGCTTTGAATATCGGTAAGCATTTTACCCGATTCAATCTTCGACCAATCTAAGATACTGTCCAGGATGATAAGTAAATTACTAGCAGAGCGTGAAATTGTTCTAGCCCTAGCCGAAACATTTTCCGGCAACTCGTTCTCGAGCATCAATTCACATGAGCCAATAATGCCATTCATTGGCGTTCTGATCTCATGACTCATGTTGGCGAGAAACTGCGTTTTGGCCACATTAGCGGCTTCCGCTTCTTTAAGCGCTAACGCAAGGTGCTTAGTTTTCTCTTCTATGCGCTTTTCCAAAGACTGATTCAATTCTCCTAGCTCGACATTCAAGCTTTGCTCTACTTCTCTTGCTACCTTTAGCTCTTCAAATGCATCGAGCAATCGGGCTTCTAAACTCACGAACTCATCGCTTAGCGACGAGAGCTCTTGAATGTGCAGTGCCCCTTGTGGTGCTTTAACAACTTCTTTTTGTGTAGGGTCGAATTCGGCAATATAGCGAACAAGACGACGAATAGGCGCGCCGACCATTTTTGCAACTACGTATCCGGTGAATGTTCCAAATGCAGATAATGCCAATAGCAGCAGCAAGTCTTTTAGCAAATAATTACTCATTGATGCCATTAACAGTCGTTTGTCGAAGTAATAGCTGACTTTCCAGCTAGCAAAAGGCATATCTTTCGCTAACCTCAACCATGTTTTCCCCTGAGGCCCGTTCTCCACCTCAACAGCACAATCAGGTTCACAAATATAAAAAGGTGCTTTAGTGAGTGGCTTCATCTTCAGGCCTTTAGATGCATAGATAACTTCGCCTTTTTGATCCTCAATGAGCATCAAAAAACCACCTAAGCTTAAGTTATCAATAGCAGAAAAGCTCTTTAACGATAAAGAGCCCTCTACAATACCTTTTGGAGTGCCATCTGCATCTGTAATAGGAGCTGACAAGGCTACAATTGGATCGTTACCAAAACCTCGGCCTTGAAATACATTTGAAAGGAATGGTTTACCTGTCTGCATGACTTCAAAGAAATACGGCCTGTAAGCCACATTTGACAAGCCGCTTTGTCTTGCCTTATCCAACAGGCTAGGCGGGTAAGCGTGGGTAAGATCGCCTTTGTCATCTGCAATGAGGAAGGTCAAAAATTCTGGATTGTGCGATGCCAACACCCGCAAATTTGTCACCGCTGCATTATCGAAATCGCTGTTTGATACCTCGCTAGATAACACTTGCGCTGCACTAATAATGGCACTTTGGTGTTGCTGAATAAAATTCGAAAGTTGGAACTCCAGCACATTCACCCGCTGCGACATGTAACTGTGAATTTGTCTTTCTTGCTGTTGTTGAAACAGACTTACCGACAAATAAATTACTGCCATGGAAGCAACGAAGAAGCAACCGGAAAAGAAGTACCCAAAAAGAAAGTGCAGCGTAACCCGCTCTGACTTACTTGATGTTTGTCGCTTAAGCCCGTGGACTGCCAAATACGAAAAGTGTCCGGTTACAAGACCAAATACACCGCTTACCCAGGTGACCAGCACACCCGAAAACAGCATATTTGCGTTATCGCCATCATAAAGAGAATGCTCTAAAACGAGAATGGGCAGAAAGACAATAGACCAAAAGCCTGCGCCTACTTTTATCACCTGTTTAAGCGACTTGTTATAGCCAAAAAAGCTAAGCACGATAGGCAGTAGAGTAAGGCTTTCTTTTCCAACTATGCTCCCGTCGTTAAGCCATAAGGGAAGGCTGACAACAAGTGCAATAGGAATGGAAATAAAAGGAGAAAACCGAAGTGAGGCGTAGACTGCCGCACCTATACCAAATGTAGCAATCCCTGTGCTATCAAAGGGTGGGTTGAGAGCATTAAGACCCGCACCTAACACACATACAAGTAGTGCTTGAAGGGCCAGAGACCATGAAAAAGAAAATGAAATACTGCCAATTTTCAACGCATGTCTCCGGCGAATAGATTTAGTGTTGAGCCATGTAATCTAGGGTAAAGTTCGTTAGAAGCTTCACGCCTAATTTCATGCCTTCATCATCAACATAAAATTCCGGTGTGTGATGAGCAGGGCTATCTTCTTCAGAGACGTCTAATGGCTTACCGCCTACCCAAACATATAAACCTGGAATTTGTTCTTGGAAAAATGAAAAGTCTTCCGCACCCGTGACCGGTTTAGAAAGCAGTGTGTTTTCAACGCCTGCGGTACGCTGCATAGTAGGCAGCATGGCTTTTGTAAGCTCTGGGTCGTTGTACGTAATGGGGTAATAGTAATCTAGCGGTAGCGTAAGTTCCGCTTCTGCGCCCATACTTTCAGCAATAGCCTTTACTTTGCGCGGAAGCGACTCGTAAATGTGATCGCGAGCGGCTTCATTGAGTGTACGAATTGTGCCAACCATTTCTACTTCATTTGGAATGATGTTTGAACGATTACCGCCGTGAATAGAGCCAATAGACACCACCGCTGCATCGTCAATCAATTTCAACTCACGACTTACTATGGTCTGAATTGACATGATCATTTGCGCAGCGGTAACCACTGGATCAACACTCTTCCAAGGATAAGCGCCGTGGGCTTGCTTACCGTGAATAACAATTTCAAATGGGTCTACCGCGGCCATGGTGCCACCCGCGTTATAACGCACTTTACCCACATCGGTATTAGCATTAATATGCAGGCCAAAAATAGCGTCTACATCAGGGTTCTTAAGTACACCTTCAGCGACCATAACTTCCGCACCGCCTTTTTCTCCAGCGGGTGCGCCCTCTTCTGCAGGCTGAAAGATAAACTTCACTTTACCTTTCAGGTCGCCCTTAATTTCGGTAAGAATTTTTGCCGCGCCCATGAGCATTGCCATGTGAGTATCGTGACCACAGGCGTGCATAACCGGCACTTCTCTTCCGTTGTATTCGCCCATCTGCTTTGAGCGGTAGGACAAATCGTTTTGCTCTTTTACAGGAAGTCCGTCCATGTCTGCACGTAATGCAACCACAGGACCTGGCTTGCCCGAGTCTAAAATAGCTACCACACCCGTTTTTGCCACACCGGTCTGCACTTCTAAACCTAGGCTTTCAAGATAGTCAGCAACATATTCAGCGGTTTTAAACTCGCGATTCGATAATTCAGGAAATTCATGAAAGTGATGACGCCATTTAATTACATCAGGCTCGACTTTATTCGCTAATTCATCAACATTGATCTGAGCGGCATTAGCAGCTGACACAGAGGCCAATCCTGCAAATGCAAGTGACAGCAATTTCTGGTACATAACTATTATTTCCTTTGGTGTTTTTTAGACAGAGTAAATCATCTCAAGGGAGAACACACCACTGAACTAACGATTGCTGTTAAAAATCAATAAGCAGACGAAAATACCCCATTCACAAGACTGAGGGTATTAGACGGAAGTATAAGAAAAGTGCTTTATCGATGCAGGGAATAAAAAAGGCGCCGAGTGGCGCCTTTTCTTTAAATATCAACTTATTACTAAGTTCCTATTAACTCTTTTGTCTACGCATTGCGTCAAAGAACTCATCGTTTGTCTTGGTCATCGACAACTTGCTGATAAGGAAGTCCATTGCGTCAATTTCTGACATTTCGTGAACGATTTTGCGAAGGATCCACATTTTCTGTAGTTCATCTTGCGCTGTAAGCAGTTCTTCACGTCGGGTACCAGAGCGGTTGAAGTCGATAGCCGGGAATACACGTTTTTCCGCGATTTTGCGATTAAGGTGTAATTCCATGTTACCTGTACCTTTAAACTCTTCGTAGATAACTTCGTCCATTTTAGAGCCGGTATCGATAAGCGCTGTTGCGATAATCGTTAAGCTTCCGCCTTCTTCAACATTACGGGCAGCACCAAAGAAGCGCTTAGGCTTGTGAAGAGCATTCGCATCAACACCACCGGTAAGTACTTTACCTGATGATGGGATAACCGTGTTGTAAGCGCGAGCAAGACGAGTAATCGAGTCAAGCAGGATAACCACGTCTTTTTTGTGTTCAACAAGACGCTTGGCTTTCTCGATAACCATTTCAGCAACTTGTACGTGACGACTTGCTGGCTCATCGAAGGTTGAAGCAACGACTTCACCTTGAACAAGACGATGCATCTCGGTTACTTCTTCCGGACGCTCATCAATAAGTAATACCATTAACTCACAATCTGGGTGGTTAGCAGCAATTGACTGAGCAATATTCTGAAGAAGAAGCGTTTTACCGGCCTTAGGTGGCGCTACGATAAGACCACGCTGGCCTTTACCGATTGGCGACGCCAAATCTAGTACACGAGCCGTAATGTCTTCTGTTGAGCCATTACCACGTTCCATGCGCAAGCGATCTGCTGCGTGAAGTGGTGTAAGGTTTTCAAAAAGGATTTTATTACGTGAATTTTCAGGCTTGTCGAAGTTAACTTCGCGGATTTTTAGCAGGGCGAAGTATCGTTCACTGTCTTTCGGTGGACGAATTTTCCCGGCAATCGTATCACCGGTACGCAAGTTAAAGCGTCGAATTTGGCTTGGCGATACATAAATATCGTCTGGTCCTGCAAGATACGAAGAGTCAGCTGAGCGTAAGAAGCCGAAACCGTCCTGTAAAATTTCTAGTACCCCATCACCAAAGATGTCTTCACCGCTTTTTGCGTGTGTCTTTAGGATTGAGAAAATGATGTCTTGTTTTCTGGCGCGCGCCATGTTTTCCAGGCCCATCTCCTCGGCCAGGTTAACCAACTCGCTTATTGGTTTGTTCTTTAATTCAGTTAAATTCATACTGGTGGGTCTTTGTGCTTGAACTTCGCTTACAGGACTTAAAGTCACTCTGTTCTAGTTTAGATTTGATATCACCCTGATGTGGGCGTAAGCAGAACGCTGCTCGGATGAGCGCTGAAGAAAAGTTAGCACTATATTTAATCAACGTCCAGCGTTTTACCGCCGAAATGTTAAATAATTTGTGGCTTGCTCTTCTAGAATGAAACGTTAGTCCCTGTGGCGTAAATAAAAACCGGTGCTTCGTTAGCACCGGTTTTCAATTTGAAATCAATTAAAGGTTTTCGTTGAGAAACTCTGTTAATTGAGCTTTAGATAGCGCGCCTACTTTAGTTGCAGCAACGTTACCGTTTTTGAAAAGTAGCAATGTAGGAATACCACGAATACCATATTTAGGTGGAGTTTCGTTATTTTCATCGACATTCAACTTGCCAACTGTTAACTTGCCATCAAACTCGGTCGCAACTTCTTCCAAGATTGGTGCGATCATTTTACACGGGCCACACCATTCGGCCCAGAAGTCAACCAGTACAGGACCTTCAGCATTGATAACATCTGCTTCGAATTTATCGTCAGATAACTGGATAATTTTGTCGCTCATTCTTTTCTCCATTATTGGTCTGTCGCTGATTTGTCTCAGCCTGACCATAAGTGTTATATAGAAACTGTTTTTTAATGCAAGCACTGATAAGCTATAAGCTATGCCTACTCACTTAACTGATACTCACTTTTCTGACCTGCCGATTAACGGCAAGGTTGTTGACGCCTTGGCGGCAGCTAATTTTTCACATTGTACACCAATTCAAGCACTTGCACTGCCTCCTTTATTGGAAGGTCACGACATTGCAGGTCAGGCTCAAACCGGAACCGGTAAAACCATTGCCTTTTTGGTAGCTACATTTCACTATTTGCTAAGCAAAGCAGAAAATACAGATAACAGCAAATCAAATGGCCCTCGCGCAATTATTATGGCGCCGACCAGAGAGCTCGCCGTTCAAATTTATAACGACGCCAAACTGCTTAGTGAGCATACTGGATTGTCGCTTGGTTTGATTTATGGGGGCGAAGGTTACCAAAGTCAACGTGAAACTTTGGAAGAAGGGGTAGATATTATAATTGGTACGACAGGACGCATACTGGATTACTACAAACAGAATGTGTTCACACTGAAGAATATTCAGGTTGCCGTACTTGATGAAGCCGACCGCATGTTCGATTTAGGCTTTATAAAAGATATCCGCTTTTTATTCCGCCGCATGCCACCGGCAAGCGAACGTTTGAGCATGCTATTTTCAGCTACACTTAGCTACCGCGTGCAAGAGCTTGCATACGAGCACATGAACAACCCTACCCACGTGCAGGTAGCGCCAGAACAAACAACTGCAACTCGCGTTTCTCAAGAGCTATTTTATCCGTCTGATGACGACAAGATGCTGCTTCTTCTTACGCTGCTTGAAGAAGAATGGCCAGAAAAGGCAATTGTTTTTGCCAACACTAAAAATAGCTGTGAGAAAGTTACCGACTGGCTTACCGCAGATGGCCATCGCGTGGGCTTGCTTAGCGGCGATGTACCACAGAAAAAACGCCTTGGGATCTTAGAAGATTTCACCAAAGGCAATCTTGATATTTTAGTCGCAACCGACGTTGCAGCGCGCGGTCTTCACATTGACGCGGTAACGCACGTATTTAACTACGACTTACCTGACGACGCCGAAGACTATGTACACCGTATTGGTCGTACTGGCCGTGCAGGACAAAGTGGTGTTGCGATTAGTTTCGCGTGCGAAAAATACGCACTAAACTTACCTGCTATTGAGCAATACATTCAAAAGGCAATACCGGTTACCGATTACGACCGCAGCGCCCTACTTGATGATGTAACACCTCCAAAACCACGTAGAAGACGTACGCCTAACAACCGCAATTCTTCACGTCGTGGAAACGGAAGAGGCCGTGGAAAGCCTCAAAACCGAAACAACAGAGCGCAACAGTGAGGCGTAAAGGTATTCAATAAGAATCGAGGTTTTATGCAGGCAGAACTCCAGCACGACGCACAAACCTACGGCGAGTATTACGCCGCCGTAGATTTAGGCTCTAACAGCTTTCACATGGTGATTGTTCACGTTGTTAACGGCAGTGTGCAAATAATAGGGAAAATTAAACAGAAAGTGCGCCTAGCAGCAGGTTTAGATGATGAGCTAGCACTTGATGACGTAAGCATGGAACGCGGCTGGCAATGCCTGCAAGTATTCTCGGAACGCCTGCAGGATATCCCCCCTTCTAATATTAAAATTGTAGCGACCGCTACATTGCGACTGGCAACCAATGCGCATGTATTCATTCGCAAGGCAGAAGAGATTCTCAATCACAAACTTGAAGTGATTAGCGGTGAAGAAGAAGCGCGACAAATTTATCTTGGCGTAGCCTACACATCCGCCAACCAAGGCAATAGCTTAGTCATAGATATCGGCGGCGCCAGCACAGAAATCATTATCGGCAATGACATGCAGCCTATCCATCTTAAGAGTTTGGATATGGGCTGTGTAACGTTTATGGAACGCTATTTCACCGGCGGCACTATCACCGAAGACAATTTCGACAATGCCAAACAAGCCGCACACGCGCTTATTGCCGATGTGTCTAGCGCGTTTTTGTGTTTTGATTGGGAGAATTGTTTAGGTGCATCTGGCACGCCGCAAGCCATTACTGAGATTCTTGTAGCACAGGGCATTAGTGATGCTATCCGCTTAGACTATTTGTATCATTTAGAAAAGCAATGCATTGAATGCGGCAGCAATAAAACCCTTGATATCGACGGATTGGAAGATAACAGAAAAGCTATTTTCCCGTCTGGTTTAGCGATCCTCATCAGCTTATTTGAAGCGCTAAATATCAAGCACATGAATATTTCTGGTGGTGCGCTTCGAGAAGGACTTATCTACGGAATGTTAGATAACGTTACCGAGAATGATCGTCGCCAGCAGACCCTTAATCAGGCAAAACATCGTTATCATGTAGATGCCAGTCACGCAAACTCGGTTAGTCACGTGGCGCTTACTTTATGCCATCAACTTTGCGCACAACAGAACATTTGTCATTTAGATACCGAAACCATTTTAGGTGCAGCCGCACAGCTTCATGAAATAGGTCTTCACATTGAATATAAGCGCCATCATGAGCATGGTGAATACATATTAAGTCACATTGATTTGCCCGGCTTCACGCGCCTTCAGCGGGCAGCCATCCGCGATTTAGTTGCTCAGCATAGGTTAAACATAAAGTCAGACGTATTTGAAAAGTACCACGAAGACTACCGTCCAATGCTAAAAGGCTTATTGCGAATTTTACGTATAGCAGTGGTGTTATGTCTGCGTCGTCAAAATAAACATATACCAGAGGTAACTTTGCGGTGCGAAGAAAGTAAGTGGACACTTACTTTTCCTGAAGGCTGGCTGAAATCGCATCCTTTGATCAACGCAGAGTTAGCAAATGAATGCTGGCTTCAGCATAAAGCTGGCTGCGAACTCGTTTGTAAGTAATCACTTACATACAGATAGGATGCGTTAAATGTATTACGATAAATAGAAATGAAACATAACAAAAGCCGTGCATTGCACGGCTTTTTTGTTGTCGAACCTTTGGTTGTTGGTATTACTTGTCGTTTTGCTTCGCTAAAAGCGCAGCAGCTTGCGGAGCGAAATAAGTCAGAATCCCGTCGGCGCCAGCGCGCTTAAACGCTAACAACGATTCTAGGATCACCGCGTCTTCATTTAGCCAACCATTAGCAAAAGCAGCTTGATGCATAGCGTACTCGCCACTTACTTGATAGGCGAATGTCGGTACTTTAAATTCGTCTTTACAACGACGCACAACATCTAAATACGGCATACCTGGCTTCACCATTACCATGTCAGCGCCCTCTTCTATATCAAGCGCAATTTCGTGGAGTGCTTCATCGGTGTTGGCAGGATCCATTTGATAGGTTTTCTTGTTGCCGCCCTTTATATTTGCAGCGGAGCCGACGGCATCACGAAATGGACCGTAGTACGCAGACGCGTATTTAGCAGAATAAGCCATAATACACGTATTGATGTGACCTGCTTCTTCAAGTGCTTTTCGGATACTGCCAATGCGCCCATCCATCATGTCAGAAGGCGCAACAATATCAGCGCCAGCTTCAGCATGCGATAACGCTTGCTTAATGAGCACCTCGACTGTTTCGTCGTTCATCACATAACCAGTTTCGTCTAAGAGGCCATCTTGACCATGAGACGTAAATGGATCTAATGCGATATCAGACATCAGCATTACTTCAGGAAACGCCTTTTTAAGCGCTCTCATAGCTTGCTGAGCAAGCCCTTCAGGATTGAACGCTTCGCTTGCACACTCGGTTTTAAGAGACATAGGTGTCACAGGGAAAAGCGCAATCGTTCTAATGCCCAGCTCTACCCATTTCGCCGTTTCTTGCACTAGCAAATCGATAGAAAGTCTTTCCACACCAGGCATAGAAGGTACGGCTTCTCGTGCGTTCTCACCGGGTAGTACAAAAACAGGGTAAATGAGATCGTCAGTGGTTAAACGGTGCTCTGCCACAAGCCCTCTTAAAGCATCTTTGGCGCGTAGTCTGCGCATTCTTCTTTGAGGGAAAGGTGAAGATGTCATAGTTTTTCCTGTAAATGTTTGTGTATTACTCTATTGCGGCCCGCCGCCTTGGCTTCGTAAAGGCATTCGTCGGCGAACTTGAAAAGATTTTGCGCGTGCTCTTCATCAATAATAATGGTTGTAGAAACGCCCGCGCTTGCAGTTAGCTTAATGGTTTCCCCTTCGTAATCAAGTGGGGTCGACTCAAGGCTATCTCGCATATTTTCGGCAACGTGAAAAGCGCCTTCAAGATCGGTATTAGGCAATATAATGGCAAACTCTTCACCACCTATGCGACACAAGTCATCTGTAGGGCGATGGATGTGCTTCTGAAAGACATTGGTGACGTGAATTAAGCACGCGTCACCACCATCATGTCCGTGTTGATCATTAATTTGCTTAAAATGATCCACGTCAACAATGATGAGAGATAATGGTGTTTGCTCACGTCTACTGCGTCGCCCTTCAGAACGCAGACGCTTATCGAAATGTCGACGGTTGTGCGCTCCCGTGAGCGGATCTATTGCATTTAACCTTTCCAATTCTTGGTTAACTTCAGACAATTCGCGTAACGTAATTTCTAGCTCTAACGTGCGTTCTTGTACTTTATACTCCAGGTCATCTTGATAACGCTTTTGTACTTCAAGTAAATTCTCTTTGGCCGTATTTGCCTGTTTTTCCTGCTCTAGCGCGAACTGCTGCGCCTCAATGAGATCATCGCGACTGTGGCTATAATTAATCGCTAAGATAAGTGCCAAGATGAGCGTTTCTACCGCGCCACCAATGATCAGCAGGTTATTTGACGAAATAGGCAACTGAATAATATTAACGTTATCAAGGCTCGCACTTAGTCCACTAATTAATAGAAAACCCCAAGCGATGGTAAAATAACGTGCTACGACCACCCCTTTGAGCGTTAGCCAAATACCTAAGCCAAGAATAAAAATAACGATGAGGCTGAGCAGTAATAAGAACGCTTTTATCATGAACGAGTAAGGTAAGATAAGGCCGAGGATAATACTCAATCCGCACACCCAGCTGATTGCCTTTGTGATTTTATCTAGCTTTACGCTGTGGGCTTTAATAGGTAGTAGGCTGCGCGTAAACATCGCCGCAAACATAATAGTCGCGTTAGAAAACACAAGAATTGCTTTACCTTGAAACCATGTGCTTCCTGGCCACATATAAGAGAAGCCGTAGCCGTGTAACGTCGCCAATATAAGCGCCAAACTCATTACATAGCCAGAGTAACAAAGGAACGACACGTTACTTGTCGTTACCGTTAAAAATGCGTTACTCACGCCCATTGCTACCAAGATGCCAAAAAATATCCCCAATGCCAGGTTACGGCTTGATGTATAGGCAATAAACTCTGTTTCTTCCCATATACGGATAGGAAGGCGGACGCTGCCAGAGGTTTGTACTCGAATAATCACCCGCTGCGACTGAGCGCTTACTGGTAGGGGGAATAGTGGCTTCACATGAGAAACAGGCCGGTTGTCAAAGTGCAGGCCATCGCCACCTGAATAAGTAGCAATAGGCGTGCTGCCTATTTGGCTATAAATCGCAACGTCTAAACTATCTAAAAGGGGATAGTCGATGTGCAATAGAAATCGACTTTCATTGCTTTGTGTTGGCGCAATGACCATTGAAAACCAATGTACGTTTGTGTTCATACCCAAGTTAATGGGTGAAGATATTGGTGTCCAGTCGGTAAGCGGCGTTTGAGTAATGGTAGTAAAATCGAGCGCATTGCCATTATCTACATTGAGATAAGTAAGCTGCGAGAAACGTGGTGTTGCACTGGTGTTAGGAGACAAACTAAACAACACAGACACAAATGCAACGACGGCCACTAGGGTGATTAGAATAAGACCCGCATCATACTTGCGCATCGCTTTCAGATTTGTCTGCATATAAACCTATGTTTAGCTGAGAGAAAACAACTCACAGCTATTAGCATAACTGCTAATACGTAATTTATCAGTCTCAACTTGCAGATATTCGCCTAATTGTTTAGCGATATGGGGTAGAAAAGCAGGTTCGTTATTACGTTTTCTCGGTCGAAGGGTTTTGGGAAACAGATAAGGCGCATCTGTTTCAAGAATAAGACGGTTTAAAGGTATAGACTTCACGGCTTCGCGTAGTGCTTCGCCTCGCTTCTCATCACATACCCAGCCAGTAATACCAATATAAAGCCCCAGCGCAAGGTAGTGCTGAACCTGCTCTGCATTCCCAGTAAAACAGTGGGCAATACCACCTTTTATACGAGGCATATACTCGGTTAATAACGCGACTTGTTCGTCAAACGCATCCCTTTCATGTAAATACACGGGTAAGTCTAATGCAGCCGCAATGTCTAACTGGGCTTCGAACACTGCCAACTGAACGGGCTGTGGTGAGAAATTGCGATTAAAATCCAGACCACATTCACCAATTGCAACACACCCTTTCTGTTGTGCAAGTTCGCGTAACCGCTTGTAATCACTTGGCGTGACATCTTTTGCATTGTGAGGATGGACACCGATAGTGTAACAGCATTGGGTTGGATACTTATTATATAGCGCTACTGCAGCGTCCCATTCACTGGGGTGCGTGGTGATAATGCAGAGTTTTTCTACCCCTGCATCTTTTGCTCGTTGTATAACTTCATCGGCGTCAAATCGCTTATCCAGCAAGTTGACGCCAGCATCAAACCAAGGCATTTATTTTACGCGTTTCACTTTCATGCGCTTGTTGAGCCCTTCTACACTTAGGAAAAATGCACCCAATAAGCCCCTTTCTACGGCTACCGACTGACCTTCCTTAAGCTTCATATAGGTTCCATCAGTTTGCTGCCATACAGAACCATCGCTGAAAGTTATAACATGCTTATCACGCACATTCTTCTTGATCGAAGCGATAGTGACAGCAATCTCAGAAGCTTCGTCAGACAAATCTCGCTTATGTTCAAGTCCAAAGTCATTCTTAGGTTCAGAGGCTTGAACGTGTCCCTGAGCGACAGGCGCTGGGCGAGGCTTCATCTGATTACCATTGCTGCTCTTGTAGGCCTGTAGTTGCTCAATCTGAGCGTCTGAACCTTCGTACTTGTTGAGTGATTTCGCGACGCTGTCATAGCACATAAGTCGCTTTAAACTATTATCCGTGTTGCGACATTTCTCCAATGCATCAGCAACTGTCTCAGCTTGTACATTAAACGCCCCAAACGCGCACAGAATAGTGGCAAGAGATAGCAGTCGGGTTTTCATTTTTATTCCTTTCTTTTTTTGACATCTATGTGTTGTCTGTTGTTTCAGTAGATGTATCGTCTTTTGGTGTTTTACCCGCGTAAAATCCTCCAACAATAACCCCTACTTCAAATAGCAACCACATTGGAATAGCTAATAATGTTTGAGAGATAACATCTGGCGGTGTTAGCAACATGCCAACCACGAATGCACCAACAACCACGTACGGGCGCTTGGCTCGTAAAGACTTAGCATCCGTTACCCCAGTCCAGCACATTAAGATAATGGCTATCGGTATCTCGAATGAGACCCCAAATGCAAAGAACAGTTTCAAGACGAAGTTCAAATAACTGGATATATCTGTACTTACCGTTACACCTTCAGGTGCTACGCTTGTAAAAAACGCGAACGCTATTGGAAATACCACAAAGTAGGCAAACGCCATTCCTGCGTAAAACAGCAGCGTACTGGAAAGTAGTAAAGGCGCTACCAGGCGCTTTTCATTTCTGTACAAACCCGGAGCCACAAACCCCCATACTTGATAGAGCACGTAGGGAATAGCAATAAAAAACGATAACACCAGTGTAAGTTTAAACGGAGCAAAGAAAGGTGATGCAACGTCGGTTGCAATCATGCTCGCATTTTCAGGTAAGGCTTCAAGCAATGGCATCGCCAATAGCTTATAAAGGTCTTGCGCAAACGCCGCAAGACAAATGAAGACGATAAGTACGCTCAAAAGGGCTTTGAGAATACGGCTACGCAATTCAATTAAATGAGAAATAAGGTTATTAGCGTCAGACATCTATTGCTTTTTATAAGGTTCTTGAACCGACTCTGCAGCTTTTTTTAGCTCATCGACGCTTTGTTCAAGTTCAGGTGAAAGATCTTTAAGCCCTTGCTGCTCTGCTTTTTTCAAATTTTCATGCAATTCGTGCACGCGCAACTGATGCTCAACTTCTTGCTTAAAGCCCGTTGCTACATTACGCACGCTACGAATTGTATTTATAGTTGAGCGCATGGCACCCGGTAATCTTTCTGGCCCTAAAATAAGCAGCGCCAGTACACCGATAACCAATAGCTCCCAAAAGCCGATATCGAACATTAGGATTTTTCTTTAACGTCGCTCTGCGTCTTAGTTGAAACAGGCTCTGCTGCTGACTTTTCTTCAACTTGCTTCTTTTGTTCAAAGTCTGCGTCTTTGTCTTCTTCGGTGACTGCTTTTTTGAAGCCTTTGATTGCGCCGCCTAAATCAGTACCTATACCTTTAAGACGCTTCGTACCAAATAAAAGCACCACAATAACCAGTATGATCAGCAACTGCCAAACACTAATACCACCCATAAAAATAATCTCCCTTACATCGATTGGCACAGTATGCCATTGCCTGCTGATGCTTTCACCTGAATATTTACTTCAATGAATAAAGATTGACGTTTTGGTTGGGACAATCCATGCTCTGTATATCCCCAATGCGAATGGTCGAAACATTCAACTATGCTAATTTTTACAAGGAGTTAGTGAGCAATGCTATGCCTTACCGTGGTCTATTGCCATTTATTGCTCGCTTTACCTGTTGCACCTGACTCAGCTGCTGACACGTTGAACTCCCCCGTAAATGCGACCAGTGTAGGTATAACCTATCGGGATATTGCTCGGCCAGAAAATACGCTTTCTAACCGCGCTAACTCGACAAAAGAAAGTACACACTCCTTGCCTCCTTCAATACCTAATGAGCAATGGTTTGATATTTGGCAGCGTAGCTTCACCGACACCATGGACTTCACCGTAAAACAGCTTGATGGTTTGTTTGAAAGTTCAGATGAAATAGGTGCTTCAGGACAGAAGGAAGCCAGAGCCGAAGGTCGTGTTCAACTTGCCTGGGAGCCAAGAAGTGGCATGCTCTCGGATACGGATTTGCGCTTCAGGGTAAGAGTTCGCCTACCGGCTTTAAAAGAACGCGTTGATTTACTATTAAGTGATAACGAAGACGAGACACAGAACAACACAATACGAGCCGCGAGGGATACCGGCAATAACAACCGCGATCGAACGACCATCGCGCTTCGCTTTCGTCCTGAGCAAGACTCTCACTACTCATTTAGAATTGGTGCTGGTCGCCGCGACCAACTCTATGCGATGACCCGATACAGAGATGCTTTTGCCTTTTCTAAACAATGGGCCATGCTATACGACGCCGAACTTTACTATTACACCCGTGACCGTTTGGGTGCGGAGGTGGGCGTCGCTTTTCAATATGAAATCAATAAAAAGCACCTGGTTCGACAAAATAATCGCTACTACTACCGCGACGATACCAACGACTGGCTATGGCGTCACGAGGTTCACCATTTGTTTTCGGTAGATCAACACAACGCCGTTATTCCTCACTTTATGGTGGAAGGGCTCAGCCAACCCAACTTTCGCGTAGAAGAAGTCTATGGCGGGTTTAGGTGGCGTAACAACATGCTGCGCGATTGGCTATTCTTTGAGGTAGAGCCTTTCGTTTTATGGCTACGTGAAGAGGATTTTAAAACCTCATACGGCGTAGCCCTGCGCGTAGAAGCCTATTATGGGCGCGATACTTAGGGTAATTCCTTAGAATGAAAAAAGGCTGTCTACTGACAGCCTTTCGAAAAAACGCTTTGCGGGAATAAATTTAAGGACGAAGCGCCCTATCACCTCGAGCAAGCCCACACACACCGGTGCGCGATGATTCGATAATTTCAGCACACTGCCCCATAGTCGTGGCAAATGCATCTAGCTTATCTGTGGTGCCCGTAATTTCAATGGTGTAGTTGTTTACGTTCACATCCACAATACGCGCACGGAAGATATCAGAGTTCCGCTTCACTTCAGCACGTACCGACTCTGTGCGAGTCGCGACTTTAATCAGCATAAGTTCGCGTTCAATGTGCGTACCTTCAGTAAGGTCTACCACTTTTAGCACATCAATAAGCTTATTCACTTGCTTAGTAATTTGCTCTATGACTTTGTCGTCGCCGTGCGTGATAATCGTTAGACGCGAAAGGCTCGCGTCGTCGGTTGGTGCCACACACAGTGAGTCGACGTTGTAACCACGTTGTGAGAATACACCAACGATACGAGATAGTGCGCCAGGGGCGTTTTCCATTAATACAGAGATAATACGTTTCATCAGGTTCGCTCCGTCTTGCTTAAGCGCATGTCATCCATTGCGCCAAACTTAATTTGCATTGGATATACGTGTTCGTTTTGGTCTACTGCTATGTCCATAAACACTAAGCGATCTGTGTAACTGAAACATTTCTCCATTGCTGCGTCTAGCTCGTCAAGCTTGTCTACTTTAATGCCCACGTGTCCGTAAGCTTCTGCCAACTTCACAAAGTCAGGCATTGAATCCATGTAAGAGTGTGAGTGACGTCCTTTATAAATCATATCCTGCCACTGACGAACCATACCTAGGGCACGGTTATTCAATGAGATAATCTTGATAGGCAGGTTGTACTGCAAACAAGTAGATAGCTCTTGAATATTCATTTGAATACTGCCGTCACCCGTTACTACCACAGAGGTTGAACCTGGGTGCGCAAACTGCACACCCATTGCAGCCGGTAAACCAAAGCCCATGGTGCCAAGACCACCTGAGTTGATCCACTGACGCGGTTTATCATAAGGATAATAAAGCGCAGCAAACATTTGGTGCTGACCTACGTCAGAACTTACGTAGGCTTTACCGTCTGTGTGTTTGTACAAGGCTTCGATAACGCGCTGAGGCTTAATTACCTCTTCGCCCTGTGCGTAGTTTAAGCACTGACGAGCGCGCCAGGTTTCAATTTGTTGCCACCAATCGGCCAGCTTTTCGCTTTGACCTGATAAGTCTTTCTTATTTACCTGACTTAAGATTTGATCAAGTACTTTATCTACCGAACCTACTACAGGAATATGCGCATTTACGGTTTTAGAAATCGATGCTGGGTCAATATCAACGTGAATAATATCCGCATGTGGGCAGAACTTATCAACGTTATTAGTAACACGGTCATCAAAACGTGCACCTAGTGCAATGATGCAATCGGCATTATGCATGGTCTTGTTCGCTTCAAGCGTACCGTGCATACCTAGCATGCCGATAAATTGCTTGTGTGTACCCGGCATAGCACCAAGACCCATTAGCGTACAAGTTACCGGTGCATTAAGCTTCTCGGCTAACTCAATAACCTTTGCAGACGCATCGCAAGCTACAGCTCCACCACCTACATACAGTACGGGACGTTCTGCTTTAAGTAACGACTCAACTGCCTTTTTGACCTGTTTAGGATGGCCTTTTTCAGTTGGGTTGTAAGAACGCATGGTCACGTCAGTTGGGAACACGTACGGGTGTTCTTCTGCTACGTTCACAATATCTTTTGGCAAATCTACTACCACCGGGCCAGGACGACCTGTGTTGGCAATATAATAAGCTTTAGCAATCGCTTCTGGGATATCAACCGCGCGCTTTACCAAAAAGCTGTGCTTAACGATAGGGCGTGAGCACCCCACCATGTCAGTTTCTTGGAATGCGTCTTCACCAATATGCTTCGACGGCACCTGTCCCGATAAAATAACCATCGGAATAGAGTCCATATATGCAGTAGCAATACCTGTAATAGTATTCGTAGCGCCTGGACCTGATGTGACGAGCACTGTGCCGGTTTTGCCAGTTGAACGTGCATAACCATCCGCCATGTGGGCGGCTGCCTGTTCATGACGTACGAGGACGTGTTTGACATCATCTTGCGCAAATAACGCATCATAAATGTCTAATACGGCACCACCTGGGTAACCGAACACGTGTGTCACTCCTACATCTTTTAGCGCTTCAACCACCATGGCTGCGCCCGACATCATTTTCACAGTGCTTTCTCCTGTAATGGGTTGGGGGGTTTGTCAGCGTACGTTGACGATGCCCCGACTATATCTAAGGTAATAGGAAGATAAAACACCAAATTGCGTAAAAGTGAGATATATATCCCAATATTCGCAATAATTAGGATAAATATTTCGACTTAAGTGTAATTTTGACAGAAAATAGGATATTTATTTACACGATTTTAACAGCGCAAACAATAAACATAGTTGCTTTAAGAGAGGCGCCTTTACACGTTTTAGATGCATAAAGGCATAAGCTTAATCATCGAGGTCGATATCAAGATCACTGTTATCGCTTATATCGTCGTCATCGTCAACATCTTGTTCAGCAGCACGCTTAGAGCCATAAATACTTGCTGTTTTTGGACGGTTTATTCTGGCTTGGTATTTCAACCACGCTTTCTCTTGCGGTGTTGCAGGGTCACGATGACCAAGAGCCGATTCTAAATAGGCTTGTTCTTCATCATTCTCTGGCGTAATTTTCCCGTCCACTAGTGCAGCGAACAAACTACCATGAGCCTGAAGAAGCTTACTTTCATTAATTGAAAAATCTCCTGAACGGGCAAAGCCGTACGGGTAATTTTTCTTATCTATAAAGGGTTTTCTTGCGACTTGCTCTTTTGTGATTACAGACATCTTAACCTCTTCCACCGCTAATACCTGCGTTGTAAACACAGACAAAATTGCAACACCAACTGTTGAATGAAATAGACTACTGATATAGCGCCTTAATCGCTTTCAAGGTTATTCTTAGTTGGATTTTTATTTTCTGTCAAACAGAAAAGTAGCTGTAGTAAAAACTTAATATTGAATGTTTTAAAAGAGCATAAAAAAGGCCGCAAGCGCGGCCTTTTATTATAAGCGTGATATCAGCGTTTTTCGCTTACCCAAACCGTAATGGTTCCGTCGACGACCACGGTGCCTTCAGCGTTATACGCCTTAACAGAAATAGGTAAATCACCTGGCTTCCATGCGTCAGCTGGCACTTCTGCTACACAACGAATATCTGAGTCTGCTTTCGCCGGATACTTTACTTCCATGCCCTTTGGGATCCACCTGAGGTTTTTAGGTATGGATGCTTCACACATAAACCCCATGGCCATTTCCAGACCATTGCAAATAGCAATAACGTGAACCGTTCCAATGTGATTTTCTACCGCTTTACGTTTACTAATAAGCACTTCACAGTAGTTTGGTTTAATGTCTGAGATAAGTGGTGAAACGGTAGAAAAATAAGGTGCCCTGCGCGCTGAGTACCAGCTAAATAGCTTCTTGCCAAAGGGCAGCTTCATAAATTTGTTATATGTATTTAGTACGTAATTCTTTGACATAGTTGTTCACGCTGATAGTTGGGAGCTTTTTATCTTTCGAGTGATTATTAAATCCGCGCCACTGGTTAGACCAGAGGAAGTTACATTAACATAATCCCAACGAAGTAGTGATGCAAATAAATTCCTATTTAGAGATATAAAAAAGCAGCTAAAAAGCTGCTTTTTGATATCTGTGTAGACGTTACATTGTGTAATTTACGCCTAGGTAGAAGAAGCGTCCTCTAGGTCCTGCCGGTCTCGACAATGTGCCAAGGTAAGGATCTTCCTCAAACGCGTTATTGATACCACCATATACTTCTAGGCTATCTTCAAAAGTGTATGAAACAGAAAAATCATGCACCAACGCAGAGCCAGTGTGAGTTTGACTGATAAAATCAGGATCACTCTCGATATCCTGGTTTTCTAGCCCAGGAAGTAGCTGGCTTCCTTCGTAGCGTCCTCTCCACCCAACAACGAGTTCACCAATTATATAGTCTGCACTCATGTTTACGATCCACTCTGGTCGCCCAAATGTTCCAAGAACATCAGTGACTTCGTCAGGTGCACTCACATCCCTTACTTCATCATTTTTGAGGAAGTTTGTTCCGTTGATAGTGAATTCAATTCTTCCGTCTGTGTCGACTAATTTAGCCAACTCAAAGCCATAATCTATGCGGAAATCAATACCAGATGTTTCAACCGCTGCAAGATTGATAAACCCTGAACGAAAATCTGTGATAAATCCATTCGTAGCATCACGGTCAATTGCGTCACAAAATTGGTTGTTGATTGTTGGCGCGTCTACGCAGTTAGATGCAATGTCAAAACCAGTAAGGCTATCAATCAGGCCATCAATTTCAATATTATAGTAGTCTAGCGTCACTACTAAACCTTCCAGCATACCGTCGAGCTCTGTATCTGGTCTCCACACTGTACCAATCGTGATGGTTTCTGCTTCTTCAGGATCAAGGTCTGGGTTACCGCCCGTTGAACCAGAAACAAACGCTGACAGGAAGTTAGTAGAATCATAAGTGCCATCAGCTACCGCGTCGCCAATCAGTGCAATACAGTTCGCCTCCCTGAACTCAGAGCCCGCACTAATTAAGTTTTGGTTACAAGGGTCATCTCCTGCACCAAGTGAAGCCGCAAATGTAGGTGCGAAGGCTTCATTAATGTTGGGAACCCGCACCGCTTCAGAGAAGGTCGTTCGAATACTAAATGTATCAACAGGTGACCATACTGTTCCTATCGTCCAAGCGTCATGCGTACCATATGGGTCGTAGTCTGAGCTTCTGTATGCTGTGCGCAGCTCTAATCGCTCAGCGAAATCGACACCTTCTAGTAAAGGTATAGTTGCTTCTACAAAGTATTCTGAAACATCGTACTCACCGTCAGAAGGATTGGTTGGGCCGTTACGAGAGTCTAATGTTCCAAAGGTTAAGCCTGCTGCGGAGTATGGATCTGGCGTATAGGTACTTGACTCTTTTCTCCATTCGTAACCAAGAGCAAACATAACAGGGCCTGCCGGAAGCTCGAATAAATCAGAAGAGTCGCCCGATACTACTGCTAAGAAATTCTCTTGCGTTATATCGTTCTGCTCAGTGCCAGGTTGGAATATAAAGTTAGCCGCTTCTGCGCTGATTGAATCCTTTCCAAACAGATTCACTGGTACACAAGAACCATCACCAGGCTGGAAAGTTAAGAACCCAAAATTCGCATTCGCAGATGGAAACGGCGACGTAGGAGGAAGCGCAGAACTGTCTAGGTCAGAGCGACAAACAACATTGCCAGTTGCTGGATCTGTTACAGCGTCAATAGCAGCGAAGTATCTATCTTCTATGCGCAAGTTCGAAGTAATGTCGGCATCAGTTCGACCGTAGTTATAGAAAACCTCGTACTCTAGAGCGGTGTTAGGGATATAACCATCGAAGCCTGTAACAATACGATACGTTTTACGTTCTGCTTCTGGGTTTGAATTAGCATTTATATCAAGAACATCGCGGGACATTACCAAGCTTGGTGATTCACCTTCTGCTTGTAATTCATTAATTTGAGACAGTAGAGCTGCAGGAATATACGGATTGTCTAGTGAGATTGGAATATCGTCATTGAAACCATTCACCTGATTAGTTTCTTTAGTCGAGCTAAATACGAATTTGGCATCTACAAAGAAATTTACGAATTCATTTAGTTCGTAATTTGACACTGCCTGTACTAATACTCTTTTAGACTCTGGAAGGATAAGTTCAGCGTCGGGACTACCCGGTACACCATCACCACCACTCGCATCGAAAGGTCCAGCATAAACATCGCCGGGATTGTAGGCACGTAAGGTGCCGTCTTCACCCACTACCTGACACGTTGGAAACATGGACGTTCCGATAGTGCCGCAACCTAACACGCCGCCGGATCCAGCGACATCTCCAAACGCACTGCCAGTTAATGAAATTACACCTCTGTCACTTGAAATTGGAAGTCTGTAATCTGGCACCCAAGTATTCTTGAAGCGTGAATCAATACCAAATGCACTCTGAGTAGCCTCTGTATTGGCTACTTGTGTATATAGACCAGAGCCTGCGAAGTCTCTATCTCTAGCATACACTGGGCTGGTTTCTTGGTATTCAACCGCGAATACTAAATCACCTTTATCTGTAGAAAAGCCGTTGGCCAATGATAAAAAGAATTCATTTGCGTCACCATCGTCAGTCACACCTGTTTGAGTGCGAAGCTCTAGCCCGTCGAACGAGGCTCCGTTTCTCATATTAAAGTTGACAACACCGGTTACCGCATCAGCGCCGTAAACAGCTGAGGCACCACCAGTGAGGACTTCCACGTTTCTAAGTAAAGCAGTAGAGATGGTATTTACATCAACAGAGCCCGTACCCTCAATACCTGAAACATGTCTTCGACCGTTTTCCATAACTAAGGTTCGCTCACTACCTAGATTACGTAAGTCCAGTAAGCTTGCTCCTAGTGGGGTTCCATTAAATGCAGAAAAAGACCCCGGCAGTGACGCCTGTAGTTGAGGCGATTCACGCAACATGGCACCTAAATCTATTTGACCAGATGTTTTGATATCACCAGCATTAATAGCAAGAACAGGGCTCGCTGCTTCCAGGGAGGAGTCTTGAGCAACGCGAGAACCGGTTACAACTACTTTTTCGACATCCTTCTCTTCAACAGCGGCTTCTTCCTGAGCCTGAACCGCAGATGCACTAACAGTAAGTGCAGATGCTACTGCAATTGCTAGTGCAGAAATATTGTTTTGCTTTGATGAACCAAAAGCCATGTGTGTTTCTCCAAGTATTACTTTTTCGTTCCAGAGTGCTCTTTACGGCACTTTCGAGGAGTCTAAAAGCGATGGTTATTTTTATATGTTTTCAATTTGCGTTTTACATAATGCATTTTGCAAATGGTGTGCCTATCAAAAAGCAAGTAAACAGTGAAACTACCGCTAAAAAACGGCGCATTATGCATATTTACCCACTAAAATCTATTTAATATTCAAAAAGACTTAACTAACGGCTTTCGAATGCACATTTAATGTGCAAAAGAGCTCGTAAAATGTAGATTTATTGAGAACTAGGTTGAAATCAAGGCGGCACCGCACTAGGAAGGTGCAAAGAGTCATGAATAAGGATTCACAACGGTGCGTAAAGACAGACAGAATCGGCGCTGAAGCAATAAGCGCAAGCAAATTTATACTTTCGTATAAATTTAAGATTACGCAGTTAATTAGGTCACCTTGTATATTTAAATAAGTAGGTCTTAAACCGTTTTTCAGAGCTGACGACTTGCCGATTCTTGAGCAAGTATGCACGGTGCTTTTCAGTGAAATAAGAGGTTATGGTTTGTAGCAAAAACTAATTTGAATGCTTTGTGAAGCGATGGCCGACACTCGGTCGCGGGCGCATAAAGGGGGCGCATCAATACATCTGCTAATGTTTAGATTTTCGTGATGTTTGAAAATTTGGAGCGGGAAACGAGATTTGCCAACTGGCCGACATTCGGTCGCGGGCCCTTTGAGGGGTCGCATCAATACATCTGCTGATGTTTCGATTTTCGTGATGTTTGAAAATTTGGAGCGGGAAACGAGATTCGAACTCGCGACCCCGACCTTGGCAAGGTCGTGCTCTACCAACTGAGCTATTCCCGCATAGAGTCGATGCTGTGCATCTTATAGGTACTTACCTATGGCAAGTGAATTTGGAGCGGGAAACGAGATTCGAACTCGCGACCCCGACCTTGGCAAGGTCGTGCTCTACCAACTGAGCTATTCCCGCAACAAAAGAGGTACTTCGTTTGAAGTGGTGCGCATTTTACAAAAATTTTGGGGTAACGCAACCTTTAATTCTACTTTTTTTGCACCTCAATGTTTGAATGCCTAAATCGTAAACACTTTCTCACGATAATAGCGCATTTCTTCAATAGACTCGCGAATATCATCAAGCGCTAGGTGTACGCCTTTCTTTTCGAAACCGTCTAAAATTTCAGGCTTCCAGCGGCGCGTTAGTTCTTTTATTGTACTTACATCAATATTTCTATAGTGGAAGTAAGCTTCAAGCTCGGGCATGTACTTAACCATGAAGCGTCTGTCCTGCCCTATGGTGTTTCCACATAGCGGTGACTTGCCTGCATCTACCCATTGCTCTAAAAAGGCAATAGTTTGCGCTGATGCTTCTTCAACGCTTATTTTACTTTCTCGGCAACGTGCAGTTAATCCACTTTCACCGTGAACTCGTGTACACCACTCGTCCATATTATTTAACACGTCATCACTTTGATGTACCGCTATTACAGGCCCTTCAGCCAAAATATTCAGCTGTGCGTCGGTAACAATGGTTGCGATTTCCATTACTACACAGGTTTCAGGATCTAACCCTGTCATTTCCATGTCTATCCAAACAAGGTTACTGTCGTGTTTACTCATTACTTTCCTCTTTGCGCTACAGACATGGCAACCATGCCCTACAAACGGTATTATTGACATAGTATACGTGAAACTAGAAAAGAATCGTGGCGAAAAAACCAAAACTTACACAACGACAGAAACGACAAGTTGCAGCAAATAGAAGCAAGCGCTTGCGTGAAAAGCACGCGTCAAAGGGCGCGGCGAACCTTGATGAAAGCACGCTAGAAAGCGGTACGGTAATTGGTCGCTTTGGTAAACACGCCGACGTTGAAGACGCAAACGGCGCAGTATCTCGCTGCCACATTCGCCGCACGGTAGACTCTGTAGTGTGTGGTGACAAGGTGTTTTTCAGTAAAGGGGATGACGCTGAGTCAGGTGTAAGTGGGGTTATTGAAATTGTAAAAGACAGGCACTCCGTCCTGACTCGCCCAGATTATTACGACGGTATTAAACCCATTGCCGCGAATATCGACCGTATTATAGTGGTTAGCGCTATTTTACCCACCCTTTCACTGAATATTATCGACCGTTATCTCGTTGCCTGTGAAGACATAGGCATCACGCCGCTGATTGTCCTTAATAAAGTAGAATTGCTCAGTGAAGAGGAACGCGCAACCGTCACAGAGCAGCTTAAGACGTACGAAAACTTAGGCTACGAAGTGCTTTTCACCAGTTGCAAAACCGGTGAAGGCATTAGCAAACTCAATGAATACCTTAACGATAACATCAGCGTTTTCGTAGGGCAGTCCGGCGTAGGTAAATCGAGCCTTATAAACCAAGTTCTGCCAGACGCCGATGAATTAACCGGCGATATTTCAGATAACTCGGGACTAGGTCAACATACAACGACGGCGGCCAAATTGCTTCACTTGCCAGCCGGCGGTGATTTGATTGATTCCCCAGGAGTACGTGAATTTGGCTTGTGGCACATTCCTACCGAACGTATTACATGGGGCTTTATTGAGTTCAGAGATTATTTGGGCGGCTGCAAATTCAGAGACTGCAAGCACTTAAATGATCCGGGGTGCTTACTAAGGGAAGCTGTAGAAGAAGGAAAAATTAGCGCAGAACGCTTCGACAGCTACCATAGAATATTAACCACCATGGAAGAGCAGCGCCCTAGTCACAGCCAGCCTCCCGGGGCATAACAACTGCCACTAGTTTTCAACCTCACTGGAGCGCTAAACTCGTTGGAGCGACCGAAGAAGTACGCGCACTGCTTACGTGTAATAGCTGTCTCTTAATCGGCGATTTATTCTTTTGGTGTGAACCACGTGCTTATGCTTTTGTGTAAGCACTCATAACCCTAAAGTTGCTCTTAATACCACGACTTACGATACAATAACGCTATCTATGCAATGCGTTATTGCTTGCATAAAAGAAACGGAGATATTTTGTGTTAGATTGGCTTAAAGTTAATTTACAATACGTTACACCAAAGCACCTGCTTTCACGCCTTGTAGGCAAACTTGCAGAAGCAGAAATGGGTAGTGTTACGACATTTTTCATCAAGGCGTTTATTAAGCAATACAACGTTGATATGTCAGAAGCGCTGCATGAGGAACCAGAGCATTATAGAAGCTTTAATAAGTTCTTCACCCGCCCGCTTAAACCTGAAGCCCGCACCATTGACGAAAACGATGACGTACTTATCCATGCTGTTGACGGTACGGTAAGTCAGTTTGGCGATATCCATAGCGACAGTATTTTTCAGGCGAAAGGCCATGACTTTAGCCTAACTACATTATTAGGTGGCAAGCCTGATGTAGCTGCGCCATTTAAAAATGGTAAGTTTGCTACCATTTACCTTGCCCCTCGTGATTATCACAGAATTCACATGCCTGTTGAGGGCACGCTTACTGATATGCTGTACGTGCCGGGCGAACTTTTTTCGGTAAATCCTCTTACAGCACAAAATATTCCAGGTCTGTTTGCACGTAACGAACGTGTTGTGGCGCTGTTCGACACGCCTGTGGGCAAAATGGCAATGGTGCTTGTAGGCGCTACCATTGTGGCAAGTATTGAGACAGTTTGGGCTGGCACGGTTACGCCACCTGCGGGTAAAAATGTTCAGCACTGGTCATATGAAAAAGACAGTGAAGCAGCAGTTTTCCTTGAAAAAGGTGCGGAGCTAGGCCGCTTCAAGCTAGGTTCGACCATTGTGGTGTGTTTCGAAAAAGACATGATTGATTTTGAAGACCTCGCCCCTGGTATGGTCACACGCCTTGGTGAGCCTATGGCGCTTAAATCAACCGCACAGGCTACCGCTAAAGATACGCACGTTAGCGATGAAACAGCCAGTGACGAAAAGAGCGAGGCTTCGTCAGAGGGCGCTGACAGCTAATTTATGGATGCTGTTAAAAAAAGCCTGATCTCACTTCATTTCACGGTAATTTTACTTGGTGGTACAGCCCTTTTCTCTCGGCTTGTACCACTTAGCGCCAGTGATATCACTCTTGTTCGTTCAGTATTTGCCTGCATAGCGTTGTTTGCCTTTTTGAAATTGGCGAAGAACAAAATAAAGCTGAATTCAAAAAAAGACTACGGCGTTGCCCTCGGTTTAGGCGTGCTGATGGCATTGCACTGGGTCACCTATTTTGCCGCCATGCAATATGCTGGGGTGTCTGTTGGCATGATTGCCCTTTTTACCTTTCCTGTAATCACGGTACTTATCGAGCCTTTCTTTGAGCGGGTAAGGCTGGTCTGGCAGGATATCGTATCTACCGTTACGGTGGTCGTTGGCGTTTATTTAATAGTGCCAGAGACATCACTGGAAAATGACATTACCCTTGGCGTTCTGATCGGTATTGCCTCCGCCATCTTGTATTCGTTTAGAAACCTTATTCATCGTAAGCACTTTAAGCACTACAGCGGTGCGCAAGCCATGGCGTGGCAGACCTTGGTTATCAGCATTCTAATGTTGCCGGTAGGCAGTGCAGCAATAACCTCAGCGTCTACCAGTTCTTGGCTAATGCTATTACTTTTAGGCACTGTATTTACTGCGCTTCCTCATGCACTTATTGCTGCGAGCCTACGTCACCTTAGGGCAAAAACGTTTTCGCTTATAGCCTGCATGCAGCCTCTTTATGGCGTTTTCCTTGCTATTATTTTTCTTAACGAAAAGCCTGGTTTAAGTGCGTTGTTAGGTGGAATTCTTATTACCTCAGCGTCAGTTTATGAAACGCTCAACACGCATAAGTTGCATAATGCAAAAGATGATTAAGCCGTGTTGTGATCTTTAAGGAAGAAATGTCTATGCTCATTTTTGCTCACCGAGGTGCCAGTAAAGCCGCCCCAGAAAACACAGTAAAGGCATTTAAACTGGCTTTCGAACAACGTGCCGATGGCATTGAGTTTGATACCTATCAGCACGAAAGCGGCATTATTGTTTTTCACGATAGAACACTTACGCGCAGAGCACGGGAATCCGGCTATTTACTTGACGTACCGTGGCAATCCCTTACAGAAATGGACATTGGGGATGGAGAGCGCATACCGACCCTGACCGAAACACTGAATTGTGTTCCAAAAGACAAGTGGTGCAATATTGAGATAAAACACTTACGCGACGTAGACAGATGGGTTAAAGACGTTAAAGCGGCGTTACAGCAAAGCGGCATTAATGCTGATAAGCTACTTATCTCTTCATTTAACCATCACTGGCTTCAAGCTATTGCGCTTAGGTGGCCCGAAGTGAAGATCGGCGCCTTATCTGCAAGCTACGAGCTTGACTGTACGGCAAGCGCCCGGGCTCTGAACGCTTATTCCGTAAACATTGCATTAGACGCCGTTGATAAGCAGTTTGTGCAAACGGCGCAGAAAGACGGATTTGACGTATTCGTTTATACCGTAGATGAGCCGAGAGACATGCTTATGCTTAAAGAGTGGGGAGTGACGGGCATATTCACTAACGTGCCCGATGTAGCGCTTAATGTGTTGTCGCATTAAACCCTACTTTTTCAGTGCGAAAAGTCTGTAGAGCGCGTATCTGATACAGACTCACACTATAAAAAAAACGAGCCATTGGCTCGTTTTTTTTGGAATGCTTTTTATGAAATGCAGCTTAGTTGACTACTTAAATTCAGTTGAAAGGTGGTCTGAAAACACCGTATTCTTGCAGCACTTACATTGTCTACACAATCGCATATTCACCCAGTGGCCGGCTACAATTAGCGCTGCACCTATCGCGATGGTAAAGGGTTCGTAGTGATGCCCAAAGATATCTTTGTGCCAATAGATAGCGCCACCCGTAAACAGCAGTGCCAGCGGGTAGTATTTGCCATGATAGCGAATTGCACCGCTAACCAAGGCGACCGCACCTACAATTAACGAAAAAGTTAATATCGTTCTTTCAAACCACACTTGTGCAAAAAAGCTAGAACCGATCAGCGGCAGCAGAGGCACCAAAACAGGTAGCGCGAGGCAATGCAACGCACACAAGCTCGACACCCAAATGCCAAGTTTGTCTAGTTTTGTTGGATTCTCGTCAATTGGAGTCATTACCCTAATTACCACCGTGAAAAAATGAGTTCGCGAACTATTCGCCAGAGACGTTATATTATAACAGACTCACAGAAATGAGAAACGTTCCCACATTAAATTTTGATCTTAACGAGATGAAAATGAACTAACTACGTATAAAATGGGGAAAAAAAGCTATTCGTTTGGCGCTGTACTTAAGCGCTCAGCAACGCCTTTTTCTGCGGAGCTGTGCATTAGCCCACTGCTGTGTAAGGCATTTTCTTCGGTCATGCTTACCTTGCTATCCTTCACATCGGCGTTATTGAGCGAAGCCGTTTGATCGCGCTCTTTACCAAACTGCTTGGCCACTTTCGGCGCATGTGAAAAATAGTCGGTTACTGAGGTAAGGGTTAAACCTTCTTTTTCAAGTGAGGGTATATGAGTTTTCAAGAAATCGACGGTTTCTGGGTGGGGATGACCAATCACCACAACGTGACCATTCTTTTTAGCAATACGTTTCATGTGGTTGAACTGCTTAAGTAAGAATGCAGGCTCAAGCTTATGGTCCAGAAACACCTGTCTGCTTGCGCTAGGCACACCTAACCGCTGCGCAATTTCTTCACCTTTTGTGAGTACCGTGGTTCGGCTATCCACAAAAAATAAGCCTTGGCGCTTCACCTCTTTTAAGAGCGCTTCCATTCCTTTTTGCTGCCCCGTGAACGCACTTCCCATATGATTATTCACACCAACCGCGTTCGGCACGCTCTTCATTGCCTTTCGCAAATTGTAAGTAATGGCACCTGCGAACATGTCAGTGGTTAACCCAAGGGGCCCCATGTTCTTTCCACTTTGCGCCTGCATAGGCATATGCAGCATAACGGCCCTGCCTTCTTGCTCAGCGCGGAGCGCAATTTCAGAAGCCAGCGGCGTTTGCGGAAGTATAGAAAAGGTAATTTCTTTAGGGAGAGAAAAAGCAGCGACATCGGACGGCCTGTATCCCAGGTCATCTAATATTATAATTATGTCTGACTTTGCTTTTACTTGAAGGCTAGTTAGCCCGCATAAAACAAAGATTATACAAGGCATTAGCAGACGCAAAAGCATCTAAGTCACATCCGTTTTTCATCATTATTATTGAGCGCACACTACACAATGCTGTGTTTTTTATAGAATACCAACAACTGATTCAGTTTCAACTTAGTTTCTGAAAATCTAAAATTAACCTGCCTAGTCTAGCCAAGAGCTTGGATTTAGCGCCTTGCCTTTATGACGAATTTCAAAGTAAAGGTTAGGATATTCCTGACCACCACTTCGGCCCACAAGGGCTATGCGTTCACCTTGCCTGACATCATCGCCAGCTTGCTTGAGTAACGCTTGGTTGTGACCGTAAACACTCATATACCCTTCGCCATGATCGACAATAGCGACCAGACCAAATCCGCGCAACCAATCGGCGTACAACACTTTTCCAGGCGCAATGCTGTTTACAGGGTCGCCCTCGGCACCATCTATCACAATGCCTTTCCAAGACACTTGACCTTGGCGGCGACTACCAAATAAGTTTCGTATTCTGCCTTTTACAGGCGCTGCCAGCTTACCTTTTAATTTGGCAAGTCCATCCATACTCACTTCGGCTTCACGGGCAGCCCGTTCTGCGGCAATCCGCGCAGCTTCAATAGCGTCTTTCAGCGCTTTTTCATCAGCTTGTAGTGACGCAATACGCTGGTTTTCAGAGGCTATGGTTTTGTTTATTTTCTTAAGCGTTGCTTTTCTATCGTCCTGGCGGGTTATAAGTACTGCTCGCTGACCTTCTTGCTCATCTTTCAAAGCGGCAAGTGACAAGGCTTTTTCGCTAAGCTCTGCGTTAACTTCTTCAAGCCTAGCAACATTGCCCCTAAAGCTCTCAATCTCTTTTTGGCGCGCTTTTGCCACGTATTGATAATAGGTGATGACACGCTCGAACGTTCGCGCGTCATCTTGGTAAAACAGCATTTTCGCGTAGTCGTAATGCCCCGCCATAAATGCACTTTTAAGCTGGCTCGATAAAAGTGACTGCTGTTTACGGATAGCGGTTTTAAGCCCTTCTTGTTCTTCTTCTAGCTTCGCTTGTTCTTGCTCAATGTTTTTAAGTGACTGTCGGGTGCTGGATAGTGCTTTCGCCACTTTAGCGATTTCGAGTTCAGAGGCCTTCAGCACATTTTCTAATTCCTGTGCACTGGCTCTATTGTTCTCTAATACTTGCTGTCGAGCGCGCAGTTCGGCCTGTAACTCAGCTAATTTTTCTTTTTGACTATTCGCACCGTCTTCTTGTGCAATAGCACTACTTCCAATCGGCATAATTGCAAGGGCAACTATGCACCCAATGATTGAAAGAAATAATCGTACTGACATACGTGCGCCTAGAACCTTAACTTTTTCATTGATGACTTAATGTGTTTCATCGTTGCTGTTAACAACGTTTTCCAGTGTATCTGACGCTCCTCCATATGCCCAGTGCAATTTGTTCGTAATATCAATCATCTAAAGTATTTAGCGCAAACCCGCTATGACTGACATTCATCATACTGAAAGGTAAGCTGGTTTCTCGCCCATTTTTCTATATACTTTGCACTCTTTTCATGGTCTGTAGACAGGGTTAGAGGTAATGGATCAACTAATTGAATTTGCTAGCAACAACTTTATTCTTGCTGGTATTTGGGTTGCGCTGATTGCCATGTTGATATTTAGCTATATCAGTGCATGGACATCTTCAGTAAAAGAATTGAGCACGCACGAAGCAACGGTTTTGATGAATAAAGACGATGCGATAGTGCTAGATACACGCCCTGCGAAAGAGTTTAAAGCTGGCCATATTTTGGGTGCCAGACAAATTAAACCTGAAGAGTTGCGTGAGAAAAACTTCAAGAAACTTGAAAACAGTAAAGACAAACCCATTATCGTAGTATGCGCTATGGGTAATCAGGCTCGTGGTACAGCAAATGCGATGCTTAAAGACGGCTTCGCGAATGTGAGTGTATTAAAAGGCGGAATGAACGCGTGGCAAAGTGCCAGCCTTCCCGTTTCTAAATAACAGGTAACCTTTATGAGCAAAGTAGAACTTTACACCAAGGGCCACTGCCCTTACTGCCACCGTGCAAAAGCATTGCTAACGCAAAAAGGTGTAGAATTTATTGAATACCCAATAGATGTTAAGCCTGAACTGCGCGACGAGATGATTGAACGCGCAAACGGCGGCTGGACTGTTCCGCAAATTTTCATTGACGATCAGCACGTTGGTGGCTGTGACGATATGATGGCTTTGGAAGCACAAAGCAAACTAAATCCAATGTTGGGTTTGGCGTAAAGCGTCAGCGCATACAGCAACGCACTACATTAAATTAAAACGACAATTAAATAGGAAATACCATGGCTGACGAAAATCAGACAAATAACGGCGAAGCAGCGGGCGCACAAGCGCAACAGAGTGCTCAGTTCAATATTCAGCGTATCTACACAAAAGACATTTCTTTTGAGTCTCCAAACGCGCCAGCTATTTTCACTAAAGAGTGGAAGCCTGAAATTAAACTAGACATCGACACTAGCACTAACAAGCTAGAAGAAAATGTATTTGAAGTTGTACTTTCAGTTACCGTTACGGCAACACTTGGTGAAGAAACAGCATTCCTTTGTGAAGTGCAACAAGCAGGTATCTTCGCTATTGGCGAAATGCCAGACCAAAACAAAGCGCACACGCTGGGCTCGTTCTGCCCGAACATGCTTTTCCCATATGCGCGTGAAACCATTTCTAACTTGGTTAACCGTGGAACATTCCCTCCACTTAACCTAGCGCCTGTAAACTTCGACGCTATCTTTGCAGCTTACGTGCAAAAACGTGCACAGCAAGCGCAGGGCGAAGCGCCAAAAATGGACGCCTAATTAGGTGAACATGAAAGGCGTGGACATGAAGTCGCATTCGGTTTCAGAGTCTGTTTCAGTATTAGGGGCGGGGTCTTACGGCACCGCCCTTGCTTTTTGTCTTGCCAGAAATGGCAACCCCACACTGCTTTGGGGCCGTGATGAAAAGCACATTGCCGAAATGAAAGCGAACCGTGAGAATGCTCGTTATCTTCCAGGCGCAACATTTCCAGATGCCCTAGTGGTAAATGCCAACTTAGAAGAAGTGGTAGCCGCCAGCAAAGATATTTTAGTGGTTGTACCTAGCCATGCATTTGCGGCTATGCTTCAAAGCTTAAAACCATTGCTTAAACCGCATCAACGCATTATTTGGGCGACCAAAGGACTTGAGCCAAAAACGGGCCGTCTGCTTCGCGATGTGGCAGAGGAAATACTGGGTACCGACTATCCCCTAGCCGTGTTATCAGGCCCTACTTTTGCTAAAGAAATGGTAGCAGGCTTACCTACTGCAATTTCGCTGTCTTCCACTGACGATACGCTGAGTGACGAATTTGCAGCAAAGCTGCATTGCGCAAAGTCGTTCAGAGTATACAAAAACTCAGACTTTACTGGCGTTCAGCTTGGTGGTGCGGTTAAAAACGTTATCGCTATAGGCGCGGGCTTAGCCGATGGCCTTGGCTTTGGTGCAAACGCGCGAACGGCGCTGATCACCCGAGGTTTAGCAGAGCTTACCCGTTTGGGCGTGAAGTTAGGAGCCAACCCAGAGACCTTCATGGGCATGGCAGGCCTTGGCGATTTAGTTTTGACTTGCACCGACAATCAATCGCGCAATCGTCGCTTTGGGCTGGCTTTGGGTCAAGGCAAGAGTGTCGATGTTGCTATTGACGAAATCGGACAAGTGGTTGAGGGATATCGCAACACTGAAGAAGTGCACATTTTATCAAAGAAAGTAGGCGTAGAAATGCCTATTTGTGAACAAATTTATGCTGTGCTTTATCACGGAAAATCCCCTAAAGAGGCGGCCTTAGCTCTGCTTGGTCGAGACCTCAAAAAAGAAGCCTAGTGAATACTTGATGGTTTTTGCTTAGTAGCAAAAACCATCAGCCTCTTAACGCCCCACTATTCCTATCTTTTCCAGCTTGTTAACCTGAATTTAGCGGCCTTCTCTTACCACGATCACTTTAGTGTTGTCGTGATATCTAGCGTGACTGCGCTTGTGGTGCTTCACTTTTTTCACCTTTTTGTAGGGTGAATCGACAACCACATAGCGATTCCCATGCTTGCGATAGTAATGATTATTAGCAACGTAATAACGATGATTGTCGATAACCTCTACCCTATGCGCACCTGGCAAGACGTTAACGTACAGGCCAATTTCAGGAACGCTTATGGCTACGTCAATAATCGGACGAGCAGGTTGCGTAATAATAGTGACCCTTTCATTCGCCCCTCTATTCGAGTGAGAATGATGACCTGAATGGGCGCTTGCTTGCCCTGCAATCATTAAGCAAACGCCGGTGATAATACTCAGGGTAATACGTTTCATAATGCTTCTCCAAACTCATTCGTACATGTTCACAGGCTATATTAATGAGTGAAGCTGAACGAAACCTGACTCAGACAGGATTTATACCAATCCTTACAAAACGCACAAAAAAGCCCTGTTCACAGGGCTTTCGTATTGCTGCTTGAGAAAATCTAAATGCTATGGCGAAGTGATGTCGGCGCCTGCGCTTTCTCTGTAGGTGGCAATGACAGAAGAGAGTACGGCTTGATAATTACTGATCACAGATTGCCTAGCCGAGAAAAAGCTACGTTGAGCATTAAGCAAATTCAGAAAGTCAGTGTCACCGGCTTTGTAGCGAATATCCGCAAGACGATAAAGCTGCTGATTGTTCTCGAGCGAGGCTAACGCGTAGCGGTAGTTTTGTTGATTGAATACCAAGTTAGTTTGGCTATTTAACAACGCTTCTATCGCGCTAAGCACCGTCTGCTGATACTGTAAAATCGCCAAGTCAACATCCGTTTTTGCAGCCTTCTCTGCAGCTTCTAACCGTCCCCCGTCGAACAGGGTTGCTGCTGAGCTTACTGCTGCGCCTAAGGTCCACCCTTGCGCTAAATCTAAAAGATCACTCACACCAATATCTGCACTTAAGCTCATGCCTGGAAGACCTGCCACTGACGCTTCGTAAAACGCTAAATCAGCCTGCTTAAATTGCGCTATAGCTAACTGAACATCTGGACGCTGCTTCAATACCTCAGCGCTTAATATAGGTGCCACTTCGGGCAGTGAGAAATCGGTTAGCGAAAGGGAAAGCAGCGCTTTTTGTTCAGGCGTATTAAATTGCATAGATTCATTACCTAACAATACCGCTAATGCCCGCTCATTAAGCGTTAAACTATTGCTCAGTCGCAGCACCTCCGACTGAGCACTGATCAAGGTATTGCGCTGTTGGGAAACCTCAATACCTGAGGTATCCCCCTCTTCAAAGCGAATTTGAACTAGGTTTAGCAGCGCTTCGCTAATCTCAACGTTTTGCATCGCAATAGACAGCCGCGACTGCAGTGAAATCTGCTCAAGAAGGGTATTTATAAACAACGCCTGGGTGTCTAACAGCGCATCGGTAAACTGATACTGTGCAGTATCGATACCTAACTTACGACTGCGCTGCTGAGCTTCTCGTGTACCCCATATGTCCGCGTCATAACTCAACCCCAGTCCACCTGAGGTAGAGTGGCTTGAACGGCCACTATCTAGGTCTCTTCCACTGCGTCCAGATGTCCTCGCCGTTATAGTCGGAACGTCACCTGCATTAACTTGTGCTAATAGAAATTGCGCTCGTTTTACCCTCTGCTCGGCTTGATTAAGGGTTAAATTTTGGCTTTCAAGCGTCTTCATAACGGGCGCAAGTTCAGCCACCTCGAACACCTTCCACCATGATGTTGTTATTTGACTAGTCGCGTCCACAGACTTCGCTTTTTGTAGCGCCTGCGTGTCAGTTTCGGGCAACGTTGTAGAAGGTGAATAAGCGCAGCTTGCGGTCAGCACGATACAAGAGAACGCGCACAGTAATGAACGAGCGGCAAGAGGCACAGAAAAACGAAAAGAATGCATGGCGTTACTCCTCTGCCAACGCGTCAATGGGATTAAGCTTTGATGCTTTTTGAGCAGGGGCATAACCAAAAATGAGCCCTACAGCGAGAGATGTGACAAAAGCCAAAACGGGCGGCATTAGCGTGTAGGCGACAGGCACACTGAATGAAGCAACGATAAGGACAACAAAATAGCCCAGAAGAATGCCGAAGATACCACCCAAGATACACACTACCCATGCCTCGATATTGAACTGGCGCAATATATCGCGAGGTTTTGCGCCTGTGGCGATGCGTAGTCCAATCTCCCTCTTACGCTCAGATACGTTGACCAGCATGATATTCATTACACCGATACCGCCAACAAACAAAGATATGGCAGCAACAGACGCCAAGAGCCAAGTTAACGTGTCTTGCGTTTCCGTGACCGCCTCTACCAGTGACTCTGTGGTACGCACCATCACGTCTTCTTGTCCGTGACGTTCTACCAACAGTGCCAACACATCGTCTTTTACCTGAGTGGCTACTTCGGTACTTTCTGCCTTTATGGTAATGCTGCTTAAGTAATCCCGACCAAATACCTTCAAACGGCCAGTTGTAACCGGAATGAGCACTTCGTCATCCATATCGTTTCCACCCGCACTGGCGCCTTTAGAATGAAGTACACCTACGACCTGATAAAAGGCATTTTGCATCAAGATGTACTCGCCTACTGCCCGATATTTATCTTCAAACAGGGTCTCAGCTACCGTATCTCCAATTACCACCACCGGTGCATAATTTGTTACGTCTTCATCGCTGAAAAACACGCCCTGCGCCATTTCCCAGTCTTTAGCATGAAAGTAATCAGGTGTGGTGCCTGTAATACGTCCTGAAAAATCGTTTTCGCTGTAGCGGATGGTTGCCCTTGCACTTCTTTCCGGCGCGACATAAGCCACACCCGGAACACTTTTCAATGCAGAGGCATCGGCTAGTGTCAGCGATGCAATATCTCCGGATGAGCGCATGTTTCGTCCACCCGGCCTAATCGAAATCAGGTTCGTGCCAATGGTTTCAATGCGCTCAAGTACCTGCTGTTTACCTCCCTCACCGATGGCCATCATGGTCACCACTGCCGCTACTCCAATAATAATTCCCAAGAGAGTGAGCAAGGTTCTAAACCAATTCATTCTAAGGGCAGTGAACGCCATAGATAGGGCTGAAAAAAGTGAGATACTTGGAAAAGGTTTGATTGCCGGTACCGGCGTGGGCTCTTGAGAATGTACGTGCTGCACTGAAGCCGTATTCTTTTCAACTGATTCACTTGTGCTAGGCGCAGCGGTTTTGGTATCTGTTACAATTTTCCCATCAAGTAAGTGTATTTGCCTGTCGGCATGTTCAGCAACTGCACTATCGTGGGTGATAAGAATAATAGTCACCCCTTCTGCGTGTAGCTCGCGAAGCAATGCCAGTAACTGCTCTCCGCTGGCCGAGTCAAGCGCCCCCGTGGGCTCGTCGGCTAGTATTACTTCTGCACCATTAATTAAGGCTCGCGCTACCGAGACACGCTGTTGTTGGCCACCTGAAAGCTCTCCGGGTTTGTGCTCTTTTCTGCTTGAAAGGCCAAGTTTATCGAGCAGCTGTTGCGCTTTTTGAGTGCGATCTTCGCTAGACGTACCGCTGTATATTGCTGGCAGTGCCACATTTTCAGTCGCATTTAGCGACGACAGTAGCTGATAGCGTTGGAAAACAAACCCGAACGTTTTCAAGCGAAGGGCAGAAAGTTGATCGGGATTTAGCGAGGATACTGACTGTCCGTGGATACGGTACACCCCTTCTGAAGGGGTGTCTAAACACCCTAGGATATTCATCAAGGTCGACTTACCCGACCCCGACTGCCCCATAATGGCGACAAATTCACCCTTATCGATTGATAACGAAACGTTATCCAATGCGGTGACTTCAAAGCCTTCTGTTTTGTAGCGACGTGATACGCCATTAAGCTGTATTAACGACATATTAGAATCCGTCACGGCGGCGCGGTGGGCCTGATGGCGGCTGCCCACCCGGAACTCTGCGCATGCCCGCGGCCGGCATTGCGGTGCCGTCTGCTAGACCCACAACCACTTCATCACCTTCTGATAGGCCTTCTATAATTTGAATATGGGTTCTATTTTTTATGCCTACTTTTACTGGCGTGCGAACCACCTCATCGCCCTGTTTAAGCATCACGAATTGATTGCGAGCTCGTCCTTTTACTGCCGCTAACGGCACAGAAAGCGCGCCTTTCACCTGCTCTTGCACAAAGAACACTTGGGTAGTCATAGCGTCCATTAAAGTGCGATCAGGATTCTCAACATCGATTAGCACTTGGTATAGCACTACGTCATTAAGTACAGTGGGTGTAGGTAGCACTTGACGAACGGTAGAGTGGTAGAAGGTTTTGTTATCGCCCAAGGTAGAGAAATAGACTGGCATGCCGCGCTTTATTTTCTGCACATCGGC
The DNA here is from genome assembly GCF_055755235.1 of Alteromonas sp. R7. Taxonomy (NCBI): domain Bacteria; kingdom Pseudomonadati; phylum Pseudomonadota; class Gammaproteobacteria; order Alteromonadales; family Alteromonadaceae; genus Alteromonas; species Alteromonas sp. R7. Next base: position 118,119 of record NZ_JBVTQX010000010.1, on the reverse strand, counting down.
TTCAGACACTTCTGCGCGTAGGGTCATTACTGATAAATCGGAAATTTGAAGCAACACGGGGGCGTTTTGATTAGCATTCAGGGTTTGCCCCTCACGCACCGGTAAGGTGGCTACAGTTCCGGATATTGGCGCGAATATCTTTGCAAACCCGAGCTTAGTAATATCCCCTTCCAGCGAGGCTTCGTCGGCTTTAATCTGTGCGATGCTCGCCGTGATCTTGGTATCGATAACTTTAAGGTTTGTATCGCTGCTTACGACTACATCTTGGCTGACTGCATTTTGCTTAAACAAATTTTGATTGCGTTGCGCTCTCACTTCGGCGAGTTCTCTCTCTGCCCGCAGCTGAGCCAGCTGTGCTTTTTTGCTGTCCAGCGCCGCTTGAGAGTTCTGTACTTGTGTTTCAAATACACGGGCATCGATCTCTACCAGCAAATCGCCTTCTTTAACAATATCCCCCTCTTCTACGTGAATATTGTCTACCTGACCTGAAACCTGCGCGCCTACCTCTACGTAGCGCTTGGGCTCAAGCTGACCTGTAGACACCAAATTTAATTCGATGTCTCGTATCTTTGCACCTTGAAAGAGATATTCGGTATTTGTCTGAGGTGAGTATAGCCATGCATAAACAGCATAAGCGGGCACAAACACAATAATTGCAATGAGCAGTACTTTAATGGGTAGAGGGAGTTTCAAAGCATTCGATCCATAAAAAAAACTGAATGCAATATAGCGAATGTAAAGATTCGCCACGAGAGACAATCTTTACATTTACGCTATCTTTACAGACATTTTTAAAGGCTGAATAAGCTTTTGATTTGAATGATTAAAAGAGTTTTTAGCAAAACAGTAAGCGTTGAAGAAAGTACTAACGAGCACCCTCGTAACCAAACTGACGCCAGCTTTCATACACAAATACCGATACTGCATTAGACAAGTTCATACTACGACTGTCTGGCAACATAGGGATGCGAACACGCTGCTCTGGGGGAAGCGATTGAATATAGTCGTCTGGTAAACCTCGGGTTTCCGGTCCGAAAATTAACGCATCGCCTTTTTGATAAGACACATCGCTGTGAAATGCTTTGCCTTTCGTTGTGCAAGCGAATACCCGTTTTGGCTTAGCATCATTTAGGTAAGCGTCTAAATTGGCGTGGCGCTTTACGTGAGCAAACTCGTGATAATCTAAACCTGCGCGTCGAACGCGTTTATCGTCCCATTCAAAGCCCAAGGGCTCGATTAAGTGCAACATAAAGCCACTGTTTGCGCATAAGCGGATGATGTTTCCCGTATTTGGCGGGATCTCTGGCTGATAGAGTACGATATCGAGCATGCTTTTTTAAATTACCTTCACAGTTAACAACTCGTTTATTTTATACCGAAACGCCATTCTTCATCACCCTTGCACACACTTTTATTACCAGTGAAATAGAAAGCGCTGCTCTTAAGTACGATCACCAAACTAAATGTTAGCTGCGGCTGCACTTATGTAGACGAGTCTTCTGTCAAAAAGTCGAGAATACGCGCCACAGAGCGCTCGCGAATGTCGTCAGACTCGGTGAATAGCTCATGGTAAGCGCGGGGCACTATTTCAAGTTTTGCATTTGGCATAAGCTGCGCCACGCGGCGTTGACGGTTATTATCAATAATCGCGTCATCGTCTGCACTTAATACAAGCGAGGGCGTTGTAATAGCGCGTGCGCTACTTTCAATTTTGTTCATAGCCTGATGTGCCGCTGCCAACCACTCTGTAGTCACGCCACCAAGCTGAATATCCTGCTCTTCGTCATACAGTTCACGAAATAGGGCATAGCGGGTTTTGCTGTGGGTGAGCTTATTAAGTGAAAAAGGAAACGCGATATAAGGGGTTTGACCAAAAAAGTACCCCGCATCTTTCTTTTTCATCCTGTTTACCGCAAGGCCTGTGCGAATTAAGCCATTCGCCAACCAATTGGGCAGAGCGGGTTTAATGCCAAACATGGGTGAAGCTAAAACGGCTTTTGAAAACAAATTCGGAAGACGCAGCAGCGTGAGTGCACCAATGGCGCCCCCCATCGAATGGCATACCAGCTGTAACGGGCCTTGCTGCAGTGGCTTTACAATAGTTTCTACGAACATAACGAAGTCATCAACGTAGTCGTCAAAATCGGCAACATAACCATGCTGAGGGTCACGGGTCATCCTGTCTGACAAGCCTTGGCCTCTGTGATCTAAGATGAATACGGCGAAACCATTTTGATAGAGATCGTAAATGAACTCTTTGTACTTTAAATAAGATTCGATTCGACCAGAGCATATTACAATGGTAGCTCGCGGCGATTCTGGGATACAGTGCGCAAAGCGTACCTTGATATTGTCTTTCCCAGAGAAGTGGCCCTGAGTAACACTGTTTTGCCAGAAGGGATTGATATACGTGGCAAAAGTGCTGGCTAAGTTATTTTCAGACGTGAACGTCCAGTTCATAAATACCCTATTACAGTCAAATTGCGCTCTTTGTTAGGCTACGGAGTGCTATCAACGTTCCCAATCATAACTTCGGAAATGACATAGTAACTCGTAGCCCACCGCGCTCAGCAGGTTCAGCGATTATGCGACCATGATGCAACTCAACTGCCGCTTTTGCAATGGATAACCCCAAGCCTACACCACCAGACTCACGCTCTCTGGCAAGAGTTGCCCTGTAAAACGGTGAAAATATACGCTCACATTCCTCAATGGTTAACCCGTCGCCGTCATCTGTAATGTGAATACACCAATGCTGCGCATCTTCGCTAAACGCAATATGCGTGACGAGTTTGCTATGGCGTATGGCATTGCGAAGAACATTCTCGACAGCGCGACAAAACATCATGCTGTCAATGACTACCGTCTTTTTGGGTATATCGTCAATTTTTAGCTGCTTGTTTTTGTTTGCCACTTCAAAGTTAGCGTCGGTAAGCACATCGTTGAGTACTAAAGACAAAGCGTGTTTTTGCATGTTGGCTTCGCCAGCTTCAGCACGACTAAGAGTAAGTAATTGGCTTACCAGCGCTTCCATACGATCAGCCTCCCGCTCAACACGAGATAACGTGGCAGGGTCTACATTTTGCTGATGGGCAAGACCTAGCGCCATTTGCAGTCGCGCTAGGGGTGAACGAAGTTCGTGAGACACATCGGCCAATAATCGCTTTTGTGCGCCCCACATTGATTCGAGCTGTTCAGCCATTTTATTGAAATCGCGCGCCAACTGACCTAACTCATCCTGACGCTTGGCAGCCTTGCCCACCCGCGTTTGCCAGTCGCCGCTTGCTAAACGTTTTGCTGAACCCTGAATGTGCAAAATAGGGTTGGTCAGCGTTTTGGCGAATAGCCAGCTCAAAAGCGTGGTAGTAATAAGTGCAATCGCCAAAAACAGCAGAACCGGAGGAGTTTGCTTTTCGGGCATATCTAGCTTTACCGCAAAAAGCGCAAAGCGTGAATTGTCTCGCTCGAAGAAAACCGGGCCGAGAATTTTGAATGCGCCGCGCTTTACTGCAATCGGGGAGGTTTGATTTACCAAACGCAGTAAATCTTCTTTATCGTTGTCACGAAGCGGAGGGCCTCCACCTGAAATAAGGCGGTTGTCGCGAATATCTACCGCAACCAGTCGACCTCTCACGCCACGTGAATTGCGATCTAGCGTCTCATGTAACGGTAGGTCCTGAAAGCGCCCACGCTGCATCCGCTCAATGGCTTGATTTAAATCTTCTACTTCGCGAGGCTTTATTTGCACAACTTGAAGGTCTTCAAAAAAGAGGCGACTTCCCCAAATGGCCAAAAGCGATGTAACAATGAACGTTGCCCAAAACCACAGAAACAAACGGCCCATGATGGCCCGCGTTGGGCTGATGCTGCGTAACAGTTTTACCATTAATGGCTTCCAACAATTAACATGTACCCTACTCCGCGGATGGTTTTTATTTTTTCATCTACGGCTACTGCACTGATTTTCTTTCGCAGATTGCTAACATGCATATCAATGCTTCTGTCAAAAGCTTGCAGTGGCTTACCGAGTATCTTTAAGCTTATTTCTTCTTTCGTTACCCGCTGAGCGGCATTTAGCATTAGTAAGCGCAAAATTAAAAACTCAGTTGTGGTTAGCGTTAATTCCACATCGTCTACTTTAGCGAGCTGGCTACTTGGGCTTAAAAAGATGCCATTCACAAATAAATCTTGTTCCACCGCTCCTCCCGTTGAGGAAAGATTATGACGACGCACAATCGCTTTTATTCGCGCCACCAGCTCACGATGGTTAAACGGTTTCGGTAAATAATCATCGGCGCCCATTTCCAGACCTAAAATGCGGTCGTAATCATCGCCTCTTGCTGTCAACATAAGTACAGGCGTGCTATGGCTGACACGAAGTTTTTTCAACACATCGAAGCCATCCATCTTTGGCATCATCACATCCAATAAAATAAGATCGTAATGTCGTCCAGATACAGCTTCAGATAACCCTTCTTCGCCGTCGTTACGCACTTGCACTTGATAACCCATACTCGACAGGTACGTGGAGAGCATTTCAGTTAGCTCAAGGTCATCATCAATAACAAGGATAGACTGCAAATGAAAATCTGAACTCATGGTATTAAACTCTTTAACGGTTGGAACTGCTGACCTTTGATTCATGAAAGTGCCTGTAATTTTTATAAACTTCAACCTGCGCTTGTGGTGAGTCTTGTCTAAATTAAACGAAAAACACTGACAAACGCATACTATATCTTTTCAGACCTTTACAATTACAAAACGGCATCACCTTTACAGAAGCTTTACAGTGTGTTGACTGCTTTTTGTATTTATCGCGCTAGGATTAACGTGTCCGAACAAAAAGGAGACGACAATGAAAAAGTTATTAATTGCTAGTGCAACTGTAGCGGCGATTAGCTTAGGGGGACTTGCGTTGGCTCAGCCAGCAGGCCCTGGTATGCGTCACCACGAACCGGTTAAAGAAATTGTTAAACACCTTCGCGGTTTAAGCTTAAGCGACGCACAACGCGAAGAGATAAAAACACTCATAAGCGCATTTAAAGACGCTAACCCTCGACCTGAAAATCACGATAGTGAGAAGCCAAGTTTCGATTTTGAAACTGCTTCTGAGGCACAAATCAGCACCTTTATACAAACTCAACTTGAAGAGCGTGAGTCGAAACACTTTGCGCTTGCGCAACTACGCCACAATATTTTTAACGTGCTAAGTGAAGAGCAGCAAGCGAAAGTCTTGGCACGCGAAGAAAGTAGAGATCAAAAAAGAGCGGCGAGAGGCGATAAGCGACGCAACGCGTCTGACGAGCAAAAGTCACAATTTGCAAAACGTATGGATGATGAAGGCAAAGGCAAAAAATTCCGTGGTCACGGTAAAGGTGAAAGAGGCGACAGAGATCACCAGCGGGATGGCACGCCGTTTAAAGGCATTGACCTGACCGATGATCAGCTGGCAAATCTTGCTGAACTTCGTGAATCATTCAAGGATACATCCAAAGCCAATAGAGAAACGTTGCGAAGCTTCAAGGAAGCCCAGCGCGATCTGATTAGAAGCTCGTCTTTCTCACAAGACTCTTGGAACGCTCTTGTTGCCCAGTACAAAGACGACCTTGTCAGTGCTGGTGTTGAAAAGGCCAAACAGCGCCAGGCCATGTTTGCAGTACTAACGCCTGAACAGCAAGCTGAGTTAAAAGCGCAGCGCGAAGAAGGTCGAAAGCTACGTGACTTACTGCGTTCTTAGTATTCAGTAACACCCTAACCCACCGTAAAAAGTGCTGGCCTTGGCCAGCCTTTTTTATGGCTGGCTTCCAACCTGCTGACTTTCTTTTAAACTACGTTTCGCCGAGAGAGTTAACGGCGTGACAAAGTCACCAATATGTACGCTATCACTACCTGACTCCGCTTTAAGCAAGCTGACGTCATCAGAAACTTCGTACACCTGCAAAGTCAAAGTCTTCGTTGAAAACAGTCCCGGCTTTCTTGATAAGCCCAACGCAGGCAGCGCCCGTTGCTTAACCAATGAAAACTCATCGCCCACGGCTAACCCACTATTTTTACCCAGATCTATAGCAATGTAGTCAGGCGAGATATCAATGACCTGCGCATAAGTCGTTTCGCACTGAAGTGCCGCGTGAATGTCAGTAATAGCAGCGTGTACCGTATTGAGGACCATGCGCCCAAAATCACTGCGCCACAACAAGCTGTTGCTCATATCCACCGAATAATGTTGAGAAAAGGGCCAATCGGCCTCGCTGTGATAGCTATCATTAAAAATCACCTTGGCTTTGAAAGTGTCGAGCACGTAAACCTGAACGGTAAAATTCCGGCGAAGCGCGACACCATCAGTTTCAAATACCGAGGTAGCCTGCGACACCTGTTCGAAAAGAGAAATGTCCTTTACAAACCCGAATACCACGAACTGCTGCCCATATTCACTTCGCAGAAAAGTCGACATAGTCGTTAAATCAATGTCTGACAGACTGGAGGTTAACCAGGTGTTAGCGTTAATAAGAGAAACAGGAATCTGGCTTACATCTCCACTTTGATAAAGACCGTTGAGTTGCTGAGCAAATCGTTGAGACACGTGGCTGCCAAATGAATAGAGCATGCCAGTCGCGGCCTGTTGAGGCGATGTTAAAGGAAATTCGGTCACTAAAATGCGATGGGCAAGTCCGTTGTTAGTGCAATTGAACAGAGGCGTAATGTTTACATTCACCACCACTGTAAGCGCGTCATCTTTGAGTGTTTCGCTTATGATCTCTACTCTTTGAACTCTGCCCTGAGAACGAATTTCGGCTTTGCTGGAAAGGAGTAGCCCGTCTACCGTGATATCCTGCGCGGAAATGGTACTGCCACTGCGAAAAGCCGCATCAGCAATAGCATTTTGTATGGCGCTGGTTCTCACGTCGCTAAGTTCTGCGCCAGCGAGTGCCATCGTAGCTTCACCCTGTACCCATTGAGCCCATGCGTGCTGAGTAACCAAAGAAGGAAGTAGTACCAGCACAGCAGTAAGACTGATGCGTAAGCTTGGCAAAATAGTGCCTTTCATAGCGCTTATCCAAATATTGAAAACAGCTTGCCAATCACTGTTCGCTGCTGATTATCTTGCAGCTCACCCGTACCGCTATACTCAATTAATGCGTTGCCGACTTTTGAAGACAATACGGTATTACTTTCATCCACATCTTTTTTTCTGACCTCTCCTGAAAAGCGAATGTATTCTTTTCCTCTGTTCATCGTTATCCACTTTTCACCCGTTACCAGTAAATTCCCTGCCGGCGTTATTCCCGTAACATACACGGTAATGCTGCCACTCATCGAATTTGACTGCTTAGTTTTAGCAGAGCTGGCGAACTCACTGTCCTGTTCGTGCTCCACCTCAACGTCATCTTCGTCAATTCGAATTCCCCCCACTTTTAGTGTGACGGGAGACAAATCAAAGGATGTGTTTTTATCTGTATTAAAATCGAGCGACTTCTCCGACTGCGTCTGTTCTTCAAGCTTAACTAGAATCATGTCGCCCACTTTGAAGCTTGCGTGGCGTTCATAAAGCCCTACAGAGTGCTCAGGATTAAATAGCGACCCCGTGGGTACATGCAAGGTCGACGTTGGCTCCATCCTAGGGGGGGAGTAACGGGGATCGCCAGGCGACGGCTCTTCCTCAACAGGCTTTACAGCTCGTTGCGACACATTTGGGTTGGTAGGGCTACTTTGAACAACCTGTTCTTCGTCAGTGAGTGTTTGGGCACAACCACCAAGTGTAAAGATTGCGATTAGTGTGTGTATATGGCATCGAACTTTCATGACATTGCTCAGTATTAGTTTTTATGCAGTGTGTAAATTAAGTGCCATCCATGACCTAACGGGAGCAAGTGTAAACGAACAAATTAAAAGAAATCTCGTTCACTTGACTTATTTGCAAAACCTTTACAAATCAAATATATGCCTGCGGGTAAGGGGATGTTATGGCCTTAGAAAACACAACAACTAACACTGCTGAAAATGGCGTCAGCGCACTACTTTCAAAATTTGGTTTACATACTGCTGACATTGAAAATAAATCGGCAAATTCAACAGAAGTAGCCAATGAAGCGGCAACCAGCGGCCAGTCTTTGCCGTCTTTGTTCGCATCGTTACTCGCAATAGAGAATCAACCGAATGAAGCTGATGCAATCGACAGCAAAATATCAGGCGAAGCTAATCTCTCAACACAATCTAATATACTTACCGGCACAGCCAGCGATGTTCAAGGCGCATTATCTTTGCTTTCTGGTACGAGTAGCGTCAATGGGGTTTTATCAGATGATGCAATTGCCACCATGCAAGGCACGCTGTTAAATGCATTGCAAAACGATGTATTTCAATCGCTAGTTACCAACAATGATACGTCCGTAAATGCTACTACTAGCGTTCTGGGAAATGGTGATAGCAACACGGCTGCCAATAATCAAAGTGATACTACTCCAACACTCTTCGATAATTTGTATTCCGGCGCTTTCGGAGACGATGGGCTTGATCTTAAAGACGGATTTGATGCGTTAAACATTGCAAATCACCTACCCATAGTTTCGGATATTTATGAAGCAACCACGTCAAATCACACGGCCGCGGCAGCAAGCTTGGCGGGAAGTTTTTTATATGGCGGAATAGGCGGATTAATGTATAACGCTATCGATTTGACCGTAGAGAATGTGACAGGACAAAGCATCTCAAACAATATGTGGTCGATGGGGCAGTCTTTACTCGCGTCAGTTTTTAGCAATCCAAGCATCGACAGTAAGGTAAGTGCTAATATTTCAGGTGCGCCACAAACGCAGGCGAGTGATGCCACCGCATCTATTCAGACTGATGATATAACCGCCGAAATAACCAACAAGGCAGCAGATGCTGCCTACCAGTTCGTTCAACGAGGTTTCAATTAACCTAAAGACCACCTTCTGCCCACCAAACTACAAGGCCGTTGATTTAACCAATCTTAAAAATTCGGTTTAACTGGCTTGTAGTCGGGTGACAGAAAAAGCGGCGACGTTATTACTAAGTCAGCTGTGGCGGGTGTGCAGGCAACTGGCACATTCCATACCGAACACAGTCGTAGCAGCGCTTTAACATCAGGGTCGTGAGGCGCTGGGTTTAGCGGATCCCAGAAAAAGAAAAGTGCATCTAGCTTGTTCTCAGCGATGAGTGCTCCTATCTGCTGGTCGCCACCAAGCGGGCCACTTTTGTAGCGCGTAACTTCTAGCCCCGTTTCATTGGCAATTAAACCGCCTGTTGTGCCTGTTCCCACTAAATTACACTGTTTGAGCACATCAATGTGCTGCTTAACCCAAGCAAGTAGCTCAGGCTTTTTATGATCGTGCGCAACAAGCGCCAAGGTAAGTTTGCCCATTTTATTTTCCGAGTTAATCCTAACAACCAATACTCACGGCCACTGTCGACATACGGTAACAATTTACCAGCTTTGCATGGTTAGACACTGTAACTAGTCATATCAAGCATTAATGATGAACGACGTGCATTACTGGTAAACATTTCCACTCAACCATATCGTACAGTGAGTATAAATATTCAGTTCTATTGCGTAACTTGTCAACTTACTGTCACAACTATAAATATATTATTAGTTATATTTTTTGTGGCGTAGTCGCCGCAACCACCCAATAAAATATTTATACATTTTTATTGCATAAACATTCAGATTAGATACACTAGTCGACGGTTAAAGCATCCAACTCATAATTTTGAGTTGCGACTTGATAGGAATTGATGATGACACAACCAACTCGCGTTGTTGGTTCAACCACTGGCAACGATAAAGAGTTTACCTCTCCCCTGGCTGGCTACACGATGCATAGCGTACGACGATGCGTGCGCCTTTCTATGCTTTTGCGGTAGCACACTTTTTACCTTTGTAATGTGGTAGCGGTTAGGCAAGGATTTACGCCCAACCAGTTTACAAAGGTAAAAAGTGTTTTTTTTCTCCTTTTATTGAATTTTTGATTATGTACAGCGTTTCGATTATTGGTGCCAGTGGTTACACAGGGGCACAACTTGTTCAGTTAGTTATTCAGCACCCTAAACTTGCATTAGCGGGGACTTACGTATCTGAGAATAGTAGCGATGCGAGTAAAAATATTGCAGAGCTTCACGGCAACTTGGCTCACGTTAATGCCACACTGACGCCTATTTCGGATGCGGCATTAAAAGAAATGGCTGACGGTGTCGATTTTATCTTTCTTGCCACTCCTCACGAGGCGAGCCACGACTGGATGCCTGTCCTATCTTCGGGCAAAGCCAAAGTGCTCGATTTGTCGGGTGCATTCAGGCTAAAAGACACCAATGTCTTCGAACAGTTCTACGGCTTTCCACATACGCAAGAGCAAAGCTTGGCTCAAGCTGTTTACGGCCTTGCCGAGTGGCACGAAGCGCAAATTGCCTCTGCCGACGTTATCGCTGTGCCGGGTTGCTATCCCACTGCGAGCCTTAGTGCACTTAAACCTCTTGCTCACAATAATTTACTAGATGAAAGCGTACGCCCAGTAATTAACGCTGTTTCCGGCGTATCGGGTGCAGGCAGGAAAGCCAGCCTAAACACCAGCTTTTTTGAGGTTAGCCTGCAAGCATACGGTGTGCTAGGTCACCGCCATACCCCTGAAATTGAAGCTTACTTGGGTACCCCAGTTATCTTTACGCCGCACTTAGGTAATTTTAAAAGAGGAATTTTGGCGACCGTAACCGTTAAGGTTAAAGCTGGTACCACCAGCGCACAACTTGAACAAGCGTACACTGACGCCTATGCTGATAAACCCATTGTGCGTTTGCGCAAGAGTTTTCCAAAAATTGATGACGTTGCTCATACCCCATTTGTTGATCTGCACTGGAAATTAGATGAAGCATCTGGATACGCAGTGATTACCGCTGCAATCGACAACGTAATGAAAGGTGCTGCCTCTCAGGCAATACAGTGCCTTAACATAATGACGAAACAACCAGTAGAGACAGGGTTAGTACTATGAGTGTTTCACCAATTGTAATTAAAGTTGGCGGTGCATTACTCGACGACACCGCCGCAATGACACGTTTATTTCTAAGCGTAAAAGACGTGCAGGCCACACGCCCCGTCGTAGTGGTTCACGGAGGCGGACCATTAGTGGAAACGCTTATGGCGAGTCTTGGTCTTCAAAGCACAAAAATAGATGGCCTTCGGGTTACGCCCGATGAACATATGCCTTATATCTGTGGAGCACTCGCAGGCTCTGCCAATAAGCAGCTATGCGCAGCGGCTTTGGCTTCAGGCTTAACCCCTGTTGGTTTGTCGTTGTTAGACGGCAATATGGTGGTGTGTGAGCCACTAGCTGACCAATACGGCGCAGTGGGCGTACCGTCAACAGCAGATGTATCATTTCTAAAAAGCGTATTAGCCCAGTCAACACTACCGATTATCAGTTCTATTGGTTCAAGCCCACAAGGCAGATTACTAAATGTAAACGCCGACCAAGCCGCAACGGTTATTGCCGAGCTTCTTAACGCTGAACTTTTACTCCTTTCCAATGTTGACGGTGTGCTTGATGGTGACAAATTGCTAATTAGCGAACTTAGCGCTGCAAGCATATCGAAGTACGCAGATGAAGGCGTTATTACCGACGGGATGAAAGTAAAAGTGGATGCGGCACTCGCCTCAGCGGAGAATTTAGGCCGCGCAGTGTATATCGCGAGTTGGGCCGCCGACATCAACGACATTTTAAATAAAAAAACGGGCACGCAAATACTGCCCTCAGCACTGACAAATACACCGTCAAAAAACGCTGATTTACCCCACACCGACTTTACAAAAGGCAATGCCGGAGAAGTACAATGAAACAGGACCTACTAACCTTTGCAGGCTGGACACCCGACGCAATGAAAAACTTGCTGCAATTGGCTGTAGAAATTAAACAAGCCCCAGCAAGTTACAGCAACGTGCTAGCGGGGAAGTCAATTGTTGCCCTGTTTGAAAAGCCGTCTTTGCGAACCCGCGTTAGCTTCGATATTGGTATCAACAAGCTTGGCGGCCACATGGTGTATTTAGATGTGCAGTCGGGCAAATTAGCAGGCCGTGAAGACGCAGTAGACACCGCCGCTAACCTTGCATGTTGGGCTGACGCCATAGTCGCTCGTGTATTTTCTCACGAGACGCTGGAAACCTTTTCTAAGGCAGCAAATGTGCCCGTTATCAACGCATTGTGTGATAAATATCATCCATGCCAAGGCCTTGCCGACTACCTCACAATGTTTGAACGCTTCGGCAAAACCGAAGGTCTTACCATGGCCTATGTAGGCGACGGCAACAATGTAACCCATTCTCTGTTAATTGTTGGGGCGCTGCTAGGTTGCAACCAAGTTGTAGTCACGCCAGAGGGGCACGAAGCGGCACCTGAAATTGTGGCGCAAGCCAAAGCGATTGCCGAGAAAACGGGTGTATCGATTGTTGAAAGCACAGAGCTTAGTGCTGCTAACGGTGCAGACGTTATCTATGCAGATACATGGCTTTCAATGGGTGACGAGACGCCACTTGAAGTGATCAAAGAAAAGTTCATGCCTTATCAGGTAAACGAAGCGTTGATGGAAGCAACCGGTGCTAGCTACGTTATGCACTGCCAACCTGCCCATCGCGATTTAGAAATTACGGGCTCGTTGATTGATAGCGATAAATCGCTATTAATGCAGCAAGCCGAAAATAGAATGCATGGCCAAAACGCCATTCTTACTCAATTACTTAACGCTTAAAAAGACGCCTACAAAGACGCTTAGAAGGATTATTTAGATGCAAAACGTTAAAAAAATCGTGCTGGCCTATTCAGGCGGGCTTGATACATCAGCCATCATTCCATGGCTTAAAGAAAACTATGGCTGTGAAGTTGTCGCGTTTGCAGCAGATGTGGGTCAAGGTGATGAAGAACTAGAAGGTCTTCATGAAAAAGCTATCGCATCTGGCGCAAGCGAATGCCACATTGTTGATTTGAAAGAAGAGTTCGTAAGCGAATATATCTTCCCAACTATCACTACCGGTGCGGTTTACGAAGGTGAATATCTACTGGGTACGTCAATGGCACGTCCGGTTATCGCCAAAGCGCAAGTTGAGATTGCGCGTAAAGTAGGTGCCGACGCACTATGCCACGGCTGTACGGGTAAAGGTAACGACCAGGTACGCTTTGAAAGTACCTTTGCTGCCCTAGCCCCAGACCTTACGGTAATCGCGCCATGGCGTGAATGGGACATGGTAAGCCGTGAAGATCTATTGGCTTATCTAGCTGAGCGCAATATTCCAACCACGGCGTCAGCAACAAAAATTTACAGCCGCGATGCAAACGCATGGCACATTTCACACGAAGGCGGCGAGCTTGAAGATCCATGGCAAGAGCCTACCAAGCAAGTGTGGACCATGACCGTTGATCCTGAAGATGCACCTGATACTCCAGAGCGCGTAACCCTGTCTTTTGACGAAGGTAAACTGACTCATGTTGATGGTGAGGCACTCTCGCCGTATCAAGCGCTAGTTAAACTTAATACTGTTGCTGCGGCGCATGGCGTTGGACGTATCGACATTGTTGAAAACCGCCTTGTTGGTATGAAGTCACGTGGCTGTTATGAAACCCCAGGAGGCACCGTACTGCTTAAAGCGTATAAAGCCCTAGAAACTATGGTGCTAGATAAAGCTGCGCTTAAATACCGTGAGCAGATTGGTCTTGAGTTCTCACACGTGATGTACGACGGCCGTTGGTTCACTGCCCTTAACGATGCACTGCTTGCTGGCGCTGCGTCTTTTGCTAAGAAAGTGACAGGCGATATCGTGGTTAAGCTTTATAAAGGCCAAGCTACGGTTACCCAGCGTAAATCGCCGAACAGCCTTTACTCTGAAGACTTTGCCACCTTTGGTGCTGACGATGTTTACGACCAGAAGCACGCTGAAGGCTTTATCCGCCTGTTCAGCCTTTCAAGTCGTATCGAAGCACTGAAAAAACAAGGTGAACAATAAGCTTTACCTACAATAGTAAAGCTTAAGTCAGAACAGCATTTAAGGAGCATCACATGGCGTTGTGGGGTGGCCGGTTTGAATCCGGTGCAAGTAGTATGTTTAAACAGGTTAACGACTCGCTGCCGTTTGACCAAGTTATGGCAAGCCAAGATATTCAAGGCTCTATCAGTTGGTCGCGTGCGCTGCAAAAAGCAGGCGTATTGACCGTTGATGAACAAGCCCAGCTTGAGTCTGCATTGAGCGAGTTAAAAGCGAAAGCTGATGCAGGTGAATTAGACTTTAACGCATCTAGCGAAGAAGACATTCACAGCTTTGTTGAAGCTGCGCTTATAGAGAAACTTGGCGATATTGGTCGTAAGCTTCATACTGGGCGTAGCCGAAACGATCAGGTTGCCACCGACTTTCGCTTGTGGGTACGTGAACATATTGCCTCACTTCGCGCTGATGTTTTAGGTGTGATCAAATCGCTTCTTAATGCCGCTAGCCGTCATCAAGAAGCGATCATCCCAGGTTACACCCACTTACAGCGTGCACAGCCTATTCACTTTGCACACTGGTGCTTGGCTTACGTTGAAATGCTAAAGCGTGACTTAAGCCGTTTAGACGACTTGAAAGTACGCATGAATCAGTGCCCTTTAGGTTCAGGCGCATTGGCAGGTACTACTTTCCCTGTAGACCGTCACGCCATTGCTGAAGAACTGGGTTTTGATTCTCCATGCCTTAACAGCCTAGACGCTGTGTCGGACAGAGACTTTGTGCTAGAGCTTTTATTTGTAGCCAGCACTAGCATGATGCACTTGTCACGTCTTGCCGAAGACATGATTTTCTATAACTCTGGCGAAGCAGGATTCTTACAGCTTGGCGATAGTGTAACCTCTGGTTCATCGCTTATGCCGCAGAAGAAAAACCCTGATGCGCTTGAATTAATGCGCGGCAAATGTGGCCGTGTGTTTGGCTCATTGCAGGCCCTGCTAGTTACCATGAAAGGCCTTCCTCTTGCGTATAATAAAGACATGCAAGAAGACAAAGAAGGCGCTATCGATACGGTTAATCAGTGGCATATTTGTTTATGTATTGCCAGCGAAGTGCTTGATTCACTGCAGTTAAACGAAGAGCGCTGTCGTGTTGCGGCAACCCAAGGGTTCTCTAACGCCACTGAACTTGCCGATTATCTGGTAGGTAAAGGTGTACCGTTTAGAACAGGCCACGATATTGCAGGACGCGTTGTGCTTCAGGCCATCGACAAAGGCTGTGCCATTGAAGATTTACCACTAAGCGACATGCAGGCGATTTGCGACAAAATTGAAGACGACGTATACCCGGTACTACAGCTAGAGTACGGCGTGAATCAACGCAATATCTTGGGCGGCACCAGCAAAGAAACCGTGACGAAAGCACTGTATCAAGAGCTGGAAAACTTGGATAAGCAAGGGTAGCGACAAGGAACTGCTTAGATGGTATTAGCGCATCATGACGGCATAAAACTGTTTCGCAGTTCACTGCCCTATATTAATGCTCACCAGGGAAAGACCTTCGTTTTGATGTTCGGTGGCGAAGCCATCGAACATCCTAATTTCCCTAATATTATTCACGACATTGCCCTGCTTAACAGCTTGGGCGTGCGCGTGGTCGTAGTGCACGGTGCCCGCCCTCAGATTGATCAGCGCGTAGCCCTTCGCAACATCGAAGGTCGCTTTGAAAGCGGTGTACGCATTACCGACAAACAAACCCTTGAGTGCGTTAAAGATGCCGCCGGCTCGGTACGCTCTCAGGTAGAAGCCTTATTGACTATGGGGCTACCAAACTCACCTATGCACGGCTCGCAAATACGCGTGTGCTCGGGCAACTTGGTCGTTGCCAAACCAATGGGCGTGCGAGGCGGCGTTGATTTTGAAAACACTGGTTTAGTGCGCCGTATTGATACGACCGGCATTAACGATCATTTAAACGATGGCTCAATTGTGCTGCTATCGCCTATGGGCTATTCATCAACAGGAGAAGTTTTCAACTTATCTCACGAAGATGTAGCTACGCAGGCGGCTATAGCCCTTAAAGCTGACAAGCTGATCGTATTTTCGAATTTTGATGGTGTATACAACCGCGAAGGTCGTTTACTTCGCACCATTGAACGCCCTCAACTAGAGCAGTTGATCATGGCAGGCGACATTACCACCGAAGATACGGTGTTAAGTGCCCTTACCACCAGCGTTGCTGCAGGTGTGCCTCGTGCCCACTGCATCAGCTTTGAAAAGGACGGTGCCTTGCTTCAAGAGCTGTTCACTCGCGACGGTACGGGCTCGCTAGTAATGGAACATCATTATGAACAACTGCGTGCAGCGACCATCGAAGATGTGGGCGGTATCTTAAAGCTGATAAAACCACTAGAAGAAAGCGGCGTATTGGTAAAGCGTTCTCGTGAGCGTCTAGAGAACGAAATTAACCAGTTTATAGTGATAGTGCGCGACGGCATGATCATCGCCTGTGCAGCCTTGTATTTATACCCTGAAGACGGCTGTGCCGAGTTAGCCTGCGTGGCAACCCATCAAGACTATCGAGGCAAAAACCGTGGCGAACGGATTTTAGATGAAGTGCGCGCCCGTGCTAAAGAAGCCGGTATTAACAGCATTTTTGTACTGACCACAGTTACCGCACACTGGTTTTTAGAGCAAGGGTTTGAACCTGCTGACATAAGTGCGCTACCTGCCGTGAAGAAAGAGCTGTATAACTTCCAGCGTAACTCTAAAGTATTCACTTTATCGGTATAAGGCCCTACGCACTAAGCTCAATCAATTAAGACGTTTCCTTATTGTTAATTAGTAAGGAAACTTCCCTCTCCTTTTTTTATCATATTGAATATATTAGTGTTATGACTATGTTTATTGCTACCACTAACATTAGCAAAGGGTTATATTAAACCATTCACTCCCGTGAATTATTTGCAACACTCTAGTATTGAACTTATTTAAACGTCAGCGGTTTACTAGTGATTTCTCGAACAATAAGAATTTTAAAACACTATCTTTTAGTTGATGAAGATAACCTAAGAACCACCGATGCTGACGTGTGGCGCCTCAGTGTGCTGCGCACTATTCTGCTCATTGGCGTTGTCCTTACCTCGGCCATCGTGGCGCACTCTTCATATACTGCGTATGTACAGGAACTTTATTATGTTATGTACTTAACGCTGGGCTTCACTGCCTTTCTCTTCGCCACACTTTCGATAGGCTTGAAGCATATAAAGATCGCTTCTGCTTGCTTAGTCTTAGCGGTAGTTGGAGCCTCTCTGTGCATACTCTTCTTCACAATAGACTTAGAATCAGCGCGTTATGGCTTACTTTTGCTGTTTACGCTGCCTATTATTATTCGAGTTTTGTATGGGGTGAAAGCATCCATTGCGACCATGCTGTTCAATCTCATTCCGTATTATTTACTGCTGAACAATACGCAAGTATCTCCTTTGTTCGGCATTGATATTACATTGCCGGATACCCACACGTATTTAGCATCGTTAATTTTCCTGTTTTTCAATTTCTGCATTCCAATGGCTGTACTGCGGGTCATGTCGTCATTAGAAAAACAGTCTGAGCACAATTTATTACAAAGCAAAAAGCTTAATAAACTTGTTAGCCGTTATCAGGAAATTTTTAACAATGGTGGTACACCGTCTTTCTTTTGTGACGAACAAGGACGCATAATTCAGGCTAACAAGGCTGCAAGAGCGCTAGTCAAAAAGTACCGCCCAGAAAGTGAATATATTCAAGATCTCTTCTCTTTATCTCACCCCATTACAAAGGGCGTAAATCAACACGCTTCCATTTTTAACGCACCCGAACGAGAATTTAAGCTTCAACCTGCTAGCCTTGAGCATCACAAAAAACAACTTATCCACTGCCATGATATATCCGCCAATAAGAAAAGCTTGATGGAGTTTGATGCATTCAAGAAGCAGCAGTATGAGAAGCACTATTTTAATGAACTAACGGGACTGAAAAACCATCACTTTTGGAAAATAGCGGAGTCGAGCGAGAGTATTTTAAATCGACATATTGTCCTGCTGAAACTGGCTAACCTCAGAGAAGTAAACCTGCAATACGGTTACAGTCAAGGTGACCAGCTGCTTTTAAGCGTAGCGTCACTTTTACAAAGCGAATTTACAAATGATGTCTCGGTATACCAATTCCCTGGCGCTAAATTCTTATTTACCGTAAACGGCAAACATCTTTCAACACAAAGTATAGAACATTATCTTGAGCGTCGATTGCCCACCAGCATGGTTATCAACTCAGCGCGAGGCACTGTAGAACATATGCTGAAATGGCGAGCGGGGCATTATCATGCCAGTCGTGAAATTAGTTTAGATGCGGCCGCCGAGTGCTGCGCAATAGCGCTAAGCCAAAGCGATGAATTTGCGCCGTACATCTCATTTAGTATCAATACGGTGAAAACTATTCGAGAAAATACGCAACAAAAAGATAAGGTAAAGGCCCTTCTTGATAATGGGTGTCTTGCTTTGTATTTGCAGCCTCAGGTGTCGCTCCATGGCGTTACGGTGGGCTACGAAGTGCTGGCAAGATTGAAAGAGCCAAAGTCTGGTACCGTTCTTCAACCATTTCAGTTTTTGCCTTTGGTTGAGGAAAACAAATGGGAAGTACTGTTCACGCAAAAAATTATCGATGGCACCTTGGCACTTTTAGACAAGTGGCCTAGCAACCTACCCAAGGTCCCCCTAGCGATTAACTTATCGGGGCCAGAATTACTTAGCGACCTCTTTTATGAAAAGCTATTACGTCGCTTCTCAGAGAGCCCTGAGCTTGGAGCACGCCTTAAATTAGAGCTAACAGAGACGTCTGTATTAGCCAGCCATTACGAGACTAAGCGACGCCTAACGTCGTTAGCCAATGTAGGAGCAACCATTATTATTGACGACTTCGGCACTGGTCACGCATCACTTTCCCAGCTTATTGATATGTCTGCTAGCGTTATAAAGGTAGATAGAGAGTTTGTAGAAAGGGTGGAAACGTCTGAACGACATCGCAAGATTGTTAAGATGACTCTAGACCTCGCTAAGAGTTTAGACATGCAGACCATTGCCGAAGGGGTAGAAACACAGGCACAGCTGCGTGTACTTAAAGACATGGGTTTCAATATTTTCCAAGGATATTTATTTGGAAAACCGGCTCCTATTGAGCATTGGGTTAAGACGGCAAAAGCACGCGCATAAAAACATGAAAATCGCGACTTGCGTTCAACATGTGTAATTATCAGAAATTGAAATAGTCGTACTATTGCAAATCTTAACAATCGGCGCTTTACTGGTATGACCAGAAGCGTAACGAAAACTAAGGTATGCCTTGTGAGCAAGACGATGACAAAGGACATTCAAGTAACCTGTGAAGATGGTACTCATCTAGCAGCTTCACTTTTCACTCCACATTCCCCCGCTAAAGCTGCAGTTATGATTGGCCCTGCAACGGGTATAAAACGGCAATTCTACAGCGCTTTTGCCGCCTATTTATGTGAACAAGGCTTTGGTGTTATCACCTTCGATAACAGAGGTATTGGCGGTTCGGTAAAAAGCAGCGTTAAAGAAAGCGATGCGTCGTTGGTAACATGGGGCGAGCAAGATATGCCAGCGGTGCTAGAGACATTGAAAATTCATTTCCCTAACGTCCCCTACTTTCTTGTTGGTCATAGTGCAGGTGGTCAGCTGCTGGGTTTGATGCATAATGTGCACGACCTTACTGCCTTTTGTAATTTTGGTAGCTCTTCGGGCAGTCTGAGAAACATGCGTAAAAGCTATTTGCTAAAAGCCCATTTCTTCATGAATTTCTACATTCCCGTGAGTAATTTACTGTTCGGCCATACTAAATCTCAGTGGGTCGGCATGGGAGAGCCACTACCTAAAAAAGTGGCCCGTCAGTGGCAAAAATGGTGTAACGGTAAAGGCTACGTAAAAACAGGCTTTGGCAGTGATGTTAACGAGCATCACTACGACACCATTCAGATACCTTCTAAATGGCTGCTCGCCAATGACGACGATATTGCTAATATTCATAACGTTCACGATATGATTAGCGTTTTCCCCAATATGGAAGCAGAAGTTGAGGAGCTAGATCCACAGGCCTACAACGTAAAAGAAATAGGTCACATGAAGTTTTTCTCCCGTAAATGTCAGCATTTATGGCCTAAGGTCACCAATTATTTTAATCAGTATGTGTGATATTACCCTCGAGCGAGCGCTTTTTATCAAAGCGCTCGAACTCAATATGGGCGCTCTGGTTACGCGCTAAGCAAGTGTGTATATTCTTCCTTCATTTGAAGGAATGAGGCCTTGCTGATGTTCGCTAAAGTCATCTTGTAGAGCGCTCAAACCTTCACGCTCTTTAACGTTTAACCAACCGGCGCTCCACACAATGGCTTTTGATACAAACCCGCTACTTAACTTCTGGTACTCAGCAACCCCAATCTCAGACATACGCTGCTGTATATGAGCAGGAGCAAAGAAGAACTCCTCATCGCTTGACGGCTTAATGTCCTGCCAGTGAGTAAGCCCTACGCTGATGTATCTTGTTAGGTGTTCACCAAGTTTATGTTTGATGGATGCTTTGACCTGAGCATTACCTGACATGTCGACCACAACAGTGCTTTTCAGTTGCAACATGTCCAGCTGTTCATAACCAATAACGGCGCCGTATACACCCAATGCTTCTAGTGATGCAACACGCTTTTCAGAGGTTACACCTATTGCGTTAATACCGGCTTCTTTAAACGCAAAAACAAGCCCTAAACTGGTTTTGCTTGAAGCACTTAATACTAATAACTGCTCTCTTTGTGCCCCAGGTATAGCATCGACCACTTCTGATAAACAAAAGGACGTTGCGTAAAGCGGCCACAGCAACATCTGAAAGTTTTCTTGCTCGTGCTGCTTAGTGCTTATTTCAGCGTTAGCGTGGGCCGTTAGTGAAGGAAGTGGTCGGTAGACATTATACCCTTGGGGCAACTTCAAACGATGAGGGCTACAGTCTATTAAATTGTTGTTTGTCACCGTAGTGTTAGCCATAACCAAATATTCAGCGGGCGGGAAATAACCAAGGAAACGACTTCCTACTTCTACCGCATCGTTGTTAGAGCTAATTACTTGACCCACGCCCCATACCGGAATAACACCCCAGTTTTCGTTACTACTTGTATTAATGGGTGGAAAAAACTGCCAATAACCAAGCTTGTCACCCACCATATAATAGGTCAAGTTATTGGCAGTAAACGCGAACCTTTCAATTTTGATTACTACGTTTTTTGCCTTTCCAGCACCCTCTGTCTGCGCGTTATCAGGGCTATCAACTGTTTGCATTATCCGAAAGCGATTTGGGTTCGTTTTGTCTATTTGAAACTGTTTCATCGATATTTATAACCTTTTAAAGCTGTCCGCTCGCTTTTAAGCTGTGTATGTAAGTCATCAGCTTTTGCATGGCCGGTGCCGCTGCTTGCTTCAATCGCCCTAACACCTGCATTTTTTGCATATCGTCTTTTGCCACGCCGTGTACTATTTTTGAAAAGCCATCTAGTCGACAATGGTAAATCCACGCTTTAAGCGCTGGGTCTTCACCCCAAATTTGCATGTTTCGTAACATTGCTGCAGTCATTGGTAACCAATCGATGTCGCGATTAGGCAGCGGGACCACTTGTGTCAGCATCTGCTTTTGTTGTTCATCGCTGTAGGCCGCCTCAACGTGAGCAATAAGCGCCGCACTAAAAACAGGTTGATAGGCACGCACTGTTTGAGGGGTGATGGTGTCGCCATCAAACACCGCTTTCATCTCTAAATTAGTAAGTGCAGAAGCTGAGCAGTCAATAACCAACGCGTTATCTGGCATACTCCACGTTGTATCTTCAAATCTGAGCTTATCGCGGCTGATATGTTTAACCCGACCTTGTCTAACGACAGATGGTAGAGTTTGTAAGGCTTTAAGCTCTAATTCGCTCACCGTTGCGCCGTGAAACATACTGGGTCTTACTTTCTTATCAATACGCAGTAAAACGCCCCGCTCTTCTAGTTTGTCGAACATATCCTCGATGGAACTTGACGCAGCGATAGCTTCCATTTGGTTTGCTTGTGCCCCAATAGAGTCAAAGAAGAATTCATCTAAAGGCTGGGTATTTTTCCGGTTCAGTAACCATGCATCTCGCGATACTACCCAGTGGATATTATGCGGGGCGACGTGATTTTCAAGTAGCCATAGGCAGGTATCAATACCCGTTTTACCCCCACCAACAACAACATAGTTGTTAAAGCCTTCGATATTTTCAACTACTGTATTAACCGGCGTAAATGCAACGTCGTCATCGCGGGTAAAGCTAGGTGTATGAGTAAGCGGAATATTAGTGTTTAGATAAGTGGCATCAACGATTTTCTTGTTAACCATAACGTTATAGTGCTTGCCATTTAACGTAGAAAGAAACTGTTTATTGCCCTTGTATTCGCAAAGCGGGTAATACTGCACACGGTTTGAAGATAAAAATGTTTCGTTCATTACGGCATCGAAATACGCACTCACTTCTTGCCCTGAAGCTAATCCCATTAGGCCTTCATTCAATCCTGTTTTATCAATAACGCCACGATTTAACTCTTTTGAACACACGCCGTAAAAAGCAGAAGGCTGGTGAAGAGTGACAAAGGGATAAGCATAGTTCCAATGCCCTCCGGGCTTCGCATTTTTATCTATAATCAAAATGTTAGCGTTAGTTTCGTGAAGTAGTACGTCAGCAAAAGCCATCCCTACCGCGCCAGCACCAACAATTAAATAATCGCAGGTTAATTGCTCAGTTTTCATATATAGTGTCCTTATGAACAACCTGCGGGCAGGCAGGTTAAGTGTTAAACCAAGAGATATAACGGCGTTATAAAACCACTTTACATAACGGTGTTATATTGCGCAACATGTAAATGATGTGTAAATGAAAAAAGATACGCGACAAAAGATCTTAGACGCTGCCTCAGCACTGTTTTTGAAAGGCGGAACGAATGCACTTAGCGTGCGTGCCATTGCTGACGGTGCGGGTATGTCAACGATTGGCATCTATAGCCATTTCAAAGGTAAGCAGGGTATTTTAGATGCGCTCTACATCGAAGGTTTCGAATTAGTTGAGCGTGAAATGTTGGCATCCGATGGCAATACTGCGGCAGAAAAAGTGATTAATGGATGCGAGCGTATTTTAACGTTTTCAGAAACTCATGCGGCCCATTATCGACTAATTTTTGCTTCTAATTTGAAAGACTATACGCCATCAGATGAAGCTATCGAGGCAGGTGAAAAAGCCTTTATCACGCTAACTAAGCTTACCGCTGCGTTAATTAAAAAAGATCTGTCTGTTGAAGAAAAGCAAGATGTAGCTATGCAAGTATGGGCACTAAATCATGGTTATATTACGTTGAATCAGCACGAAATTAGCAACCGTATTACTTGGAACAATTGGAAAGAACGCGCACTTCAGGCCATTCGCTTGCACGTTTACGCCCTAGTCGCTACCCAGTAAAAAAGGGGTCAGAGTACATTTTAATAAAGTACTCTGACCCCATTTACTCTATTTGCTGGCTACTGCTTTTCTCACACGAGCACCATAATCGCTGTCGGCTAAATCGTATTGAACGAACATTGCCTCTTGAACGTCCTTAGTAGCTTGGCTTAGGCCGTCAGCAATGTTGTTTACCAGCTGTTGTTTTTGATCTTCACTCATAATGCGGTAAAGATCACCGGCCTGTGAGTAGTTATCTTCGTCACGGTTATCGTAAATATCTAACCATGCGTCTTGCTCTAGCGGCATAGGCGGCTCTTGAACCTCTGGTGCTTCAGCCGGCTCACCAACTCGCGCGCGATTATTTGGATAGAAGTTGGCTCCACTTCCTGCAAGTGCTGGGTTAATTCCCGCAAAGGCTCCATCTCTTTGATAATTGTGCACTGGACAACGCGGCGCGTTTACCGGTATTTGGTTGTAGTTTGCACCAATACGGTATCTGTGCGCATCTTGATATCCAATTAGTCGCGCTTGAAGCATTCTGTCTGGCGACGCACCAATACCCGGTACCAAATTGCTCGGCGCGAACGCGGCTTGCTCAGTTTCTGCAAAGTAGTTATCAACATTACGGTTTAACTCCAACTGCCCTACTTCAATTAATGGAAAGTCGCTGTGCGGCCACACCTTCGTTAGGTCAAACGGATTAATGTGGTAATTACGCGCTTCCTCTTCATTCATAATCTGCACATTTACGGTCCACGATGGAAATTCGCCGTTATCAATGCTTTCGACCAAGTCTTGCTGAGCGCCATAAGCAGGCATCTTTGCCGCTTCTTCGCTAGTTAGCGTTTTAATACCTTGGTTAGTTTTAAAGTGCCATTTCACCCAATAGCGTTCGCCTGCGTTATTCCAGAAACTCAACGTATGAGAGCTATAGCCATTCACATGGCGATATGAAAGTGGAATACCGCGATCAGACATCAAGATTGTCGATTGGTGTAATGACTGAGGGTTGTTCGCCCAAAACTCATACACGGCCTGCGGATCCGGCAAATTCGTACGCGGGTTTTTCTTTTGACTGTGAATGAAGTCAGGAAACTTGATGCCATCTCGTAAGAAGAATACCGGAGTATTATTTCCTACCATGTCCCAGTTTCCCTGTTCGGTATAAAACTTCACTGAGAAACCACGAGGATCACGGGCATAGTCACTTGAATCCTGACCACCACCTACGGTAGAAAAGCGCAAAAACACGCCGGTTTTTTGCCCCTCTTTTTGCAGAAAGTCTGCAATAGTGTAGTCAGATAAGCTCTTAGTTAGCGTAAAGGTGCCATATGCAGCACTGCCCCTTGCGTGAACTACACGCTCTGGAATTCGCTCGCGGTTGAAGTGCGCAAGCTTCTCAAACAAATAATGGTTGTCGAACGTAACCGGCCCGCGTGGCCCCGCTGTTCGACTCTGATTATCATTGGCAACGGGCGCACCATTGCTAGACGTTAGCGTAGTAGGTTTTATAGCTGCACCTGAAAATGGACACTTACTCATTGCGAATTCCTTCTGTTTATTTCTCACCGATTTTTAGTCTTACTAAAATTGGGTGTCAGTGTGTGATTAAAGAAATGGTGTTAATCACGCTTTTCGTTTAAACAGATAGTCGCTGATTTAATAAAACAATTAAAACGAACAAAATAGATAGTTATAATCGTAATTACTGAATCATTGTCCAAAATTGGTTTCATGCTTAGAATGCATTGATGTGGTGTTATCGAGACAACGAATACGCGAGGCTTTTTATGTCGCTGTATTTAATGTCAGGTAAGCGTTAAGCGGCGTCTCTCCTGTTATTAAGCCAGCACCAGAACGCTTTAAGGCCACAGTACATTTGTCTCTCTGCGTATTACTTTTTTGCAATGAAAGTCTAGCTTTGACCTTTGTCCGTAACTAAAGAGACAAACGTTTGTCTAATGCTAAGGGCTTGAGACATGGCAAAGCCACTCATCTTCATTACTGGTTTTTTAATGCTGTGCATTATCACTTTTGCGTCTTGGAAAACCTTTGAAACATTAAGCCATTTCAACGATAAAAATAACGAGCTTTCTTTTATGGGCAGCTCAGGATGGCAGTGGCACAACAAATCACAGGGGCTTCAAATAAAACGAGTCGATGGCTATTTGCCTGCGCTGAGAAAAGTATCCAAGAGCAAAGAATATGCATCGCTCATTACCATTACAGAAAACGGCAGCTATCGCGGCTTTGTGTTTTTCGACCAAGATTGTGAAGAAGGCGCTATTGTCTCTGAGAAAGTAACTTACGCCGATACCAAATCACCACAAATTGAAGTGTTGCACTGCCTTCATGGAAAGCTGGTGTATATGAAAAACTGGCCGGCAGTACCCACCGAACGCTGGAGAGGTCGTGTGGGCAATTTTGAATTTAATGAAGCTTTGAATGAGTGGGATTTCACACCACTTCAAAAAGCCTATTTGAAGAGTGTTGCAGAGCTCATCTGAAAATTGGGGTCAGAGTACTTTTTAAGCTATCGGGCCAGAGTAAGTTTTGACCCCGTTTTATGTTGGTGCCCTTCGTTAGCCATTCTGATGCTAAAAAGATGACAAACATAACTAAAGTACTCTGACCCCATTATTTAGGCTTTGGTGAGTGCGTCGTCGATATCTTTTGCGCTGTGGCGGTTTTCTAACTGACCATCGTCGCCCCAGGTCTTATTGACAATACGGCCACGTTTAACGCCTTCTCGCTGCTCTAGTTGCTTAGCCCAGCGGACTAAATTGGTGTACTCGTGCACTTGAAGGAAAGTGGCTGCATCGTACAGATTTCCGAGCACTAAATTGCCGTACCACGGCCATATAGCCATGTCAGCGATACTGTACTCGCTACCTGCCATGAACTCATTGTTTGCTAAGTGCTTGTCTAGCACATCTAACTGACGCTTAGTTTCCATGGTAAAGCGGTTGATAGGATATTCCATTGGATATGGCGCATAGCTGTAGAAGTGCCCGAAACCACCGCCTAAGTAAGGCGCTGACCCCACCTGCCAGAACAGCCAGTTGAAACATTCCGCCTTTGCATGGGCGTCTTGCGGAATGAACTTACCGAATTTTTCCGCCAAGTAAACTAAGATTGACCCAGACTCAAATAGCTTGGTTTCTGGTGACGTTGTCGTGTCGACCATAGCAGGAATTTTACTATTCGGATTAACGTCAACAAACCCAGAAGAAAACTGATCGCCCTCACCAATGTTAATCAGCCAAGCGTCGTATTCTGCTTCGCTCACGCCAGCTGCCAACAACTCTTCAAGCATGATGGTAACTTTCTGACCATTAGGCGTAGCTAACGAGTATAGCTGCAAACCATGTTCACCATTAGGACGAGCCTTCTCATGGGTAGCGCCTGACACAGGACGATTAATGCTGGCCCACTTGTTGCCGTCATTCTCAGCCTGAGTCCAAACTTCTGGTGGTGTGTAGTTACTTTCTGTCGACATAGCAATTCCTTTAAATGACTTTATCGTTAAGGTTAGTGCAATACATAGCTACTAAGAACAGCTTTTAAAGACTTATAGCTCAACGGTGTCGACTAATAAACGGCGATATACGTTTATTGACATAAAAAAGCCGCGCTTTAGCTTTATCCAGAGCGCGGCTTTATGAATAAAAGGCGAGCAGTCCGTTGCCCGCAAACTGGTAATATCGATAGTTGCCATAAGCTTTTGCCAGCGATAACCGTGGCAGAATCGATAGTGTGTAAGAAGGATTAGCCGCGAATTACTTAACCTCGTAGTAGGCATCAATTAAGTCGGACTCATCCAGATAAGCAAACATTTCACTTTGCTCATCTACTGGGCTTTCTGAAACTGTACTAGCAGCCGTTTTAGCAGCCTTTTCATCTTGTGCTGCAACATCAACATTAGGTGCGTCGCAAGCTGAGAGTGTTGCAAGAGCGGCCATAACTAATGACGTAGAGAATGAGCGCCTAATAATTCGCGCGTAGAAAGGACTTACCTTGTTTTTTAACGTGGTCATCAATAACACCCCTTGCTCCTTGTTGTAACTATAAAGAGGTGTATCAATCATTGTGCCAACAAAAAATAAACTATTAATAACAGTAGGTTAAGAGCTTATTAACGAGAATACATATGAGCAACACATAGGAAATGTTGCGCATAGGCAACACCATATTACATTTGGTTGGAGTTCGGCCGCGAAATGGATGAAGTTCGAGCAGTGAGACGGTGGCTTACTTCAGCTTTTGAGTTGTAAGTCATGGTGAAAGCGTTGTTCACAAGTACAAAAAAAGCAGGCTAAGCCTGCTTTTATATAACATTATAGGATACTAGATGCTTACCCGCTTGTAAGGGCGGTACTCTGCTTTCCAGAAGTTACGCTCAATGCTGGCGCGCAATGCGTCGTCAGACATTTCAAGAGCAAGTCCCTGTTCCATCGCTACTCTACCCACCTCAAAAGCAATCTCTCTGCTAATTTCCGCAATGGCAGCAAGGGGTGGCAATAGTGAACCCTGACCCGTGTTGACTAATGGCGACGCTGAAGCAAGTGCGTTACTTGCAGCCATCAGCATTTCGTCACTAATAAGCTTCGCTTTAGATGCAACAACACCAAGGCCAATGCCTGGGAAGATGTAAGAGTTGTTGCATTGAGCGATAGGGAATATTTTGCCATCGTACTCTACAGGCTTGAACGGACTACCTGTAGCAATAATCACTTCACCTTCTGTCCATTCAATCACTTGCTCAGGACGCGCTTCAACTTGTCGTGAGGGGTTACTTAAAGGGAAGATGATTGGCAGTTCACAGCCTTGCTTCATGGCACGGATAACTTGTTCAGTGAACAAGCCCGGCTGGCCTGAAACACCAATAAGTACGTCTGGCTGCGCGCAGTGCATAACATCAAGTAGTGACGCATAATCTCCACTGAACGTCCAATCAGCCAAGTCAGCATTTTTCTGCTGAAGCTTTTGTTGGAAGTCGCGTAGACCTTCCATGCCTTCGGTTACCAAACCAAAACGGTCAATCATGAACACTTGCTTACGTGCTTGTTCGTCAGTCAGGCCTTCAAATACCATTTGTTGAATGAGCATTTCAGCAATACCACAGCCTGCCGAACCCGCGCCCACGAACACCACCTTCATGTCGCGTAGCTTTTGCTGCTTGGTTTTACATGCCGCCAAAATAGTACCAAGGGTAACGGCAGCAGTGCCTTGTATATCGTCGTTAAAACAACACACGTCGTTGCGATAGCGGTTTAATAACGGCATAGCATTTGGCTGCGCAAAATCTTCAAACTGAATCATTACATCAGGCCAGCGTCGCTTCACAGCATTAATGAACATATCAACGAATTCGTCGTATTCTTCCTGTCCAATACGCGGATGGCGCGCCCCCATATACATTGGGTCGTTTAGCAGCTTTTCGTTGTTAGTACCTACATCTAACATTACGGGCAATGTGTATGCTGGGCTAATTCCACCACACGCTGTGTAAAGCGATAGTTTACCGATAGGAATGCCCATTCCACCAATACCCTGGTCTCCCAAGCCTAAGATGCGTTCACCGTCAGTCACTACAATCACTTTCACTTTGCGCTTCGTTGCATTGCGAACAATGTCATCAAGCTGGTGACGTTCTTCATACGACACAAACAAGCCACGCGAACTGCGATAGATATCTGAAAACTGCTCACATGCATCACCTACAGTAGGGGTGTAGATGATGGGCATCATCTCATCGATGTGCTTTTGAATTAGGCGGTAAAACAAGGTTTCGTTATTGTCTTGAATTGCGCGCAGATAAATATGCTTGTTTAGTGCTTCGTCAAAGCTGCTGTATTGCATGTAAGCACGTTCAACCTGCTCTTCGATGGTTTCATACCTTGGTGGCACTAGACCCGTCAGGTTAAACGCCGCACGTTCCCGTGCAGTGAAGGCACTGCCTTTATTCAGTAGGGGGGTTTCCAGCAATGAAGGGCCGGCATGAGGAATATAAAGATATCGTTGTGAATCTTCTGACATTGGTTTTCCGATAATGTGTTCAGGCAAATACATCACCTAAGCCTGAAGCGGCACGCGTGCAACGTGCCTCTTAGTAATTAGAATATTTCTTCTGGCTCAGGCGCAGTAGTAGTATCCTGCGTGGCCGGATCCAACACTTCGTCATCGCGAACATAAGTCGTTGGCTCGGTTCCCTGCAGGAAATATTCGAATAGTGTCGTATGGTCTGTTCGTCTGGTCAACTTTCCACTGGTACGATCAATGCGAACGCGCACTATATTTTCTGGTACGGGCATTGGCGTATGTGGTTTATTTTCTAGAGCATGTTGCATAAATCTGATCCACGCTGGCTCAGCAGCTTTAGCTCCATCTTCAATGCCGATCATGGCGTTGCCTATCCAGTTGAATTTCTCAGCATTCTTATTAATAAGGTTTTGGTTTCGCGTAGCTCGCCCTAACTGACGCCCCATGTTGTCGAAGCCTACCCATGTGGTGGCCACCAAATCTTTGTGGAAACCACTGAACCATGTGTCTCGCGAGTCATTCGTTGTACCCGTTTTCCCAGCTATATCAGTACGCTGAAGAATATTACGAGCACGCCAGCCGGTGCCTAACCAATAGGTTTTCTTGCTCCAATTTCCGTTTGCTCTCACAGCCGTTCGCATCATTTCTGCCACTAAGAAAGCGTTTTGAGCAGTAATAACCTGAGGCGCAATCACTTTTTCTGCAGCTTCGTCATCATCGACGTCGCCAAGTAAAATATCTTGATTTAGTTCAGCGGCAAGTAAGGCTTCAATATCGGCTTCTTCGTCTTCAGGTAGTATTTCTGGATCGCTTTGATTTTCACAACGATTGCACGCCCAAACTGGGTTTGCTTTCCAAAGCTCATCGCCGTTTTCATCAAGCACTTTGCTGATAAAATGAGGGTTTACTAAATAGCCACCGTTCGCAATGACCGACATACCTCTTACTACTTCAAGCGGTGTATGTGAACTCGACCCAAGGGATACGGTTTCATCAAGTGGAATATCGTCTTTATTAAAACCAAAGCGTGTTAAGTAATCGGCCGTTTCTCTCAGACCAACACCACGCAATAGTCGAACCGATACCACGTTTTTCGATTTACCAAGGGCTTTACGCATTCTGATTGGGCCGTCGTACTCAGCTGGCGAGTTTTGCGGTCGCCAAGCTACACCCGTCGCCGCATTCCATTGGTTAATGGGAGCGTCATTGATGATGGATGCAAGGGTATAGCCACTGTCTAATGCAGCAGAATAAACGAAAGGCTTGATGTTCGAGCCCACTTGGCGCTTGGCCTGTGTCGCTCGGTTAAACTGGCTTTGATAAAAGCTGTAGCCACCAACAACCGCTTCAACCGCACCGTTTTTCGGATTAAGTGCGATAAACGCTCCGCTCACCTCAGGGATTTGCGAAATGCGCCACTGCCCTTCTTGCTGTCTGATATAAATGACCGCCCCTTCTTGAGTCACATCTGAAGCGCTTTTGGGGTCACTACCCTGCCTAAAGTCTGTAATGTAGCGTCGGGCCCAATCTAGTCCATCCCACTCTACCTTTATTGCTTTGCCATCTACAGACAACACTTCTATCGACTGCTCATTTACTTTCGTAACAACCGATGGCAAAAGAGGTTTAATGTGAGGAATCTCTTCAAGCACGCGCATGATTGATTCGTTATCCCACTCTTCTCGTGTTGTCTTATCACTTATGTCATAGCTCAATGAAAGTTGTGGAATCGCGTCATCCTTTCCTTCTGGCTTAGGAATATTCCATAAGTAGCCAAGGGCGCCTTTATAGCCATGACGCTCATCATAGTCATGAAGATTTCGAACCACCGCACGCTGAGCAGCTAATTGAAGATCTGACGTTGCAGTCGCAAAAACTTGGTATCCGCCGGTTTCTGCCTCTTCTTTTCCATAAATCTCTACCATTTCGTTATAAATGGTGTCGGCCAAATAAGGCGCATCCACTTCAATTTCAGCACCGTGCTTCTTCGCTGAAACTGGCGCATTCGCAGCTTCATCGAACTGCGCTTTAGTGATGTACTCTTCGTCAAGCATACGAAGTAAGACCACGCGTCTGCGTTCGACAGAACGTTGCGGCCCGCTGATAGGGTTAAGCACTGATGGCGCCTTGGGAAGACCTGCAATAGTAGCAATTTGAGCTAAAGAGAGTTCGTTAAGCGGTTTGCCATAGTACACTTGGGCGGCCGCCCCAAAACCAAACGCTCTATGGCCCAATTCGATTTTGTTGAGGTACAGCTCAAGAATTTCCTGCTTAGAAAGCTCTTGCTCCATGTGCAGTGCTATAAAGATCTCTTTGATCTTTCTGATATAGGTTTTCTCCCGACTAAGGAAAAACCCTCGTGCTAGCTGCATGGTTAACGTACTTGCTCCCTGACGCTTTTCGCCAGTAAGGACTAAACTTACTGCAGCACGCATTATACCAATGGGGTCAATACCATGGTGTTCGTAGAAGCGACTGTCTTCGGTAGCGAGTATGGCGTTAATTAATTCTTGCGGGACTTCCTCAAGTTTTACGGGGATCCGCCGTTTAACTCCATACTGTGAAATAAGTTTTCCGTCTTTGGTGTATATCTGCATGGGTGTTTGCAGGCGTACATCCTTAAGTACAGTAACACTTGGTAGGTCAGGTTTGATATAAAAGTAAATACCTACCAGTGCTGCAAAACCAAGAAGGCCTGATAGAAAACTAAATAAAATAAGTGGTTTGATGTACTTCACTGTAACGGATACCAAGACATTTTGTTGAAATGACGTATATTTTATACGTATGTGTTATCTCTAGAACCATACGCATAAGACTATTAGAGTAACATTGTACTTTAGAGCAACTACCTTTGAAACTGGACACTTGCACATGAAATCGCTGTTTAAGAAAAAGCTGCCGCCCATTGTGGGCTTAGATATAGGCACGCGTCAAATAAAAGCGGTGTGGTTAGAGCAATCGAAAGACGGGTTCGTCCTTCAAGGGTATGCCTGTGAGCCAATTAACAAAATCGCTTTCTCTGAGCGTGATATTAAAGATTATGAGTCAGTAAGCATTGCTCTCAAGAAAATTCGAAAGTCGCTAAAAACAAAATTAAAGCTGGCAAATGTTGCTGTGGCCGGCACGTCAGTGATCAGTAAAATCGTCTATATGGACCCAGAGCAAAGCGATTACGATTTAGAAAATCAAATTGAGATCGAAGCCGACAGTCTCATTCCCTATCCGCTTGAAGAAGTATATTTAGATTTTGAAGAAATGGGGCCAAGCACAACGCACACTGGAAAAGTAAATGTATTACTTACCGCTGCGCATAAAGATTTGGTAGACAGTCGCTTGCTGCTTGCAAGAGAAGCTAACTTTGAACCCAAAATTGTTGATATGGAAAATTATGCCATCGGCAATGCCATGGACTTTTTCCATACGCCTCATACCGAAGACATGCCACTTTGCTGTATTAATGTGGGCGCCTCGCTACTTCAAATATGCGTAATAAAAAACGGCGACGTCATCTACACCAAAGAGCACGCCTTTGGCTTAAATCAGCTAATTAACGATATTAGCGCCATTCATATGGTTGAGCGTGAAACCGCAGAGCGTCAGCTACTTGATGGCACGCTGTCTGGAAATTGGGTGGAAGATACGCTTCCTATATTTGCCGCTAACCTACAGCAAAATATCAACCGTGCATTACAAATGTATATGAGCACGCTACATGCAGAGCGCCCCACCAAAATACTGTTTAGCGGCGGTGCCGCTACTATTGAACCGTTAGTCGACATTTTAAAACAAGACTTAGGCCTAGAGGTTGATTGCTTCAATCCGTTTAGCAGCATGTCGATAAACCCTAAACTTGATGCCACGAGACTTAGCAAAATTGCACCACAGCTTGCGATTGCAGCAGGTCTAGCGAGCCGGAGCTTTACGCCATGGCACATGTAAATTTACTACCTTGGCGAGAGAAGCAGCGCCAACATCAAAAACAACAATACTTGGCAGGGCTACTTGCCGTTGCCGCCATTGTAGGATTGATTTTTTGGTTCATTGGTCAAGCTATCGACCAGCAAATCAGTAATCAAAACTCGCGTAATCAATACCTTGAACGGGAAATCGCGGTTTTAGATGCGCAAATTGCAGAGATAAAAAAGGTTAAAGATAGTAAAAATGCCATTGAGCAGCGCATGGCATTAATTGAGCAACTGCAAGCAAGTCGCAATGTGGCTCCTATAGTATTTGATGAACTTGCTAAACTCGTTCCTCCCGGTGTGGCCTTTGAGTCTATGACCAGAAGCAATAACCGTATTGAGATTGAAGGGACTAGTGATTCGAACAATCGTCTTTCCGACTTTATGCGCGCGCTGGACAACTCGAAAGTGTTCGTTGCCGCAGAGCTTTCTACCATTAAATCTGACAGCAGTGCAGCGAGAGCGATTAGCAACTTTACGCTTACGTTTTCGATAAACCCCAATGTTGCTCCCCTAGAAATAGAAAGTAGTGAGGCGCAATAACCATGAAGTTTGATGTTTCAAAACTAAAAGAACTCAACGAACTCGACTTTGAACAAATCGCTATTTGGCCAAACGAAGTTCGCATTGTTGTGGCGGCGTTTGTCGCAATATTGGTAGGTGCGTTGAGCTACTACATGCTAATAAGCCCCAAATTACCGATTAAAGATGCGGCTGAATTAAAAGAACAAGAACTAAAGTTACAGTTCGAAGCAAAGTACCGCATTGCGGCTAATTTAGAAGCTTACCAAGCCCAACTCGCGCAAATTAAAGAAGACTTCTCGTCTATGCTGAAAAGTCTTCCAACCAGCAACGAAACACCGGGTTTGCTTGACGATATCACTTACGTTGGTACCGCATCGGGCCTCACGTTTGAGTTGCTTAACTGGCAACAAGAAGTACCAAAAGAGTTTTATACCGAACTACCTATCGAAATGGAAGTAAGCGGTGGCTATCACAACTTTGGCGAATTCGTTTCCAAAGTAGCGGATTTACCTCGTATCGTTACGCTTCACGATTTTGACATAAAGCGTGAAGCAAATGGTCTGTCGCTGAAGCTGCAGGCGAAAACTTATCGTTCGGAAAACTCGACAGACATTGAAGGAGATGAACAATGATTCGTTCGTTTTTATCTCTTTTAATCATATTGTTAGTAACAGGCTGTTCACCTAAACTCGACGATCTGCATGCCTATACACAGAGCGTTAAAGAGCGTGCTCAGCCACAAATTGAACCGTATCCAGAATTCAAGACTCACCCACCTTTTAGCTATTCGGCAAGCGCTTTAAGAAGCCCGTTCGATCGCCCTAAGAACAACGCAGCTCCAGTAGCAAAAGCGCGGGTAGAAAACTGTTTACAGCCAAACTTCCAGCGCCCTAAAGAAGCATTGGAAGCCTATGGCGTGGACGCCCTCGCACTGACTGGCAACTTTGCCGTTAAAGGAGTGCAGTGGGCATTATTGAAAAGTAACGATGGCGTATTACATAAAGCTAAAGTAGGGAGTCGTATCGGCTTGTTTTATGGCAAAATTACGCAAATTAGCACCGACTCAATTACTATTGAACAGTTATTACCTGATGGTGCGGGCTGCTGGCAAAGGAAAACAACAACAATGACTACAGCATCGAAGGCGGGAGAGTAAGCATGGCCGAACGATACATATTTAACAAATCTCTGAATCGTAGAGTGCCTAGATGGTATTGGCTGGCTTTCGCTGTGGCTGCAATATTTTCATTAACCGTATTTGTTTCGCCAGTAAAAGCCCAAGAGCCTTTGTTAGTCGACCCTGATACTAAACGAAATGCATCAACCGTTACCACCACGGTCACAAACATCGACTTTACTCAAGCAGCTAACAATACCGCTGTAACACTGGTGAGTTTTGAGGGCCAAGCGCCAAAACTTCAGCTTATTGAGTCACAAGGAAAGGTATCCCTTACATTACCAAACACCAAGTTAGGCGAAGACCAATTAGTAGAACTTAATGTGACTGATTTCGGTACCTTGGTTTCTACCATCGAGACATTCGAAGATAAAGATGGCGCGCGAATTGAAGTTAATTATTCGGGCCCAGTTACGGTTAAAAATACGGTAAAAGACGGCGTAATTCGTATGGCGATAACGCCAATGGACAGCGCGCAGCAAGACGCCTTGGAAGCGGAAAAGAAATACACAGGCGACCCCATTTCACTCGATTTTCAAGATGTTCCTGTGAGACAAGTTTTACAAATTATTGCGCAGGTTAATGGGTTTAACTTAGTGACCACCGACACCGTAACAGGAAACGTGACGATAAGTTTGTCGGGTGTTCCGTGGGATCAAGCACTCGACATGATTTTGCGCGTTAAAGGTCTGGATAAACGCTTAGAGGGCAACATTTTGTTAATTGCACCGGCTGAAGAACTATCGGCTCGTGAAACCCAAGCCCTTCAATCTAAAAAGCAAGTTTCAGACTTAGCGCCTCTTCATACGGTTAATATTCCTGTTAACTATGCAAAAGCTGCTGCCCTGGCCACGATCTTAAAGTCGACAGAGGGCGGGATCTTATCTGAGCGAGGGGGTGTTACAGTAGACGAACGAACCAACACTTTACTTATTCGCGACACGTTAGCCTCTATTGATGAAGCAAGAAAAACCATCAATGCGTTAGATATTCCAGTGAAGCAAGTGCTGATTGAAAGCCGTATGGTTACTGTGCTTGACGATGTAGACGAGCAGCTTGGTGTTCGTTGGGGTTTCAGCGACCGTCAAGACGATAATGGTGTGTCGGGAAGCCTTGAGGGCGCAGACACCATTGCCGGCGGCATAGTGCCTAGCATTGATAATCGCCTTAATGTGAACCTGCCTGTGACCAGCGCCGCGGGTAGCATTGGCTTTCAAATTGCGAGCTTGGTTGATGGCACCATATTAGACCTTGAGCTTTCCGCACTAGAATCTGAAAACAAAGGCGAAATTATTGCGAGTCCTCGTATTACGGTTGCTAACCAGCATGAAGCTTACATTGAACAAGGTACGGAAATACCTTACGTACAAGCAACGTCTAGCGGTGCGACTTCAGTAGAGTTCAAAAAAGCCGTTTTGTCACTGAAAGTTACGCCACATATTACGCCTGATAATCGCATTATTTTGGATTTAGTTGTTACGCAAGATACCCGTGGCGAAACCGTTTCTACGTCTACTGGTGAGGCCGTAGCCATCGATACCCAAGAAATTAAAACGCAGGTATTGGTAGAAAACGGCGAAACCATCGTATTAGGTGGCATATTCCAACAAACCAGTTCTGATGGCGTGTCGAAAGTGCCTTTGTTTGGTGATTTGCCTGTCGTTGGTGCCCTTTTCAGAAACTCGTCACAACTTCAGCAAAAACGAGAACTACTTATCTTTGTGACACCCAAGATAGTCACTGAAAGACCATAATCCTCATTTTTAGCCTTCAAAAAAGCGCATTTTTGTGCGCTTTTTTGGTTTTCATCCTTTTTTTGTAACTAAATTTACAGGTATACGCTATTTGTTAGTAACAAAACTTGCAACGCCTTGCATGAAACTGAGATAATCCCCGCCTCGAAATTTAAGCGAGGTTTAAGGAGTGGTGCTTATTGGACACTAAATAGGCACGAGTCAATGGGTAGGCTGGTAAGGCAACAGTGCACTGCCCCTAACATGATTAAGTTGTGATATAAGCAAATATGGCTGAAAAACGTAATATCTTTTTAGTTGGCCCAATGGGTGCTGGCAAAAGTACCATCGGTAGACATCTGGCAGACGAACTTCACCTAGACTTTTTTGATTCGGATCAGGAAATTGAGCGCCGCACGGGTGCAGACATTGCCTGGATCTTCGACCTTGAAGGCGAAGACGGTTTCCGTAAACGCGAAGAAAACGTCATTAACGATTTGACAGATAAGCAAGGTATTGTACTTGCTACTGGCGGCGGTTCTATTGTAACTAAAGCTGTGCGTAATCGTTTATCTGCCCGCGGCATCGTTGTTTACCTACAAACGACAATCGATAAGCAAGTTGCCCGTACACAACGTGACAAACGTCGTCCTTTGCTACAAAACGAAGATCCAGAACAAGTACTTCGCGATCTTGCAGAAATGCGCAACCCGCTTTACGAAGAAGTTGCTGATTACATTGTTGATACAGACGACCAAAGTGCGCGTGCTGTAGCGAATCAGATTATCAGTAAAATTGGTTTATAAATTAAATATGTAATAGGAGGTGCTACGCCAATGTCAACCTTAACTGTGGAACTTGGAGAACGTAGCTATCCTATACAGATAGAGGCTGGGCTGCTTTCGCAACCTGGCCTTTTTAGTGCCTATATAAAAGGCCCACTTGCCGTCATTGTTACCAACGAAACTGTTGCCCCACTGTATTTAGAAACCGCTAAAGCGGCGTGTGGTAATGTTCAGGTTGAAACCATTATTTTGCCGGACGGCGAGCAACACAAAAATCTTGCCCAATTCGAAGTGGTTATGACACGCCTTCTTGAGCTAAACGCTGCAAGAGATACGACACTTATCGCACTTGGCGGTGGTGTAATTGGTGATCTTACTGGCTTTGTTGCGGCAACTTACCAACGCGG
The DNA here is from genome assembly GCF_055755235.1 of Alteromonas sp. R7. Taxonomy (NCBI): domain Bacteria; kingdom Pseudomonadati; phylum Pseudomonadota; class Gammaproteobacteria; order Alteromonadales; family Alteromonadaceae; genus Alteromonas; species Alteromonas sp. R7. The sequence continues at coordinate 79,961 of NZ_JBVTQX010000010.1, read as the reverse complement.
TGTGCCCTTCATTCAAGTTCCTACAACTTTGCTTTCTCAAGTCGACTCATCAGTAGGTGGAAAAACCGCGGTAAATCATCCTCTCGGCAAAAACATGATTGGCGCTTTTTACCAACCGGTTTATGTGGCCATTGATACTGATACCCTCGCTACATTACCCGCGAGAGAGTTTGCTGCTGGCATGGCAGAGGTCATCAAATACGGTATCATTTACGACGCTCCGTTTTTTGAATGGCTTGAAAGTAATGTAGATGCGCTTACGTCGCTTGATACTGAAATTCTTACCCAAGCTATTTCTCGCTGCTGCGAAATCAAAGCAGACGTGGTAGCAAAAGATGAACGTGAAGGTGGTTTACGCGCCATTCTTAACTTAGGCCACACGTTCGGTCACGCTATTGAAGCCGAGCAAGGCTACGGTAACTGGCTGCATGGCGAAGCGGTAGCCGCTGGTACTATAATTGCTTGTAAAGCTGCTGAAGCATTAACGTGGTTTGAAGCGTCAGAAACACGACGCGTATCGTCGCTATTTGAAGCATTTGCTTTACCGGTTGCAGGCCCAAATAGTATGACAAAGGATGACTACGTTAAGCATATGAAACGCGATAAAAAAGTGGAAGCTGGCAGTATTCGATTTGTACTTCCTCAAGGCATAGGCAAAGCGGTTGTTACCAAGGACGTCACGGACGCCATTCTTACTGACATCCTTTCTTAGTCATTAGCCCTCGCGACAACCAGGCAACGCGTCTATCTTGACTTCCCTACGTTAGTTGGAATCATAAAGAAATGCGTTGCAGGACAGTTTTTAAAGCAACGGTGAATAAGGGCAAACTCCCATGCAAAGTGAACTGCATGAACGTTTGGAATATTTGGTCAATTACTCTTCTCAGCTGATTTTTGTCAGTGGTGAGTCTATTGCTCAACAACAAAAGACCCTTGAAGCCTTTGTCTTCCAGCAACACGATGATACCGAGATTGCGTATTTAACTGCACAAGAAAATATGGAGCCCTCTGACTACCGTCGACAACTTTGTCGGCAGCTTCTTGGTCAAGTGGTGGGTAGCTTCGTTAGGCCTCTAAACGAACTACTTTCCGACCTAAATAGTCACGAAGGTCCAATTCTTATAGCCATCACCCAAGCCCACAATCTTCCTGATGCACTATTGCAAGAACTATGGGACTTGGTGTTGCAAAGTCGGTTCGCTGGTAACAAACAGCATTTAAATGTGCTTTTGTTCGCGAATAACGAATGGGCTGAGCGCGCCAAGCAGTGGCTTCCTGCAAAAAATACAGAAACCCCACTAATAATTAGCAGCCAGTCAGTCATTAGCGAACAGCCTAGCTTCGAGTCAGAGCTCGACAAAATGATTGCTTCACGTCGCGAGGCTTTTCAGGCTCATTTAGAAAATAGACAGCGTGAAAATACGCAAACTTTTATCAACCCGTTAAAGTCTAAGTGGTTTTATATCGCTGTTATATGCGTGTTCCTTGCTACGTTTTCTGGCCTTATTTACTGGCAATACGGTGATAAATTAGCATCGATTTTTGCGCCTATTAGTCAACCTTCGCCAGAACCTGAAAGAACGCAGGTTGAGCCCGGATCTGCTTATAACAAGCTTATAGGCAATGGTGAAACCGATGAAAGCGAAACAACAGCATCAAACTCAGCAACTCAAGCAACCAACCAAATAGGCAACGTAGAGCTTGTTTCCGCGCCCAATGATGATAGTGTAGACGTTGGTGGCTCGTTAATTGATGAATCGTCAGATAACGGTCCGTTGATTACCAATTGGGAAAATGCGGTTTCATCCTTACCTGAAGTTGCGCCATCTTCAGAACAGGCAGACAGTAACCAGTTTGAGAATGCCCCGATTGGAGATAATACCACTGATTCCAATGGTTCAGAGGTGGTTAGCAACGGTGCGCTACGTGATCAACAACCTGCTCAAGGTGCCAAATCAAACTCGGACGGCGTCAACGATAATGTAGCGCCAACCACAGTGGCCAGTGAATCGAGTCAAGAAGGCTGGATTGGGGAAAATGACTACGCTATACAGTTGTTAGCGATGAAAAGTGAGTCTGTTCTCAGTGAGTTCCTACGAGAAAACAATCTAACTGAGCAAACGCGAATTTATAAAACGACGCGCTATGGTGGCGACTGGTTTGTAGTAGTTAACAAGCAAATCTACACGTCGTTATCTCAAGCGCAACAAGCACGAACAAATTTACCCGAATATCCAGGTAAACAAAATGCTTTTATAAAGCGAGGAAACCAAATCCTCTCAGAGATGAGCAAAGCGCAAAATTAAGTCATTTCACAACCGTGTGGCTATAATATTTCCAGTAAATGAGCAAAATTCCGTTCTTGCGACACTTGTTGGTTGTCCGTTTTACTGATGAAAGTTACAATCTACCTTTAGTGTGGTGATATCTGATACTGATCAGCATAAAAGTATAAAGACGACCCTTTCCCTTGGAACGGCGGCGCACGGAAAAACCACCGTCTTCATTCCGTCTAGGTAGTAACGTTTAAGCATGATGCAGAAAAAAAACCGGGCTTTTTTAAAATGGGCCGGTGGCAAATACAGCTTGGTTGAGCATATTCAGGCCAGATTACCGCAAGCCAATAAACTCATTGAACCGTTTGTTGGTGCCGGATCTGTATTTCTGAATACGCAATACAAACGCTACCTGCTTAATGACATCAATCCTGATCTCATCAACTTATACAATTTCCTTAAAGCGCAGCCCGATGCACTGATTAACGATGCACGCGCGTTTTTTGATGGAAGTCGCAATGAAGAAAAGATGTACTATGACTTGCGCGAAGAGTTCAACGCAACGCAAGATGAATACTACCGAGCGATTCTTTTTCTTTATTTAAACCGACATGGGTACAACGGTTTATGCCGCTACAGCCTTCAAGGGCGTTTTAACGTACCTTTTGGCCGCTATAAAAAGCCGTACTTTCCAGAAGACGAGATGTTTGTGTTTTCGGAAAAATCGCAAAAAGCGACGTTTACTTGTCTTCCTTTTGAAAAGGTTTTTTCTAGAGCTAGGCGTGGCAATGTTATTTATTGTGACCCACCGTATGCTCCTATCAGCAAGACTGCAGCGTTTACCAGCTATGCGGCGCGAAGCTTCGGACAAGAATCTCAAGAGAAGCTGGCTGAGCTCGCCACCCGCGCGTCAAAAAAGCGAGGCATACCCGTCCTCATCTCAAATCACGATTTACCGCTAACTCGGTCGCTTTATCACGGGGCAGATTTCAGTATGCTGTCAGTTAAGCGTTCGATAAGTCAAAACGGTGCAAAGCGACAGCCTGTGGATGAAATTTTGGCTTATTTCCCTCCAGCTAACGTCGCACCAAAGCGAAACACTCGAAAAAAGAAGACGTTTCACCGCCCTTCAGTTTAGTGTGTGGTGCCTAAAAAACGTCTTATAGGTAGCGCATCGACCGCCTTACCCGCATACGATTTTAATGTGTATTCACGCAATTGCTATGCGCTATAGCCCGTATACCATTTAACGAACATAAAAAGCGTAACAACAAACAGCACGACCAAGATTACGCCAATGACGGCGAAACTGATAAAAGTGCCTTTAGTAAAGTCACGTTCGTAGTTTTTATGGCTCTGAACACCAAATAGACTAGCAACTACACTACCTAGAACTGACCAAAAACCAGTACCAGACTGCATAATTTTCCCCTAAGTGTCGTTAGCAGGTGAGGTGAAATCTCGATTACCTTCGTCGCTGTGCATCAACTCAAGTAGGTCTAAAAAGTGGAATTGGAAAGATGATGATTTCCCCGCTATCCATGACAGCCAACTGACTTCCTCAACACCCTCTTGATGACGGGCACATTGGTTTTGAATATGGCTTGCGGGCAACTTGGGGTTGAACTCCGTAACGGGTTGGAATTCGCATACTGACGAGTGTGAATTTGGCGTACTTGTGACCGCAACGCTAACAAGCGCTACCGCTCCACAAATCGCAAAAAATGGAAGAACCTTCATCCTGAATACTCCTTACACTCGTTTAAAAATTAATCTCATTATAATCAAAAGCAGGTTACGAACAAGTTAAAAATGCGTTGCTTGTAAGAAATGAAAAGCCTAACGAAAACACATTAGGCTTTTAGTACTCAACGTTTAATTTAAGAGGCCTATCCTTAGGCCTCTTAACTTAACTTTTAAAGTTCGAAATCTACTGAGTAAGCTACAGTGAATTTCAACTCGTCGTTATCTAGTGCGTCAGCACCAACATCATCTAAGTTCGTTCCAGTTACAGCAAAGCTGAAACCATCTTTCGCAATGCTTACGCCGTAGTCTGCATAGCTGTCAGTCTCACCGTCGCCAAAGTTGAAAGCTTCAACAAAGTCACCGCTGTGATAACCAGCATGTAGAGTCAACTCAGTGCCATTCAAAATTTCTGTGGTGTAATCAAAAGATGCGTAGTAAGCCTGGCCAAAGCCGAAATCTTGGCCTTCTGCTTCGTCAGCTTCGGTGTGCGCAAGTAGATAAACTGTTACGCTTACTCCACCCATGCCTACTGAACCGTAGATCTCTGCGAAATCGAATTCAGCTTCTGCGTCATAGTTGTAGTATAGGTAGCCGAAGTCATATGCAATGCCGTCAGACTCGCCTGAGTATCCGAAATATACGTCATGCTCGTAAGAATAAATATCATCTGATGCATAGCTTACGTTCGACGCCCATGTACCCGCATAAAAACCACTTTCATGCGCGTAATCGATACCACCCTGTACTGCGGCTTCGTTAACGGTTTGTGTTAAACCACGCCAAATATAGTTACTGGTTGCACTAGCGTTAGCAGTGAATGAACCTTCTGCATAGCTAGGCATGGCTGTTAACAGACACGCTGAAGAAATAGCAGCGGCAAGTATTGTTCTTTTTGTAGATGTTTTCATGTGTGTTCTCCAGTCAAATTCAAACTTGTTGTAATTCGTTTTTTCTGTCTGTGTTTTCTTTTTTGGACTGGATAACGCAAAGTTGATGCCCATTTATGGTTCACCAAAAAAACTCGCAAAAAATAAATTAACCAATTGAAATTTAAAATATAATTTCAATTAAAAAAATCACCCGCTGTCACCGAAACAAAAAAACGCTGCATAAAAATGCACCAACATAACGCGCGCTCACCAAAATTGGGCAACGCTCTGACAAAGTCCGTTTATCTTAAATTTCCGTGAAATTAACGCTGATTAACCCTTTGCATAGTAAAGAAGCACGGATTTGGGTAAACTTTCGCAAAGGTGAAACGTAAGTGGCAACGCACCTTGTTGTTTTTAGAATGAAAGGACATGCAATGAAACCATTCCTAATTGCTCCATCAATACTATCGGCCGATTTCGCTCGACTTGGCGAAGACGTAGAAAAGGTATTAGAGGCTGGCGCTGATGTGGTGCATTTCGATGTAATGGATAACCACTATGTACCCAATCTTACGTTTGGGCCAATGATTTGCGAGGCGTTAAGAAACTACGGCATTACAGCTCCCATTGATGTGCACCTAATGGTGAAGCCCGTCGATGACTTAATTGGAAAATTCGCGAATGCAGGGGCCAGCTATATTAGTTTTCACCCAGAAGCGTCTGAGCACATAGACCGCTCTCTACAGCTTATTATCGATGCAGGTTGCAAGCCGGGGCTCGTATTTAACCCAGCAACGCCACTACATTACCTTGACCACGTCATGGACAAACTGCACCACATTCTTATTATGTCGGTTAACCCAGGGTTTGGTGGTCAAAAGTTTATTCCTAGCACCTTAGATAAAGTGCGCGCGGTGAAACAGCGTGTATTAGAAAGCGGCTACGATATTCGAATTGAAATTGACGGTGGCGTAAAAGTCGATAACATTCGCGAAATAGCGGAAGCGGGCGCGGATATGTTTGTGGCTGGTTCGGCTATTTTTTCTCAACCCAACTACAGCGATGTCATTGAGCAAATGCGCAATGAACTAGCGTCACTGTCTAAAGCATAATTTTTGAAGCTTTATTTTCTCAAGCTTTATTTTCACAGTATTTAACGTATTACAGGTAAAAAGAAATGAGTAATAAACCCGTTGTATTAAGTGGCTGTCAGCCTTCAGGACAACTTACCCTTGGCAATTACATGGGTGCACTTAAACAGTGGGTTTCCATGCAAGACGACCACGACTGCTTATATATGATAGTGGATTTGCATGCTATTACTGTACGACAAGACCCTAAGCAGCTTGCTGAAGCTTGTCTAGACGGCCTTTCTCTTTACCTTGCTTGCGGTATTGATCCACAAAAAAGTACTCTGTTTTTGCAATCCCATGTGCCTGAACATGCACAGCTATCTTGGGTATTGAATTGTTACGCCCAAATGGGTGAGCTTAATCGCATGACTCAATTCAAAGATAAGTCTGCGAAGAACGAAAATAACATTAATGTAGGCTTATACAGCTACCCTGTACTCCAAGCAGCAGATATTTTGCTATACCAAGCAGATAAAGTACCGGTAGGTGAAGATCAGAAGCAGCACCTTGAATTGACTCGTGACATTGCTACACGTGTTAACAATCTATACGGCGATGTATTTCGTCTACCTGACCCGTATATCCCAGACTTTGGCGCTCGCATCATGAGCCTTCAAGAGCCTGAAAAGAAGATGTCTAAGTCTGACAACAACCCGAATAACTTCATCGGCTTATTAGAAGATCCTAAGAAGTTGGCCAAGAAAATCAAACGTGCCGTGACCGACTCTGACGAGCAAGCTAATATCTACTTTAACCCAACTGAAAAACCAGGCGTGTCTAACTTACTGACCCTACTTTCACTTGCGACGGGTAAATCAATTAAAGAGCTTGAGCCTGAATATACTGACAAAATGTATGGCCACCTTAAAGGTGATGTTGCAGACGCTGTGGTTGCTCTACTTGAACCCATTCAGGCCCGCTATGCTGAAATTCGCGCAGACAGAGCATATCTTGACGACGTAATGCGTCAGGGTGCTGAGAAAGCGTCAGCGCGAGCGGCTGAAACTTTGGCTAAGGTATACAAAGCAGTCGGCTTTATTCCAAAGCCATAACAGCCGAATTCCAACATCTTGCTACACGCCATGAAGGGTTCATTTAATCCTTCATGGCTAAAACCTTCGCAACTTAGAAATACCAAGGACTAGCACTGCTGTGTTGCTGTTAATTGATAACTTCGATTCGTTCACTCATAACCTCGCTCGGTATTTCACTGAGCTCAGCGTCGACGTTGAAGTGGTGCGAAATAACGCACTGACCTTAGACGACATATCTCGCTTAGCGCCTTCACAGTTAGTTATTTCACCGGGACCATGCACGCCTAACGAAGCGGGCATCAGCTTATCTGCGATTGAACATTTTGCAGGCAAGATTCCTATTTTAGGTGTATGCCTGGGTCATCAAGCTATAGGTCAAGTGTTTGGTGCCAAGGTAGTAGGTGCACAAGAGATTAAGCATGGAAAAATTTCACCCCTAACACACCGCAACAGTGGCCTGTTCAAAGGCTTACCTAACCCGTTTAACGTGACGCGCTACCACTCATTGGTTTTAGATCCCGCATCGCTACCTGCCTCACTGAGTGTTGATGCATGGTGTGAAACCGCAAAGGGCACAAAGGAAATCATGGCAATTTCCCATAACCATCATCCTATTTGGGGCGTGCAGTACCACCCCGAGTCACTGCTTACCGAACACGGTCATAGCGTACTGGATGCATTTCTTCAGTTTAAATCAATTTAAGTATACGAGTTTGATGCCGATACGCTTTTATAGCGTAAAAGGTTACGCTTGAAGGCCAGAATTACTCGCAATTCACTGATTTTTCGTTTAACTTTTCATAATTCGTTTTAGCCAATGCGCTGAATAAAGATTATACGAAGCATCGCACACGCAATATCAACAGTTGCAGGGTAAATAAGGCTTGCTTTCAAGCAGTAGCTACCATTTTTATCATTACCGTAGCGAAAGTAATAAAGGCCCCTGATGTACGATAATATTGCCGTTCACCAAAAAGTTATGAGCAGGAGTGCTTTTAATATGACAATGGGGGCAACCACACCGCCCACGATAGATGATCGTTTTGAAAATATGATCATATCGCCAGAGCGAGTGCTGGAAATGCTAGGAAGGCGCAAGGTGGGAGAAGTAAGCTTCGAGCAATCGGAGCAAGGTGATGCGCGCAGGCTGCTACTGCACGTTGAAAAAGTGGCGATTGAAAACAAGCGCCTTCAAGAGAAAACCGAAGCGTCATACCTTGAATCAGTGAGTCACCATCTTCACGAGATCCTTCTAGGTGAATTAACAGAGCAGCTAAGCTATACCGACGAGCTCGTTCAAAACGTACTTAACTTGCCCGAAAATATCGGCGAGCTTCTTGATGCACTTTCCGTGAAAGCATGCTCGGTTTCGAAACTAGAGCCAATTGCCGCAACCATGCCATGGCTTTATGATGAACTGATCGTTGTGGTGAATACTCCACAATTTAGACGCAAAGACTCCCGTGGGCGTATCATTGTTGTAGAGACACTGCGCACAGCATTGAGCTTTTTGGGTATTGAAAACCTACGCACATTGATACCGTCGCTCATCTTAAAGCGTGCTATGCCTCAGATTACCGACCCTTACCCGCTAATTAAACAAAAGCTTACGCCTTATACGACTGGCGTTGCCATAACGGCGAAACGCCTTGCAGCGCTTACGGATCTAAACAAAAACCAGGCTTATACCCTTGCGATGCTTAGTAATTTGGGGCGTTGTGTCGTAACAAGACTTTACTTCAAACTGTTCGATAAAATTCAGCTACATCTGTTGCAAGAATGCCAGAAAGACAAAGAGCAAAAGCGACATGAAGCGCTACTCAAAGTGGCTCCTTCAGCCAACCACCTTATTGCACTACAGCAAGAATTCGCAGATGCAATCAGCGCGGATATTCTGGAGTGGATGCATTTAATGCGCTTGCCTATTGCAGAACCTATGCGAGCGTGTGCCGATAAAGTACCCGCACAGCCTAAAACACTCAGTAAGGTACTTCATCAAGCCCGAACCTACACACAAATTCGGATGTTACATCAGTTAAAGCTTGTTGAAATGAAAGAAGTAAAGCCGCTTTTCATGGAGCAACGCTACCCTGCAGGTGCACTCGAAAAACTCAAAACCATTGATATTTTCACCCTTCCTTTGGTGAAAAACGAAGAGAATCATTAATTTTTTAGTGGATATTCATGCACTCGTTATGCACCTTTTTCATTTCATGTGCATGATGCCCCAAATTATTGACGGTTGCTCAATGCCTTGCCCGTTTTTAGCGACATTAAACAGGTAAGGCTTCCAGTCCTATCCCCCCTTTTTTATTGCCTCACAGTGCATTAAAACCCGTATGCAGCCCTTTTCTCAGCGCAAAAATTGATTATTACTAATTGATATAGCCCAGTAGTTAATAGTTATTCACTTTTCCTGCAAATTAAGCCACAGTCCTTATAAATAAAGGGCTGCAGCCCTTTGCATAGAAGACAAATGTTAAAAAAAATGGCATACTGTTGAACAAATCCGATTAGTTTTTACGCGCCCAATTAACGCTTATCGACCAAAGTAGTACTAAAATGTGCTCATAGATTCGATAAGCCAAATCACACAGTGTGATTGGCGCCCAACGCAGAGGTAACAAAGATGAACGTAACTCGCGCTACATTTGATGATGTAATGGTTCCTAACTATAACCCAGCAGGTATGGTACCTGTTCGAGGTGAAGGTTCACGCGTATGGGATCAAGATGGAGCTGAGTACATCGACTTTGCAGGCGGTATTGCAGTTAACGTTTTAGGTCACTGTCACCCAGAGCTTGTGAAAGCTCTTAATGAACAAGGCAGCAAGCTTTGGCACTTAAGCAACGTTTTCACTAACGAGCCAGCCCTTCGTTTAGCTAAAAAGCTAAATGACGCAACGTTTTCAGATAGAGTTTACTTCGCAAACTCAGGCGCAGAAGCGAACGAAGCAGCATTGAAGCTAGCTCGTCGCTGGGCGCTGGACAAGCACGGTGAAGACAAAAACCAAATCATCGCTTTCAACAAAGGTTTCCACGGCCGTACCTTCTTTACCGTAACAGTAGGTGGTCAAGCTGCTTACTCTGACGGTTTTGGTCCTAAGCCAGGCGCTGTTGACCACTGTGACTACAACGATTTAGCTGCCTTTGAAGCGCTAATTTCTGACAAAACCTGCGCGGTAATGATGGAACCGCTTCAGGGTGAAGGCGGTATTATTCCACCTGATGTAGATTTCGTAAAAGGCGTTCGCGAGCTTTGTGACAAGCACAACGCATTACTTATTTTTGACGAAGTTCAGTCGGGTGTTGGTCGTACTGGTCACCTTTATGCCTACATGGGTCTTGGCGTAACACCTGATATCCTAACTACCGCAAAATCTCTTGGTGGCGGCTTTCCAATTGGTGCCATGCTTACCACAGCAGACATCGCTGCACACCTTAAGCCAGGTACCCACGGTAGTACTTACGGTGGTAACCCACTAGCCTGTGCTGTTGCGGAAAAAGCGTTAGATATCGTGAACCAGCCAGAAGTGCTTGAAGGTGTACTTAAGAAAGAAGCCCTATTCCGTGAACTACTAGGTGCTATCAATGAAAAGTACAACGTATTTGAAGAAGTACGTGGTCAAGGCATGCTGTTAGGTTGTGCGTTAAATGAGAAATATCAGGGCCGTGCACGTGACTTCATGATGGCTGCAACGAAAGAGAACCTTATGTGTCTTGTTGCTGGCATGAACGTTATTCGTTTTGCACCTTCACTGGTTATTCCTGATGAAGACATCAAAGAAGGTCTTGCACGTTTTGAACGCGCCGTTGCTGCCGTTGTAAACGCCGAATAATTACAACACGAGTAGCGAACATGAATATCATTCGCCCTATCACGAAGGCCGACTATAACGCGCTTAAAGAAATCGCCGTTGAATCAGGTATTGGCTTTACGTCTTTACCTGTCAACGACGAGTTGCTGCAGCGTAAAATTGATCGTGCAGAAACTGCGTTTAACAAACTAAACGTAACCGAACCTGGCGATGAGTCATACTTGTTTGTAATGGAAGATACCACTACCGGACAGGTAGTGGGAACAACAGGTATTGAAGCGGCTGTTGGTATAGACGATGCGTTCTATCATTACCACCTAAGCAAAGTAGTGCACGCCTCGCGCGAGCTTAACATTCACAACACGGTAGACATTCTAACGTTTTGTAATGACTACACCGGTGTTACTGAAATATGTACGCTGTTTCTTCGCGAACAAGCCCGCGGCGGCATAAACGGCCGCTTCCTTTCAAAGGTTCGATTCTTGTTCATGATGGAGCACCGTGAACGCTTCTCAGAGACAGTTATTGCTGAAATGCGCGGTGTGAGTGACGAAGAAGGACGCTCACCGTTTTGGGAGTGGTTGGAAACCCATTTCTTCTCTATGGATTTTCCTACTGCCGACTACTTAACTGGCATTGGTAATAAAGTGTTTATTGCTGAACTTATGCCGAAGTACCCGATATACGTAAATCTGCTTAGCAAAGAAGCGCAGGAAGTCATTGGCGAAGTCCATGACAAAACACGCCCTGCTCTTCAGCTTCTTGAAGAAGAAGGCTTTTCTTGCCGCGGCTACGTAGACATTTTCGACGCAGGCCCGACGGTAGAAGCAAACTTAAGCCACATCCGCACGGCTCAGTCGAGTTTAAAACTGCCTGTAGTAATTGACGATAGCGCTGCTGCCCAAGGGCAAACGCACTACATCATTAATACATCAGTATCTGATTTTCGTGCAGTTGCCACCGAGATGACGGTAAGCGAAGAAAAGCAAGTTGCCGTGCTATCTCGCCAAGCCGCTGCTGCATTGAATGTCAAAGAGGGAGAGCACGTACGCTTCGCCCCCGTTACATTCAGAGATTAAAAGGACACCCACTATGCTACATACACATTTTATCAACGGTGAATGGGTTGCCGGACAAGGTCATGACTTAGCGTCAATTGACCCTGCAAAAAACGAAGTGATTTGGGAAGGTAAGTCTGCGACAGCCTCTCAAATTGATGACGCAATTAACGCTGCTCGTGCTGCACTTCCAGCATGGAGCATGAAAACCGTTGAAGAGCGTCTTGAAATTATTAAGGTTTATGGCACTAAGCTAGAAGAAGCTAAAGCGCACCTTGCCAAAGTTATGGCTAAAGAAACGGGCAAGCCAGAGTGGGAAACTGCCACTGAAGTTGGTGCCATGATGGGCAAAATTGGTATTTCTGAAAAAGCCTATTTCGAACGCACGGGTAACGTTGAAAACCCAATGCCTGTAGGTAAAGCCTTCATTCGACACAAGCCTCACGGCGTTGTTGCTGTATTTGGCCCATACAACTTCCCTGGCCACCTGCCAAACGGACACATTGTTCCAGCCCTTATTGCAGGTAACACAATTGTGTTTAAACCAAGCGATTTGACGCCTATGGTTGCACAAGAAATGGTGAAGTTATGGGATGCTGCTGGCCTCCCAGCGGGTGTACTCAACTTAGTACAGGGTGAAGTTGAAACAGGTAAGGCTTTGGCGTCGCATAACGATATCGATGGTCTTTTCTTTACGGGTAGCTCACGCACAGGAAAAATCTTGCACGAGCAGTTCGCAGGTCACCCAGGTAAAATTTTGGCTCTTGAAATGGGTGGTAACAACCCTCTCATCGTTAAGGATGTGGCTGATGTTGATGCTGCCGTACATGACATCGTTCAATCTGCTTTCATTACGTCCGGTCAGCGCTGTACGTGTGCACGTCGCCTATTCTTACCAGCCGATGCACAGGGTGATGCAATCCTTGCTCGCTTAATCGAAGTGACCAAGAATATTAAGGTGGGTGATTATGACGCTGAAGATCAACCATTTATGGGCGCAATGATCTCAAGCAATGCCGCTGCACTGATGGTAAAAGCACAGCAAGAGCTTGAAAACCTTGGTGGTAAAGTACTGGTTCGCCTTGAACAAAAAGATGAGAACAAAGGTTTTGCTACTCCTGGCATCATTGATGTGACTGACATGCTTGCTTCACTGCCTGATGAAGAACACTTTGGTCCACTACTTAAAGTAATTCGTTACAGCGATTTTGACGCAGCTATCGCAGAAGCGAATAACACCAGCTTTGGCTTATCAGCAGGTCTTCTAGGCGACAACGAAGAAGATTATCGCTACTTCTTCGCACGCATTCGCGCGGGCATCGTAAACTGGAATAGACCTATTACAGGTGCAAGCAGCGCAGCGCCATTTGGTGGCGTGGGCGACAGCGGTAACCACAGAGCAAGTGCGTTTTATGCAGCCGACTACTGTGCGTACCCAGTTGCTTCAGTTGAGCTTGATAAAGTTATTATGCCGGGCAAATTAAGCCCAGGCTTGTCGATGTAACTCAAGCTTTTCACGTTACAAAAAGGCCGACACGATTTTTGTGTCGGCCAGTTTAGTACCAACCCTATACGAACTATTCGTTTAAAAATAGTCAACGACAGAAAGGACCCTACCACCATGCATAGCAACATCGATACGTTGTTTAGCAACATGTGGGACGATTACGTTACCATCACTCCCTCAGCGCATAAAATTCATGCACTTTTGGCGGGTGAAGAAAACACGAACGACATCGTTAACGACCATGTAGCTTTTCGAACTTTTGCTCTTGATAAAACCCGCTTAGACAAGCTTGCTGCGCACTTCTTAGCATTGGGTTATGAAGCTAAAGGCGACTATGACTTTGAAGCGAAAAAGCTTACTGCAAAGCATTTCGAGCACCCTGACGATACTAAACCAAAAGTATTTATTAGTGAGCTTCGTGTAAATGAGCTTTCTGAAACTGCTCAAGCAATTATCAAGAAGATGGTTGATCAAATGCCTGAGTCTGTAGTGGATGCAGATAACTTCTTGTACTCGGGTAAGCATTGGGACGTTACTAAAGCAGAATACGACACACTGCTTAGCGAATCAGAATACGCGGCGTGGATGGCGGCATGGGGCTTCCGTGCTAACCACTTTACAGTAAGTGTTAATCACTTAACCCGTACTGACGAGCTTACCGACGTAAACACATTGCTTAAAGAAGCAGGCTTTGTGCTAAACACCTCTGGCGGCGAAATTAAAGGTGGTCCAGACGTATTTTTAGCGCAATCTTCAACGATGGCTGACCGTGCTGACGTAGCGTTTAGCGACGAAACTGTGGCAATTCCAAGCTGCTTCTACGAATTTGCACAGCGTTATGAAATGCCTGATGGTAAGCTTTACAAAGGCTTTGTTGCCGCATCGGCAGATAAAATCTTTGAAAGCACCAATGCTAAGTAACGAGCTTGCTTAGTCATTAAAAAAAGCCCGATAGGGCTTTTTTTGTTTATGCTTAGCTGAAGACATTACCGATTAGGCTCAGTAGTATGCCTTGCCAAGAACTGATCGTAAGGCATTGGTTTATCAAAGTAAAACCCCTGCATTAGCTGAATGTCGGCCTGCTCCATGAAAGGCAAATAAGACTCCAACTCTACGCCTTCAGCCACCACATCTATTTGCAAACTCTTTAACATGGCTATCAGACCATTAAATAGCGCATTGGCTTTGCTATCTTGGTGAATACCCTGAATTAAGCTTTTATCCACCTTAACCACTTCAAACTGGAAACTTCGCAAGTAGCTAAGAGATGAAAAGCCACTGCCAAAATCATCCAGAGACAGTCTAAACCCATGATCTCTCAACGTGTTTAATGCTCTAAGTGCTGATTTTTCATCGCGAATAAAGACCGACTCAGTGAGCTCTAGCTCAATAAATTCGGGAGACACATCATTATCCATACAGATAGACATTGCCTGATTTGGAAATTCTGGGTCAAGCATCTGATTAGCACTGATATTCACAGACAAAGGAATGGCATCACCCTGCTGCGACTCCATTATTGAAATGTAATCACATGCCGCTTCCAGTGCTTGAAGACCAATAGCACTGTCCAGCTTGTGCTCTTCTGCTATGGGAATAAACACTGCCGGCGATACAACACCGTGTAAGCCTGAAATCCAGCGACACAGTACTTCACCGCCTTTTAACTCACCGTTTAGATCATATTTACCCTGAATATAGAAATCGAGAAGGTGGTTCTCTACTGTTCTGCGCAAGTCATTCACCATACTGACCTGCTGGGTCATGCTCTCATAGAGACCTGACTCGTAAATAAACGCCTGCCCTTTACCCAGCTCTTTCGCACGGTACATTGCGGCGTCGGCGCACTGCACCAAGCTTTCTAGGTTATCACTATGTTCTGGAAATTCAGCAATGCCAATACTGGCAGACAGCCTAAGCTCCGACGTTTTTACGGTTATGGCGTCTTCTTCTATCTGGCTGATAAGCCGCTCAGAGCGTTCAGCAATTTCCTCAACATTCTGATTAGGCAATACGGCAATAAACTCATCACCACCCCACCTGCCGACTTCCCCTATTGGGCCGAATATGGCAGTAAGGAGCGCTCCTACGCGCTGAAGCTCAATATCCCCTCTTTCATGCCCTGCGTTGTCGTTAATTGCTTTGAACCCGTCCAGATCAATAAAGACCAAAACAAAGTGCTGTTCTTTTTGTACTAACCCGGAGATGGACTCACGCAGCGAATTGCGATTGGAAAGGCCGGTTAACTCATCGTGCAATGCCAGTTGACGTAGTTTGGCTTCGTTGCGTTTTCTATCGCTGATGTCGCGCATTGTGGCAATCAAATAAGATGACGTTTGCTGGTAGGTCTCAAACAAAGCCACCGAGATATCGACAACCTTAATTTCACCGTTTTGCGTCTTCACTTTCGACTCGAAGCGAATTTGTTTATCAAGCGCCAACTGCACTTTATCGACTTTCTCAGCAATGAATATTTGGTTGAAATCCAAACCAATGCATTGCTCTTTGAAAGGCGCAGCAATCAGCTGAATATATGCATCGTTACATTCTGTGATAACAAGATCAGGTGAGAGTACTAACATGGGCTCACGTGAGCTCGCAAAAGCAGAGGCCATTAAGTGAAACGATTGTTCAGCTTTGCGCTGTTGAGTAATGTCTTTTGTGGTACCAACAATTTGAAGCGCTTCACCCGCTTTTCCGCGCTTCAGCACACGCCCGCGCAGCCTTACCCACTGAAAATCGCTGTCGAGCTTTAACCGAAAAGAAAACTCTATACGGTCACGATTGCCGTGTAGCGCCATGCTCCAGTGAAACTGCAGGCCGTCTAAATCGTCCTCATGTACCCGCTCTAGAAGCTCAATTAAGGTGCCTGACCAGGTAGATACACTTTCAGAATGTAGTGAAAATGAGCGAAATTCCATAATGTCATTCTCTGCCTCCCAATTCCAAAAAGACTCCTGCGACGCCCATAGTGCAAGTTCCAAATCTTTCTGTGCACTTTGGCTTTTTTGAAGCGTAGCATACAAACTTTGCGTCTTTTCTCTCAGCAAAGCTTCGGCTTGCTCTCTCGCATTTCGCTCTCGCTTTAAACGCCTTTCAAGTAACGCAGCACGGTCGCTACCAGAAGGCGTGCTATGCGTTGTTCCATCTGACATAACATGCCTCCGTTAAACGAGAGATATACTAAATTCGTAGGTATGAGGCGTATCTAGTTGATGGGTTTCCCTTTCCAGGGTGCAGTTGTAATGAGCTGCGGCTGCGTCCATCAAGCCTTCTGCTAAAGGATATAATTCTCTTTCAGAATAATACTGTAAGCGCATGGTGTTATCGGTTCTGGATATCACCGTAAATCGGGGTAGGTCGGCGTCTGGGTAGAGCTTCTTAACCTGAACATGAATGTCGCCGTCCAAGTGCTCCAGCATATCCAACATGCCTTCTGTATTGGCCAGCACGTCGCCATGCACTGCACCTAACTTACCAAATAAGTAATAGCCGAAATCGTAGAGTAGCTCGTTAGCTGACTTACCCGTTTTCTCCACCAGCACACCTAACAGGCGTTGCATTTGTTCAAACGGGTAATAGCCCACTGCGGTATAAGCGCCGTCGTTTTCTAACCCAGCTTCCATGATGACATCGTCAGCAAACTCAGGAGAAACTTTCTCCTCGAGCATATCGATTAACGATGTAAAAACTATGCCTAGCATGTAAATTCCTCATCTAATCCCTTTTTGAGTGTAGTTCACCTAAGCATAAGAACAACTTAAACTTTATGACAAATCTTCAGATGTTTCGTCCTTGCTGGGTAAGACAACTTCAACCGTATCAACCCGCTGTAGTCCTCGCGGTAATTTATTCCCTCTTCGGCCTCTTTCTCCCTGATAGTGGGTAAGGTCGTCAGCCGTCAGTGTCATGTTGCGCTTACCGGCTCCCACTTTAATTGCGGCACCATCAGGTACAACAGCAAGCACCTTCACGTACTCTTCTCGAGATTGCGATTTTGCAGAAGGAATATTGATAAGCTTGTTCCCCTTCCCTTTACCTAAACTTGGTAAGTCGCGTAGTGGGAACATGAGCATG
The DNA here is from genome assembly GCF_055755235.1 of Alteromonas sp. R7. Classification (NCBI taxonomy): domain Bacteria; kingdom Pseudomonadati; phylum Pseudomonadota; class Gammaproteobacteria; order Alteromonadales; family Alteromonadaceae; genus Alteromonas; species Alteromonas sp. R7. Next base: position 62,441 of record NZ_JBVTQX010000010.1, on the reverse strand, counting down.
CGACCTTCATTAGAAATACTTAGGCACCAGTCGGAGTCTGGATTTGTAACCGGTGTTGGTTTCATCACTTTCGCCGCAGTAGGCAATGATAAGTAGGCTTTACCCGCCTTGTTCTTACTCACCATATCTTTAAATGTGCCGACGAAGCCGTAGCCTGCATCAGAACCTACTAAGAATTTGCTTTCGTCTTGCGCCATAATGACGTGTTGGAATGACTCGCCACCCACTATGCTGAAGCGGCCTGTTAGCGGCTCTCCCTGACTTCGTGCAGAAGGTAATCCATGAGCGTCACAAGAGAAAGTACGACCTGAACTATCCATGAACACGGCAGGCTGATTGCTCTTGCCTTCGGCGCTGGATAAATAGGCATCACCAGCTTTGTAGCTTAAACCTTCCGCATCGATATCGTGACCTTTTGCACAGCGTGCCCAGCCCTTTTCTGACAGCACAACGGTTACAGACTCAGCAGGTACCAGCTCTTTTTCAGACAGCGCTTTAGCTTCACCACGCTCAACAATAGGTGAGCGTCTGTCGTCACCGTACTTTTCAGCGTCTGCAAGGATTTCTTTCTTAATTAGGGTTTTAAGACGGCGATCTGAGCCTAGAAGCTGCTGGAGCTTGTCGCGCTCTTCTGCAAGTTCATCTTGCTCGCCTTTAATCTTCATTTCTTCTAACTTGGCTAAGTGACGAAGCTTCAATTCCAGAATTGCTTCCGCTTGTGTGTCACTTAAACCGAATCGCGCCATTAATTCTGGTTTTGGTTTGTCGTACGTGCGAATAATTTCGATAACTTCATCGATATTCAAAAACGCAATTAATAAACCTTCTAAAATATGCAAACGCGCTAACACTTTATCTAAACGGTATTGCAAGCGGCGCGTCACGGTATCTTTTCGGTACTGCAACCATTCAGACAAAATCGTACGTAAATCTTTCACCTGAGGGCGACCGTCCAGGCCAATCATGTTCAAGTTGACCCGGTAGTTTTTCTCTAGGTCGGTAGTTGCAAATAAATGCTGCATCAGCTGAGTTACATCGATGCGATTTGAGCGAGGCGTAATCACCAAACGGGTTGGATTTTCATGATCCGATTCGTCTCGAAGATCGCTTACCATAGGTAACTTCTTCGCCTGCATTTGCGCGGCAATTTGCTCTAGTATCTTGGCACCAGACGCTTGGTGAGGTAGAGCGGTAATGACAACATCACCGTTTTCTTCCATATACACCGCGCGCATTTTTATAGAACCACGCCCAGTCTCGTACAGTTTTTGAATATCAGCCTTTGGCGTAATAATTTCAGCTTCGGTAGGATAGTCAGGTCCATTAACGTGTTCTAGCACGTCGCTAAGCTCGGCTTTGCTGTTGTCTAACAACATGGCACACGCGTTGGCCAACTCTCTCACGTTGTGAGGAGGAATATCCGTCGCCATGCCAACGGCAATCCCTGTCACGCCATTTAATAGGATATGTGGCAAGCGAGCTGGAAGCACGCTAGGCTCGTTTAGCGTACCGTCAAAATTAGGTACCCAATCTACCGTACCTTGTCCAAGTTCATTCAGCAGCACCTCAGAGAAGCGCGAGAGCTTAGCTTCCGTATAACGCATGGCAGCAAACGATTTCGGATCATCCGGCGCACCCCAGTTACCTTGACCATCTACTAAAGGGTAGCGATAAGAGAAAGGCTGAGCCATGAGCACCATCGCCTCATAACAGGCAGAATCGCCGTGAGGGTGAAACTTACCCAGCACATCACCTACGGTTCTCGCCGATTTTTTATATTTGGCGTTTGCATTTAACCCTAGGTCTGACATCGCATAAATGATGCGTCGCTGAACAGGCTTTAAGCCATCCGAAATATGTGGAAGTGCACGATCCATGATGACGTACATGGAATAGTTTAGATAAGCGTCTTCGGTGAAACGTCGAAGAGGAAGTTGCTCTACCCCATCGCGATTAATGATGATCTCGTCACTCATGATAGTTTTTTCGTTTTGTTATTAATACCAATGCGCTCGTGCTAGTTAGGCTGTCGATTGTGGACAATTTAGCGCACCACTTAGTGAAAGCTCCCGAGCGTTAAAGGCTATTGTGGGGTAAACCGCATTTGTGTGCAATCCTTGAAACCAATTGTCGCGACTTTTGGGTCTTACTCACTGTATGGGGTGAGGGTTTGTTTTGTTATTCTTCAAAGAGAGTGGTTAAATAGCATTGGGTGAAATTTGCCGTTCAATTTTCACTCTTACGAGTAAAACTAAAAAATAATAAAGCCCCTAATCAAACGGTAACGTAAGTACAGATAATCATGGCTATCTTTCGCGTATTCTTTTTTTTATTTCTTGTTGTAAGCAGTTACCTGCCTTCGAATGCCAGCGCGCAGCATATCGAGCAGCTCTTCGATGAAGAAAGTACGCTAGATTTATCAGACTCTCTGTATTTTTTATTTGAAACCGATTATCAGCTTACTATCAGCGATGTATCACGAAGGCGCAATGACTTCCTTATGCATCCCCATGACAACCCTAACTTTGGGTTTCGTAATAATGGCATGTGGCTACTCACTTCTGTTGCCAATGTTTCAAACGATAAACACTGGGTGTTCTCAATAAATTTCAGCCAACTCGACAGTGTTGATTTTTATTTGGTGCAAAACGGCAAGGTAATAAAGCAAAGCCATCAGGGGAAAGCTCAAAAAGAACAGCGTTTTCGTGTGCCAACCTTTCGTGTTGAGCTGCCTGATAGCGATCCTGTCGACCTTTACATACGCATTGAAAGTCGCTCGTCTAGCCTAATTGCACCACTTCGAATTCAAGCCGAACCGCTACATAGCAGCTACTTCCAAATGGACAGCTTGCTCTGGGGCTTTTTCTACGGCGGATTGCTTATTCTCGCTATTTATAACCTTGCTCTATTTTTTGGCGTGCGGGAAAAAAGTCTGATTGCCTATGTTGGCTATATCGCTGCGGTTATTCTGTGGCAGTTTGTGTGGGGCGGCCATACGCACTTGCTGTTTAGTCAGGGGATCCCCTCTTGGCTGGTTGGGCATTCCGAGCTGATATTCGTAATTATTGGTATAAGCTCAGGCTTTTTTACCAAGACATTTTTGGAAACGGAAAAGCACTCTCCCACGGCACATCCTGTCATTAACTTACTGTTGGTTTGCCAAGCGTTAACAGGGCTGGTGTGCTTCGTCGATCTGCTTCCTTCTATTTGGAAGAACAACCTAGTATACGGCGTGGGTCTTGTGGCGATATTGAGTTATATCTACGCCGGGTTCGAAGCATTTTTCAATAAGTTTAAGCCCGCGCGTTACTTCATATTTGCATGGAGTATGCTCGCCACAGGCGCAATTATAGGTATGTTAAGCCTTATCGGAATTTTACCTTCCAACGACTTCACCACCTATTGTTTTCAGGTGGGTGTTTTCTTAGAAGCAGGGCTCTTTTCCTTTGCATTAATGGAGAAAAGCAGAGGCCAGCTGGAAAGCGAAGTTGAGCAAGCAACAAATGATTTGCGCAACAATATGGAGCTCATTGAAGAGCAGAATGCCCGTTTAGATATCGCGCGCAAAGATGCGATAAAAGCCAGTAACGTTAAATCTCAATTTCTGGCCAACATGAGCCATGAAATTCGCACACCTCTTAATGCTATCTTGGGGTTCAGCAAAGAGTTGAACAATGCGTCGCTGCCCACTGACCAGCAAGAGCAAGTCAGAATTGTTAACACGGCTGCGGACAACCTGCTAACAATCGTTAACGATATCCTCGATTTTTCTAAGATTGAGGCCGGTAAACTGCAAATTAATAATCAGCCTTTCTCGCCCAATAAGCTGCTTGAAGAAATGGTCACTATCATGGCTAAATCTTCCCACAGCAAGCGCATCGAATTTGTATTTGATTTGCACCCGCTCCCTGAAAAACTCATTGGCGATGTGTTTCGTATTAAGCAAGTGCTCAATAACTTGTTAAGTAATGCACTTAAATTCACGTCCAGCGGTACCATTACGTTTTCGGTGAGCGGACGCTCGCTTCCTCATGGTATTCACGAAGTAAATATTACCGTTGAAGACACAGGTATCGGAATAAGCCGACAAGACAGAAAAAAGCTATTTAACGCCTTCTCGCAAGTAGACGACGCCCTTAACCGTAATTACCAAGGCACTGGATTAGGTCTCGTGATAAGTCGAGAGCTGGTTCGCTTAATGAACGGTGATCTAACGCTAAAAAGTGTATTAGGCCAAGGCTCTACGTTTAACGTATCACTACGTATGAACCAGTTAAGCCAGAAATATGCGTTAACTAGTAGTGAAGACTGGAAAGGTAAGAACGTGGTTATTTTCGACCCGGTACCTGCAACACGTCGCTCAAGTGCAAGCATGTTATCGATTTTGGGTGCGCAGGTTACCTCTGTTGAATCACTAGATTATTTGATGTCACTTAAAGGCCAGTACGACTTTTTCATGGCAACTGTGCCGGTAAGTAAGATGGGATTGCGGGATACCTATTTAAGTCGTTTTGTACAATTCCCTGCGCAAAAGCGCATACTTTGGTATTCCGGCCCTGAACCTTTTGCGCAATACCCAAGCCTGTCGCAACATTTCCATTCACAAGCGCGTATGCCGATGACGCTTACCAAGTTAGATAGCCTGGTGCACCACCATACAACGCCAGCTAAAAATGCGATACAAGAGAAAATAGGCACGCTACCAAAAGCTAAAATTCTTGCCGTTGATGACATGGAAATGAATCTTAAACTGCTGCATACGTGGCTCGATCATTCTCCTGTCGAGCTCACCACAACGATTAGTGGACAAGACGCCGTCAATCAGTGCCAGACTCAAGAGTTTGACTTAATTCTCATGGACGTGCAGATGCCAGGCATGGACGGACTGCAGGCCACCCGAGAAATTCGTAAATCACCGTTGAATATGGGTACCCCAATAGTGGCAGTGACAGCCCACGCGTTTAAAGAAGAGCAAGAAAGATTGCTTGCCTCTGGCATGGACGATTACTTACCTAAGCCTATTGAGGTTGAGCTACTTATTACGCTTATCAATTCGTGGTGCCACAATGTTGAGCCCGGTGAAATCGTCTTTCCCTCTATCGACTGGCAGCTAGCACTTAAACGAGCAAATCAAAATCAAGATACAGCAAAAGAAATGTTAGACAGTTTTATTGCGTTACTGCCCGAAACTATCGAGACACTTTCGGCGCTTTGGGACGATCAAGATTACAATGGGCTTAAGACCGAAGTTCACAAACTACACGGTGCGTGTTGCTATACAGGTCTGCCGCGCATGCAGCATTTAGCCAACGAAACAGAGAGCTCACTTAAACTTGGTCAGCACAAGCTAGTCGAGGAAAACTTACCAGCCCTTATTGCCGAAGCCAAGAAAGTGCTTAACGAGAGTAAATTGAAGGACAGCCGCAGCTAGGCAAATAAAGTCTAATTGCTACGATGAGCTTAGCTGGCTTCAGAAGACTGCCTAGCTTTCTGGCACTGAGCAATAAGTCCTGCAAACTCGCTGGCATCCCTATCTAGCTCTGAGCTCGCGATAAAAATATCATACCCAAGGCGCTTTCTTAGCTCTACCATACGATGTGCCAGCATAGCTTTAATGCCTTTAATGATGGTCCCGTCTTCCATAACGTACTGCTTATCGTCAAACATAGATTGCTCATAACAGCTTCCAGAAGCGCAATTCTCATCTGTGTTCTGCATTAGCAATGGCCGCTGCTCCATTAACAAGTGCGTTGCAAGCCGTGGTGAAATCGTATTGAGGAAATCCGTGTAACTTTTGATTTTGAAACCGATGGTTTCAAGGGGAATATGCTCCAGCCCATGACGAACACGGGGGCAATCTGCGCGCTGTAAGTTGTCCCAGTGAATACGCCAGCTGCCTAAGCGATGACGATAGGTAATATAGTCTTTGGCTATTTCCAAACTATAGTCCGGCTCACGAATTTTGAAGTACCCTACGAGCAAGCACACTAACGCGGCACTGGTGATGAAAATCCCCGCTAAGAACAGCCAATCGGGAAGAAAGGCTAACCACAGTGCCGCAACACACAAACCGATACAGCCCAGCACCAGGCTGGTAATACCGTTACTTTTCGAGGCTGCTCGGATATAGATTGGTTCGACACTAGTACCAGACATAAAAATACACCACCAACATGATTACGGCCCAAACGATATAAAGTCTCATGCGTTTACACTTAACGCAGTCGGTTTGCCACCAACGCAAAAGAGGATTTGATTTTCGCATACGCTAAGTAAGCCAAATTTATACGTGGGTTAAAAAGGGATAGTTTAACCGTAAAATTATGCCAATGTGTGATTTCTATAACGGTATCGTTGAAAAGCCGCCACTATAGTTGGCGTAAAGACTAACGACAAGATTACCGAGAATCCTACTCCACCAGCCAGCACCACGGCCAACGGCGGCCAAAAGCTACCTTCACTGAACAATAGCAAAGGAATCAATCCACCTACCGTTGTGAAAGTAGTCGATAAAATATGGCGGCTACAGCTCATGGTTTCTTCAACAATGGCTTTCGTGTCTCCCTGCTTTGCTTTGGGGTTCGCGTTGATAGCGGCAATGACCACTATCGATCCGTTGATTGCTACGCCAATAAGGCCAGCACAACCTAGCAGCGGATTAAACCCAACCGGCAATCCAGATATCCAAAGACTGAACATACCCAGCCCTACAGAAAGTATTGCCACTAATCCGATTACACCCGCCATGCGCAAGCTGGTAAAAGTCAGAATGAGAGTTGTTACCATAAGAACCAACAGCACCGGCGCATAGGTCGCTAATTTACCTAATGCTTGCTGCTGTTCATCAGCGTCTCCCGCTAAATGAATACGATATCCTTCGGGAAGAATTAATCGACTTTCGAGAAGATCTCGCAAATGATTACTTGCATCAATGGCCGGGACACCAGGAAGCAAAAACGCCTGAATACGATTTAGCCTTTCGCCATCAAGGCGCGTAATACTGCTGGTTGCAGGCTGAAGCGTTAAGTTTGTTACAGCAGCAAGTGGCGACCAAGAAATAGCATTGTCTCCTGCAACCGGAATTGGCATGGCGTCTACGCCCGTTACATTTTGTCTATACGCCTCGTCTAGCCTTACGCGTACAGGAATTTCTTCTGTGCTTTCCAAAACAGAACCACCGGTAATACCTGAAAAGTTTATCTGCATTTGATTGGCAAGCTCGGAAAGCGTAAGCCCCAAGTAAGACAGGTTATCGCTGTCCGCGTTTATTTTAAGCTCGGGTTCTCCCATTGAAACGCTGGTTATAGACTGAGAAATGCCGTCGACTTCAGACATTAACATGCGTACTTTGTCGCCTAGGTCATTCAACACATTCAGATCAGGGCCGAAAATCTCTACCTCAACAGGCGCCGCAATAGGCGGCCCCTGCCCAAAGGCTCGCACTACAATTTGTACTTCTGGATACGCGCTATCAAGCTCTTGTTGTAGTTTGCCCACTAGCGCAACAGCGTCATCCACTGTATCTGTCGACACCACAGCATTTGCGAAATAAGGCATGTTGTCACGCGTCATCATCTGGTTGTAGTACACCGACGGCGCAGAGCCCCCGACTAACCAACTAACTTGTTTCACGCCTTGCTCACTGCGAATAGCACTATCTATTTTTTTAACATAGCTCGTTGTGTTGTCGATGCTGCTCCCTTCTTTGGTCCACAGGTACACTTCGAACTGGTCTCTATCTGCACTTGGGAAAAACACATTCGCCAAGGTGCCCGACAATACAAAACCCGATAAACAAAGGATAGCAATAACCGGTAACACCAAAATTGGCTGTTTAACCCATCTACCCAATTGCTTTTTAAAAGCGAGACTGAGCTCTGGCGCTTGTAATCCCACTTTCCACCACGCCTTCGATGCTATTTCATGTTGCAAACTATTGTCGTGCTTTGGCAAAAATCGGGCAGCGAGGGCTGCAATGATAGTAAGAGAAATAAACAGCGAGCCAATAAGTGCCATCACCACGCTAATGGCAATCGGGCCAACAAAGTCACCAATGTTTCCGTCTAAAAGAAAGATGGGCATAAAGCCTAAAATGGTCGTAAGCGTTGAAGCCAAAAGCGGTACAAATAGATGTGAAACGCTTTTGGCCATAGCACCTACTCGCGTTAAATTAGGATCTTGTAAATTAATGCGAATTTCATCGGTAATAACAATGGCATTATCGATTAGTAAACCAATGGCGATGATCATGCCAAAGATAGACATTTGGTGAATTTGCTCGTCGTAAAAACTTAAAGAGAACAGGGCAAAAGCGGCGCATAAGGGAAGTGCCAGGCCCACAATCCACGCAGCACGAAACCCCATGAAAAGTAGAATAACCATCATGACCACGGCGCACCCCATAAGCAGGTTCATCGATAAGTCAGCAAGGCGAGTAGCGGTATATTCGTTTTGCTCAAATGCGACGGTAGCGGTTAAGGTTCCGCTGAAGTCTTTATTGAACTGCTCCACTACTGCTAATGCATTTTCTGTCCATACATCAGAACGCAGTGACGGCTGCATACGCGCTGCCACAAATATAGACTCTTCACCATTTAGAAATGCCACTTCGTTGCGAGGGGTAGTAAAACTGCGCTCCACTGTAGCGACGTCTTCTACCCGTAAGTAGCGGCCTTGCTCGTTAACTAAGGGAATTGAAGCAATCATGTTCACGCCATTTAAGCCCTCTCCCACTGTAAAGCGCAAATTACTTTGCTGGGAGTTAAGCATACCCGCAGGTAATTTGGGGTCGGCGCGGCTTATTAAATTGCTTACTTGCTGTAAGGTAAGACCCGTTGCGGCAAGCTTAATAGGGTCGATATTGACGCTAATCTCTTCCTGCGGTGCGCCGTATACACGCACTAGCTCAGTGCCGTTAACGTTTCGCAGCCTGTCTGTAAGTTCTTGAGCCAAACGCGCGGTGAGTGTAATAGGGGTATTTTCAAAGTGGTCTGCTCGCACAGATAGCAATAAAGTGAACGCTGTCGCGCCGCGCTTTTCATCGAAAACTGGCGCCATTGCACCTTCAGGGAATGACTCAGCGGCAGCGCCAATGGCATCGCGAATTTCACTGAATAGTTGTTCGTTACTTGAATTATTTATCCAGTCTTGCGTTTCTATAAGGATAATGGAGATACCAGCACGCGACGTGGACTTCACTTCCTTTATTTCAAATATTTCTCTAAGCCTGTCTTCAAGCACATCACTAACCAAAGCCTCTACCCGTTCCGCCGATGCGCCTGGGTATTGAGTGATGATTAATGCGTTTCGCGTATCTATTCGCGGGTCTTCAATACGCGGCAGAGAGCCTAATGCTGACAACCCTGCTGTGACTAGCACCAGAAGACTCAGTATGAGTAAATGCCCTCGTCGGTAAAATAAGGTATACCATGGATAAGATTTATCTGAGCCGAAGTTAAAGGACTTCATTAGCGTGCCCCAGCTTGATGTTGACTAGGGATTGATACCATCTGGCCAGGTGCGAGTTTGTGTGTACCTTCGCTTACGTAAACCTCTCCATCTTTAAGCGCTCCGCGCACAAACGCGTTGTTTCCGTCGGTATATACAACTTCCACTACACGGGCTTCAAGGGTGGCGTTTTGCTCGTTTGATAAAACAAATACGCGCCACAAACCGCGCAAGCCGTTGCTTAGCGCGTTAACCGGCAGCCAACTTCCTGTCTCAGAGTGAGAACGAAAGCCAGACAAAATAGCCATGTCACCGGGGCGTACCCGCTCATTACTATTTAATGTCACTAAAATATCAATGGTTCGCGTTTGCACGTTGCGAACAGGTAAGCGTTGCGTAACAGTACCCGCCACATCAATATCCCCGACGCTAACCAGCACCGGCTCATTAAGGTCAAACTGATCCACAACATCGGCAGGTACCGCGAAACGTGCCTGATAATTCTCTATGCCTGTAATTCCAAACACCGGGGTTCCAGCGCTAACTACACTGCCTTCATCAAAAAAGCGTCGATTGACTACGCCATCGAAGGGAGAAATAAGGGTCGTTTTTTCTATTTCTACATTCAGTGATTCAAGGGCGGCCTGCATTTCACTAACTTGGGCCTTAGCGACATTGAGACTTGCCTTGGTTTCGTCTAGTCGCTGCGCTGATTCTAGCTTTTTCTCAACCAACGACGTGGTTCTTTCGCTGTTTACTTTAGCAAGTTCAAGGTCGGCGTTCGCACGCTCAAGTGAGGCTTGAAGCTCACGTTTTCTGGCATTGAGACGCTGAATATCTTGACGGGCTAGAACATCTCCCTTGCTTACTACATCGCCCTCTTCAACAAGTAGTGTATTGACTTGCCCTGCCATATCGAATGAAAGCGAAGTGGCCCGCGGGGATTCGATTAGCCCAAAAACATTGATTGGAGTTTCAAAGCCCGATTGAATTTTGACTGTTCCAGTGGACACTGCAACGGGAACTCTTGCCTCTGGCGTTTGTGTCGCATTGCCAAGACCTGCTGTCATCAAAAGAATGACCAACGCTGCAGTAAAAACGGCAATAGCGATAATAAGTGAGAGTTTGCCACTTTTAGAAGGCGTCGTTGCAGCAGTCATAACATTTCCTTTAACCAGTTTAGCGTTTGCTCTGGGCTATATTTGCATACTTATTGTGCTATGCTAGTATATAAATACTAGACCGTCCAGTTTGATATTTAAATATTCGTCAATAAAGTGAGAACGAACGTGGCTACCACTCGAAAGCAAGGCCGACCTAAAAGCGAAGAGAAATACCATCTTATATTGCATGCAGCGTCTTGCCTGTTCTTAAAAGAGGGCTTTGCCAACACATCTATGGACACTGTGGCTAAAGCCTCTGGTGTGTCTAAACAAACGGTCTATTCTCATTTCGAAGGAAAAGATGCTCTCTTTAAAGCGGCAATCTCATCGAAATGCAGATCTTACCAACTCGACACCCAGCAACTTATCGACGCCACTTCAGGTTCACTCTCACTATTAGAATGTTTACGAAAAGTTGGCTGTCAGTTTGTGCGACTATTACAAGATCCTGAAGCCATTGCTATCTTTCGAGTAATTATAGCTGAAGCGGTAAATAGCCCCCATGTGGCAACACTTTTTTATCAGGCTGGCCCCGAAGCTTCCCTATCTACATTGAGTGATGTCATAGAGAAGTTCGGAGAAGGTAGCTTAAGCCGTGATATCGCCCAACAGCTGGCAGTTGACTATTGCGCCCTGCTTAAGGGGGAATATCACACAATGATGCTGTGCGGCATACAGTCTCCGCTTCAAGACGAAGCGATTACAGCCCACGTAAATAGCGCGGCTGAAAAGATCCTTTTACTCTTTACCCACTATACTCAGCAACACAATTAGTCGACATATGCGCATATGCACACTTGCGTTTTGATTTGTGGAAAGCCCTTTTCAATAAAACGCCAAACTGAGAAAAACGTATGGCAAGATTAACGTTGCGCTAATGACTTAACCCCAGCGGTATTATAAACTAGCGCCGTTTTCGTTGATGATTGAGAAGCGCATGTCTGACTTTACCGGTAACCACATTCTTTCGGTTAATCAATTCGATCGCGAGGCCATTGAGAAAGTGTTCTCAGTTGCCAATTCCATGCAACCCTATGCCAAACGACAAAAGCGCACAACCGTGCTAGATGGCGCCATTCTCGGTAACCTTTTCTTTGAGCCAAGTACCCGTACGCGAGTTAGCTTTGGTACCGCATTCAACCTTTTAGGTGGTGAAGTTAGAGAAACCACCGGCATGTCGAGCTCTGCGCTGGCTAAAGGTGAGTCATTGTACGACACAGCCCGTGTGCTGAGCGGCTATTCCGACATTATTGCAATGCGACATCCTGCGGCGGGTTCAGTGGCAGAATTTGCCGAAGGTAGTCGTGTACCTGTTATCAACGGTGGTGATGGTGCAAACGAACACCCAACCCAAGCACTGTTGGACTTGTTCACGATTAAACGTGAACTGGAATACAATGGTCACGGCATTGACGGCTTACACATCGCCATGATTGGTGATTTGCGTTACGGCCGAACAGTACACTCTTTATCTCGCTTGTTATGTTTGTTTAAAAACATTCGCTTTACGCTCATTTCGCCAAAAGAGCTGGCCATGCCTCAGCCCATCATAGACGCCATCGAAAATGCGGGGCACCAGCTTACCATTACCGATACCCTTGAAGGGAATATGGATGCGGACATATGCTATCAAACACGCATTCAGGAAGAGCGCTTTCCTTCTCAAGAAGAAGCCAACAAATACCGAGGTAAGTTCCGCCTTAATCAGTCGATTTACACGAAACACTTTCAGTCGAAGACCGTTATCATGCATCCACTTCCACGAGATTCACGTATGGAAGCCAACGAATTAGATAACGATCTAAACCTCAATCCAAACCTCGCCATTTTTAGACAAACCGACAATGGTGTACTTGTCAGAATGGCATTGTTTGCGCTTACTCTGGGTGTAGAAAACCTTCTCACTAAGTACGAGCGTGACGTTGTTTGGTACAGCAATAAGAGTAAGTAATTACATGCAAAAATCTGAAGCCCTATTTACCCGCGCCCAAAAAACCATTCCTGGTGGCGTAAATTCACCCGTTCGCGCTTTTAAAGCGGTAGGCGGTACACCTCGCTTCATCACGAAAGCTGATGGCGCTTACATGTGGGATGCGGATGGTAAGCAATATATTGACTATATTCAGTCTTGGGGCCCTATGGTTCTAGGTCACAATAACGCCCAAATTCGCGAAGCGGTTATTGAAGCGTCGTATAACGGACTGTCTTTCGGTGCACCTACCGAAGCTGAAGTGATCATGGCTGAGTTGGTTAGCGAACTGGTTCCATCTATGGAAATGGTACGCATGGTGAACTCTGGTACAGAGGCCACTATGTCAGCTATTCGCCTGGCTCGCGGCTACACGAGCAGAAACAAAATTGTTAAGTTTGAAGGCTGCTATCACGGGCACGCCGACTCACTGCTAGTGAAAGCGGGCTCAGGGGCGCTAACCCTTGGTGTACCAAGTTCACCAGGTGTTCCAGCAAATGTTGCTGAGCATACGCTTACCGTTGAATACAACAACCTAGACAGCGTAAAAGAAATCTTCGAAGCCCATGGCGATGATATTGCGTGCATTATCGTTGAACCTGTCGCAGGTAACATGAACTGTATCCCTCCTGTGGAAGGCTTCCTTGAAGGACTTCGCGCTATTTGCGACCAATATGGCAGCGTATTGATTTTTGATGAAGTAATGACAGGCTTCCGCGTATCTCGCGGCGGGGCGCAAGAGCGTTATAACATCAAACCAGACCTGACTTGCTTGGGTAAAGTCATTGGCGGCGGTATGCCAGTGGGCTGTTTTGGTGGCCGTCGTGACATTATTACTCACATAGCACCGACAGGGCCAATTTACCAAGCGGGTACGCTTTCTGGTAACCCGGTAGCAATGGCTGCAGGTCTTGCTGCTTTAACGCAAATAAAGCAGCCTGGACTTTACGATTCAATTTTCGAAAATACGCAAACGCTAGTGGATGGTTTCCAAGCCCTTGCTGACAAACACAATATTAGTCTAACTACTAATATTGCCGGCAGTATGTTTGGGATATTCTTTACTGACGTAGAGAAAGTCACGAACTACAAGCAAGCAATTAACTGTAATACCGAGCAATTCAACAAGTTCTATCACGGTATGCTAGAGCAAGGCGTTTACTTAGCACCTGCATCTTATGAAGCGGGCTTTGTTTCTAAAGCGCATGACGCTGCAGTCATTGAGCAAACCCTTGCTGCAGCAGATAAAGTGTTCTCAACGCTTTAAGTTAATTCCTTTCTGGTAATTTTTGCACTAATACGCCCACCGTGGCGTATTAGTGCCTCTTCTTCATTGCTTCTCTCATACGTAACGCTTGAATTCCTCGCGGGCTAGATTATTAGCCTTCATTTAAAAGCAGTTTATAGGTGTGGTGTTATCAATGGATTGGCAGTTTGGCGCTATTTGCGCACTTTTTCTCTACAGTGTCGCTATCACAACTTTGCACGTAAGGCGCAGCCGTCGGTTTGCATACAGAGCTAGCCAATTTAAACGTCGGCGTCATGTCTCCACCACTGTCGCAAAAAACGACGATGAAACGCACTTTCACACAGCTGCCGATGAGGCCCAAAGGCTTACACAAACCTTTCAAAAATTCATTCCAAAGCAGTTTGTGGAGCACATGTCGAATTCTGACGTAGACGCGCTGGGTCTTGGCTATGCGGCAGAAAACGACGTTGCGATTATGTTTTGCGATATCAGAGGCTTTACCGGCTTTTCTGAACGTATTACGCCACAAGAGTTGATGAACTTTCTTAATTCTTATTTCACCAGAATGAATGATCCTATTCATCAAAACCACGGTTTTATTGATAAGTTCATGGGCGACGCCATTATGGCGCTGTTCGATCATCGCGAAGGATCTTCACAACAAAAAGCTATGGATGCGGTTAATGCTGCGCTCGACTTACGCAAAGCGCTGACAATATATAACGGCCATAGAAAGAACAGTAACTACGAACCAATTAATATGGGAATAGGTATCCACTTTGGCCCTGTTATTATGGGTACGGTAGGTTCAGAAGATAGGATGGATACCACCGTCATTGGCGATAGCGTAAACATTGCTTCTCGCTTAGAAGCTTTAACCCCCAAATACGAGGCGGATATTATCGTAAGTGCCCAAGTTCTTCAGACCATAGGGTCTGGCTTGCCAATTAAAACCCGCTTGCTTGACTGGGTAAGAGTGAAAGGACGAAAAGCGCCAATTGAAATATACGAGGTGTTAAGCCACCTTTCAGAGAGTGAGCAGGAAAAGAAGTTAGCGGTTCAGACCAAGATTGCCGCAGGTATCGCATGCCGTATAAATCAGCAATGGGACGAGGCCATTTCTTTTTTTGAGACCGCTGTCGCTATGAGCCCAAACGATTCGCTAGCGCATCATCACATAGATGTTTGTCGAATTTACAGAAGCGTCGATTTTAAGGAGGATTGGGATGGTGCGCTAGTCTACTAATCCCAATGGCCATAAGCGACGGTTAAATTTAGGACTCAGATAACTTAGCCTGCTGGCGAATAAAATTAATGGATGGCGCGAAAAACGCAGCACCTGTTTCAGCACTGGTAAAGTCCAGCCATCTGTCATAATCGCCTTCACCGTTGCCGTATATTTGGCTGTGGAGCATCTGTTTAAATGGCCGCGCACTGGCACTACAGCTTACAAAGAATAAACCTTGGGAGGCCATATCACCGTATGGCATGCCTTGCTTAATTAGCCTTGGTTCGTCGCCATCGGGCGCAACAGTGCTTGCCCTAACACAATGCGAAGATTCAGACTGTTCGCTACTTACCAAATTGTGTTCTTGCGTGGTGCCCATCACTTGTTCTTGCTGACGGCTTGAAAGACTATTCCAGCGCCTTAAATCGTGGCGATAGCGTTGTATGTGAACATAGCTGCCACCGCTAAAATCAGGGTCATCTTCGCCAATAATGCCGACTTGTCTCCGCTTCATGCCACGTGGATTATCTGCGCCATAGAGAAAACCATTGAGGTCACGGCCATCTAAGTACCTAAACCCTCTTATTTGCTCTACCAGTTCTACATGAATACGCAACAAATCCATCACTTCAATGCCAACCGCATGGCAAATATCCAGCCTATCAGCGCGAATTTGAATGAAGAGATCGCAAGGCATGGTGGGGGCACTTCTATCATCACACTGCATATCAGGAAAAGGGGCAAGCTCAACAGGTATCAAACCGGGGTATACCTCAGCCCAGTAACCGGTGCCAATAGCGACAACGCCGGTTACCATGGCTTCATAGTGCTCATTCTCAAAATGCTCGAATATATCCAGCACGCGAGATAGTTTGGCGCGTACGGCTTGGCTATCGTCATCAATGACGTTCAGTAGTAAATACTGTGCATGTAAATTTGGCTCAGCGCAGAGGCCTTTTTGTGGTTGTGTCATTGCCGCTCTTGTTGTTATTAACGCCTTGTTCTGACGTTTCGCTGCTGGCGATCATTCGCCGCGCTTTGTTGTGCGAACCTTATCGTAAAGTGTAGCGGCTGCTTCAAACTTTGAAACCCTTTAAAGCGAAGCAGCAAACGGGGGAACAAATTAACTCCGCCGCCTATTATTTACACTAGTGTGCTTAATAGCCCGCGGCTTGTCCATCTTTTCGCGTTTCTGAAGCGCCAAAATAGACACCTTTCTGCTCGTCCCAAGCGATGGCCTGATAGCCACCGAACGCGCCTACCACGCGTTGAAGCTTATGCCCCCGCTCCATGAGTTCTCGCTGAACGGTTTCACTGAACCCTGATTCTAAGCTCACATAGCCACCATCAGTCATCAACGCGCCCGTTGGGCTACTCGACCCACTGTGCAGTATGCGTGGAGCATCCCCCGCTTCCTGCAAATTCATTCCGAAGTCGAGAATGTTTACAATAATTTGCGCATGCATTTGAGGCTGAGTTCCACCGCCCATCACGCCAAAGCTCATCACTGGCTTACCGTTTCTTGTTACAAAAGCCGGGATAATGGTGTGAAATGGACGCTTTCCCGGGCGATATTCGTTAAAGTGCCCTTCTTCAAGCGTAAACATCTCACCTCTATTTTGAAGAATAAAACCTAGCCCTGGAGGTGTCATGCCTGAGCCCATTCCGCGGTAGTTACTTTGAATTAAGGACACCATATTGCCCTCTTTATCAGCAACGGTCAGATAAATGGTATCCCCTTCATAAATACCCGCATCAACGCGATTCGCTGCGCGTTCATTATCTATGAGCTTCTGGCGCTTAGCGGCATACTCTTTCGAAATTAGCCAGTCGACTGGAATATCGTTGAAGTCTGGATCCGCATAGAACTTAGCGCGATCTTCGAAGGCGAGCTTCTTGGCTTCAACAAAGGTATGGATGTAGTCTGCTGAGTTAAACCCCATTCCTTCGATATCATAGTGCTCAAGCACATTAAGAATCTGTAGGGCCGCTATGCCTTGTCCATTGGGCGGAAGTTCCCACACATCATAACCGCGATAGTTAGCAGAAACGGGCTCTACCCACTCCGAGGTATGCGATGACAAATCCTGGTATGACAAAAAGCCGCCTTGGGACTTCATGTAAGCATCGATAGTGCGTGCGATATCGCCTTTATAAAAAGCATCTCGCCCGCCTGTTGCAATCTTTTCATAGGTCACGGCTAAGCCAGGGTTTTTAAAAACATCGCCTTTTTGCGGTACTTTCCCGTCGATAAGAAAAGTCTCTGCGAAGCCGTCATAGTGACCAATTCGCTCTTGATTCATCTGCCAGTAATAGGCAATGACTTCTGAAACAGGAAACCCCTCACGGGCATATTTGATAGATGGCGTAAGCAGCGCAGACATGGGCAGCTTGCCAAATTTTTCGTGTAGTGCAAACCAGCCATCTACAGCGCCAGGGACAGAAACGGGTAGCGGACCAAATTTTGGAATTTGATGCAAACCACGCTCGGCAAACACCGCTTTGGTTAACTGTCTGGGTGAACGGCCAGAAGCGTTTAAGCCGACTAGCTTCTCTTCTTTTGCATCCCACACAATGGCAAATAGGTCGCCGCCAATACCGCTGCCTGTAGGCTCAACTAAACCTAACATGGCGTTAGCTGCAATAGCTGCATCAACTGCACTGCCGCCTTGTTTTAAAATATCCAACGCCACTTGCGTAGCTAATGGTTGGCTTGTTGCTGCCATGCCGTTCTTTGCAATAACTTCTGAGCGACTTGCAAAGGGATGCCCCGTTATTCTGTCATAGCCCAAACAGCTGATACTAAAGAAAGCCAGTATCAAAGGTAGAAGTCGCACACTTGCAATCATAACCGTCCTTTTACTAAAACGTTGCCGATAATAAATCTAGCGTTAGTCTATCGATTCATAGTGTAGCGTTATTGTCACATTACGCCTAGGCTCTTTTCCTAAGCTCAGTAATGGTCATAAAACACATTGCATGAAACGAAAAAAGCCCCGCATTAGCGGGGCTTAAACGAAGTAATAAGGCATTATTGTTATTGTTGTTTCGTTGCCTAATCGAGACTCTCTTACGAACGGCTGCTTGTGAAGTCTGGGTATGCTTCCAGACCACATTCGCTCATGTCTACGCCGTCGAATTCTTCTTCTTCGCTCACACGTACACCCATAACCGCTTTAATCACTAGCCATACCACTAGGCTCACTACGAATACCCATACAAAGATAGTCGCTGCACCAATTAGCTGACCAGAGATGCTTGAACCATCGTTAGTGAAAGGTACAAGGATAAGACCTAGAAGACCAACCACGCCGTGAACTGAAATTGCGCCCACTGGATCGTCAATCTTAAGCTTGTCTAGTGCAACAATGCTAAGCACTACTAAAATACCACCAAGGCCGCCGAACAGCGTAGCTTGTAGTGGTGTAGGTGTTGAAGGCTCTGCTGTAATAGCTACAAGACCGGCTAGAGCACCGTTAAGTACCATAGTTAGGTCAGCCTTACCGAATAGAATGCGTGCTACGATAAGTGCAGCAATTGCACCACCAGCAGCTGCAGCATTTGTGTTCATAAATACAATCGCTACTGAGTTTGCACTTTCAACAGTTGCAGTAGCCAGTACTGAACCGCCGTTGAAGCCAAACCAACCCATCCAAAGGATGAATGTACCTAAAGTTGCAAGCGGTAAGTTTGCACCTGGAATCGCGTTTACTTTACCGTCAGCGGTGTATTTACCCTTACGAGCACCAAGCACAAGAACACCAGCAAGAGCAGCAGCTGCACCAGCCATGTGAACAATACCTGAACCTGCAAAGTCAGAGAAACCAAGATCGCCAAGCGTATACATACCGAATACTGCTTCGCCGCCCCATGTCCAAGCACCTTCCATTGGATAGATGAAGCCCGTCATAACAACTGCGAACGCTAGGAATGCCCAAAGCTTCATACGCTCAGCTACCGCACCAGATACGATAGACATTGCTGTTGCAACAAATACTACTTGGAAGAAGAAGTCAGCAGAAGGTGCATACGTTGCTGGCTCTTCAGCGACACCTGTTGCGCCATCAGCCATGATACCGCTTAGGAATGGACCCCAGTCGCCGCCACCGTACATAATGCCGTAACCGCAAATCATGTACATAGTGCAAGCGATAGCGAATAGCGCCACGTTTTTAGTTAGAATTTCTGTGGTGTTTTTCGCTCGAACAAGACCTGCTTCAAGCATCGCAAAACCTGCAGCCATCCACATAACTAGTGCACCGCAGATTAGAAAATAGAAGGTATCTAGCGCATACCCAAGTTCAAAAGTGATTTCCATTATGGTTTTCTCCGCAAATATATCGTTGTGGCTTACAGCGCGTCGCTATCCGACTCACCAGTTCGAATACGAACGGCGTGTTCAAGGTCGTAAACAAACACCTTGCCGTCTCCAATTTTGCCTGTTTTGGCAGCGCCAACGATGGCTTCTACCAGGCGCTCTACTTGATCATCCTGAACAGCAATTTCCAGTTTGACTTTAGGTAGAAAATCCACCTGATATTCCGCTCCGCGGTAAAGTTCAGTGTGTCCTTTTTGACGTCCAAAGCCCTTCACTTCGGTCACGGTCAAACCGTCGATACCGATTTCTGAAATGGCTTCACGAACATCATCTAGCTTGAACGGCTTGATGATCGCTGTGACTAGTTTCATGAGTTGCTCCCAGTTTGTTTTGGTTATTCTGTGGTTTATGGTCGTGTTTCCAACTATGGGAAGATAAACCAAGAGCCATGCCACAAATGATTAGCCAAATAAATCAAATACATACAAGCAAACGCTTCATGAACGCACAAAAATAATGCACACTAATGGTGCACTGTTAAAAATTTGCCCAATTTTGAAGCGGTATGAGGTTGCGGTAAGGTGAGAGGACTAAAAAGTGCGATGAAATTAGGATGGAACTATTCGATAGGGCCCATGGTCTGTTGTTTACTATGACGACTATCACCCCATCTTTCTTTGCGCCTGAGCGCAGCATTGAACACCATTCCGTTGCAAAGAGAACGGCGTGGCGCCCACTATTAATTTCGGGCTGTGCACATGTGTTTGGGATCATCGTAGTGGTCATACTTTCTCAAATGGGCATCAACAACCAAAAAGCACGAGTAAATGTTTTGGAGCGAACGCAGGAGATAAGCGCCAGACTGTACTATCCCCCCGTTCCACGCCCTTCTGCCCAAGCTAAACCACAAGAAACTAAACCAATCGATGTTTCCCCTAAAAGGCAAGAAATTGAGTTGAAGCCTGACGCAACCAAAGCGACTGAAGCACTTGATAGTAAGAATGAAATTGTAGAAAGCCCTGCGCCCAAGCAGCAGAAAAATGCTGAGCCCGATACACAGCAGGTACCCATTGAAAGTAAGCCGACTAGTACACTGCCGTCGCCCACTTTATCAAAAGACGCAAATCGGCGCGCAGGCTCGTTGAATCTGTCGGTAAAAGATGGCGCCGCCCTCTATTTTGAAAAGTATCACAGTGACAAAGTCGCTGAAGACGCAGAACAAGCAGCAAAAGCATTTCAAGAGCGTAAAAATAGTCCTGTTCTTAGCGGGCCAAGCACACAGCAAATACAAGCTAATGAAAATCGACGCCCTTCAAAACGCGTAAACTGTAGCAGTACGACCAATAAAACTTTGGCGATATTGAGTGGAATTGCTGGTGGAACCTTAGAATGCACCAAAATGGACGACCACAAACGTTTTATAGAAGCCAGAGTCAATAAACTTCCTAAAGACGAAGAGATTAACTAGCCCTCTCTATCAACGATTTACCGTCATGTGAGGTAAGCCCTTATCACAGTCACTTTCTTTTGAAAAACTTAGGGGGTCGCCCGAAATACGCTTTGAACCGGCGACTGAATGCTGCAACATCTTCATACCCTGTTAGCTGAGCTATACCCAACATTGGTGTATCGGTATTTCTAAGTAGTGCTTTGGCCTTTTCCATCCTCACTTTTACAAGGTAATCTCGTAAACTATGCCCGGTGGCTTCTTTAAAGCGTGTTTTGAATTGCGTTGTTCCCATGCAGGCTATCCGTGCTAACTCCACCTGTGTAAAGCCTCGGGCAAGGTCGCGATGAATATGGCTTAATACAGGAGTCATTCGCTTATCCATGCTGCATCCTTTCAAGGATGTTTCTAGCAAGGTTAAAAATAGCGCCAGTATTTCTTCATGGCCTTGGTCAGCAAACTGGCTAATTTGAATCTCTACAAACGATAAAAACGCCTGTAATGCGGACGTTACCTGAAATATCGGGTGCAACCTGTCATTTAAATTAACTGGCACATACTCCAAGTCCGCCACAATAAATTTTGACAGTTCGTTAGCGCTAAAATAATGGACCTCATTCGGCGCTATGCATACGCCTTCGCCTACGCCTACCCGCCCGCTAAAATTATCGATTTCTATCAAGATATGTCCGTTGATGGGCAGCACTAACTGAAAGTAGTTGTGTTTATGGCGGCACGTTTGCTTCGTATATGAGCGTACGGATAGCGATGGAATTGGGCTGTCAGTCATTTTATTGCTCCCAACAGTCCATAATAGGTAGTACTGATCTTTTGCCTAACTCACCGTTTATTTGCATCTATTTCCTTGCCGTTAACTCAGTACTCTCTGCCGTTAGATTAAGCACTTTTATTCATTTTGTCACAAATACGTGCAATATTTGATACGCCTAGGAAGGCGTCGAACACTACGTTTAAGGAATAAATATACATTTAAAATAAAGACAATAACGGAAAATAAATGAATATAAACTTACGTCAAATAGTCGGCTTGGCAGGTGCGTTGTTACCCGCTATCGCCATGGGTCAGGTCTCCAATGGAGACTTTGAAACATGGACGTCTGGCGCACCTAATTCATGGTCAACTATCGACTCCGGCATTAGTGTAGCTGAAAACTCGGTCTACTCATTCTCGGGAAGCAAGTCTGCTGCAGTTACCGTCAATACGACAACGCAAGGTTCAACTGACTTCCGTCAGACAATCAATGTAACCGCCGGTCAAAATTATGAATTTTCAGTGAGGCTATATCACACTGAAGGTGCTGTAAAAGCACGCCTATATGTAGACGGTTATCAAGGTTATTCTGACAACTCATTAACTGGAAACTGGCAACAGCTTACTTTCTCTTATTCCGCTACAGCGTCAAAAGAGATTGAGGTGGGGTTACGCTTTTATGATCAGACGGGCTTTGATGGGTCAGAAACCGTCTATGTAGACGCATTCGAGCCGACTACGTTTGGGTCAGGTGGCAATAACGGCGGTGGAAGCACGTGTGCTAGCCATTCAGGCGTTTTGAACTTAACTACCGACAATTACGGCAGCGAAACCAGTTGGCAAATAACTAACGCAAACAACCAAGTTGAAGCCTCTGGCAGCAGCTACGCTAGCAACCAAAGTTATACTGAAGCGGTTTGCCTTACTGATGGAGAATATACCTTTACCATTAGTGATGCCTATGGCGATGGAATTTGCTGCTCCTATGGCTCTGGCAGCTATAACTTGCTAATAGAGGGCGTGTCTGTTGCTAATGGCGGCTCTTTCGGCGCGAGTGAAAGCACCAGCTTTAGCGTTGGTACAACGAGTGGCGGCGGCAGTGGTGGTGGTTCATCAGAACTCACTGGTTACTATGCAAGTGCCAACGGTCTGTCAGGCTATGCGTTAAAAACCGAGCTTTACAACATTATCAAAAATCATAATACACAAAGCTATGGCGACCTTTGGACATTCTATATTTCATACACAAGCGACAGCTACTATGAAAATGACGGCTCCATTTTGGACATGTATTCAGAAAACCCAAATGGTAGTGACGCTTACAGCTACACGGCTGGTTCTGACCAGTGTGGCAGCTATAGTGGAGAAGGCAGTTGCTATAACCGCGAACACGCCTTCCCGCGCAGCTGGTTTGGCGGTGCAGTCTCGCCTATGAATACTGATGTTCATCACGTTTTTGCAACCGACGGCTACGTTAACGGTCGCCGAAGTAGCTATCCGTACGGTGATGTCGCAAGTGCTACTTATACGTCATCGAATGGTTCCAAACTGGGCGCGGGCTCTTCTGCTTCTGGTTATACAGGCACCGTTTTTGAGCCCATCGACGAGTTCAAAGGTGACTTCGCTAGAGCGTATTTCTACATGGCGACACGTTATGAAAACGTCATTGCAAATTGGGAAACGAATAGCACCTATGGCGACGCAGTGTTGAATGGTACGAGTGATCAAGTATTTGAAAGCTGGTTCTTAACTCTGCTTTTAAGCTGGCATTCTCAAGACCCTGTAAGCCAAAAAGAAATCGATAGGAATGACGCTGCCTTCAATTTCCAGAACAATCGAAACCCTTTTGTTGATCATCCAGAACTGGTAAACAACATTTGGAGTAATTAACTTCAACATGAGAAGAGCACGAGCGTGCTCTTCTCAACTCACACTTCCTCTGATTTCGCCTTTTCTGTTGGTGATAGCCCTGAAAACTGCCTAAAAAGAACTGTGATTTATCGGCATTATTCCTGATTGTATATCACCCATGTTTTAAGTACGCTAAGCTGCTATTTACTGGGATTACTCTAACTGTAATACATAACAAAGGATATTCGACGTGGCCGCAGCTAACTTACTTGCCCTACTTGATGATATAGCAACGTTAATGGACGACATCGCAACCATGTCGAAAGTCGCGGCGCAAAAAACAGCGGGCGTCTTGGGCGACGATTTAGCGGTAAACGCCGACCAGGTCCAAGGCGTTAAAGCAGACCGAGAGCTACCTGTTGTATGGGCAGTAGCAAAAGGCTCACTTATTAATAAAGCAATATTGGTTCCTGCGGCGTTAGCCATCAGTGCTTTTGTGCCCTCACTTATAACCGTCCTTTTGGTACTGGGCGGGTTATATTTATGTTTTGAAGGTGCAGAAAAACTGCTACACAAATATCTTCCCCACGAAGATGAAGAAAAAACACGAGAAGCCAGAATAGAAGCGCTTACCCACGAAGATGTGGATATGGTAGCGTTTGAGAAAGATAAAATTAAAGGCGCTATACGCACCGACTTCATACTGTCTGCTGAAATCATTGTTATTGCATTAGGTACTGTGACCGATGCAACACTTACTACGCAAATTGGTGTACTAGTAGCACTAAGCTTAGCGATTACCCTTGGCGTTTATGGGCTGGTAGCGGCACTAGTTAAAATGGACGATGTTGGGCTTTACATGCTTCGCAAGTCGTTAACAGGTTCAATGAACACCCTTCAACGATTTATTGGCAGAGCGTTATTAGTTGCCGCCCCCGCATTAATGAAAACCCTTGCGGTTTTAGGCACTGTTGCTATGTTTTTAGTCGGTGGTGGCATCCTCACACACAGCATTGGCTTTTTGCACGTTATTACCGACTGGTTTACCGCACTTATCCCAGACGCATCGCTGGTTATGTCTATACTTGCTGATGGTGTTGTTGGTATTGCTGCTGGTGTGATCATTGCGCTAGTAGTGACAATGGTTTCACAATTTAGAAGTAAAGCGTCCTAGACCTATTCACTCTTTTATACATTGGCGGCGCTGCTCTTCTTTATAGACTAGCGCCCCTATTTCTGACCTTTCTCATGGTCACCAGTGTCGCTGCGCAAGTGTTAAAAAATTTGCGTTAGTCATTTTGACCACCTCTACATTAAATTCGCTAAATTTTAGTATTTCTTTAATCCCCCAATTCCACCTTCATTTTTTATCAAAAGTTAAAATTCACTAAATTCATATACTTACCTTATTTTTACGAGTTGGCACATCCCTCGCTATAAACTAATTGTTAATTGATAACGACTTATTATCGAAACCTTTAGCAACATGATAGCTGCCACGCAGTATGTTCAAGTGCAGTGTCTAACTTAATTTTTGGAGATTACTATGTTTATCGGTCGCAAAACTTTCACTGCACTTACTTTAGCAACTAGCGTATTGGGCGCATCAGCGTTCGCTGACGACACTCAGAACAACATTGTTTCGCATACAGATTTTATCGTTGAAAGCGCCATGCATGACGTTAAGCAGAACTTGGACCTAGGCGTGACTTATGACGTGTTAACTGCAAGCCATACGTTTGAGCCAGAAGTAGAAGAAGCAAATGCATTGGTTGCTGACATCACTATTACGCCGATTGAGCCTATCAGCTCAGACGATAACGACGCATAAGGAGAATGCACATGTTAACCGCCGCAACCCTATTTATGGTGGTACTCGGACCGGTTATTGCGTTTGTAGTCAGTGCGCTGGTGTTTTCAACAGCGCGCCTATTCCTTCAGAAAGGTCACTGAAAACGCAATAAAAACAAATAGGAACCTAACCGACTACCGCTAAAAGATTTGCCTTCCCTGGGCCTTTTACTCCAGAGGGAGATAGAAAGCACGGACTGTATCCCAGCCAAGTGATTGTGTTTTCTATCTTCTTACTGGAGTTTTTTTATCCGAATATCCGTTCCCACCAGCTTTTATCATCCTTGTCGCTGTCTTTGTCTACAGGACGGCCTGAACAATCTTGTTGAGGTGGAGGAAGCACATCCAAAATAGCCGGTACGCTTAAACTCCCAGCACATCCTGCAACCACAACCGCGCCGGTCTTGGCGTCAAAATGTGCAATGCCTAAGCCTTTTGGGAAACGCCTTGATAATGACTTGGGTGACTGAGATTTCATGTAGTTTATAAAGACGGGCAAGGCCCCACCTGCACCGGTCAAATTAACCGGTTGGTTGTCATCATTGCCTACCCAAACCGTAACCACATTGTTTCTATCGAAGCCACTAAACCAGCTATCGCGGTAATCGTCTGTGGTGCCCGTTTTGCCAGCCATATTCACATTCCCAAAATTCCAACCGATGCGCTTCGCAGTACCTTCGGTGGTTACTTTATACAAGGCATAGTTTAGCAAATAGGTTGCTGCTTCATCGGTGCGCTGAGCAAAAAACTCCGCCTTTTTCCAAAGCAGCGCGTTATCTGCTGTTACTACAGAAGTCACCGTATGAAGAGGTATGTAACGCCCATCATTTGATAAGGTCTGGTACATTTGGTTTGTACTAAATGGTGTCAATTCAAAAGCACCAAGGGTCAACGACGGTACTTTATCTACGGGGGTGGTTACCCCTAATCGCTCTATCGTATCGGCTAGCGCATCAAGCCCTATCTGCATGCCTAAATTAACCGTAGGTATATTTAAAGACTCGACTAGCCCTTGAAGTAAAGGCACCTGGCCTCTGAATTCTTTATCGTAGTTTTGCGGCGACCACGTTTTTCCATTTCGACTTTCAAGGGTAATGGGCTCGTCTTTAAGCGGCGTTGCCAGGTTAAATTGTGTAGGATCTTCTAGTGCGGTTAAGTAAACCGCAGGTTTAATCAACGAGCCTATTGGGCGTTTTGCGTCTAGTGCTCGGTTAAAGCCTTTGAACGCAAAGTCTTTTCCGCCAACGATAGCGCGTACTTCACCACTTGCACTATCTGTGACTACCATTGCGCCCTGTAATGGCACTTTCCTGTCTTTTTGCAAACCGTCTAGCGTACCCGACAATGCGCTTTCAGCACGTCGTTGGGCTACGATATCAAGTGTTGTAAACACTTTTACGCCCGAATCTCTTAAGCTAGGCTCAGCCAGAATTTCATTGAGTTCCCGACGAACCTGCTCCATGAAAGCAGGGTGTTTACCGCTTGCTAAGCTAGCCCCACTGGCGAGCCCTAACGGCATATTCACAAAACGTTCGTAGTCTTGACGACTAATTTCATTTTCATCAAACAGCATGCGCAACACTAAATCACGACGCTCTTTCGTGCGCTCAGCATATTTGCGTGGGTTGTAATAAGATGGGCCTTTAATAATAGCAACCAACGTGGCTATTTCGGGCGTACTTAGCTCGTTAGCTGGTCGGTCAAAATAGAAATAGCTAGCAAGTCCAAAACCATGTACGGCCATATCACCATTTTGCCCCAAAAACACTTCGTTTAAGTACGCTTCAATAATTTCTGATTTGCTGTAACGGGCATCAATGATCACCGCCATAATGGCTTCTTTTGCCTTACGCACAATGGAACGCTCACGGGTTAAAAACATGTTTTTAACCAGCTGCTGCGTTAGCGTACTGCCGCCTTGAACCGTTCTACCGGCTGCAATATTTGCCATTAGAGCCCGCAATATTGAAAGCGGCGCAACGCCATGGTGATTATAAAAATTGCGGTCTTCCACCAGGGTTAGCGCTTTTGGCAACATTTCAGGAATGGTGTCTAACGTTACCAGCATACGGTCTTCTTGAGACCCGCTTGTCATGCGCGTTACTAACCAGGGTTCTAGCTTTGCAGAACCATACGGGCGGCCTTGCGACTTGTCATAAATTTCCCCAATACGTGCACCTTCCCACGTTATCACTAAATGACGCAGAGGCTCTGCGCCTTCTGGAAACTGAAACGCGCGGCGCTGTACAGTCAGCACCTTATTTTGATAGCTATATTCACCGCTACTGTCGGCAAAGGTTACCTTGCGGTAGCCCAGCAAATTGAGCTCATCAATGACTTCTTGGGGCGTTATCTCTTCACCTTTGCTGATTTCCAACGGACGGGCGAAGATCTGCGCGGGAACTTCCCATTTATTTCCAGAGAACGCATGCTTAATTTGGGCGTCAAGGTAGAAGGCATAGGCCCCAAGCACAACCAAACCAATAAGAGTGACTCGCCAAAACAGTTTGAAAAACCACGAGCGCTTGGCCGAGCCTTTGCCATTGCTTGATGCTTTACTTTTTGAAGATGGATTGTCTTTTGTCTGTCTTTTTGCCACGTGAAAACGCCATGAAGATCATTGAGGATGACATCGCACATATTGCGATATAAATTTAACGAACGCCTTTATAACGTTAGTTTTAATAGTATCAACATTACCATTCGGGCCGCCTCTCAACAACTGTTTCCAAATATGCACACTGCGAATTTGTATACTTCTGAAACGTCCCATGGCGCTAGTATGTTGAAGGACTAAAATGAATTTTACTCGCGTTTCACGGTCACAATGCGATAGCATGCTGGCAAGTAACACAGGAACCGTACTATGCGCTTAGCTTCATTTAAGTCTTCTTTTTTCTCTACTCGTTCGCCTAAAGGGGCCAAGTCTTACGCCTCATTTTTTCGACCGTCACTTCGCACGTCTATGGCTCTGCTTCTCGCGGGTGCGACAATGAATACAGCGCTAGCCAATGAACAATTCGCTAGCTGCACCGCAGCGCTTGCTGGTAAAGCCAAGCAGGAAGGGGTTAGCCAGCAGACTATCGATGATGTGTTTCCTCGTCTTGTTCACCAAGACCGTGTGATTGAGCTAGACCGAAGCCAACCAGAATTTGTACAAACCTTTCCAGGGTACTTCAGCAAGCGCGTTACCGACTGGCGTACCGAAAAAGGTAAAGAGATGTATGCAAAGCACGACAAACTTTTGCATAAGCTAAGTGAAAAATACGGCGTGCCTCCTCATTATCTGCTTGCTTTTTGGGGGCTAGAAACAAACTTTGGCTCTTACAAAGGCAAAATGCCGGTACTCGATTCGCTTGCCACTTTAGCGTGTGATAAGCGACGAAGCACCTACTTCACCCAAGAGTTTCTTGTTGCTGTGAAATTAATGGAGCGAGAGAAGCTGCAAAAAGAAGACATGATTGGCTCGTGGGCCGGTGCAATGGGGCACACCCAATTTATGCCTTCGGCCTATACCCACTACGCTATTGATGGCGATGGCGACGGACAAATAAATTTGTGGGCAAGTGAAGAAGATGCGTTGTCTTCTGCGGCAAACTTTCTTGCCAACTTGGGTTGGGAGCGCAGCTTCCGCTGGGGTCGTGAAGTGCAACTGCCTGAGAACTTTGACTATCAAGAGTCAGGCTATAAAAATAGAAAATCTCTCAGTGAATGGCACGCCCAAGGCGTGAAAAAAGCTGATGGTTCTGAATTGGGCGAAGGCGATACTACAGCCTATGTTATTGTGCCAGCTGGTCACAACGGACCCGCCTTTATCGCCTACAAAAACTTCCGCGTTATTATGCGCTGGAACAACTCAGAGTTTTATGCCATTGCCGTAGGTGTATTGGCCGACCGCATCGCTGGCGCGTCTGGCATTAAAGCCACGTTACCTGATCTACCTGCGTACAATCGCAAAGATATTATTGCCCTTCAAAGCAAGCTGAATGATTTGGGCTTTGATGTGGGTAAGCCTGACGGCATTATTGGCCCCGCCACCCGCGAAGGCATTCGCAATTACCAAATTAGTAACAACATGATTGCTGATGGGTTTCCGGGACTTGAAGTGATGGCTGCACTTAATATAGACCTTGCAACGACGACTTCTTAAACTTGAAATATGCTGCGCCATTTCTGGCGCGCATTCACTGTTTGGTATTTTCAGTGGCCTACAAGGTGTAAACCACTCACTTTGTTGGTGACTGAAAGTACTCAAACGTTAGGCTTGAAAAATAGGTTTCGAAATCTGCGGCCGCGCTATTTGCAAGTGGGACTCCCCAAACTGTATTCAGAATTACAGGTCCTTCGACGTCAAATTTAAATGTCGCCTTGCCCTCACTATCCGTTTTAACCGCTTGCTCTTTAGCGCTGTGATCAACCAAGGAATACGCATCAATAAGCGCGTTACTTAAAGGCTTACCTTTAAATAATACCTGAACAGATAGCGTGTTTCCTGCAAGCTTGTAAGGATGTTCAAGAGGCACTATTTCCAATGTGTGGCCAATGGGTTTTAATACGTTGTTCGTTACCGCGTCACCAACTTGCACAATGGTTTTCGCCTTTCTAGAGTACAGCTCTTTGCCGGCGATATCGTTTTGTCCCCTCGCCTCGCGGTGCGCCAGCACCTCAGTTAAGCCTTCTTCTCTTGCATACTGATTAAACTTCTTCGCTTCTAATGTGCTTGTGGCGTGATAGCTTTCAAACCCTATGACGTGGGTACCGGATGGGAGCTTGGTTGTTTTTGCCATGCCCGGCAGCATTGAGGTTTTAGGTACAACACTGGCAGCCATATCAGTCACACCGTCAAAAGAGTAGGTGCGCAACGCGACTATTCTATCCCATGCAAGGTTCCAATGAGAGGTATCTTCCTTATGACCCACTTTAAACTGCAATGCCAGCGAACTCGGCTCTTGAGGACGATATGCTGTGGGCTCTAGCCAAAAATCGTGAGCTTGTACGTTAATTGAAGTAGTAAATAAAAAAGCAGCAGTGGCAATACAAGATAGTTTCATTGCGTAGTTTAACCCGTAAATAAGAGTGAGGTTTCATACTCCAACTTAGCGCAAGTTTCAGCGCACGACCACTGTCGTAAAAAACATACTGTGTACGAAACTGGCATATAGGAAAATGGCGTATAGATACTACTCTTGTTTAAAATAAACAAAAATCACCTGAAAACGATGGTTTGTGTAGCCGTATCAGCGCGCTACATATGCTTTTTTGTTTTGCTGGTCGGCGATGCATTTGCGGGGTCATCTGGCCAAAAGTGCTTTGGATAGCGCCCCTTCATTTCTTTTTGTATTTCCTTATAACTGCCATGCCAAAAGGCGGCTAAATCACTGGTGGTTTGTAATGGCCTACCTGCTGGCGACAGCAGCTCACATACAACGGTAATTCGCCCACCCGCTATCGTTAATGGCGTGCCTTGAGAATATAACTCTGGCATTTTGACCGACAGCACCACATCTCCATTATCGCGATAATCCAGGCTAGCCTCTCTGCCCGTTGGAATAGTCACGTGAATTGGCAAGAGTGTGGCTAAGGCATCTTGCTGAGGCCAAGAAAGACCATTATTCAAGGCTGTTTTCCACGGTAACTGCTTAAGGTTTTTGATGTTTTTACAGTTTTTTAAGACGGGCGCTAAACTGTCTTTGGCCTGGTGCACGAGAGCGTTCAATGACAACGGCCACGGATCGGGTTCATCGAAGGCTTTGTCTTGTGGCAAATTGAGCTTCCCAGCCATTGCCACTCTTCGCCACCATTGCCAGTCTGCGTCAGAAAGCGGCCAGCTTGATAGAGGAAGTGCATCAAGATAGGCGAACCATGCGTTGCATAACGCATCATCCCAGAATGCTTTTTCACGACTTTTTTCCTGTCCAGAAACCGGTGTGCTATTTAACGTTATCTCATAAAAGCCCGTACTTACTCTGGCTTCCATTACCCCAGTATCGCTGTTAAGAATAACGCTGCGCTTTTCTTTGAACGCGTCAGGAAAGGCTAAACGCAACCAGCTTTCAGGCACTGACTGTGCCAAGCGTATTGCCACCGTGCTTTTTATCAGCTGCCCGTCGAGCACTGCCAGCCATGGTCCATCGCCATTTTCGCTCTCATTAAAAATGGACGCACTACCAGCAGCAGTGAGCTCTGCACCTTTGCCACTTGCCAGTTTGTATTCGACTATACCGGTCTTAGGCTTACCATTTGTTGTATTCGAGCTCTCTGCCGATTTATCTGACGCACTGCGCCTATAGCCCACCTGCAAAGGAAATGCGATAGCGATACAAAGCCCAAGGGCTTGCTCGTCTAGTTCGTTAATATCAGGCTTAAAGCGTTGTGCTTTTCCTTCATTATTTTGCACGTAGCGCGCATAACGGGTAGCTTGCTGTGTAAGCTGACTGCGCGTGTTGCTATTGGCGTGGAGCAGCGCATCCATGACATTTGTTGCGCCACCTACACTGATATTACTCTCGCTAAGAGCCACAACAAAGGGAGCAGCGTGGCGAAGCGCTTCGTTGTCATCAGCACTAAGTCCATCAATCCCTTGTTTAACGGTCAGCAATAAGTGGGCTAAATGGGGCTGACAGGGTAACTGGGCCAGCGCTCTTCCATAGGGAGTAATGCTGGATTGTGAGATAGCATTAACCCGCTGAAGCTTTTGTTGTGCAACCTGTTGCTGCGCTTGTGTAGGCTTCGTCAACAATGCCAAGGTATCTGGGCTACTGCCCCAGGCTAAGGTATCAAGCAAAAAGCTACTTAAGTCTTCCTTTTCAATTTGCGCCGCATTGTGTTTGGCCAAACGCTCGAAGCTGCTTTTGCTACACAAACGATAGCAGGTTCCGGCCATTACACGCCCCGCGCGCCCCGCTCTTTGAATGGCGGATGCTTGCGAAATGCGCTGCTGGGTAAGCGCAGTTATGTCACTGGACGGATGATACTGAGCACTGTTTTCCCATAGGCTATCAATAACCACCGTCACGCCTTCAATGGTAAGACTCGTTTCAGCAATATTGGTAGATAATATGATTTTTCGTCTGCCTTGCGGGTCTGGCGTAATAGCGGCTTGTTGCACAGATTTACTTAACGCTCCATAGAGCATGTGAACGGCTATGCCCGCACTCTCAGCAACGCCTTTTATATCCTTAGCAACGGCATTAATGCTTCCTCGCCCAGGTAGGAAAACCAAAATATCACCGCCGTGTTCGCCTACTGCCTGCTTTATGATATTGCAGGTTTTGGGTACTAACTCATGCGCCTGCACATCTTGTGTGTAGCGAATGTCAACGGGAAACATGCGCCCTTGCGTATTCAAGTTCACTACTGGCAGTACGCTATGCGCATTGAGCAACATTTGAAGGGGTGCTACATCCAAGGTAGCCGACATTACAACTAATCGTAAGTCATCGCGAAGCCCCGACTGTACTTCAAGCGCTAGTGCCAAACCGAAGTCACTGTGAATACTGCGTTCATGAAATTCATCGAAGACAATAGCAGCTACCCCAGCAAGCTCAGGGTCTTGCTGAATCATGCGAGTCAGGACCCCTTCGGTTATGATCTCAAGCCGAGTGGCAGACGATGTTTTCGACTCCCCCTTAATGCGATAGCCAACCGTTTCGCCCACATTTTCATTTAATTGCCTAGCTAAATAGTCCGCAAGGTTTCTCACCACCACGCGCCGTGGCTGCATAAGTAATATTTTTCCTTTAAGCGATGATTTCAGCAGTGACAAAGGAAGTACGGTGGACTTTCCCGCGCCCGGAGGAGCCCCTATGATGATGTTGCTAGCGGCTACAGCTTCTTCAAGCGGCGTAACGAGTTCATAAGCGGGTAAGTGAGAAAACGGCTGTAACATAAAGGGCATAAAGGTGTTATAAGTTGATGGGTATAGTGTACCTGATTTGAGCAATGCACCCGAACCTCACTGCTATTTTTTTAAATTTGGCAAATAGCTCAATACTTGCGTCTTGTTTTGGAAATCGCAGGTAGCGCCATGGTAAACTTAGGTTTGTATGGACATTAACGTGATGTACAAGCTAAAGGGCAAATTGGAAGGAGGAAAGCTATGCGAAGCTTTATTGGTTTAGATCTTAGCGCCACAGAAAAACTTGCTCTAGATAGCTGGCGCCAACAGGCATTGCCTGAAGTTATGCCCCGGCAATGGGTAAAAAGCGAGTCTACCCGTTCTCGAAAGTCTACCAATGCGCGCTACGATCACACCAATAGCCAAGGGCCCGCGCAACCGTACGCAGTGCCGGCGGCGAACTTCCACATAACGCTTAGCTTTTTAGGTGAGATAAATCACCGGCAGCACGAAGCGTTGGTGTATGAACTCGATCAGCTTGTGAGCGAACCCTTTTCTCTAACCCTCGATGCAACGGGATTATGGAACGGCCCTAAGATACTCTTCGCTTCGCCGACAGATGCGCCAAAGGCGCTAGGTGAACTCGCCAAATTGTCGCGAAAAGCAGCCCGCAAGGCGGCAATAGAGGTAGAAAGCAGAGAATATAAGCCTCACGTTACGCTTGTCAGAAAGGCTACGTCGGGCTTGCCTCTTCCCCTTTACAGCCCCAATGTAGACGTTCACGTTTCGGCATTTCACCTTTTTGAGTCTGTCTCTACACCGCAAGGGGTAGTCTACCCTATCCGCCAGTCTTGGCCGTTAAAACACAATATGTCGGTAAGAGAAAAGCTGCGCCGAGGGATAACCGACGAGTAAAGGCAAACGCAATACCGTGCTGACTTGGGTAAACTGATGTCCATTTGACTCGCACCTTTTGAGCTTAAGACCTCATGTGATTATGAGTTATAGCAATTTAAGCTGGTTTAAAGTAGCGCGTCGCCTTTACAACACATGGCGGCACAGGTAAAAAGAAAGCCTGTTTTTTTATTCAAACTGCCCAAATGCAACAAACATTTAGATTAGTAATAGACTGCCCAGACCAAATTGGGCTCGTTGCCAGCGTGTCGCAATTTTTGGCCGACCATAACGCTACCATCGTTGAAGCAAGCCATCACACTGACTTACAAACCGGCCGCTTTTTCATGCGCCATGAAATTAGCACCGACTCGCTAAAGTTAGATCATCAAAGCTTTGTTAAAGAATTCACCCCGCTTGCTAACGAATATCAGATGAACTGGAAGCTGAGCGACTCCAACAAAAAACAGCGCGTCGCTCTGCTTGCCAGCCTTGAGTCTCA
The DNA here is from genome assembly GCF_055755235.1 of Alteromonas sp. R7. Lineage (NCBI taxonomy): Bacteria > Pseudomonadati > Pseudomonadota > Gammaproteobacteria > Alteromonadales > Alteromonadaceae > Alteromonas > Alteromonas sp. R7. The sequence goes on along the minus strand of NZ_JBVTQX010000010.1, from coordinate 27,913 downwards.
CTGTTTAGTTGACCTGCTTCACCGCTGGCACACAGGCGAACTACACTGTGATATTCCGGTTATTATTGGCAACCACCCGCAAATGAAACAGTTTGCAGACTGGTACAAAGTCCCTTTCCATTGGGTAGACTTTAAAGCGTTAGGGAAAGAAGCCGCTTTTGCGCAAATCACGACTTTACTTCAAGAATACAAAATTGATTTGACCGTGCTTGCCCGCTTTATGCAGATTTTACCTGATACGCTTTGCCAAGAATTGCAAGGTAAAGCCATAAACATTCACCACAGCTTCTTGCCGAGCTTTGCAGGTGCTAAGCCTTACCAGCAAGCCTATGATCGCGGCGTAAAGCTAATCGGCGCAACCTGTCACTACGTAACTAAAGATTTAGATGAAGGCCCTATTATTGAGCAAAGCGTTAAGCGTATTAGTCACAGCGACAGTGCAGCTGATATGGTGCGTAAGGGTAAAGATTGTGAAGTAACGGCATTAGCTCATGGCGTGCGCTACCACTTAGAAGACCGCGTGATTATTCATAGAAATAAGACCGTGGTGTTTGCGTAAGTCTTTACAGTGATAAATTAAAAAAGCCCGCGAGTAAACATTACTTTCGGGCTTCTCTTTACACTTTTTTCGCTTTATTTAGACATTCTTTTTTACGTTGTTAAATCCATCATCACCTAGCACCACTTGAAGTCTCGCTTTTATTACGGCTTCCTTATGAGGATAGTGAAAGTCAAACCCTTTACCGTTGCCGCTTTCCAAAATGACTCCAAGGTAATGGTGAGAAAAATTAAGCGCATAGATAGTATTGGCGTTCACCCTGAGGGGCTGGCGATCAAGTCCCTGTAAAAAATGAAACACCACAAAATTACCATCTTTTTCTATCAATTTTTCAATGGGATATCTATTACCGAAGCGCCTGCTTCTTAAATAAGAGAAAAAGCCTATACATAGCCCAACACTACCTAGGGTAGCCGCTAGTTTAACTTCACCTTCTGCAGTGATATTTAAAATAAAAAGAGCCAGTAGAAACACTGGAACACCAAGAAATAGTGCCTTGTCGATGGGTTTGCGTTGCATCGTCTTCCCTGTGAAATTTTGATTCCCTTTAAAGACGCAATAAATCACAAAGCGGCTATGGTTTCAATACAAGCAACGGTTTCAATACGTCCACTTTCTTGTCATTAGGTTAGTGCTGTTATCGGTCTGACATGAACTACTTTACGCTTCAAACAGGGCTGGTGCGTATGGCACGTCTTAGCTTCATGTAATACCACAGGTTCGAGGCTGCAAACAGGGCTTCAGTAATGGCTAATCCCCACGTTTGCGTAATTATTCCGTACGCAGTGAAGTTGATGGAGCCAATGATCATGCATACCCTTAAACCCGCTTCCTTGCAGTGAAGTTCGCCAAACCGGTATGCCATAAAAGTTAACACCGGCATAGCTTCAACTAACGATGTTTTACCGGTTAGGTTATTCACCGTCAGCACAATAACCATCATAGAGATTAATGTAATGTAGGTTGCCACAGGAGACAGAAGTTTTTGTTTTATTAAACGATAACTGGTACTCAGCCCCGCCACCGTAATTACTACAGCTCCTCCCCACGCTTGCTCGAAAACCAAAAGTGAGCCAATAGCAATACATAACCCTAAATTCAGTAGCAGTAATTTACGTTCAGTGTTCGACCAAAAGGAAGCCAAAGCGAATGCAACGGGAAACGCGTGAAGAAGTAATTCAAACATGATGATCACAGTAAAAAAGTCAGTGGTTTACGAGCTGCGGAAGACAGCTATTCAGAACGCGCGCAGTGTAATTTCCAACCAGCATAAAGCCAATCAAAATTTGACCAATTTCGACGAATTACATATCAGCGCGATTTCTCTTCAAACCGCTGTGCTGCAAGGAATTACGTTAAAGAGCATTTAACTTATTTTTACATTATCTTAAGATGGTTTTTGTCATAAAACGTATAGATAAAAACAGACAGGAAAACTCATGGGTAAATTTAAATCATCACTCACCGCTATGGCGGTTGTGGTTGCACTCGGTGCATGTTCAGAACAAAAAGCACCTGAGACCACCAGCACAGATGTACAAAATACAGCGACATCTCAACAAGCACAGTTTGATAACGTGCTGCTTCAAGAGTTTAAAGGCCCGTACGGTGGCATGCCTGCTTTCGATAAAATGAATTTGGAAGATTTGAAGCCTGCGCTAGAAAAAGCCATGGAACTGAATCTTAAAGAGATCGAAGCCATCGCAAATAACGAAGCGCCACCAACGTTTGAAAACGTCATTGTTGAAATGGAGCGCGCAGGTGCAGAGCTTGGACGCGTATTCACGTATTACGGCATTTGGAGCTCAAACAAGTCTAGCCCTGAATTCCGCGAAATTCAGGCCGAGATGTCACCAAAACTGTCAGCTTTCTTCACTCAAATTACGCAAAATGAAAAACTCTTTGAAAGAGTGAAAACGGTGTACGAGTCTGATGAACTGAAATCGCTCACGCCAGAAGAACAGCGTATTACGTGGATGACTTACAACAGCTTCGCGCGCAACGGTGCAACGTTAGATGGCGAAGCGAAAAAGCGCTATGCTGAAATTAACCAAGAACTTGCTACTCTGCACACCAAGTTTTCTAACAACGTGCTAGCAGACGAAGAAAACTACGTTACTTATATTACTGAAGACCAGCTTGACGGCCTACCCGCTTCGTTTGTAAAGGCAGCTAAAGCGGCAGCAGAGTCTCGCGGCGAAGAAGGTAAGTATGCGATTACCAATACGCGTTCGTCTATGGACCCGTTCTTGACCTACTCAACCAATCGTGAGCTTCGCGAAAAAGTATGGCGTACTTACTACAACCGCGGTGACAATGCCGACGAGTTTGATAACAATGACATTATCAAGCGCATCCTAATCCTTCGAGATGAGCGCGTTGAGCTGTTAGGTTACGAAAATTACGCACAGTGGCGTTTAGAAGATCGTATGGCGAAGAACCCAGAAAACGCCATGGATCTGATGATGAAAGTATGGCCTGCCGCTATTGCTCGCGTTGAAGAAGAAGTGGCCGACATGCAGGCCATTGCCGATGCAGAAGGTGCAGACATCACTATTGCGCCATGGGACTACCGCTTCTATGCAGAAAAAGTGCGCCAAGCGAAGTACGACCTAGATTCAAACGAAGTAAAGCAGTACTTACAGCTTGATAAGCTGCGCGAAGCGATGTTTTACGTTGCAGGTCGCTTGTTCAACTTCAACTTCACACCTGTTGAAGAAGGCAAAGTACCCGTTTTCCACGAAGACGTGAAAGTATGGGAAGTAACTGACAAAGACAGCGGTGAGCATATCGGTCTTTGGTACCTTGACCCATTCTCACGCCAAGGTAAACGCTCTGGTGCTTGGGCAACGACGTATCGCTCTTACACCACGTTCGATGGCAAGAAGACCGTATTGTCTTCAAACAATTCGAACTTCGTGAAAGGTGCTGATGGCGAAGCTACACTTATTTCGTGGGATGATGCTGAAACCTACTTCCATGAATTTGGTCATGCTCTTCACTTCTTAGCGTCTGACGTAGAATACCCGTCTTCGCATTCTGGCGTACGCGATTACACTGAGTTCCAGTCTCAGTTATTAGAGCGCTGGTTGACCACCGATGAGGTAATCAACAACTACCTGGTTCACCATGAAACAGGCGAGCCAATTCCAGCAGAACTAGTTGAGAAGATTAAGAAGGCCTCAACCTTCAATGAAGGCTTCAAAACCACTGAGTACATGGCTTCTGCCATTATGGATCTGAAGTATCATACTACCGATCCTAGCAAGATTGACCCTGATACTTTTGAGCGTGAAGAGCTTAAGAAGCTTGGTATGCCAGAAGAAATCGTTATGCGTCACCGTTCACCTCACTTCGGTCACGTGTTCTCGGGTGAAGGTTATGCTGCGGCCTATTACGGCTACATGTGGGCAGAGGTTCTTACTGCTGACGCAGCAGAAGCCTTTATGGAAGCACCGGGTGGTTTCTACGATAAAGAAGTAGGCGATCGCTTAGTGAAATATCTATTCGCCGTACGTAACGCAATGGATCCAGCTGAAGCATATCGCAAGTTCCGTGGTCGTGACGCCAAGGTAGACGCATTGATGCGTGACCGTGGTTTCCCTATTCCTAAGGAAAGCAAAGAGTAAGTTAACGCACTTACCCTTCCTAGGTCCTGTTGTTATTCGCTCTACATCAAAGAGCAACAGGCCCTAGCTGTGGCTAATTAAATATTTAGCTTCAGTACGCCATTGGCCCTCTTGTTTTCTTCGTAAGCCAGAGGGCTTTTTTATAACTGACGTTTTTGTAAAGCCTCATCTTTCTATTGACCTATTGGTCAATTATGCTTCACAATCTCTTTGCCCTAGCAAAAAGTATAAACTTTGCAGGGAAAAGGTCGATAACTTGTCTGCGCTTTAAAAATAACAATAGCACTAGCGTAAGAATCAGAGAGTAGTACTGACCCGCCTAGGACTCAGTATCAGACGTTGCTGTGCCTGCAATGCCACGTCACCCTTGATCATAAATTTCAGCATTAACTTACGTGGTCGAAAGTCATGACTTTCAGTATAAAACAAAAACTCATTATTTCTCTTATTGTGGCGGTGCTCGCTGCTGCTATTCTTGTAGGTTCTATTAGCCAATGGATTGCCCGTGATCTCGTTAAAGAGAACATGGAAGAACTTCAGCTTCCTTCATTACTTAAACAAGTTGGTAACCGAGTGGACGGGGAAGCAAGTGTAATGCTTACCGTTGCTCACGGCATTGCTTCTAACCCCGACATTCTTGCCTGGTCGTCGGCAGGCGCAGATAGCGCTGGCGAACGCCGTCTCCTTAGCTATTTAAGTAATATCGTTGATTTTAACGATTTAACGGTAGCCTCATTTGTAGACAGAACCACCTACAAATATTGGAACCAAGATGGTTTCTTGCGGGTGCTACAAAATGATGAATTTGATGGGTGGTTTTTCGCTTACAAAAATAGCGGCGAACCAATTTCACTAAGCCTATACAACGAACCGGGCCAAGGTTACCGACTTTTTGCGAATTACCAGCAAGTAAACGGCAGAGGTATGTCGGGTGTCGCTAAATCGGTCGATGAGCTGCTAGATATCATCAATGCGGTGAAAATTGCGCAAACCGGCTTTGTCTTTCTTGTTGACGGAAACGGCACCATTATCGCTCATCCCAATACCGAGTTATTAGGAAAGGCTAAGTTAGCGTCCATAAGCGATTCAAGCACATCAGGGCAACTACTCAATCGTCAGGGCTTTGCTATGGCCACCAGCGACGCGGCAGGCGACACGCAACTGTTTGCCAGTACCTATGTGGAAAAAGCCGGTTGGTACGTGGTTGCACAAGTACCCGAGCATGAGCTTTACGCATCGCTAAATGCAGGCAGCCGCCAGATTATTATTTGGGCTTTGGTGATAGCAGGCGCTTTCGCACTTATTGGTATTTGGCTAGCAGGCACGCTTACTAAGCCACTTGAATCACTGGCCGATGTTTTCCAGCAGCTTGGCAGAGGACAAGGCGACTTACGCTCTCGTATTCCTATGCCAGAACAAAAGGAAATTGCCCGATTAGTGGAAGGGTTCAATAACTTTATTGATCACCTTCACGGCACCATTTCGCAAGTGGCGAAAACAAGTCACGCACTAAAGGCGTCAGCACAAGATGTTGCGAAGCAGTCTCATCAAACAGAAAACTCTACCAAGAGCCAGCGCGATCAAACCTTACAGGCGGCAGCCGCGCTAACAGAGATGGGCAGTACGGTAAATGAAGTAGCCCAGTCAGCTACCCATGCTGCGCAAAATGCGAATATGGCTACAACTAATTCCGCTCACGGTCGAGAAATTACCCAACGTGCAGTACACGCGATAAACGGTCTTTCGGGTCAAATTCAAGATGTGTCTCGGGTTATTCAATCACTAGATGAACACACCGCAGCCATTGGCGGTATCCTCGATACAATTCGAGGTATTTCAGAGCAAACCAATTTACTTGCGCTAAATGCTGCTATAGAAGCAGCTCGGGCTGGCGATCACGGCCGAGGCTTCTCAGTCGTTGCTGATGAGGTGCGAACACTTGCACAACGTGCCGCTCAAGCGACTGATGAAATACAGGTGAAGATCGATAAGTTCCAGCAAGACTCTAAATCTGCCGTTTCGCAAATGGAGTCAAGTCGAGCACGCACAACCGATGTGGTAACCGCAACCAATGAAATAGACAAATTGCTTCAAGATATCGCCGAAGAGATTGCTCACATTAATGATGTGAACACGCAAGTGGCGACGGCTACGGAAGAGCAAGCCACGGTGGTTGAAGATATCAGTCGAAACATTAATGACATTAGTGCATCAAGTGAAGAAACCCTGAATGCGACTAAGATATTGGTTAGCGTGAGTGACAAGCTCGATGAACTGGCGCAAGAACTCTCGTCTGAAGTGAGCAGATTTAAGCTATAAGTTTACTTATGCCTTATGAATGGCAAAGCGGTGAGATAACACAACCTTATGCGCCACCATTTAGAAAGTGATGGCGTATTCTACTTTTACTTGATTGTCACGGCTGGAACGCCATGGCAATTGCATTGATGCTCCTTCACTTTCCCACGACTCTCTCATAGCTCCAACAGTAAGAAGGTGCTTGTCTTCCTTGAATGGAATTTCTACGTAAAGGCCTGCTGATGTACTGGTAGGCAGACGAATTGTATCGGCAACCGGAATGCTCATCTCATGACGGGGGCGTACTTTATGGCTTAACCCCAACCGATAATCACCTCTATCCCACCAGCTAACCACTTCAAATTCGTGGCTTCTGACACGCTGAGACATAACACCGTAGTCAAGCAACCCTTTGTTGTAATGGACAATGGCTTCAACGTTAAACATTGGCGCCAGTTTTTGGCTAAATGCAAGTTGATACTGCTTTTGTTTGCAGCCTTTGAACTTAATTTTATTCTTAGTGAGAGTTAGGGAAAACGTATCGTCACTGTCTGAATATTTGTTGAGCCATTCTTGTGCCTTTTCGACCACAGAGGCATTAGCTGCACCCGCCAATAAAAAACATGGACAAAAGCACATTGCTAAAAAGGACTGGTTTAAACGTCTCATTTTTCGCTGCCTCTCAAATTGTGGTTGGCTACAACTTATTCGATCACAATTTCAGTATAGACAGGAAAGTAGGCAGTTGGGTATTAGCCATTTTACTAACATCGACTAAAAGATAACTTTAAAAGAACAGCTGCTGACAATGAAAGAGCGCTTATTCACAACCGTGAATAAGCTTGGGGGGATTGGCTGCCAGACTTCAATCAGCTCGCTTTTTTATAGCGTTGCTCGTTACGGCGTTACCTGTTTTGGCGCTACTTGTTATGGCATCACTCTGGCGCTAGACAACGATGCTTTGCGCCCTTCCGTAGCTTCTTCGCTGAACCAATATGTGCCGCTATTATCCACGCATATGCCTTCAACTTGTTTATATTGCTCAAGCGGCCATACATCAAGAAGGGCAAAGTCGCTTGATACTTGAGCCATGAAAGTAGCAAAGTTTCCAAATGGATCTGATTTGTAGCCGGTGATAACAAACCTATTTTGGTGCTGATCGAAGTCTACCCCAGTTACCACGCCCGGCAGTCCATCAATGGACGCAAACGTACTAATGGTTTGCTCAGCTTCGTCTTCGTTCACTTTATAGATATGGGTTATACCAGTTTTCCAACTTTTAGAAAAAAGAAGCAGGTCATCGCCATGCTTAACCATCGCCTCTGAGTCAAAATCATGTGCATAAGGAATGTTATTCGAAGCGTCATTACCCTCGTATTTCAATGTAATAGAGGTGATGTCATTCACATTTGAGCGGTTTACTTTATGTATTTCGACCTGCTCTCTTTTGCCTTTATTGTTTCCCACATCCGCAATGTAAAACGATGAAGCGTCAGCGGTTATTGCTTCCCAGTCTTTATTGGTGAGCGGTAAGCGCGTTCGTTCAATAATTTCACCCTGGTAATTTATACGATAAATGATGGGAGCATTACCTGAGTCATTTAATGAGTACATGCCGTCCGTTTCGCAAAATAGACCCGATGTTTCTGAAAGTTCTTCCGGCAACTCAACGATATTTTTTATTTGTAACTGTGCAGAAGGGATGGGATATTGAACTGCGCATGCCGATGCTAGTACAAGCGATGCTGATAAAGCCGCGAATTTAAAGTGAGTGTTCAATGAAAGGCTCCGAAAAGAACGATAAGTGACGAATAATATCAAACCTACCCACTCTCTAACATGCATTTTAGTGCGCTAAATAAGGTCTATTGGTCTAAACTTTTAGCCCAAGCGTATATCGCTATAAACTTAGGTTGGCCTAAAGTCTCTGTATGACAAATGTTTAGGCTGATATACCATGGAATAATATCAACACGTTAAGGACTCACTTTGTCAGACCCGCTTCTTTCACTCGTTGCAGTTGGATTGCTGTCAATTACCTGCCAATACTTAGCCTATAAGGTTAGGCTCCCTGCTATTTTACCGTTGTTAATTGTCGGTATTGTGGTTGGCCCTGTTTTTGGCGTGCTCAACGCGGACGACTTATTCGGTGATTTGCTGTTTCCTGTCGTTTCTCTCTCTGTTGCCATTATTCTTTTTGAAGGGTCACTGACGCTGAAGTTCAGCGACATCGCGGGTCATGGGAACATGGTTCGAAACCTTTGCTCTGTGGGCGTGGTTGTAACCTGGCTTGTCGCAGCCACTGCAGCGCACTACAGTCTTGATCTTACTTGGCAGCTATCCTTCCTATTCGGAGCCATTGTTACCGTAACAGGCCCCACGGTTATAGTGCCCATGCTCAGAACCGTGCGACCGAAAACGAATTTGGCCAATATCTTACGCTGGGAAGGGATTGTCATAGACCCTATCGGCGCTCTGCTCGCCGTACTGGTTTTCGAGTTTATCGTTGCATCGCAAGAAACCGCCATTACCCATACGCTAATAGCGTTTGGCAAAACCATTGGAATTGGCTCCGTACTTGGTCTCGCTTCTGGCTATCTGCTTGGTCTGTCTATTCGCAAAGACTGGATACCGCACTATTTGCTTAACACCGCAGTGTTAACCGTTATTCTGGGTGTATTTGCAGCGTCTAATTATGTTGCGCACGAGTCTGGCCTTTTGGCCGTTACCATATCTGGTATGGTACTGGCCAATATGAAGGACGTAGACGTAGAAGACATTCTTGAATTTAAAGAAACCCTCAGTGTTTTACTTATTTCAGGCTTATTTATTCTGCTTGCCACGCGTTTGAACTTACAATCGGTAGTGGATGTAGGTTGGGGCTCCGTTGTAGTGCTTGCCGCCATTATGTTTGTGGCTCGGCCTTTGTCCGTATTGGCGTCCTCCGTTGGTACCGGACTCAAGTTAAACGAATTAGCCTTGCTAAGCTGGATTGCACCTCGAGGTATTGTTGCAGCGGCGGTATCAGCCCTTTTCTCTTTAAAGCTTGAAGAAATTGGCTATGAAGGCGCGGGTATTATCGTTCCTATTGTCTTTATGGTGATTATTGCAACAGTGGTGGTACAGAGCCTTACTTCACGCACTGTTGCGTCACTACTTAAGGTGAGAGCGCCTGCGCCAACTGGCTATCTGATTTTCGGTGGCAGCAAATTCAACCGCGCCTTAGCGACAGAAATGATAAACCAAAAGCTAGACGTTACCATTGCAGATACTAACTGGGACGCAATAAGAGAAGCGCGTATGAAGGATATCCCAGTATATTTTGGCAACCCAATGTCTGACCATGCAGCGCGACATCTTGATCTGAATACATTCGGTACCGTGCTGATTATGTCGCCTTATAAGCAGCTTAACCCACTTATTGCTTATCACTTTGAATACACGATGGGCAAAGACAAAGTATGGGCGCTGACAAATAACGAACAATCTACGCGACCAAGTCACCAAGTTAGCGAACAATACGCGAAAAAACTTACTCTGTTCGATGAAGGCGTTACTTATGGGTATTTAGCATCGGCCATTGCCCGTGACTCAATGGTGAAGACCACCCGTTTATCTGAAGAGTTTACTTACGAGCAGTACATTAAACAGTATGGTGAGCGCGCTACACCTCTCATTGCGATCAACGCTGAAGGTAAGAGCTATACTTTTATCAACGGTAACAGTATTCAGCCTAAAGCAGGATGGCGTGTGATTAGCTTGATTGAACCAGAACGAAAAGAAGAAAAAGTAGAAGTGTAAAAGTAAGAAAACCTCCTGCCCACAGGCAGGAGGTCTCTCCCTGGAAAACGCGCAACGCAGTGCCCTTTTTAAAAGGTGCATATTTATTTGGATTTTACTGTTGTTACGCTGTCGCACACTTTATAGCAAGCAGCGAACCAACTTTGACAATCCTTGTATAATCAAATAGATAGCTAAAAACCAAGTCCCTATTCATTATCTTTTAGCTGTCACAGCGCCTAATTTGGTGCATCAGACGCACAAATGCGGGGTTCCTTTTTTGTTCAATAACAACGAGTTGCTGTTTTTGACTGACGGCATTTAACGAATACTGCGATGTATACACGCTAAAGTAGAATCTAACGCGCCGCTGTTATCCTGTAGTACCTTTTTACCGGCCATTCCCGCTTTTTCAGCTTTACTGGGTGATTCAAGCCATTCTTGTACCGTTGAAGAAACGCGAGAAGCATCTTCTACAATGCTTAATGCGCCACATTCTTTTAAATAGTCGCAGATAACAGGGTTATTATAGGTGTGTGGCCCCATCATTATTGGCAACGAGAATGCTGCCGGCTCAAGGGCATTATGGCCGCCTCTATCGGCAATAGAGCCGCCAACAAAGGCAAATGTTGCTACCGCATAAGCATGATTTAACTTACCCATTTCATCCAACAGGATAACGTTCACATCGTCTGGAACGTTATCCACCTCTGAACTTTTGACGAAGTTCAGATTATGCCTTTCAAGTAATTTTGCTACGGCTTCAAAACGCTCTGGATGGCGAGGGACAATAATCACCCGTAGTTGAGGGCTCTCTTTCCATAAAACCTTTGCAGATTCAACGATAACGCTCTCTTCAGGTTCGTGCGTGCTGCCTGCAACTAGTATTGGCCTTGCACCCTTAGCTAACCCAAGAAAATGTGCAGAAGAGCTCGCTGTATTTGCGGCTTGATCAAACTTAATATTATTCGTGAGGGTTAGCTTATCTTGCGCAACACCAAGCCATGCATAATTATCATAGTCTCTCTGCCCTTGAGCACATACGTGAGATAGCTTAGCCAACATAGGGTTAAATAGCTGTCCGATTTTTTTATAACGTTTAGCCGAGCGCTCAGTCATGCGAGCATTTATTACCATAACGGGAATATTTCGCTTCCAGCACACGTGAATTAGGTTTGGCCATAGTTCAACTTCTGTAATCATTACTGCTTTGGGCTTAATGCGTTTCAGCATTGAAGACATAGTCAGCGACAAATCATAAGGCAGATAGAAATGGTGAACGGTGTCTTTGAATATATCTCGAACGCGAGCAGAGCCTGTAGATGTGGTTGTAGTAACGGTTATTTGCGCGTCTGGCTCGTGTTGCATTATTCGCTTTATTACGCATGAAGCAGCCACGACTTCCCCCACTGAAACACAGTGAAACAAATAGCCATTCTGCTTGAGCGGCTTTGGGACTATACCAAAACGCTCAAATCTCCCTCGATGCGAGTCATCGCTTGCTTTCGTGGCTTTTATCAATAAATGAATAAATGCGAAGGGAATCGCAATCGCCAATACAAGCGAATATCCCCACCGGCAGAGCGTTTCAAGTAGAGTAGGTTTATAGCCACGTGTATTGGCAACAACCATAAATACATCCTTTTTGATACAGATACTTCGACGGCACGACTACAAGTGATCGACTATCGATGTTGAATTATGCTTTTCAAATACGGTGTGCTGGGCACTGCGGAAACACCCACTTCCAGCGTTAAGCAGGTAATTCTAGCTATCTAGTGCCGCAGTTCCCGATAGATTCTTTCGACATTGTAGTGGCTAAATAGCCCGCGTCTAGGGCAAAGCGACCTATACGTAAGTAAATAGTGTATTTGAGAAAGGCAATAATATATTGATCACTCGCTTTATGCGTATAGTGGTGTTTAAACAGCAGGGTGTTACCACAACCATATAAGAAAAGCCGCAAAAAACGGTCTTAAATACAAAAGCAGCGTATACAGAATATTAAATAAATTTTAAGGAAGGCATTTGAGTATACGCGTTCTTCACATTGAACTTGGCATACATCTTCACGGTGGCGCAGAACAAGTTGCATACCTCATCAATGCGTTAGAGCACCATGATGATATATCACTTCACTTGGTTTGCGCTGAAGACAGTGAGATTCGTCATACGGCTTTTGGGCATTGTGAAACGCATACCATTAAGTATGCCGGTGAGTCAGACTTCCTATGTGTAAAGCGTTTACTGGAAGTCGTAAATGGGGTTAACCCAGATATTATTCATGTACACAGCGAACGGGGTTCGGATGTATGGGGTGCCATGCTCGCCAAAATTTCAGGTGTGCCTACGGTTTGCACAAGGCGAATAGATAACCCCGAAACTCACTTTTCATTTTATAAGTACAAACAATTCGATGCAGTTATCAGCGTATCTGAAGGTGTGAGGAAAGTGGTTTCACTACATTGTGAAGGCGTAGAACATCAGCGCGTTATATATCCAGCAGTAGACTTAACAGAGTATTCCCAACGCAAAGATAGCGGTTGGCTGCGACGTACATTCTCTATTCCTGAAGACCATATCGTCATTGCAAACTTCGCTCAGTACACATCTCAAAAAGGGCAAGCGGATATCATTTTGGCTATGCACGATGTATTGAACAAGCATGAAAATGTAACCTGTTTATTGTTTGGCGAGGGAAATCTAAAAGAGAGCTATCAATCACTTATAGAACGCCATAAGCTAGACGAGCATGTGAAGCTTTGCGGTTTTACAAAAGAGGTAGCCAAAATACTCCCTAATGTAGATATTCTGGTTCATCCTTCCTATTCAGAGGGTTTAGGCGATATTTTACTTCAGGCAGGTGCTAATAAATGTGCAGTGTTATCTAGTCCTGTGGGGGGAATACCCGAAGTTATCAAGCATAAGGAGACAGGTGTAATGGTAGCGCCGGGAGATATTGACGGAATTGGGGAGAGCTTAATTAGTCTAATTGAATCCCCTGATGAAAGAGCACAATATGGAGAGGCTTTGTATAAGCTTGTCACAAGTAAATTTGGTATAGAAAGGATGTCCAAAGCCTACGCTGATTTATACAAGACGCTAGTCTTCACCGGCGCTGATAATGAACACGCTTAAGCCTATGGAAGCACGTTAAAGAAACTGCAGATACAAAAAAGCCGCTCGAGAGCGGCTTTTTTAAGACTTGAAAAAAGTTAGCGATTAAACGCCAGCTTTCTCAACAACGTCAACTAGCATCCAAGATTTGCTCTTAGATAGTGGGCGACATTCACGTACTGTTACTACGTCACCTTTATTGCATACGTTGTTTTCGTCGTGGGCGTGAAGCTTAGTAGAGCGCTTGATGAACTTCCCGTAGATTGGGTGCTTAACAAAACGTTCAACTACAACAGTGATAGACTTATCCATCTTGTTGCTAACCACACGACCTTGTACTGTACGAATTTTTTGCTCAGTCATTACGCATCAGCCTTTTGAGTCAGAATGGTTTTAACACGCGCGATGTTACGACGTACTTTTCTCAACTGATCAGTTTTTTCAAGCTGACCTGTTGTGTGCTGCATGCGTAGGTTGAACTGTTCGCGTAGCAGGTTAATCAACTCTGCGTTCAGCTCTTCTACGCTCTTTTCTTTCAGTTCAGTCGCTTTCATTACATCACCGTCCGAGTTACAAAGGTTGTTTTAAATGGCAGTTTAGCCGCTGCCAATTCAAACGCTTCGCGTGCAAGATTTTCAGGAACACCTTCCATCTCGTATAGCACACGACCAGGCTGAATTTGGCATACCCAGTACTCAACGTTACCTTTACCTTTACCTTGACGCACTTCTAGAGGCTTCTCAGTAATTGGCTTGTCAGGGAAAACTCGAATCCAAATTTTACCTTGACGCTTAACGTGACGAGTCATAGCACGACGCGCTGCTTCGATTTGGCGCGCAGTCATTCGACCACGACCAACTGCTTTAAGGCCGTAAGTACCAAAGGCAACAGTATTACCCGCTGCTAAGCCGCGGTTGCGACCTTTGTGCATCTTACGGAACTTCATGCGTTTTGGTTGTAACATGATTAGCCCTCTCGCTTAGCGTTGCGGCCTTTCTTCTTAGGTTGAGCAGCTGGTGCTTGCTCTTGAGTTGTAGGTAGACCACCTAGAACTTCACCTTTGAAGATCCATACTTTAACGCCGATGATACCGTAAGTAGTTGACGCTTCAGAGGTTGCGTAATCGATATCCGCACGGAAAGTGTGCAGAGGAACGCGACCTTCACGGTACCATTCAGAACGTGCAATCTCTGCTCCGCCCAAACGGCCGCTAACTTCAACTTTGATACCTTTCGCGCCTAGACGCATTGCGTTTTGTACTGCGCGCTTCATAGCACGACGGAACATAACACGACGCTCTAGCTGGCTAGAGATGCTGTCAGCTACTAGCTGGCCATCTAGCTCTGGCTTACGTACTTCAGCGATGTTGATCTGAGCTGGCACGCCGGCTAGCTTAGATACGTAGTTACGCAACTTCTCTACGTCTTCACCTTTCTTACCGATTACAACGCCTGGACGAGCAGTGTGAATAGTCACACGGATGCTCTTAGCAGGACGCTCGATCACGATTTTAGAAAGTGAAGCGTTCTTTAGTTGCTTAGTCAGATACTGACGTACCTGATGATCGTTATACAGGTTGTCTGCATAGTCTGCAGTATTAGCGTACCAGGTAGAAGTCCATGGTTTGCTGATACCCAGGCGTATACCTGTAGGATGTACCTTCTGTCCCATTATCTACTCCTAGTTATCCGCTACAACCACAGTGATGTGACTGCTGCGCTTGAAGATACGATCAGCACGGCCTTTAGCACGTGGCTTGATACGTTTCATAGTTGGACCTTCGTCAACGAAAACTTTAGACACGCGTAACTCGTCGATGTCTGCGCCTTCGTTGTGCTCTGCGTTAGCAATCGCAGATTCCAATACTTTCTTTACTAGCGCTGCGCTTTTCTTCGGGCTGTACGCAAGAAGCTCTAGAGCTTTCTCAACGTGCATTCCGCGAATTTGATCCGCAACCAAGCGTGCCTTTTGAGCCGACGTGCGGGCAAAACGGTGTTTAGCTAATGCTTCCATCTTCCTACCCCTTAACGTTTAGCTTTCTTATCCGCGACATGGCCGCGGTAAGTACGCGTTGGCGCAAATTCGCCCAACTTGTGGCCGACCATTTCGTCACTAATAATGACAGGTACATGTTGGCGACCGTTATGGACCGCAATGGTCAACCCAATCATATCTGGGATGATCATAGAACGACGAGACCAAGTTTTGATTGGTTTACGTTCGTTCTTTTCCACTGCAGCCTCTACCTTCTTCAGCAAGTGAAGGTCAATAAAAGGACCTTTCTTGAGAGAACGTGGCATGGTGAATCCTCGCTATTACTTGTTTCGACGACGTACGATAAGCTTATCAGTACGCTTGTTGCTTCGGGTTTTCTTACCTTTGGTAGGAACACCCCAAGGAGTTACTGGGTGACGACCGCCTGATGTACGACCTTCACCACCACCGTGTGGGTGATCAACCGGGTTCATGGCAACACCACGAACGGTAGGACGAACACCACGCCAGCGTGTAGCACCAGCTTTACCTAGTGAACGAAGCATGTGCTCTGCATTGCCAACTTCACCGATAGTGGCGCGGCAATCAGATAGAACTTTACGCATTTCGCCAGAGCGTAGACGTAGGGTAACGTAGTTTCCGTCACGTGCTAGGATCTGAGCATAAGCACCAGCAGAACGTGCGATTTGTGCACCTTTGCCAGGCTTCATTTCAATTGCGTGTACAACAGTACCTACAGGGATGTTACGCATAGGTAGAGTGTTACCAGACTTGATCGGAGCGTCCGAACCAGACTGGATTGCATCACCTGCTTGCATACCCTTAGGAGCCAGAATGTAACGACGTTCACCGTCTGCGTACAATACTAGTGCAATGTTTGCAGAACGGTTTGGATCGTATTCTAAACGCTCAACTTTAGCTGGAATGCCGTCTTTGTTGCGTTTAAAGTCGATTACACGGTAGTGTTGCTTATGACCACCACCAATGTGACGAGTGGTAATACGACCATTGTTGTTACGACCGCCAGATTTGCTGTTCTTTTCAAGCAAAGGTGCGTACGGTGCACCTTTGTGCAGGTCAGGATTTACGACCTGAACAACGTGACGACGACCGGCAGAAGTTGGCTTAGCTTTCAATAATGGCATTTCTAATCCCCTTCTTACTCAGCACCACCGACAAAGTCGATGTCCTGACCTTCTTTAAGAACCACGTAGGCCTTTTTCCAGTCGCTGCGCTTACCGAAAGACATGCCGTGACGCTTGGTTTTACCCTTAACGTTCACAGTACGAACACCTTCAACTTCAACTTCAAACAGTTTTTCAACTGCAGCTTTGATTTCGGCTTTGTTCGCGTCTTTAGCTACTTTAAATACAACTGTGTTGTTCGCTTCAGCAGCCATTGTAGACTTTTCTGAAACGTGAGGTGCTACTAGCACCTTCAGTAGACGTTCTTCTTTCATGCTAACGCCTCCTCAAGTTGTTTAACCGCATCAGCAGTCATTAGCACTTTTTCAAATGCAATCAAGCTCACTGGGTCGATGCCTGCTACGTCACGTACGTCAACTTTGTACAAGTTGCGCGCCGCTAGGAACAAGTTCTCATCAACTTCAGGAGTAACGATTAGAACGTCATTTAGTTCATATTCGTTAAGTGCAGAAATAAGAGCTTTAGTCTTAGGTGCGTCTACACCGAACTTCTCTACAACAACCAAACGGTCTTGACGGATTAGTTCAGACAGGATGCTCTTGATCGCACCGCGATACATTTTCTTGTTAACTTTTTGGTCAAAGTCACGAGGCTTTGCTGCGAAAGCACGGCCACCGCCAACCCAAATTGGGCTACGGATTGTACCAGCACGAGCACGGCCAGTACCTTTTTGACGCCATGGCTTCTTACCGCCACCACGAACTTCAGCGCGAGTTTTCTGCGCTTTTGTACCCTGACGAGCACCTGCACCGTAAGCTACAACTACCTGGTGTACCAGGGCTTCGTTGAATTCACGTCCAAAGGTCGCTTCGGATACTTCAAGAGCGCTTTGCGCGTCTTTCAATGTTAATTCCATCAGTTCACTCCCCAGACGTTACGCTTTAACAGCTGGCTTTACGATTACATCGTTGCCAGTTGCGCCAGGTACGGCACCTTTAACTAGGATAAGGCCGTTCTCTACGTCAACACGTACAACTTCCAAAGACTGAGTAGTCACTTGCTTGTTACCAAGCTGACCAGCCATTTTCTTGCCTTTGAATACTTTACCTGGTGATTGGTTTTGACCAATTGAACCAGGAGCACGGTGTGACAAAGAGTTACCGTGCGTCATACGCTGAGAACTGAAGTTCCAGCGCTTGATAGCACCTTGGAAACCTTTACCTTTTGATGTACCAGTTACATCAATTTTCTTAGTGTCGTTAAAGATTTCAACAGTGATTTCACTGCCTACTTCAATATCGGCACCTTCGTTTTCTTCTAGGCGGAATTCTACTAGAGTGCGTCCAGCTTCAACACCAGCTTTAGCAAAGTGACCTGCTTCAGCTTTGTTGATGCGGTTAGCTTTCTTAGTTCCAGCAGTAACCTGAAGAGCGCGATAACCGTCAGTTTCCTCAGTACGAAGCTGAGTAACGCGGTTTGGGGTCGCTTCAATAACAGTCACAGGGATAGACGTACCATCTTCAGTGAAGATGCGAGTCATACCCACTTTACGACCGACTAGACCAATCGCCATTGTTATAACCCTCTCTTATTAGCCCAGGCTGATTTGAACATCAACGCCAGCAGCCAAGTCCAAACGCATCAACGCGTCAACTGTTTTATCAGTTGGCTCGATGATGTCTACCAAACGCTTGTGAGTACGGATTTCATATTGATCACGCGCGTCTTTGTTAACGTGCGGAGAAATCAGAACTGTATAGCGTTCTTTGCGAGTAGGTAGAGGAATAGGACCACTTACCTGAGCACCAGTGCGTTTCGCAGTTTCAACGATTTCAGCCGTAGACTGATCGATCAACTTGTGATCAAACGCTTTCAAACGAATGCGAATTCTTTGATTTGGCATCGATTAAGCTCCAATCGAAAGAACAAAAAAATTCACCCTTTCTCTTCCATTTATTCCGGAAAGAAAGGATGTGCGTAAACCGATGGTTCCCAATCGGAACCCTGTTCTTTTTTCTAGCACGCCAGCAACAGGCTAATCACTGATGATGAATCCGTTACTTCGGCAACCACCCTAAAAGCAGTGAGGTCGCGGCTAAAAATTACGTGCCCTAATTGGGCAGTGGGCGCGAATTATACAGAAAGGCAGAAGCAATGCAAGAGGCAGTTTGCTTTTTATACACATATTTTTACGCTATACCAGTGTATGTAACTGTCTATAAGTAGTATTGTTGCTTTCGTGGTATAGGTATATCTTGTTACCCTAGCTTAACAGGCACTTGTAACGCCAAATGCATAAAGGACTAGGCGCCAACATTATTAGTAGTGAGAATATGGAAGTAGTGAATAACCAGCAAACTTTTGCACAAATAAAACGCATTCTAAATAACCACTCCACGTTACTGGATGCATATGGTTTATTAGAGCCAATTATCCTCGGTTTGTTTGATGCCCAACGTATGAGTATTTTTCAACGTCGACGTCAGCATCAAGATTTGGTCGCGAGATTTAAAACGGGTAAAGAGACGCTGGAAATAAAAGTGCCAATTAGCCCAATGTCGATTGCTGGTTATGTTGCCCTATCACAAAAGGCTGTGGTTATTGACGACCCGTATAATCCTGCACTACTTCAAAGCATTCACCCTCGCCTGCGCTTCGCTGATAAGTTCGACAAAGACAATGACTTTAAAACCCAGAACATTTTATGCGTACCTATAATGAATGCGGGCGTGTTGATGGGTGTTATCCAAATCATCAACAAAGTCAGTGGTGGTTTTACTGAAGAAGATTTAAAGCTAGGCAATGCCCTTGCACTGATTCTTGGCGACAAGTTCAGGTTTGAACTGGGCGGCACAAACAACCCTTTCGATCTACTAGTCCACAAAAGCTTATTAGACGAAGCTACATTAAACGATATTCAAAGTTCTACTCCAGACATTCGCGCTCTTATACAGCGTCTTGTATCGGAACACCGCATCTCTGAAGAAGAAATTGGCAACTCGCTTTCTATTCACTATCAGGTCCCTTTTATTCCTTATTTACCTGATAAGTATCACAGGTTCGAAAATGAAAGCCGTCTGAATGTTTCTTATTTAAAAAGAAACTATGTGGCTGTCATTGCCGATGCCCATGACAAGCCCATCGTGTTGATGGCTGAACCTAATAATGCGGCGCTACTTATGGAAATAGAGAGCGCCATGGGTATTGATAGCTACGAGATAGCTGTCAGCCTACCAAGCTTAATTCTTCAATATTTGGGGGAAAACAGCGGTGGCGGTGGCCCCGGCGAGATGAGTGATATTCTCGACGAGATTGGTACATCAACTGAAGATAACGACGACCAAGTCGATGAGCTGTCGGACGACGCCCCTGCTGTGGTGCGCTTAGTAAGCCGTATTCTGCACGATGCAAAAAGACTCAACGCGTCAGATATTCATATAGACCCAGAGAAAAATGCGCCCACTCGTGTACGTATGCGCGTGGACGGTGTGTGCCGCGACATGAACCAAGTGCCTAATTCGCACCACAGTGCGGTTATTGCACGCATAAAGATAATGTCGAATTTGAACATTGCCGAAAAACGCGTACCTCAGGATGGCAAACTCGCGTTTAGAATGAATGGTCAACTTGTTGAAGTTCGTGTTGCCACCATTCCTACGGTTGCCGGTGAAGGTGTTGTTATGCGTATTCTGGCATCTGGCGGTGCGATGCCTATTGATAAGATGAACTTGGCACCGAACAACCGTGCGCGTTTAGAAGAAATGATTAAGAAGCCTCACGGCATTCTTCTCGTTGTTGGGCCAACGGGTTCAGGTAAAACCACCACGCTTCACGCTATATTGGGATATTTAAACACGCCTGAAAAGAAGATTTGGACCGCTGAGGACCCGGTGGAAATCACGCAACCCGGCCTACAACAGGTTCAAGTAAGCCCTAAGATTGGCTTCAACTTTGCTGCGGCCCTGCGCGCATTCTTACGTGCTGACCCTGACATTATTCTTATTGGTGAGATGCGTGATAAAGAAACCGCACATGCGGGGATTGAAGCCTCGTTAACCGGTCACTTAGTACTGTCTACACTGCATACCAACTCAGCCCCTGAAACGATTACCCGTTTACTTGATTTGGGTCTCGACCCTGTGAACTTCTCAGATGCCTGCGTGGGTATACTGGCTCAACGTCTTATTCGAACGTTATGCAGTAACTGTAAAGAAAAGTACATCGCCACTGAAACCGATATGGCCTTTATTGAGCGCCAGTATGGTCATGCGCACATGGCGGAGCTGAATATTCAGACGCCACTAGAGCTTTACCGTGCTAAAGGCTGTGAAGAATGTGGAAACACGGGTTACAAAGGTAGAACAGGGGTACATGAACTACTAGGTATGACGCCAGAGCTTCGGTCAATGGTGTACAAAGAAGCCAGCGTCGCCGATATGAAGTCTCAGGCTGCTGCTGATGGCATGCGCACCCTCGTTCAAGACGCAATTTTCAAAGTGCTTAAAGGCGACACCGACCTTGCACAAGTCCAAATTATTGGTGGAGATTAATCACTCAACTCTTAAAATTTTTAGTAACATAAAACAAATACTGTACTTTTAGACGGTTCACTATGAGTGTGAATTGCGTTATAAATTTATCAAAAAGAAGGGATACTACATGAAAAATCTATTAGCAATAGCTGCCGTTTTATCTTCAGTTGTACTTTCAGCCCCTACGTTGGCTCAGTCGCATACTAAGAATCATATTTGGAAATCCGAATATTTATCTACTTTAGAATTGGGCTTGCACGCCCTGAAGGCAGAGAAGTATGAAAAAGCACTGGAGAAGCTGACTGCTTCTGCAAAAATGGGAAATAAAGAAGGTCAATATTACCTCGCGCAAATGTATTTCCAAGGATGGGGGACGCCCGTTAATTATGAAGAAGGCTGGCTCTGGTTGAATGTTGCAATGGAACAAAAAACCGCTGAATGGAACCGTTCTTACCGACAGATAAAGAATGCTTTACCTGAAGACTACATCAATGCTTTAGAGCCTTATGTAGAAGAATATATCTCTCTTTACGGTGCACAAGCCCAAGATTTGAGATGTGAGACACGCGCTGCCATCGGCTCGAATATTAAAGAAGTAATCTGCGAAAAACGCTATTACTAACATCACATGGCATAGCGACTTCTCACTACAGAGAAGTCGCTAACCACTACCCTTATACGTGCTATTTCTTCAAGTATTCTCTTATCACGTAATGCAGAATGCCGCCGTTTTCAAAGTAAGTGAACTCGTTTGATGTATCAATTCTGATATCCATCATAAACGTTGTTGTTTTTCCTTCATCCGACACGGCTTTAACTTCAACCTCAGTCTGCCCACGTTCAATAGCGTTAATAGAAAAAGACTCATTGCCTTTAAGCTCCAAAGAACTCGCGCTATCACCTGACTTAAATTGAAGTGGCAAAATCCCCATTCCAATCAGGTTAGAGCGGTGAATTCTCTCGTAGCTCTCGGCTAATACTGCTTTCACCCCCATCAAAGAAGGGCCTTTAGCAGCCCAATCTCGACTCGAGCCAGTACCGTACTCTTTTCCACCAATAACAATGGCTGGTACGCCGTCATCTTTGTAACGCATAGCAGCATGGAAAATAGACATACCATCGCCACTTGGGAAGTGTGTGGTAGCACTGCCTCTTGTGCCGGGTGCTAATTGGTTTTGAAGACGCACGTTAGCAAACGTACCTCTCATCATAACCTCGTGGTTACCACGACGCGATCCATAAGAGTTAAAGTCTTTAGGCTCAACCCCTTGGGCCTGCAGGTACTCTCCGGCTGGGCTATCTTCTGCGATGGCGCCGGCTGGAGAAATATGGTCGGTAGTAATCGAATCGCCCACCTTAACCAAGCATCGTGCGTTTTCAATTGCAGTTAGAGCCTCTGGCTCCTTACCCATTACTTCAAAGAAAGGCGGATGCTTAATGTAGGTTGATTCTGGCCAGTCGTAGACCGATGTTTTACTTACCTGCAGTTCATTCCATTCACCGCTTCCTTTAAATACATCTGCATACTTTTCTTTAAACAAATCACCGGTGACGTTTTCCGCTATGTATTGCTGAATTTCGTCTTCGGTAGGCCAGATGTCTTTTAGATATACCGGAGAACCATCACTCGCCTTACCTAACGGCTCTTTAGTGATATCTACATTCATGTTTCCAGCCAACGCGTATGCAACAACCAGTGGTGGTGATGCCAGGTAGTTTGCAGCCACATCAGGATGGATACGCCCTTCAAAGTTGCGGTTACCAGATAAAACCGAGGTAACCGTAAGTTTCGCTTTTCTAATGGCGTCGGTAATGGCATCAGGTAGCGGTCCAGAGTTACCAATACAGGTTGTACAACCGTAGCCAACCAAGTTAAAGCCTAGTGCTTCAAGCGGGTCCATAAGACCAGCATCTTCTAAATACTGAGTAACAACCTGCGAACCAGGTGCTAATGAAGTCTTAACCCACGGCTTACGAGTTAGCCCTTTTTCTGCTGCTTTCTTCGCAAGTAAGCCTGCGCCAACGAGCACTGATGGATTTGACGTATTGGTACAGCTGGTGATAGCAGCTATTACAATAGCGCCATCTTCAAGGTTGAACTTGCTTCCCCTGAACTCCACGAATGAATCGTGTTCTTCGTCCACCTCGTCTGTTGTACCTAACCCCGCTTCTGCGATGAGATCGGTTTCTTCATCAAGTACTTTCACGTCAATTTGCGAACGATGCCACTCTCTAAATGCCTCTGCTGCATTATCGAGGGCAATTCTATCTTGAGGACGCTTAGGTCCAGCAAGTGAAGGAACCACTTCATCTAAGTTAAGTTCCAGGGTCTCATGATACTGGGCATCTTTTGAGTGGTCGTCGTGCCATAGGTGGCTGAATTTCGCATATTCCTCTACAAGAGCAATTTGATCTTCGTCTCGGCCGGTGAGTCGCAGGTAATCTAGCGCAACATCATCAATAGGGAAAATACCGCAAGTAGCACCATATTCAGGCGCCATGTTTGCGATGGTGGCGCGGTCTGCCGTAGTAAGATGCTTAAGACCCGGTCCATAGAATTCTACAAACTTTCCAACAACGCCATGTTCACGTAGTTGTTGTGTGATAGTTAGCACCATGTCGGTGGCAGTTACGCCAGCAGGCAACTTACCCGAAAGCCTGAAGCCAACCACTTTTGGTAATAACATTGTTACTGGTTGACCCAGCATCGCCGCTTCTGCTTCAATGCCTCCCACACCCCAGCCAAGTACGCCAAGGCCATTAATCATAGTGGTATGCGAATCTGTTCCTACTAGGGTATCTGGGTAAACCAACGTTTCCCCATCCTGTTCCTTAGTAAACGCGCAACGAGCAAGATACTCTAGGTTAACCTGATGCACGATACCGCGACCAGGGGGAACCACTTTGAAATTGTCAAAGCTAGACTGACCCCATTTTAGAAATTGATAACGCTCTCTATTTCGCTGAATTTCAATGTCGGTATTCTTTTCAAGCGCATCGTCTTCAGCAAAATGATCTACCATTACTGAGTGGTCAATAACCAGCTCTACTGGATTGAGGGGATTAATCGCCTGAGCGTCGCCACCTAAACGATTAACCGCATCGCGCATGGCTGCTAAATCAACAATAGCAGGCACACCCGTAAAATCTTGGAGGATGACGCGTGCGGGAACAAAAGACACTTCGTGATCAACGTGATTATCTGTGTCCCACTTTGCTACTTGCTCAATATCGTTGCTGTTAACAAACTCTTGGTCTTCATGACGAATCAGGTTTTCCAAAAGAATTTTGATACAAAACGGAAGCCTGTCGAGCGCATATTTACTGCCTATACCGTCAAAATTAACCGCCTTGAAGTTTTTGCCGTTTACTTCAAGCTGCGAAAAAGACTTATATGTCATACGCTCACCATCCTTCTTTGCCTGTTCGTGAATATTGTGTACGTTTCAATTTTGCCAACGCAAGAAACGAGCAACGTGTTTTTAGTCGCCTTATTTTTCAATTTGTACGGCCTAAACATGAAAAAAAGTTCACCTCCTATTAGTAATGGCATCGCTTTTTTAGCTATTTCTCATTATTGGTTTAAACAGATGGATTATGGAGAAGCGCTGTAACAGTTGGAAAAAGCTGACTAGGGCAGATAGCGCTTATTGGTAAATAAGCTTGGCACACTTTATATTGAGATTAATTGGTAAGAAAACTTCGCGTGTGCACAGAGTACTTGCTGATTAAGATGGTTTACAAATATGCAACATTTCTGTTTTCTTATAACGCACCAAACGGTATGCTTAAAAGAAGGTTAAACATTAAATGTCTTAATACATGCTTAGGAAAGCTTTGAGATATACAAGCATTAGTAGTAAGCAATAACAATAATAACGAAGTTATCATGACACACCCGCTAGTTAAGAAGTACAACCTTGCACCTCACCCCGAGGGAGGTTTCTATCGTCAAGTTTTCCGTTCTGAAAACGAAACTAAATCGTTTGTGCACAATGCTAGTCGACCCGCGCTTACTCATATTTATTTTCTTCTATTAAAGGGACAAGTTAGTCGTTTTCATCGCGTGTTACATGATGAAGTGTGGAATCACTACGAAGGGGCTCCACTACAACTGTTTCAACTTGAAAAACAACAGTTGTGGGAACGTCGCATTGGTGGGCAAAGCACTGACTATGTAGAAGTTGTTAAAGCGGGGAATTTTCAGGCAGCCGCAACGATGGGTGATTACTCACTTGTTGGTTGTACAGTAGCACCTGGCTTCGACTTCGAAGACTTTAGCTTTATTGAAGAGCCATCAATGAAAGAGTGGATAAAAGTTGCTCATCCAGACCTTACCCATTTTATATAATATATTCCCAAGTTATAGTGATAAACACACGTCTTACCTGCGATTTTGTACCAGCATAAACTGGATTTTTAAGCGCCAATCAAGGATGATAACAGCAGATTTTTAAATATACGTCTGAACGTCCAATTTCTGGAATTATCTCAGACTATTTCACTCTAACGCCGCAGGTAACCCAACTATGTATAAATTGGTACTTATTCGTCATGGAGAAAGTCAGTGGAACTTGGAAAACCGTTTCACAGGCTGGCACGACGTTGACTTGACCGACACTGGTGTAGCACAAGCAAAGACCGCAGGTCAGCTTCTTAAAGATGCTGGATTTACATTTGATCAGGCTTATACGTCTGTACTTCTTCGCGCAATTAAAACACTTAATATTGCACTTGAAGAAATGGGTCAGCACTACCTTCCAGTTGAGCGTCACTGGCGTCTGAACGAGCGTCACTACGGTGCGTTAACTGGTCTAGACAAAGCAGAGACTGCCGCTAAGCATGGTGAAGAACAGGTTAAAATCTGGCGTCGTAGCTTCGACATCCCACCTCCGGCCGTTGAAGATGATAGCGAGCACTTCCCAGGTCACGATCCGCGTTACAACAATGTAGATGCTGACATCTTGCCACGTGGTGAAAGTCTAAAACTAACTATCGAACGTGTACTACCATACTGGCACGACGTTATTCGTCCAGACATCCAAGCAGGCAAGCGCGTAATTATTGCTGCGCACGGCAACAGTCTTCGTGCTCTTGTTAAGTACCTTGATGGTATGTCAGACGAAGAAGTGTTGGGTCTAAACATTCCTACAGGTGTACCGCTAGTATACGAACTAGATGAAAACCTTAAACCAATCTCTAAAGAATATCTTGGCGATGCTGACGCTATCAAAGCAATGATGGATGCAGTCGCTAAGCAAGGCAAAGCGAAGTAATCGAGTGCCTTTTTAGATACGAAAAAGCCTGCGTTCGCAGGCTTTTTTAATGGGTGTCTGATTAGACTAGTTTGGCACTTTCACCAACCAATTGTGAGTGTCTTCAGCCTTACCCCATTGGATATCATTTAACGCTTGTCTTAGCTTCATCGTTACTGGGCCAGCTTCTCCGTTACCCACCTGATACTCTTTATCATTGTGAATAAAAGTACCTACCGGTGTAAGTACAGCCGCTGTACCAGACAGTGCTGCTTCAGTGTTCGGTTTGGCTGAACGCTCTAGTAGTTCGTCTACAGTAATATCACGCTCGCTCACTTTCATGCCGTGGTCTTTGGCAATTTGAAGAATCGTTGCTCGGGTCACACCGTGTAGGAAGCTAGAATCTAACCCTTTGGTAATGATTTCATCACCATCGATAAGCAGGAAGTTAGCAGCTCCGGTTTCTTGTACATCGCCATTAGGGCAAAACAGAATTTGATCAGCCTGAACTTCTGCACGCGCTTTAAGAATAGGAGGCAACGCACTGGCGTAGTTACCACCGCTTTTTACCATTCCCATGTGCGGTGCACAGCGCATGCCTGTTTCGTCAAGCAACAAGCGAAGTGGCTTCAAACCGCCGGCAAAGTAATCGCCAACCGGCGATAATAGAACGTATAGCATTGAACTTGCTGATGGTGCTGCCGCTTTACCGATAGACGCTTCTGTGCCGATATGCGTAGGGCGGATATACATAGAACCTGGAGGCTCTGGAACCTCGGAGGCGTATTTTGCAACAATATCGATGATCATCTTTTCGACTTGCGCTTTGTCTATTTCAGGCAAGTTAAGTAGACGGCTACTTTGAGCAAAGCGCTCAATATTCTTATCCATTCTAAAAATGTTGATGCTGCCATCTTCGTGCTTAAATGCTTTCAATCCTTCAAAGCATGTACTTGAATAATGAAGCACGTGTGCACCAGGGTGCAGCTGAATACTATCTGCACTGACAAATTCGGTGTCAGTCCACTTATCGTTGACAAAGGTAGCAAGTGCCATTTGTGGCATGAATACTGTACCGAATACGGCCATTAGTTTGTCCTATTTACTTCGACTAGAAAAATACTCGACAGAGTTTACCAAAAAACGCTCACTTTGCTAAAAGTAAGTCAGATCTATTAAGGCTTTTATCGAATAAGAATGTCTACAAATACTGACAACACAAAAATAATGGGGTCAGAGTACATTTTTACTTATCTAACAAATGGGGTCAGAGTACATTTTTTTGATTTATCAGTACTGGACGAAAAATGTATGACTACGCTCCAGTATTTAGCGTAATAAAGTACTCTGATTTAACGGCGCTGGAGGGCATGGGTACTTTGACTCGGTTCTGGTAACCTGAGTAATAAAGTACTCTGACCCCAATTTGAGGTTTTGCTGGGGGGAGTGGGGATTAATGTACTCTGACCCCATTTTTTTCTTTCTTCCAAACGCAAAAAACCCGCCGTTAGGCGGGTTCTTCTTAATGGGACCTGGCAGTGTCCTACTCTCACATGGGGAAACCCCACACTACCATCGGCGCTAATACGTTTCACTTCTGAGT
>NZ_JBVTQX010000009.1:0-201701 GCF_055755235.1 Alteromonas sp. R7 | reverse complement strand
TGGGTCGTGCTGGATTCGAACCAGCGACCAATTGATTAAAAGTCAACTGCTCTACCAACTGAGCTAACGACCCATCAAGTGACACACAGATAAGTTTCGCAATTCAAATGATGGTGGGTCGTGCTGGATTCGAACCAGCGACCAATTGATTAAAAGTCAACTGCTCTACCAACTGAGCTAACGACCCATCATTTGATGCTAGGAGAGAAAGTGGTGGGTCGTGCTGGATTCGAACCAGCGACCAATTGATTAAAAGTCAACTGCTCTACCAACTGAGCTAACGACCCTTTCTTTCCTGTTGTTGCCTGTGTCTTGGCAACGGCGGCATATAATACTCAGATTTTTATTCGACGCAACCCATAACGTCCTTTTATTTTCATTTTTCTGTCAAATTACGACTAAACGGTCAAAATGAAAACAATTCGCTGAGTATTTATACCAATACTAATTGAGTTTAGTCAGGTTTCTACGAAATACAGTGAAATTTGGTGCAGAAGTTTTATGCACTCT
Organism: Alteromonas sp. R7; assembly: GCF_055755235.1. NCBI lineage: Bacteria > Pseudomonadati > Pseudomonadota > Gammaproteobacteria > Alteromonadales > Alteromonadaceae > Alteromonas > Alteromonas sp. R7. The sequence goes on along the minus strand of NZ_JBVTQX010000009.1, from coordinate 201,191 downwards.
AAATGGAATTTTTTGAAAAAAACTTTTCTCTAACTCATAAAAAAGCCTCTTTAAAAGAGGCTTTGTTCATTACAAGTTATTTAACCGAGATTCAGCGAGGCGTTTTGCCGAAGAATCAGGGTAATCATTTACAACTTGTTGGAACAGCTGACGTGCTGTTGAACTGTCTCCCGTTCGCTCAGCAATGACACCTAGTTTTAATAAGGCATCAGGACGCTTGGAAGAATCGGTAAAGCGATTAGCTACAATATTAAATTGTTCACTTGCTTCGCTCCACTGCTGCTTATTAAACAACAGTTGCCCTAACCAATAGTGCGCATTTGGTGCGTAACCACTGTTGGGAAAGCGTGAAATGAACGATTGAAACGCAGGAATGGCTTTATCGTACTCACGAGACTTAAGGATCAAATTCACCGCATTTTCGTAGGCTTCATCTTCACCTGCTTGCGGTGCTTGCGTTGGTGTAGATGCTGTTGGAGAGCTCACAGAGCCCGAATCAACACCTGCACTAGGCATGGCACTACCTTGTAGCACGCCGCTTTGCTTAAGTGCCTCCACGCGTTTATCTATTTCAAGATAAAGCTCACGTTGACGCTCAAGTACTTTTTGAAGTTCATTGGTATTAACTTCAACCGCACCACGCAGCTGGTCGACTTCCATTTGCATATTGTCTAGTTGCGTTTGAAGCCTGTGTTGCATTTCGGTTCGGCTCTTAACAATACGCTCTAGCACAACAATACGCTGCTCTAATTCACTGCCGCCATTGGCGTCTACCACAGGCGCTTGCGCAAATGCGGTAGAAACAGCAAGGGCGGCACATAAAGTGACGCCCATTTTTAATGTCTTATTCGTTAGAATAGTCATTAGCGGTAAACAACCACTCCGCGACGGTTTTGAGCAAATGCATACTCAGTAGAACCCATCACTGCTGGTTTTTCTTCGCCGTATGAAACTACTGTTACTTGGCTGCTGCTTACGCCAGCATTAAGTAGGTAAGTTTCAACAGACTGTGCACGACGTTCGCCTAGCGCGATGTTGTACTCAGGCGTACCACGGCTGTCAGTGTGACCTTCAATAGTCACTTTAGTGCTTGGGTTTTTCACCAAGAACGCCGCGTGCTTGTCTAGAATACGCTGGAACTCTGGCTTGATGCTTGAGCGGTCAAAGTCAAAGTAAACGGTTTGTTCGTTTTTCAACGCTTCCATTTCTTGCTGAACCATTTCTTCTTGACGCTTCATGCGCTGTGCAGCTTCTGCTTTAACGCGCTGTGCTTCTGCTTCACGTGCTTCCGCTTCTGCAGCCGCTTGTTCTTGTGCAAGGCGGTTACGCTCTGCTGCCAATTCTTCTTCGCTAGGGCCTGAAGAACATGCCATCATTGTCACTACTGGCAATGCGATAATGAAGCTCTTCATCACTTTATTCATTTGCATCCTACTAATCCTTAAATTTTATTGTTTAGTCGTTAAATTGTTAGAACAAAAATGGTGACCAACTTGGCGATTTAACTTGCCCATTGGCTGCTGGTAACCTAGCTTTAAAACGCCCATCTAGAGAAACCAACGACAACACTTGGGTTCCCTCATGAAGGGTGCTGTATATAATCATGCTTCCGTTCGGCGCTACGCTTGGTGACTCATCTAAGTACGTCCGTGTCAGTACTTGAGGTGATCCACCATCCAAAGACTGCTTCGCAATATGATAGTTCCCATTAGTTTGGTTAACCATAATCATTTGCTTGCCGTCTGGGGAAATTGTACCGCCAAGGTTTTGTTCACCTACAAAGGTAACTCGCCTTACTTTCCCAGAATTTAAATTTACGCTATATATCTGGGGTTTACCACCCCGTTCCGAGCTAAATATTAACCCACTGCCGTCTGGTAGCCACGCGGGCTCCGTATCAATCGCTCTATTTCGTGTTACTCGGCGAAGATTTTTTGTCGCTAAGTCCATCACATAGAGTTCAGGGTTTCCATCTTTCGATAAAACCATTGCAAGTTGCTTGCCATCTGGTGAAAACACCGGGCTACTATTTATTCCAGGGAAATCAGTAATGCGCGTACGCTCGCTGGTGTAGATATTCTGAATGAATATTTGCGGTCTACGATTTTCAAAACTAACGTAGGCAAGCTTCTCGCCATCAGGCGACCACACTGGCGACATAAGCGGCTCTGGCGAAGACAACAAGCGCGTTTCGTTCTCACCATCGTAGTCTGCAATGACTAATTGGTAAGGTTTTTCAACCGTGTCACGGTCGCGAACAATGACGTAAGCAATTTTCGTTAAAAAGGCACCGCGAACACCGGTCAATTTTTCATACACAATGTCGCTAATTCGATGCGCATACTGGCGAAAATCTCGACCGTTGATCACTGCCTGACGGGCAGCTAGTACGTGATCATTACTCGATACCAACTTGCCGTCTTTGAGTACTTTAGCCTGCCCATTGTCAACTTGCCCTTTAAGTACATCAATCAACTCATAGGATACAAGGTAACGGTCGCCTGCTTGTGGCTCAATACTTCCTACTAAAACCGTGTCCACACCTAAGGTTGCCCATGCAGTGAAAGACACTTGCTCCGCTGTCTCTGGGTACTGTGGCATTTTGTCGACAGATACCGGATTGAACTTACCACTACGCATTAAGTCGGCCATCACCACTTTAGAAATATCGCCAGGCATACTGCCTTGACCTTTCCATTTAAATGGCACAACCCCGATTGGACGTGCACTATCTACGCCCTCGGTTATCACAATTTCTAAGGATGCAAACACGTTGGCACTGAATGCCATCGTAATAAGCGCTATCCATAAACCTAGTTTTTTCATACCACTATAATTCCACTTTTAAAGTAATGTCTTTTAACTGCTCGTAAACGTCTGGCGCATCAGATACCGGTAACTTTTCGGCCCTGCGAACCGCGCTTTCAGCCGCTCTACACAGCGCATCATTGCCGCCGAGTACACGAATACTCGTAACAAACCCTGTCGTTGCTAACCGAATATTCAATCGACAGGTTTTGCCTTGATAGCTGTCGTCCGAATACAAATTGCGCTTTATGGTTTGCTGAATAAGCGCGGTATAACGCTCGACTTCAGTAAGTACCTGTTTTCGCCTACGTTCTTGCTGAGCAGCTTGTTCTTTTGCAAGCTGCTCTTGCATGATCCTTTCCATTTCAGCGCGTTCAGCTGCTTCTTTTTTCTTTCGCTCAGCCTCAGCTTTCGCTTTTGCTTCGCGCTCCTTACGCTCTTGTTCCTTCTGCGCCGCTAAGCGCTCCAAGTCTTTCTGACGTTTCGCTTCAGCCGCTTCTGCTTCACGCTTCTCTTTCGCACGCTTGGCTGCTAGCTGCTGCTGGCGTTTTTTCTCTGCCGCGGCTTCTGCTTTTCTTTGCCTTTCTTGCTCTTCGGCTCTTGCTTGAGCTTCAGCTTGTGCCTGCTCCCTTTTTTGATCCGCAATCGCTTGCGCATCAATAAACGTCGCTTCTATCACAGGCGCATTCGACGGCATACTTGGCAACGGGTCAGGAGAGAAACTGACGCTAATTAGCAACAGCGCAGCGATAAAAAGATGCAAGCCAATAGATTTAAATAAGCCTATTTGTTCTGGGCTTAAACTACTGGCCTGTTTAGTCTTCGTATCACTGTTTGCGCGTGACGTGCTTCTCGACACTTCAGGTTTCGACATATCTATATTACTCAACCGGATCCGTCATTAACCCTACTGAAGGCACACCCGCCTGCTGTAATAACACCATTAGCTGTATCACTTCGTTATACGCTACTTGTCCATCGCCTTTTACCACTACGGGCGTATTGGGCTCTTTGGTCAATTGTGCTTTTACAATAGCGCCAAGCTCTTCTTCGCTAATTGGCGATTCCTGGTCTTCGCCTACATTAAGGAAGTAGCGACCTTTAACATCCACTGACGCAATAATAGGTGGTGTATCTTCTTGCTCTATCGGGTTGGCACTTGCTTTAGGCAAATCCACCTTTACCCCTTGAGAAATAAGCGGCGCCGTTACCATAAAGATAATAAGCAACACCAACATCACGTCGATGTAGGGCACTACGTTTATCTCTGATACCGGCCTGCGGCGTTTTCTTACATACATAACAAGTCCTCCGTTTGGAATGTAAACGCTTAGGCTTGTTGTTGTGCTTGCGCAGCAACGGCTTGGCGATGAAGGATTGCAGAGAACTCTTCCATGAAGTTGCCGTAGCTATTTTCAAGCTTCTCAACCTGATGGCTGAAACGGTTGTAGGCAATAACCGCAGGGATAGCAGCAAACAGGCCGATAGCAGTTGCAATAAGTGCTTCTGCAATACCCGGCGCTACCATTGCAAGGGTAGCTTGCTGCACTTCACCTAATGCGATGAAGGCGTTCATGATCCCCCACACAGTTCCGAATAGACCGATGTAAGGACTAATTGAGCCCGCCGTGGCTAAAAAAGGCAGACGACTTTCTAATTCTTCGACTTGACGAGACATAGAAACGCGCATGGCACGGTATGTACCATCAACTATGCCGTTGGTAGCGGTGTTAGACTTGCGCAGGCGAACAAACTCTTTAAAGCCTGAGCAAAAGATGCTGCCCATGCCTGTTAGGTTAGTTCTGGCAGAAAGCTCTTGATAAAGACGGTTAAGGTCAGCGCCTGACCAGAACTTATCTTCAAACTGACGCATTTCGTTGCGTGCCGCCGACAACGCTTTGCTACGTTGGAAGATAAACGTCCACGACGCTATCGACACGCTTAGCAACAAAAGCATAACTAGTTGAACAATAAAACTCGCTTGTAAAAACAAGCCAATAAAAGTGAGATCAGATGACACGCGAAATTTCCCCTAACAAAGTACGTGGTAATCTTTTTGGCTTCATAACGGCCAAATCGACGCAGGCAACTTTGATATCTCCCGATACCAATGTAACGCCTTGTTCATTTTTAATAATTTGTTGAAACGTCATACTAGCGCCTTTCAATTCTACAACGCGAGTTTCAATACTCAACAGTTGATTGAACCGTGCAGGCGCATAGTTATGCATTTCAACGTGTTTGACGACGAAAGCGATGGATTGTTCCATCAGCGTGTCTTGTTCAAAACCTAGCTCGCGAAGCCACTCTGTACGGGCTCGCTCCATAAACTTTAGGTAATTCGCATAATAGACGATACCGCCTGCGTCGGTATCTTCGTAATACACTCTTACCTGGTGTAAATGCATAACTATTCCTTCACCCAAAAAATTAATAATCCAAAGCGGAGTTAAAATAACTAATTAGCGCGACAAAATGCAGAACAAAAACACTCCACAAGCCCCACCAAAGCTAACATTTAATCAAAAGTAAACCAATATTAAACACCCAGTTAACACATTAGCTTTTCTAATCCAAAACAACAATTTTACTCAATTGTAGTTTTTTCTGCTCTCCTTATAATGCACAGCATCAGTCGTACAGAGCGTGATGGTGCTTAGCACGGTCATGCAAGAGTTATTCTCCTGTTAGACATGAGTTCCCTGGATTTATTTCCTTCAACACTTGTTGTTTTAGCCCGCTCAATGAGCGGGCTTTTTTTTGCTTGTAATTTAGCATCTGTACAAAACGAAATATTGGCGGCCCATGCTTAACTTGCGCTATGCAATAATTCGCCATCCAATCTCAATGCTCTGAACTTACAGCTTCCCCCATACGAACATTTACTTGTAGCGTTTGAAACGGCTTCTGTATTTTCTGTGTTGCCAAAAAAAGCCCAGCAATTCTGCTAGGCCTTTAAAACGAATCTGTACCTTCTTACAAAGGGACGGTAAATTATTCAGACGGAGCGAAGCCAAAATGAAGATAAGCGCGCTGCGACACAATACGGCCTCGAGGCGTGCGCTGTAAAAAGCCCTGCTGAATAAGGAAGGGTTCAATCACGTCTTCTATGGTTTCTTTCTCTTCACCAATGGCTGCTGCCAAATTGTCTAAGCCTACTGGCCCACCATCAAACTTTTCGATAATAGCAGTAAGCAATTTACGATCCATGTAATCGAAACCTTCTTTATCAACGTCAAGCATATCCAGTGCCTTCGCTGCCGTATCGGCTCCCACCGTGCCGTCTGCTTTAATTTCTGCGTAGTCTCGAACACGTCGTAACAAACGATTAGCAATACGCGGTGTGCCACGCGAACGACGAGCCACTTCTTGCGCACCTTCATCGTTCATGTCTAAATTCAGATAGCTCGCGCTTCTTGCCACAATACTGGTGAGGTCTTTTACGTTGTAAAACTCTAATCGTTGAACAATGCCGAAACGGTCGCGTAATGGCGACGTTAGCGAGCCTGCGCGGGTGGTAGCGCCTACCAGTGTAAAAGGAGGAAGGTCTAGCTTAATTGAACGGGCGGCAGGCCCCTCGCCTATCATAATATCAAGCTGATAGTCTTCCATGGCAGGATAAAGAATTTCCTCTACCACTGGACTTAAGCGATGTATTTCGTCTATGAACAATACATCATTGCGCTCAAGGTTGGTAAGCAGTGCAGCCAAGTCGCCAGCTTTCTCAAGCACAGGGCCTGACGTGGTTTTAATGTTTACGCCCATTTCATTTGCCACAATGTTCGCAAGCGTGGTTTTACCCAGTCCTGGCGGACCGAAAATAAGTAGATGGTCTAGCGCATCGTCGCGATTACGCGCAGCTTGAATAAAAATTTCCATTTGCTCACATACGTGAGGCTGCCCCGTATAGTCTTCCAGCATTTTAGGGCGAATGGCGCGGTCGATGACCTCGTCTTCGGTGCTGGCTTCAGGCGTAATCAGTCTGTCGGCTTCAATCATGATAGTTCTACTTTAAACGGTGACGTGAAGACAGGCAGACTAAGAACCGCTGTCTTCGTTGAGCGCCATTATATGGCCGCTTTTAATGATTCGCGAATAAGGGCTTCACTTTCCATGCCCTCTTTATATACGCTGTCGACTAGCTTGCTCGCTTGAGCAGGTTTATAGCCCAGTGCAATAAGCGCGCTTTGTGCTTCTTCCCGAGCGTCGTTTACAGCAACAATAGTGTTGGTGGATAGCAAGTCGCCACTTGGAGGTGGTACAGCAATACTCTGCGCCTTGCCAAATTTTGCTAGGCGGTCTTTAAGCTCTACCACTAAACGCTCTGCGGTTTTCTTACCTATACCCGGTAAGCTGACGAGTGCAGAAACATCTTCATTTTGTACACTTGCCAAGAACTGGCTTGCCGACATTCCAGATAAAATAGCAAGGCCTAACTTTGGGCCTACACCATTGGCTTTGATCAATTCTCGGAAAAGCCCTCTTTCCATTTTATCAGCAAAACCAAACAGCAATTGGGCGTCTTCACGAACCACAAAATGTGTGTACACCACCACTTCTTCACCCACCGCGGGAAGCTGGTAGAAACTGGTCATAGGCATGTGAATTTCGTAGCCAACACCGGCTACATCTACAAGAATTTCTGGAGGCTGTTTCTCAGCCAACGTACCGCGAATTCGTCCAATCATGAATTATCTCTGTAAAAGCGTGAGCTTCGAGCAGTATTAGCGCAAACGACCACGAACGGTTTTTCGGGCTTGCCCTGCCATGTTTATCAGGCTCTGTTCAGTGTGTGCATGACACAAGGCAACGGCTAATGCATCGGCAGCATCGGCCTGTGGCGTGCCGCTTAAATTCAGCAGGTGTTTTACCATGTGCTGAACTTGCGTTTTATCTGCGCCACCTTTTCCAACTACCGACTGCTTAATTTGCCTTGCGCTGTATTCAGCAACAGGAAGTTGCGCTTGGGTGGCTGCCACAATGGCGGCACCTCTGGCCTGACCAAGCTTTAACGCTGAATCAGGGTTTTTCGCCATAAATACTTGCTCAATAGCAAACTGGTCGGGTTTATATTGACGAATAATATCGCCAACACCGGTAAAAATATTAGCAAGACGAGAGGGTAAATCTGCCGTTCCAACGCGAATGCATCCGCTTGCTACATACACCAGTTTACCTTGCTTGCGTGCAATTAAACCGTAGCCTGTGATCCGAGAACCTGGATCTATACCCAGTATAACCATTAAGGCACACTCGGTACAAACAAAGATACCGCTTCTTTATTAGAGGGAGACCATAAACGCGCGAGCGCTTCGTCTTTCGACACCCATTCGTACTGCAAGTGCTCTGTTAAGACAAGAGGTAAATCGCTGTTTATTTGAAGGGAAAATACGTGTTCTGTGTTGTGCACAGTACCAGGAGGATAACGATGTAGCCAGCGGCTACGAATTTCATATTGGTTTTGCTTATCGTGGTCGTTAACCACAAAGCCGTGTGCTTTGGCATCGATGCCAATTTCTTCACACACTTCACGATATGCCGTTTCTAAGGGTAACTCCCCCTCTTCTAACGCGCCGGTTACCGACTGCCAAAAGGTGGGGTCGTCTTGTCGTTGCAAAAGCAGCACTCGGTAGTGTTGGTCGTACAACACTACCAGTGCAGATTCAGGCTTCTTATACGCCATAAATTACGATTGCTTTTTCACCGTTGCAATAGCGAGCTCTTCAAGCTGCTGTGGGTTCGCAGGGCTAGGCGCCGATGTTAACGGACATGCCGCTGTGGTCGTTTTAGGGAATGCCATAACATCACGAATAGACGTCGCGCCAGTCATAAGCATTACCAGACGGTCTAGACCAAACGCAAGACCTGCATGCGGCGGCGCACCAAAGCGCAGTGCGTCTAGCAAGAAGCCAAACTTGTTATTCGCTTCTTCATCGTCAATGCCAAGAATGTTGAATACCGTAGACTGCATGTCTTCATTGTGAATACGTACAGAACCACCGCCTAATTCAACACCGTTCAATACCATATCGTAAGCGTCAGATAAGGCTTCAGCTGGGTTAGCTTTAAGTTCTTCTGGCGTTAAACCACGTGGCGCGGTAAACGGGTGGTGAATAGCGTGAAGCTGACCGTCAAACTCTTCAAACATTGGGAAGTCAACAACCCAAAGTGGCTTCCACTCGCCTTCAAGAAGCTCAAAGTCTTCACCAAGCTTAAGACGAAGTGCGCCCATCGCTTCGGTAACCACAGTGTAGCTGTCTGCACCAAACAATAGAATATCGCCACTTTGTGCGCCTGTGCGCTCTAGCATAGCGTTAGTGATGTCTTGAGTTAGGAATTTAAGGATTGGCGACTGTAGACCTTCAAGACCTGCACCAGCATCGTTAACTTTAATCCAAGCCAGACCTTTCGCGCCGTAAATACCTACAAATTTAGTGTATTCGTCTATTTGCTTACGCGAAAGCGACGCCCCACCAGGTACGCGAATAGCTGCTACGCGACCTTTAGGGTCGTTTGCCGGGCCGCTGAATACTTTAAAGTCAACGTTAGCAAGCAAGTCGGCAACGTCTGTTAACTCTAACGGGTTACGTAGGTCTGGCTTGTCGCTACCAAAGCGCGTCATGGCTTCTTTGTACGTCATGCGCGGGAAGTCGCCAAGGTCAACGTTTAGCATTTTGTTGAACAAGTCGCGGATCATGCGCTCGGTAATAGACATTACGCCATCGGCATCTAAGAACGTGGTCTCAATATCGATTTGGGTAAATTCTGGCTGACGGTCGGCACGTAAGTCTTCGTCGCGGAAGCACTTAACGATTTGATAGTAACGGTCCATGCCCGACATCATCAGAAGCTGTTTGAAAAGCTGTGGCGATTGCGGAAGTGCAAAGAACTCACCTTTGTGCGTGCGGCTTGGCACTAGGTAGTCACGTGCACCTTCTGGCGTTGCCTTAGTAAGAATAGGGGTTTCAATATCAAGGAAACCTTCTTCTTCTAGGAAGCGACGTACAGCACCGGTTACTTTTGCACGGAATTGTAAACGCTGGCTCATTACAGGACGGCGAAGATCTAGATAACGATAGCGAAGGCGCTGTTCTTCGGAGTTTTCTTGGTTCCAGTCCAGTGGAAGCACGTCAGACTTGTTGATCACTTCAAGGCCTGTGCCTAGGATCTCAATCTCACCTGTGCGCATGTCTTTATTTACTTGACCTTCAGGGCGCGCACGCACTTTACCCGTTAGCTTTACGCAGAATTCGCTACGCAATGTGTTAGCAACCGATAGTACGTCTGGTAAATCTGGGTCGAACACCACTTGTACGATACCTTCGCGGTCGCGTAAGTCGATGAAAATTACACCGCCTAAATCGCGACGCTTATTAACCCACCCGCAAAGGGTAACTTCTTGTCCAATGTATGATGAATCGATATTCCCACAGTAATCTGTGCGCATGGTCCTTGACCCCTGATGTTTTTCTCTTGCTTCGCATGCAGTGAATTGGCGTTCAAAACCGCTTATTTTTGGGCTTAAGACTTTGCCCAAAATCGCGTAAACTTGCTGGCCAATTAGCTGGCCCGCCCACAACATGCATAATGTAATGATTTAAAGGCCGCATAGTATAAACAAATGCTTGATAAAGCCCAATGACAAATATGCACAAATCAGCCATATCACAAGGAAATCTCTATATTGGATTGCCAATGTGGCAACACAGCCATTGGCCAAGCACGTGGTTTGCTAATTATCCCAAGTCTGATAATGGATTGTCGCTGTATGCCAAGGAGTGTAATACGGTTGAAGGGAATACCACATTTTACTCTCTTCCCCACCAAGACGCTGTAGCGAGATGGTGCGATTCAGTACCCGACCACTTCAGATTTACTTTCAAGTTTCACCAGAACATTACTCATGTACATCGATTACAGCATTGTGATGAAGAGGTTGCCCAACAGCTTGCTTTATTAAGCCCGTTAAAAGAAAAGCTAGGAGTCATGATGCTGCAACTGCCCGCTTCTTTTGGGCCAGAAATGCTACCCATTTTGGATACCTTTTTAGCGGCGTTACCTCAAGAATTAAACATAGCGGTTGAGGTGCGCCACCTGGCATTTTTTGCAAAGGGTGATGAGGAAAAGGCGCTTAATCAACTTTTGATCCGCCACGGTGCGAACAGAATCGTTATGGACACCCGAGCGCTTTTCACTGGCTCTTTAGACGCAGGGGGAACAAATAGACGTGCGATGCTAGAGGAAGTGCGAGAGAAAAAGCCCCGTGTACCGGTAAATGTTATTGCTACAGGACATACTCCCATTGTGCGCTTTGTAGGCAATGATGTTGATGATGACAACCAACGCTGTTTATTGCCTTGGGTGAAAAAAGTGAAGATTTGGCAAAGTGAAGGAAAAGACGTGTACTTTTTTTGTCACCGCCCAGACAACAAAGATGCTCCCTGGTTAGCGCAGCAGTTTATCGATTTGTATAACAACACTACTCCATCACTCGCGCTAAATAACCTGTCTATTAAAACTCAACCAGAGCAAAATTCACTGTTTTAATGACAAGCAACTGACATTGCGCCGATTGATATTTCGTTTTTAATAGATAGCGTTTTTCTAATTCAGCGGTAAACTACTGCTCTTATCTATTTTGGTACTACACCATTATTTACCGTGAAATAACCCCAATGAACCATGAATATGAGAAAGCGCGTATTGCTGCGCTTGAATCGTTAGATATTTTAGATACTTCCCCAAGCGAACAACTTGACGAGCTCACCAAAGCTGTACAAGAAGAGTTTAATGCTAAAACCTGCTTAGTAAGCCTTGTTGCAGAAGATCGTCAATGGTTTAAGTCTCGCCAGTGTATGGATGCTACCGAAACACCGCGTAATATCTCGTTTTGCACCTACGCGATAGCCGAAGAAGAATACTTAATTGTTCCCGACGCTAAAACCGATAAGCTATTTGCTAATAACCCGCTGGTTACTGGCAGCCCTTTCATAAGAGCTTACGCAGGTGCTATCTTGCGCAACAAAGATGGCTATGAATTGGGTACGTTATGCCTACTGTTTGATGAACCACGTGACTTTTTAGATGTTGAGATAGAAAGCTTAAAAAACCACGCCCGCACAGTTGAAACCATTATTTTTTCAGAGCACCTTCCAGCATAACTCCAGCCCTACGCTTTTCGTATCGCAAAACAAAAACGCATCACTAAAAAGTGATGCGTTTAATAACTCTCTAAGCTCGACTATGTCTATCTGAAATCAGCTGCGTCTAGCTCGTGCTTTTTCATAAGCTTGTGCATATCAGTTCTATTTCTACCAGCAAGCTCTGCCGCGCGCGTTACGTTGCCGTCGGTCATTTTAAGAAGCTTGTGCAAGTATTGCTGTTCAAACGCGTCTCTAGCCTCTGTAAGCGTTGGCCAGCTTTGTTTAGTGGCAGACAAGGCCTGCTCTACTAAGTGAAGCGGAATCACAGGCGTTTGCGTTAACGCAACACACTGCTCGACCACATTCACAAGCTGACGTACGTTACCTGGCCAAGATGAGGTTACCAGCTGTTGCATCGCGTCATCAGAAAATTGGCTTACATTCACGCCATGACGCTGTGCGCTTTGCTGCAGCAGCGAGCGAGCCAGAAGTGGAATATCTTCACTTCGCGATTTCAGCGACGGAAGTTTTAGGTTCACCACGTTTAGACGGTAATATAAATCTTCGCGGAAGGTGCCTTCTTCCATTTCTTTGTGCAAGTCTTTGTGCGTTGCAGAAATGATACGCACATCGATGTCTACGTGCTTGCTGCTACCTACTGGACGAATTTGGCGCTCTTGTAATGCACGCAGCAGTTTTACCTGCAGCGTCATCGGCATATCGCCAATCTCATCCAAGAACAAGGTACCGCCGTCGGCTTCTCTAAACAGACCAGGGTGAGCAGCTACAGCACCGGTAAACGCACCTTTGGCATGACCAAATAGCTCAGACTCAAGCAAGTTTTCAGGTAATGCTCCACAGTTAATAGCCACAAATGGTTTGTCGCTGCGGTTACTGGCTTTATGAATGGCATTAGCAAGTAACTCTTTACCTGTACCGCTCGCGCCGCTAATAAGCACAGACACTTCACGCTGAGCTATGCGGAACGCCTGGTCTAGTACATTTAGCATTTCTGGAGAACGGGTAATGATGTCCTTTGCCCAATCCCCAGGCTGTGCAGCTTGAGACTGGCTAAGTGCTTTTTGCAGCAGCGCGCGTAATTCATCGTGATCGACAGGTTTAGGCAAAAACCCAAATACACCACGCTGAGTGGCTGCTACCGCATCAGCAATGGTGCCGTGAGCCGTCATCAGAATTACAGGAATATCTTTTCTAATTCCCATAATTTCTTCAAACAAACTCAGACCATCTAAGCCCGGCATACGCAAGTCACTTAATACTACATCGTAGTTGTCGTTTTGAAGCTTTCTTAACGCTGATTGACCGTCTTCCACTGCGGTCACCTCATAACCTTCGCCTTCCAGACGAATGGTTAATAAGCGCAATAAGCTCTTATCGTCATCTACCAACAATAAGTTAGGGTTACTACTCGCCTTTTCGCTCACTGTTGTGTACTCCTGTTTTTATCCATCAGTGTTGCTTCAATCTGCAACAATTCTTCTAGTTTTTTGCGCAGGTTAACTGCTTCAATTTCAAGTGCTTTTACTTTCTCGCCACGAGAAGTATTTTCTTGCTCCAACACCACCATGGCAGATTCAAGCTGCATAATCTGATTGTTGTGCGACGCAGCAATAACAGTCACCACTTCTTGCGCAGTGGGTGTAAATGTTCCAGCAATATCATTTAACGCAAGCTGCGCGCGCAACCTGTCTTGATAAGGTGTATCTGTTGGTAGTGTTAAAACGTAGGCGTGAAGCGTGTCAGATGCTGTATCACCTAACGCTTTTAATGCTTGCTTACGCTCTAACCAAGGTTGGTTGGCCGCGTCAATCCACGCGTTAAGCCAATAGGTTGCATCGCAATTGTGCTCGAACCCCTGTGGAGGCTCAACAAATAAACAAAGGCCACGTTCTATTTTAGCTACAGGCGTCACCTTTTCTGGCTCACCTGCGTTGTCGTTGTTTCTGGTTAAACTCTGACATCCTGTCAGCACCAGTAAGGCGACAATTAAACCACTTATTCTCATTTTATTTTTCCTGTTGCCCAATGGTCACTCTAAAGCAAACATCGGCATAGTCTACATCTACAACACGCACATCACCATGCATCAGTCGAGCGCAATCGGCAACAATTGATAACCCTAAACCCGTCCCAATGACATTGTCGTTTCTCGGCTCGGTTCCTCGGATAAAAGGTTCAAATAAAGTATGTACTGACTCTGGAGCAATACGCTTACCGCGATTGGCAACATCCAGTACAAGATTATCGTTTTCGTTATAAAGGCTAATATTTATCGGTCTTCCCACTGCGCCATGCGCGACTGCATTGGACACCAAGTTATCAAGTATTCTTCTAAACAGCTCCTCGTCTATACGCACCTCGGACGCAGTTATCTTTACTTCCACTTCTCTATCCTGAATGGCGAGCGCGTAATCTTCTAAACAAGCAGAAACTAACTTACTAACGTCACTTTGTACCATTTTTGGCTGAGCTTGTTGCAACAGCAGGTTGTAGTCGAGCAACTTTTCCACCAGCGTGTTGAGCCTTTGCGTGCTAGCAGTAAGTAGCGAAAGTACTTCGCGTTGACTGTTATTCAACTCGCCCACCACGTTTTCAGACAACAAGCTGCAGCCTTCTTTAATGCTGGCAAGCGGAGTTTTGAGCTCGTGAGCAGCGTGTCGCAGCAAGGCGGTTCTAATATGCTCCAACTGCTGTAGTCGATCATAAAGCCAATGTAAATCTTTCTCTACATCAATCAGTTCTTTTGGCGCTTGTCTTGAAAGGGGTGGAAGCTGACCATCGCTGTGGGCCATGATCCTTATAATCTTTTTTAAGTTGTTAACGGGGTTCACAATAAGTTGACTCCCCATCAGTATTAGCAATAACGAAACGCTTACAAGCATAGCTGTAGACCAAGCTTGTTTTGCTTGCATGGCATTTAAATCATCTTGCTGGACTTTGACACGTTCAGTAATAGCGGCTTCTACATCGTCGCGAAGCTGGTCGACGCTATCGCCCACTGACGCAAGGTATGCATTAAGTAAAAGCTGGTCTTCAATCGCTCGATATTCGGCTAATTGATTTAGCTGTTCTGAAAGTCGTGTGCAGGTAGTTGGTACCGAGAGAGCCTGACATAGATTGTCAGCGGCCACGGCAAATTGATCGATGGCGTTATCAGAAAGAGATGCCACCCTATCATTTCTCAACACAGCAAATTGGCGAATGCTGCGCTCTACGTCAACGACCGCGTTATCGAGTCTTTGCATGTCGCTAACAACATCGACAACAAACCGTGTTTCAAGTGTTGTCATTTGACCCACTTTGGCTAAGTCGCTTTGACTTTGCCAAAGTAAGGCTATAAGAGGGATAAGGGCCAGTACAAAACTACCTAGCGTCAACTGCCTTAGTGAACCAAGTTGTACCAAGCGTTCACCAAACGAAACCTTGTTTATCAGAACCTTACCCTCTTAAATATATTATTTTATCTACTCACTTGCTGTGAGCTTTTCATTGCCTGGCGTCAACTTGCTTTTTGCCAATTCGGCTTCGGAAAGTTTGCCATCTTCGTTGTCATCAATCAGCCCAAAGTTACGCAGTAGACCTGTGTGTCGAACCGCTTCTTTAAGTGATATCAGACCATCTTTATCTGTGTCTAATTCCTGCATCAACGAGCGCGCTGGACTTGCGTACGCGTCCGCTACTGAAATGGCTTGTACTGCAGCAACAGCACAAAGTGCTAAGAAAACTTTTTCGAGACGTTTCATCATGAATCCTCCGCTAAACGCTTTTAAAATCCTTCTCAATCCGCTTTGATACCAGCCCTGTGTCATCAGGTTATGCTGCTATTAAAGCTCATGGATACTACCACTAGTCTTCAATTAACCACTATCATAATTGCATTCAAACTGCTTATGCGATTTTCAGACCAAAAAGAAAAAGCACATTAAAAACAGTAGTATATGTAAATAAGTGTACTATCAACCACTCAGCATACAGGTTAAATGTTGCAAAAAAGAAACACCACTTTGAAACACTGTATGTCAAAGTGGTTTTATCGATACCTTGCTATACAGAGAAACTACTATCGCTATATTGGGAGGGAGAGCAAGTGAGCTCCGATAAGGGGATGGGCTTGCTAAACATAAATCCTTGCACATTGTCACATCCATGCTCTCTAAGATAATTCCACTGTTCAAGGTTTTCTATGCCCTCAGCACATACCGAGAGTGACAGTCTTTTCGCCAAATCAATAATTGCCCCAGTCACAAGACGGCTTCGTTCTGAAGTTTGAATTTCCATTACAAACTGTCGGTCAACTTTTAGCGTGTCGATATTGATTTGCGTCAGGTAACTTAACGAGGAGTAACCCGTTCCAAAATCATCTAGAGCTATGGCGCACCCCATATTTCCGATGCGTCTGAAGAACTTGTTTGAAAGAGTAAAGTTTTCTAGATACGCACTTTCTGTCACTTCAAATTCAATGTTTTCTGGGTTGATGTCATAGAGCTTGAAAGTATTGTAGATGTAGTCAAACAGCTGCGAGCTTCGCAAATCATGTCCAGATAAATTGATTGAGGCTCTAAACGGAGACGTGGCCCATTGTTTTAAATCTGGCATATCAATACAAACGCGCTTAATTACCCAACGGGTAATTGCAGTGATCTTACCGCCCTGCTCTGCAATGGGGATAAACTCGTTCGGCATAACCAAGCCAAATTCAGGATGTTGCCAACGAATAAGCGCTTCTACGCCGATTACGTTCCCTTCATTGTTAACTTTAACCTGGTAATAAACAACAAACTCATCGTTGCTGATTCCTTGCTCAATACCGTTAGCTAAGTGGAGTTTACGCTTATGCGACTCAACCATATCAGGTGTAAACAGTGTGTAGCTGCCTCGCCCTCGCGCTTTTGAACGATACATTGCAAGGTCTGCATTGCTCATCAGCTCGCTTAGGTCGTAGCCCGCATCGGAAGCCGTAGCGATTCCAACGCTTAAACCTACCGTTAGTGATAAGCCACGCAGTTCAAAAGGCTCATCAAATGCGGTAATAAGTCGCGTTGCCAAGCTTTGCGCTTGGTCAGTAGTCACATCTCTATCGGGCAGTACTAAGAACTCATCCCCTCCCAGTCGCGCGAATAAATCGCCGTCGCGCAGCAAACACTGAACTCTGTCAGCAACCTCTATGAGAATGAGATCCCCGGTTTCATGTCCTAAAGAATCATTGATGCCCTTAAACCCATCTAAATCAAAAAACAGGAGCAGTAAGTCTTCATCATTTCTTTTGGCTCTGGCTAGCTCTAGTCTTAAGTTATCGAGAACAAACTGTCGATTGGGAAGACCGGTTAAACTATCGAAGTTTGCCAGACGAGACATGGTTTCTTGTTGATCAACCAATGTTTGCTTTTGCTCAAAGTTGATGAGTAACTCAACTTCAATGGTATCCAATAAACTATTAATGTTATTCGATAACTGTCCAATTTCATTAGATGTATTAAGTGAACTGCGCAGCGCATAATCTTTTGACTCAAATACTTCTTGAGTAAACTGCCTCAGCGACCCAATAGGAGAAATCAAACGGTATAAAATAAAGACACAAGTGCCAGTGCAAAGCAGCCAAACCGCGATAACGATAGGCACTTGCTTAATGAGCTGGCGGGCTGAACTTGCCGCCATTGTGTCTTCAATGTCCACATAAAGAACAACATGTCCAAGTGGGTATAGGCTACTGCCTACAATTTGATGGGCAGTGATAACATTGTCGTATTGCGTAACACCAAATGGAATTTCTGCAGGATCAAGTGGAACAGATTGATTGGAAAGCTGGCTTAAGGAATCAGGTTGAATAGTGGAAATGACTTGATAGTCGTTGTCATATAGCGTGGCGGAAATAAGATTATCGTGTTCTTTTATCGGTTGAAAAAGAGAGGAAAATAATGCGTTATCACCGGGACTTCGCTCCATGACAACCGATAACTGCAGCGACAAAGCGTTACTTAACGTCGCGGTATTGCCTTTAACCACATCCACCACAGAAGCGTTGTGTTCTAATTTATTAACAATTACCACAGAGAGCGCCAGCACCGACATCGTCAATGCAATGACAAGCCCAATTGGGATTTTCAACGTTCTAAACACTCAACTACCCTTACTTCAGTACTGCAAGCTGTTGTAAGCAAGTGATGCCATAGGCTCTGAAACAGCACTGTCACCGCTAAGCTTTTATTATTATTTGTTCACAATAGTAAGGTACAGGTCGCTAAATTTGAATCCATTTTTTTAGCTAATACAAAAAAGACTCACTGAGTGATGATGAACGCTATGTTCTTTCGACTACTTCAAGTTTAGTTTTAATGTATTGGCTATGGGGAACGTACAATAAATCAGCTATTTGACGAATAGTACTCTCTTCAAGAGGTGCTAAAGATTCATCCGCGTATGCAATAGCCCAGAGGCTCTTTATCACATCTCTTTTCTCATCAGCGCTGCAGTGTTTATTTAGTACTTGAGTAAAACGCACTAAGTCAATTGAATCGTCAGCCGTCTCTTGCCCTCTTTCAAGCAACAACGACATCGCTTCCTCATCTATATTTACATGCTTTCTGAGCTGTTTCTTGTATTCACTTCTCTCGCTATCCGTTACTTCATTATCAGCGTTTACAATTTCACTAAGTAATGCAGCAGTTGCCAATTCAACGGTATACGTTGGCTCTGTGCGCTTATGCGTGTCTTCGAAAAGTTTAAGAAATGATTTCAGCATGGGGCCCTACTTCTTGTGTCACCGCAGAAACGCCCGCGGTTAATGAAATTTGAGTATCGATAAAACTTTTACTCGGTAAAAGCTAAATTCGATTAATTGCTGGATTAGATGGACAGATTTACAGCGATGACTAAGCAAGCAAGTCTATGTAAACTGTACTCAGCGACTAGAGCTGTAAAGTGAGAGTTTAAAAGCCCTCAGAGAAACATGAATATGAACATTTTACTCGTAAAGATATTTTCTAAAGGCGCCTAAATTTTAGTATCAAGTAAGCAAATCACTTTACTCCCGCCATTTTCGAACCACACTCGTTCGCACAGCGCGTGAAGCAAAGGTAGCCCACGCCCAAAGCTTTCGTCATGAACGGAATGACGCCGGCCTACCGTACTTGCCTTATTCCACTCAAAGCCTTCACCACTATCTTCAACCGCTATCAGCACCTTACCTTTAAGGGGTAAAGACTCTATCCTAATATTAATTCGCCCGTGACTAAGCGCTTTTAGTGAAGCCTCGCGGTTTTCGTAATATTGATGGAACCCTGAACTATCAGCTTTGAGTTTTGAGTCGAGTTTCAAGATCCCATGCTCTAACGCATTATTAAACAGTTCCGACAACACGGTATAAATTATCGAACGCACCGCTTGAATGCCCTCACATTGCCCCGCAAGCTGTAGCACGCGTTGGAGAATGTCAGGCTGTTTCAAATGTTGTGCGTCAAGCGCAACTTCATGCACCGATGGCAATCCAAAATCCATCTTTGGTGATACGGGCGTTTTAATGGGTTGAGAGGTAAACACGACTAGCGTGACATCATCGTGAAATGAAGAGGCTGCGCAATGCTCTTTCGCCTTAAGAAAGAGTGAATTGGATTCTATTTTCCCATGCGTCTGCATTTGCTCTTTTACTATTCTTACCAAGCCTTCCTCAAGAAGCATTTCTCCCTCTTGATTAGTACTCTCAATTAGCCCGTCGCTACAAATTACAAGCTGTTCATTGCATCCTAATTGAATGGTATCGCAATCGGTGTTGAGTTCATGCTCGTCTAGGATCCCTAATGCCATGTGACGTGAGGGGATGCAGCGCAGCGCTAAATCAGTTTTCGCAGGAACAATGACAGCCGGCATTCCACCCTGCCATAAGTTGATTCTATTGCCCCCCGCGTTAATTTCGCCCACCACTGCGGCCATAAACATGTCACTTGGTAGAAACTTAATTAAAATTCGATTTAATTCTGAAATAATCTCAGAAATAGATACTCCTTGCTGGCTGAGTTCCTGAAAGGCTCGGGTTACAGGCAACGCACCAATTGCTGACGCCAAACCATGACCTGTAAAATCTCCCACCACAAAATAAATACCACCACTAGGGCTTGATTCGCATAGAAAGAGGTCGCCATTAAAGGTTTCAGCTGGCTTTAGGAAGCAGTCGAAATGCGCCATTACCTCGGGTCGATTGACAATAGCGTGGCTAAAAATATGTTCCACAATGGCGTGCTCTCTCGCCACTCTTTGATTGAATAATCGAAGTGCTTTATTTTGCTGTTCTATGTGTTCACTCAAAGCACGTATTTTTAAGTGGGCTCGAATTTTGGCAATTAGAATGTGTCGGTCGAAGGGCTTTGTGGCAAAGTCGTTCCCGCCAACTTCCAGACACCGCACTAAGCTTTCTTTATCTTCTAAAGCGGTGATAAAAAGAATAGGTAGATACGGCCCTTTCGCAAGCTTGCGTATTTTGGGTGCAACGTCAAAACCACTGAGCCCAGGCATCACAACATCCAACAAAACCAAGTCGGGTTTTTCGTGCGTAAATTTTTTGATAGCTTCAACACCATCCACCGCTTCGATACACTCTTTATAGCCTGCGTTATAAAGCATGTTAGTAAGCAATGTACGGTTGATAGCCTCGTCGTCAACAATGAGGATCTTCACGTATGTCTCTTCGATAAAATGTTAATTTAGCGACTTGCTTTTCTTACTTAATGTCGAACTTTTTATCGAATCGAGATATTTTCAGGATTTTAGCAACCTGAGGACGGGCATTTTCGATACTGTAGGTTAATTCTCTTTCAGCGAGTGTCTTTTGCATGTTTAACAACATACCTAAGGCAGAGCTATCCATGTATTCAGTACGCGATAAATCTACGGTGATGTGAGAGACATCGGCGCCCAGTTCGCCATAGGCGTTTCTGAAGTCTTCTACCTTACTAAAGTCAAACTTAGTGCCTACATCTACCACTAGTACTTTTCCTTGATTTTGATAGCTCGACGTTATTTCCATATTCGCTCCTTAAAAATGTAAGCAGAAATGCTTCATCACATGCTTTTAACTTTGCTATTCTTATACTAGTTGAACTTTTACACATCGCCATGAAAGTCATCTTAAACTTTCGTATGGTAATGCTTTTTTTATCGCCATTTAGATGGAAAGACGCAATTTATTGAGGTATGTATGCAAGACTGGCAAGACGCCCTTTTGGTCTATAGTACTGAAAGCGGCAAAATAAAGCCTGAGCCAAAAGAGCAAGCGCGTTCGGTGTCTTCTGACGGCGTTGTTCGTATTCACAGGGAAACTAAAGGTCGCAAAGGAAAAGGGGTGTCTCTGATTAAGGGATTAGACCTCGCGTCTGATGAGCTGAAAAAGCTAGGCTCTGAGCTAAAGAAAAAATGTGGTTGCGGCGGCGCAGTGAAAGACGGTGTCATTGAAGTACAAACCGATGACAGGGAAAAGCTCCGCACACTACTTACCGATAAAGGGTATAAAGTTAAGCTTGCTGGGGGCTAATGTAACGCTAGCCAGCTAGCGAGCTCTCACTTTTTCATAAACATATAACAAAAAGAGTCTGAAATGGAAAAGCTGTCAATTTCTGATCTACACATTATTTTAGTTGAGCCTTCTGACACACAAAGAAAGATCATCACCACTTTGTTGTTAAAAGAACACGTAAAGGAAATTGACCCCGTCAGTACCCTTTCCGAAGCTCGTTCAGCGGTAAAAGCGCACGGTGCTGACCTAATCGTAAGCGCGATGTACTACGAAGATGGAACCGCACTAGAACTACTTAAATTCATTAAAGAAGACGACGCATTTAAAACAATCCCCTTCATGTTGGTTTCCAGTGAAAATCGTTTAAGCAAACTAGAAGAATTTAAGCAGGCAGGTGTTGCGGCAATTCTTCCTAAACCATTTGAACCCCTTCATTTGTCTCGTGCATTAAACGCAAGCTTAGATTTAATCAATCACGATGAACTAGAATTAGAACTATTTGACGTACATGATGTTCGCGTACTTCTTGTTGATGACAGTAAATTAGCGCGTAATCATATTCGACGCGTACTAGAAGGCATGGGGCTTCAACGCATAAAAGAAGCGGAGAATGGCGCAATGGCGCTAACTTATATAAAAGATGAACCTTTTGACCTCGTGGTTACCGACTACAATATGCCCGAAATGGATGGCAGGGAACTATCGGAATTTATCCGCTTTAATCCAGAAACCACACATATACCGATTATCATGGTAACGTCAGAGTCAGCTGACAGTGCACATATGGCTAATATTCAGCAAACAGGTGTGAACGCGCTATGCGATAAGCCTTTTGAGCCCAACGAAGTAAGACAAATGCTTTCAGCACTATTAGGTAACTAAGCGCTAAAATATTAAACGGCGTTCTCAAATTACCCACCGGCAGGTGTATATTTACGGCACCTGCCAACGCTTCATGCCCTAACCGTTTGGCTTTTTATAAAGCCAACAGCGCATTTTAATTACTTTTTCAAGTCCCCCACATTAAAAACAACCATTCAATTTGTAAAAATGGGTTGACACACATAGGCGTTCAACATACATTCAAACCTATGAAACAGAATACTATGCACGTAGCACTTTTCTTTTTTGCGTTTATATCCTTTAACTAGGGAGGCGCGGCTACATGCATGAAAACCTCCCAACTGGGAGGTTTTTTTTTAGCAGAATTTTCTTATACGATAAGCACGGGAATGATATGTCAGACAATGCATTAGATACTGTTAGAGAGCGGATTACCGCTTTAGACAGTGAATTACTTACTTTACTCTCAGAACGCAGAAAGTTAACCAACGAAGTGGCTGAGACGAAAATAAAGCATCACATTCCTGTGAGAGATCAAAAGCGAGAAGAACAGCTATTGGTGCGCCTAATAAAAGAAGGCCAAAACATCGGCTTAGACCCTCATTATGTGACACAAATTTTCCACGTTATTATTGAAGACTCTGTTTTAAACCAGCAGGCTATGCTTGCTGAACGCGCTAACCCTGGCAGTACATTGCCCTTAAACCGAGTGGCATTCTTGGGCGACAAGGGCTCTTACTCTTATCTAGCAACGCAAAAGTACTTCTCTCGTCGCCCCGGCGAATTGCTGGAAATTGGCTGTCAGAGCTTTGCTGAAATTATTCACAAAGTTGAAAGTACAGAAGCCGATTACGCGGTATTGCCTATTGAGAACACGACGTCTGGCAGTATCAATGAAGTGTATGACCAACTACAGCATACCCAACTTAGTATTATTGGTGAACTCACCCACCCTATCCGCCATACATTGTTAGTGGGAACCAACACCAGTATCGATAAAATCAAAACGCTTTACGCTCACCCTCAAGTGTTCACTCAGTGTAGCCATTTCTTAGCAGAACTAGGGAACGTAGAAGTGAAAACCATGGACAGCACCTCGTCTGCCATGTTGACAGTTAGTGAGCTTAAACGCGATGACGTAGCCGCAATAGGCAGCGAAGCGGGTGGTAACTTGTACGGCCTAATGGCAATAAAGAGTAACTTAGCAAACCAAAAAGAAAACCATAGCCGTTTTATCGTTGTTGCGCGCAACCCAGTAGTGGTTCCACTTCAAGTTCCTGCTAAAACAACACTTGTTATGTCTACCATCCAAAAGCCAGGTGCACTTGTAGAGGCCTTGTTGGTGCTACGAGAGAACAGCATCAATATGACGAAGCTTGAATCGCGTCCTATTCCAGGTAATCCATGGGAAGAGATGTTCTACATTGATGTAGAAGGCAATGTAGAAGATGGCCCTGTACAAAATGCCCTTGATGCATTGCGTGGTATTACCCGCTACATCAAAGTTTTGGGCTGCTATCCAAGCGAAGAAATTAGCCCGACCAAAGTGGCCGCGGCGAGTGCGCTGGCTGATTAAGCCAGCACACGCCCCAGTGTTTACTTTCTTTCGTTGTAGTGTTTAGGCAGGCTGAAAGGCTTGCCCAACATTACCAACGTCACTTTCACCATTAACCTGGAAGACAGAAACTCTGTTGCGGCCATGCTTTTTACTGCCATACAAAGCTTCATCGGCATTGGCATACAGCGCCTCGAATTGATACTTTGATGACGCAGTGCTAGAGATACCAAAGCTTGCTGAAATATCGAAGGTAAAACCGCTTTCAGCTGTATCAATCTGACGGATACTATTGCGCATACTTTCCGCTATTTCTTTTGCTTTTTTCTCATTACACCCTGGTAATAGTAGGCCGAACTCCTCACCACCTAAGCGCCCGAAAACATCTTCTTTTCTGCAGTGTTTCCTCACCGCGTTAACTACTGCCTTTAATACCCAATCGCCTGTTGGATGACCGTAGCTATCGTTAACTGACTTAAAGTGATCAAGGTCGAAAATTACAAAAGATAATACGTCCTGCTGCTCTGACATTCGATCAAGCGCTTTCGATGCCAACTCAGTAAAATAGTGACGGTTCGCCACTTTTGTTAACGAGTCAGTTTGCGCCTTTTCCCTAAGTGCTGCATGTAACTTACGATTTATTATTGCCCACATAAGGACAAGTATCGTGGTGGAAGCTAGCAATGTTATCAACAGCCTGTGATTTTGCTTTTCTTCTCGGGAAAGGGCTGCTTGTGCTTTCAGTAGGCTATTCTCTTTGTCCAGTAGCTGAATTTCGATATTCTTCTCGAGGTTATCGAACTTAGCCTGTTGAATCGCCATTTGCTTAACGTTGTACTCATCAAGGTACGCTTTATCAGCCTCAGCGTATTGAATAAATGCATCTAATGCTTGTGCATTATCCCCTTTCTCTATTGCCGACTGGTACAGTATATAATATGCCGTTTTTCTGGGTTTTGAATATCCCATGCCTTTTGCAAGCTCCGCGCCTTTAAGCGCACTCTCCTGTGCGTTATGAAAGAGCTTATTGGCAAAATAGGCTTGTGCTAGCGCTGTATAGTACTCTGACGTTAATCGTGGATAGTTAGTACTTTCAACATCTGCTTGGATAGCAAGTAAGGCGTCTAACGCCCCTGCGATACTGTCTGGCGATGCTAACATCAGTTGAGCAAGCCATAATTTTGCTAGATTCAGAGCGATTGGCTCTTTACTCGCATTACATACCTCAATGGTTGTATTTAGCGTTTCTCGGTCAAGTCGTCCTAAATTGTGCAGCGACTCACTACGCAGATTGTGAGCCAGACACGCATTGCGGGAAGAAAGCTTTTGTCCAATTACGCGAGCACTGTACTGCAAACTCTGCTCAAACTCTTCCAATTGATTATAAAAAAGCGCAATCGTCAAAATTGAAAGGTGCTTATCTTTATCTTTCGCTAACGAAAGTAGAGGAACAATATCAGGAATTTGCTGAAGTGCTTTGGGAAAATCCCGAACTAACGCGTAGTTGTTGAGAATTGAATTTTTGGCTCGTAGTTGTAACGATTTATCTGAAGCACTTTGAAACACACTTTCATAAAGTGGAACTGCCTCTATGAGTTTTCCTGAATACGATAAGCTATAAGCATTGAGATAGTTAAAGTATTGGACTTGGGCCGGTGAAAAGGAGGCTGATTTATTACTGAGAGCCGACAATGACGTACGAAACGCCTCCACGTCTTGACTGCGAAGTGCATCAGCGCGCACTAACTGCTGATCAATTTCGTCAGCAGAAAGCGGAAATATGAAAAAGGGGCAAAGTAACGCCCCTATTAAAAACCTAACCACAATTTAAACTATCAGGGTTAGTGAAGTGACACTTGGTTCTTTTCTTCACTCTCTTGTGCATCACCAGGCGCGTCTTGCTCTTCATCTTCTGGCATCAAAAGACACCACATTTTTTCTTTCTCTTGAGAAAGTTCGTCTGCGTGGTCAGCTTTAAATTGTGCAATTATATCAGTGTCACGTTGCTTAGATGCATCTTGTGCAATTGCGAGAAGTTCTTTTAGCGCTTTCATGAGTTTGTTCTACGTTATAGTTATTAATGTTTAATAGGTTAGCAACTATTTGATGAGTTGTTAATCAAATATATAGCATTTTAGACATATTATACCAGTTACTATTTGCATCAATTACCTTTGAAAACAGAAATACTTACTGGTTTATTAGGTATGAAGTAACCAAATATTCTAGCGATTAAAGGTATATGTGACCAAGTTGGTTTTACTTGGCTGAAAACGGCTGTCCTTTGACTGTTTGAAGTTTAATTGGGTAACTAGACGTTTTGTAGCGAGGTGACGCTTTTCAAATTGGGCAACAATTTGGTGAAGATTGAGATTTTCCAAGCCAAATTCGACTAGCGCGCCCATCGCTTCTCGTGCCGCGCCTTTTCCGTTCATTGAAGGCGCTAATATAATTCCAATCTCTGCAGTGTCTTGTAAAACGCTTTTACAAAGCATCTGAATTCCGCAAAATGCCTGCGTTTGATTACACGTTATCGACCAGACCTTCTGTGCTGGCCAAGGCCTTTTGTTTGCTTCAATGAAAGTACTAGCGACTACTTCACTTTCCTTCTCAGAAAGGGGCTCACCTATTAATCGCATAACTTTTCTATTTTGGTACAAGCTTGCTGTTTCCTCTTTCCACTGCTGGCAAAGTAAAGCGCTGGTAAAACGAGGCGTAGCGAACTGCACTAGTTAGTACCTTTGGAGTAATCGACATCATCTATCACTGGTTTGCTAACTGGTGGTATGACAAGTGTAGAGTGCTGGTTAATTTCGTGATTATGCAGTTCACCAATAGCAATCGTCGTAGCTCTGAACTCATCGATGGGCAAGGTTGCAGCTTCATATAAAATAGCGCTGTCATTCGCTTGGTAAATAGATAACAGTTTATCAGTAAGCTTTTTTCGTTGAAGAGAGCTGGAGGTAAAAACGGCACTTGAGAAATCTCCTGCAACCCCAACCTGCCATAAAACTAAATACGCAGCCGTATCTACTTCTCGTTTATATAGTAGAAACTGGTTTGCCTCGTAGTGTTGGCAACCTAGAGCACCTGGGTCTATGCCCAAATCGGCGTATAGGCACGATTCAGCTGAGATCCCCGGCAACATGTAAGCATCAAACCCTCGACTTTTAGCGATTGCGATAGCGTCATGAGGCACCTTTGCAAAAACCCCAGGGTGTCCATAAAAAGCGCCAACTACTTTTTCGCCTTTCTCCACACGCTCTAGCATCGCGCTAGTCATTTGAGCATAGGTATCGTGGCGATCTTTGCCTTCACCATAGAAAGTTTGTAGGTTTACTGTGTTTTTGTTCAAAGAGGTGATCCATGCCTCCACGTAGTGCTCAGCTACACATACGAAAACGACGTCGGCTTGCTCAATATGACTTTGACAAATAGGCGATAAATGCGCTCCAACCATCATCCCGGTTCCTACACATACTAGGCTGCCTTGTTGCATGTAACTGTTCCTTTATTATTAGATTTTAGCTGTTTTTATCAAAAACATGTTTAAGCGCGTCAACCGTATCACTCAATGTCACTTTTCGTGCAAACGATACAACACCATTAGTGCCCTGTCCTCTGTCAAAAATTGTATAGTATTGAGAGATCAGAGGAAGACCGAGGATGCTTTGATTCGGCCAGTGTTTTAGTGGGAATATTTTAAAAGACGCTTGGTTAAATGTGGGGGCGTGCTCCTGCCAGTAGGCTTCAGGTGGTAGCGAGAGTAAAACATCTTCACCCTCATCGCCTTCAAGAACAAACGTTAGTTCAGGCCATTGTGCCAAATCTAGCTTTTCCAAGTCTATTCCTTGCTCCTCTAAAGAGAAAGCAGCGAAGGGCTCAAGCAATGTTTTCGCGTTATCAACACGGCAAAAAATCTGCTCGATCACTTCGTTATACAAAGATTCTGGCAAACCAATCACCGTTGCTCCTGAATCTACTATCGCATTTGAACACCAGCGTGCTTCGTCCGATTTATCCAAAGCCGGCGCTTTAATGCCTTCGTTTTCTCCACATTTTACGGCTTTTAACGTGACGTTATAATACTTATCGTGGAGTACCTTCACAGACATAATAGGAGTAGCATATAAGTCTCGATGAAAAATAGGCTCACCTATTACAAAAAGGCCATGATTTTTTCTATGTGCAAGCGCAGCGCGAAGACAATTTCCATCTACGTTATAGACGCTTGAGCGATGTAGCCAAAAAGCGAATTTATCGGCGTTAATTTGACGCTGCTCTAACTCAGAAAAGTAGCTAGGGAGTGTGGTCGCAACGTAATCAGCTGTCTTTAGGTTAATAATTGCTGACTCGTTAGGCTCGGCCAACGCTTTTTCAAAAAACGCTTGCTCGCTCATTTCACACGTAATTTTGTCAGTGCAACGATAGGCGTGATTTAGCGGTTGATAAGCTAACCCCATAATTCCGTCAGCTTTTTTAAAACAAGATTCTTTTGTCTCTTGCGATTCTTTCGCTATTGCCACATAAGTTTGCGGCAACGAAATGCTGTGACCGAAAATGCCCAGGCGCACCGTGGTCTTAACAACAGGGCCATGCCAACTTCCTGCAGCATATTTAATTGATTGAGAGTAGTAGGTGGACCTCACATCACCATCACGTTCAACATGATAATGAATGTCGCCTAGTACTAAGGTTGAGCTTCCCGTATCTAAAATAAGATGAACGGTCTGCTGATGCGCGCCTATATGTGCTCTCACACAATAGCCGCCATCAGCGAAGGTATTGGTAATTGGCAAACGTAGAGAGCGAGTCACGTTGGCTACCTTAAATTAGCTATCGCTATAAACAGTCGGTCAAAACTACTTGTCTCTTAAAAGCTGACCATCATCCGCTTTTAACAACATCTGTTTGCTGTCTACTAAACACTTCTTCGCATAATCTCCGAACCACGCGCCGACCTTCATGAACTGTTCTACAAAGCCTTTTTTGTCGCCATTCTCAAGTAATGACAATGCAATCCCAAAACGTTCGTAAAAGCGACGTAGAAGTGCAAAGTTATCAGGGTTATTGAAAATAATATCGGCATAAAGTTGTGGTGACTGAGCGAATAACCTGCCTACCATTGCGAGTTCTAAACGATAAATAGGTGAGCTAAACATGGTGAGTGATTCCAGATTAGGATCTTCACCTTTTAAGTGTTGCCCGTACACAAACGTGTTGAAGTGACGCATTACCTGAATATAAGCCATGGCTTGGTCATGTTCTTGTGCGCTGGAGTCGTGAATGGTAGCACCCCAAATTCGCATTTGCTCAATGAGCCAACTGTATTTCTCACTGCCACGTCCGTCGCACACTACCACTACCTGTTTAATCATGCCAGGCGCGTCAGGACCAAACATGGGGTGCAGTCCAACAACCGGACCATTGTGTGCGGCAAGCATCGCCTCAAGTGGCTTAGCTTTAATACTGGTTATATCTGCAAGCACGCAATCCTCTGGCAGCATAGTAAGCTTGCTAATCACGGCTTCGGTTAGATTAATAGGCACTGCAACAACAACCAGTGAAGCACAGCTCAATAACGATGTTGCTCTACCACTTTCCCAGTCGTCTTTTTCCACAACTGAAACGTTGTAATTACTTCGTTCGAACAAGCTCACAAACACACGGCCAAGTGCCCCTGCTCCACCAATTACAACAACGTTGTCGACATCAGGTTTCACACAGCGATATTTGTTGTTTTGCGTGTGATAAGACTCTCGCATTACTCGACGTAATAAGTCTTCGGTGAGATCGGGCGACACCCCAAGTGCTTCTGCCTGAGCACGGCGGGAGGCTATCAACGCTTTTTCACGCTCTGGTACATAAACGGGCATACCAGCTTCAGCCTTAATTTGACCGACCTGGGTTGTAATTTGATTGCGTTTTGCGAGTAATTCGACAAGCTGGGTATCCAGCTCGTCGATACCTTCACGCAGCGTATCTAACTTTTTTAAGTGCTGCGATAAATCGGCCATTCTGTCTTATCCTTGAATCAAATGGCACGGGGCTTATTGGCAAATTTTTACTTGCCACATTAGGCGTTGCTTGGATTTATGCCACCGTGCGCTTATTTTGGCGTAAGGGTAACACAGTTATTAACTTATCTCTGGTTTGAGATATTAAGTTCTCTGTTGTTTCCCAATCAATACATCCGTCTGTGATTGAAACACCATACTCAAGTTCTTCTGGCTTTTTACCTTCAGCTTTTTGATTACCGGGTTTCAAGTGACTTTCCAACATAACGCCAATGATAGACTGATTGCCTTCTAGAATTTGATTGACCACGTTCTGTGCAACCAATGGCTGACGGCGATAATCTTTTGAAGAGTTCGCATGGCTGCAATCTACTACTAAGCCCGCTGTTAAACCAGCATCCTGCAACTCAATCTCGCACTCTGATACGCAAACCGAGTCGTAGTTAGGCTGCTTTCCACCGCGCAAAATAATGTGGCCATCTGGATTACCGCTGGTCCCGATAATACTTACCTGGCCTTGCTTATTGATTCCCATAAAGCGGTGACCCGATGCCGCCGATTTAAGGGCGTTTATGGCAATATCTAGGCTTCCATCTGTACCATTTTTGAATCCTACAGGCATAGACAGGCCGCTGGCCATTTCACGGTGGGTTTGCGATTCAGAGGTACGCGCACCGATAGCAGCCCAGCTAAATAGCTCAGCAAGATATTGTGGACTAATTGGATCCAGTGCTTCTGTTGCAACAGGCAGCTCTAATTCTGCAAGCCAAATTAACAACTCTCTTGCCTTACGAAGACCTGTTTCAATATCAAATGTACCGTCGATATGCGGGTCGTTAATTAAACCTTTCCAACCTGTTGTGGTACGCGGCTTTTCGAAGTACACACGCATAACGATAAATAGTGTGTCTTTGCATGATTCATGAAGCTCTTTAAGCTTAAGTGCGTACTCTTTCGCGGCTTCAACGTCGTGTATAGAACATGGTCCACACACTACAAGCAATCTATGGTCGCGACGATGAATGATATCTGAAACAATCTTTCTAGACTCAGAGATAGCCGCTAACGCTTTGTCTGACACAGGCAATTCAGCACTAAGCGCTTCAGGGGTTATAAGTACATCTTCGGTACTTACGTGAACATTATTTACGGTGTCCTTGATCATGGGAGCTCTCTTACTCTCTTAACTACAAATAAAAAACGGAAAATTAAACGCCAAAAGAGTGTGCAATCTGCATGTAAACTTTATTGTACAACCAGCTTTTTCTATATTTCTTTAACGTCATTGACTTTTTAGCAACTCAAGCGTAATAGCGCAAGTAATAACGAATAATACTTTAATCTAGGGTAGATTCGAAGCGAATGAGCATGACTGAATGGCAATAGTGCATAGGGATAGCACAATTTTTAATCGACAGTGAGGCTTGTTCCGAATTACCTCATTAGTCAAACGCTTTGTAGTGACATCCCGCCCTTACGTTTTCAAATGATCCACGAATTTAATGGCGTAATTGACCAACATAAATAAGCTAAATTTCTCATTTATTGTCAGGATTTTGTATCATTGCGACAACGGAATAATAATGAGAACACAATGCAAAATTTAGCCCTAACCTACACTGGCGACGTCGCCATTCTAACCATGCAAAATGGAGAAAACCGCCACAATCCTCTCTTCGCAAAGGAGATGCTTTCAGCGTTAAATACCATTAAAAGTAATGAAAGCAGTAAAGCACTAGTGATCACATCAAATGATGAGAAATGCTTTAGTCTAGGTATAGACACAGACTGGCTAATGCCAGCGATGAAAGCAGCTCGCACTGAGGAAATAAAGCAATTTATGTACGGTATGGATGACGTGTTTAAAGCGCTGCTTCTTTTCCCTCTTCCCGTTATTGCTGCAATCAACGGACACGCCTTCGGAAACGGAGCAATTTTGGCGTGCGCTTGTGACTTCAGATTTATGCGCGCAGACAAAGGCTTCTTCTGTTTCCCTGAAGTAGATTTATCAATCCCCTTTCTGCCCGGTATGATTGAGTTTGTTAAAAAAGCGATGCCGTATTACAGATTTAATGAAATGAAGCTTTCCGGAAGGCGTGTATCTGGTAAAGAATTAGAGCAAGATCACGTGGTAGAAAAGGCGTACGATACACAAGAAAGCTTGATGGAAGGTGCGCTGAATTACGCTAAGACCTTTGATAAAAAGCGTGGCATTTTTGGCGAACACAAAAAGCGTCTACACAAACATATCATCCACACTATCGATAACGAGAACAAACCGTTAATAGAATCGCTTTCACTCATGGCATAACAATAATAGGCACTATGGTGAAGCGTCACTTAAGACGCTTCACCGATATTTGCTAATAAGTCTTTTCATGGGCATATCGATGTTGGGCTCTACACTGTTAGTTAGGCCTTGGTGTTCTCTTCCTAAAAAGATCGACTTTAACCCCCCAGTGCAACGATGCAATTCTCATTAAAACTGTTACAGAGATAGAACCTAAAATGCACCAAATGTAAGGGATGTCTAGGGCAAAAAAGGCGGCGTAAGTGAGACCACCTGCAAAACATGCACTCGCGTAAACATCTCCACGCATAACGTAAGGTACTTCTCTGCAAACCACATCGCGCATCAAGCCCCCGAAGATACCGGTTGTCATACCCATCGTTAGGGCGACAATCATTCCGGTTCCACTAATGAGTGCTTTCTCGATGCCTATGACATTAAAAATAGCAAGCCCTATGGTGTCGATAAGTATAAAGTAAAAATTGGAAGGAGAAGGCATATAGCGAATGAATAAGACTGTCGCGAATATAGCTGAGTAGGTTGCTAGTAGATACTCTGAGGTTTCTACCCAGAAAATAGGTTTTCCTAATAGGAGGTCTCTTAAAGTACCTCCGCCAAGGGCTGTCATCACGCCGACAACGACGATGCCAAACCCATTGATACTTTTGTCATGCCCCAGTAATGCGCCCGATACAGCAAAAAATGCGACGCCAACAACGCCTAACACGATAAAGTATTCTGTACTCATCCTTCTCTCTATTAAGAAACCTTAATGTTTGTATTAAAAAACAGGTTGAATGGATCGAATTTCAGGCACAAAAAAGCCCGCTTAAAGCGGGCTTTTTCGAAGTTAACAATAACGCAAGGATTAGTAATCTTAGTTAAGCTTCTCTTTGATACGTGCAGATTTACCTGAACGCTCACGTAGATAGTAAAGCTTAGCACGACGAACCGCACCGCGACGTTTCACTTCAATTGAAGAAACTGCCGGGCTGTGTGTTTGGAACACACGCTCAACGCCTTCGCCGCTAGAAATTTTACGCACGGTAAAAGACGAGTGCAGACCACGGTTACGTTTAGCGATAACAACACCTTCATAAGCCTGAAGACGCTCTTTGTCACCTTCGGTAACGCGAACTTTAACAACTACTGTGTCACCTGGACCAAACGCAGGAACATCAGTCTTTAGCTGTGCTTCTTCGATTTTTTTGATGATATCTTGACTGACTTTGCTCATCATATCCTCTCGTCCTAGTTAACTGTCATCTTGCTGCAGTTGCGCTTGGAATAATTCAAGCAAACGCTGCTGCTCCTCAGTCAGAGCTAGGTGATTTAACAATTCAGGGCGACGCTGCCAGGTTCTACCTAATGATTGCATCAATCGCCACTGCCTAATTTTTTCATGGTCCCCACTTAACAACACATCAGGTACCTTTTGACCATCAAGTATTTCGGGCCGCGTATAATGCGGACAATCCAAAAGACCGTCAGTGAAAGAATCTTCAACTGCTGAGGCTTTATGCCCCAACACGCCAGGAACTAATCGAGCAACCGCGTCCATAAGAACCATTGCTGGCAGTTCACCGCCGCTTAGCACGTAATCACCAATAGAGACTTCTTCATCTACATGGCTTTCGATTACTCGCTCGTCGATACCTTCATATCGGCCGCAAATTAAAATTGTGCGGTCAATGTTAGCAAGGCGCTGTACGCCTGCTTGGTCAAGGGGTTTCCCTTGTGGTGATAAGTAGATCACCTTACTTTTTTCGCCACCAACTTTCTTGGCAGCTTGTATTGCGTCGGTTAGCGGTTTTACCATCATCAGCATACCGGGTCCGCCTCCGTAGGGGCGATCGTCTACTGTACGATGGCGATCATGTGTAAAGTCACGGGGGTTGAAGGTGTCAACCGATAACGTTCCAGACTTAACTGCTCGACCTATAACACCCTGTTGGGTAAAAGGGGCAAACATATCTGGAAACAGGCTAACAACGCCGAACCACTTTTCCGGTGTCACTTAAAACCCCGGGTCCCAGTCAACTTTAATGACCTTCGCTTCCTTATCCACCTCTTGTACGACTTCGTCGAACACAAAAGGTAATAGTCTTTCTTTTTGACCAAAAGCATCGCCTACATTCGCTTTAACGTGAATCACGTCGTTAGCACCTGTATTAAACACTTCTTTCACCACACCCAAGTCGTAACCTTGCGTTGTTACTACTTTCATGCCGGTGAGCTCACGCCAATAAACCCCTTCGTCGCCTAAATCAGGCAGCTGTGAAGCATTTATGTTGATATCCAAGTTTTTGATGCGCTCAGCATCATCTCGACTATCAACGCCCACAATTTTTGCAACGAGGCTTTTACCGTGCGGTCGCCACTGGTCAATTTGGTATTCTTTTTCATCGCCAAGAAACCATGGCGCGTAATCAAAAATACCTTCTGGCGTTTCTGTATAGCTGTTGATTTTGACCCAACCTTTAACACCGTACGGTGCACCAATTTTGCCAACAATCACTTTGTCAGACGCTAGACTCATCTATACCACCAGTTAATAACAGCTTACGCTGCAGATTTTTTCGCTTCTTTTACCAAGCTAGAAACGCGATCTGATAAGCTCGCGCCTACACCAACCCAGTATTCAACACGTTCTAGATCTACGCGAAGACGTTCCGCTTGACCTTGTGCAGTTGGGTTGAAGAAACCGATGTTTTCAATGAAACGACCGTTTCTTGCACGACGGCTATCAGCCACCACTAGTTGATAAAATGGACGCTTTTTCGCGCCACCACGCTGTAAACGAATAGTAACCATAAATGCCTCAAACTCGTTGTAGCGTTACCGTTAACTTAAGCCTTCAAACTACGACTAAAAATTAGACGCCAATTAGAAGGCCGCCGAATTATACGGATATCGCCACTCAATGCAAGTAAAAGTCTTGCTTAACTTATAATTAGCGCGTGCTCGGTGACATTACTTTAATCATTGTCGATAGCAGCACTTTAATCATCGTCGAAAGGAGCACCACAACTAGCAAGGCTCAACAAACAAACAATTAACGGCAGCGTTTTTGTTGTCTTCGTATTGGGGAAAGGTAATCTCGTGAAATTTAAAGACGAAGCAGGGTTACACTTGCGTCGTTATAGTCGTAGGGAACGTTTTGCCATTGTGGCTTTTTAAGCTCTTGTGATTTTGTCTCTTCTACCCCGGCAAATTTGTTTGATTTGAGTATTAAACTGGGAAAGCCTTGGGCGCCGATGCTGCGTGACATAGTGATTTCATTATTTAACTTCTTTTCTGTGCTTTCACTATTGAGATCCAATTCGAATTGCTCGGCATCAAGCCCTATTTCTTTAGCAAATGCTATCAAGGTATCAAAATCCGAAGGGTTTCTTGCATTCAGGTAATACCCTTCTTGAATTGCTTTGATCATTGCCTTCTCTAATGCTTTTGCTTCATCGCTATCTCTAGCCTGCGCTTTTGCTGCAAGAACTGCTCGACACGAAGGATAGGTCGAACGACGAGGCTGACACTTTGTCCAAAAATCATAGTTGAATTGTGTTCCAGGCACACGATCTTGAATAGTTTGCCAATAGCCTGCAATAGTAAGTTTCATTTGTTCCGGCATAGGTAAATCACTATCCGGTGCGAGCCCGCCAAGCAAGTAGACAACCTCAATGTCGTTGGGTAACTCACGCTGTATTTGCTCCCAAGTAGGAACGAATGCCCAACACCAACTGCACATTGGATCATGAACATAATACAAAGTACGTGTTTCACTCATCGTTATTTTCCCGTTTTAACTATTTTGCTTTGCTTCTGCGACGTTAACTTTCATCCCAGCGTAAATACTGCCGCTGTAATCGCATTGCCTACGTCCAATGTACATGCTTTGCCGTATAATCCAAATAATGAATTTTAATAAGCGTAGCGAAATCAACGCTATGAATTAGTTATGCGCATGAAGAGGTAATTTTGACAACACCACTCGCTAGTGTATCAACCAAACAAGTCTTACAGTGGATTGGCTCACATTTACTTCGCTACAAAGCGCGCGTTGTAGGTGCAGTTATAGCACTTTTCACGGCCGCAGTTGCATGGCTTTTACTTGGGCAAGGCATTAAGTACGCTATCGACAGCGGCTTCATAGAAAACGCAGCGGATACGTTAAACAAAGCCACAGTATTGGTGCTAGCCATTACTATCGTGGCCTGTTTAGCGACATATGCGCGCTTTTACTTAATGACTTGGCTTGGCGAGCGGGTTAGTGCTGATATCAGAAACCAGGTATATGCGCACTTGCTGTCTCTTCCGCCTTCATTTTTTGCAGAACTTAGAACTGGCGAGGTCATTTCTCGATTTACCAGCGACACTACAATTATCCAGACTGTAGTGGGAATGA
The DNA here is from genome assembly GCF_055755235.1 of Alteromonas sp. R7. Classification (NCBI taxonomy): domain Bacteria; kingdom Pseudomonadati; phylum Pseudomonadota; class Gammaproteobacteria; order Alteromonadales; family Alteromonadaceae; genus Alteromonas; species Alteromonas sp. R7. The sequence goes on along the minus strand of NZ_JBVTQX010000009.1, from coordinate 164,610 downwards.
GTTTGTCGATGACCCTTCGCTCGGTCGTGACTTTCGTTGGTGCACTGGCACTTATGACGTTTTCTAGTCCCCTTCTTACCTTCTGTGTAATTGTTGCAGTACCCGCTGTGCTGGTTCCTATCAAAGTACTGGCGCCTCAAGTGCGCCGTTATGCCAAAGAAAGCCAAGACAAAGTGGCAGACTTGGGTGCTCGCATTGATGAAAGTCTCCATGAAATTATGACCGTACAGGCCTATACCGCTGAAAATGCCGAACGAATGCATTTCTCTAAAAAGGTAGAGCTTGCCATGGACGTAGCTAAAAAGCGTATTCACTATCGCTCACTACTTATTGGCTGCATCATGTGTATCAGTATGACGGCCATCATCTTTATTGCTTGGGTGGGGGCAAGACAAGTATTAGACGGCACTATGACCGTAGGTGAACTCTCCGCTTTCCTTTTCTATGCCGTAATGGCTGGCGGCAGTGTGGCCACAATCAGCGAAGTCATTGGTGAAGTACAGCGAGGTGTTGGTGCAAGTGAGCGTTTGTACGAGCTATTTACCACTGAGCCTTCTATTCGATCTTTGAATGGTGACACAGCTGAAGCCTCTGCTTCTTCAACGTACTCAGCATTAAAAGGAGCAAGCGCTAAACCGATAATCTCCAAAGCGGCACCAAAAATAGAATTGGAAAATGTCAGCTTTGCTTACCCCAACAGCAAACCTTTGTTTGATAATTTAAACATTAACATTCAAGCAGGAGAACGTCTTGCTCTGGTAGGAGCAAGTGGCGCAGGCAAAACAACGCTATTTCAATTATTAATGCGCTTCTACGACCCAAGTGCCGGACAAATACTGTTCAATGGTGCGCCTATCAACAAAATGCCTGTAGACGTTCTGCGCCAACATATTGCGATAGTTACCCAAGAGCCCGTCGTCTTTGCTGATACCGTGTTGGAAAATATTCGCTACGGCAGCCCACATGCAAGTGACGACGCCGTGATAAATGCAGCGAAGCAGGCATTTGCCCACGAATTTATCGATAACCTAGATGAGCGCTACAACACACAGTTAGGCGAACGAGGCGTAAAACTTTCTGGCGGTCAAAAACAACGTATTGCTATTGCTCGCGCTATTTTGGCCGACCGCCCAATTTTACTCCTCGATGAAGCAACAAGTGCGCTTGATGCGATGAGTGAGCGTATGGTTCAACAAGCGATAGATAGATTAATGGTAGGTAAAACCAGCATTGTGATTGCTCACCGACTTGCGACGGTGCAGCACGCCGATCGCATATTAGTTATGGATAAAGGTCAGGTCGTAGGAAGCGGCGACCATGCATCGTTAATGAAAAGCGATACCCTGTACAGGGAATACGCCGAACTGCAATTGCTTAGCTGAACCGCCTGTGGTGCTATACGGTACAAACAACGAGGTCGACCAATCGACTACAAAACATACGTTTTGGTAATACAAAAATAAAGGGCCAGCAGCTTTTTCTGCACAGGTTCCAATAACGCTACGGGTTTAAAATGAAAAATTCATTCTATGGTGCAATGAAGACATGGACAGGTCTTTGCGCTCTTTTTTTAATGATGGTGCCAACTGCAAATGCGCAGTTTATGGGAGACAGGCAAGCAAAGCTTGTAGTAACCAAGCCCATTGAATTTATGAACGAAACGCGAAAAGTGGAAGCAGTAGGTAGTGCTGAAGCCGTTCGTTCAATTGTGTTGTATCCTGCCGTCGCTGATGAAGTAACAGAAATTAACTTTGTCCCTGGGCAAACAGTAGAAAAAGGAAAGGTGCTTGTTCGTCTTGATGATAGACGTCAGCAAACGGCATTAAAACGCGCCAAACTCACTTTGGAAGACGCTCAGCGCACCGTAGAACGATTAGCATCAAGCTATAAGCAAGGCGCTGTGCCGGTCAGTGAATTGGACTTAGCACGCACTCAACGTGACCTTGCAGAAGTTGCATTGGAAGAAGCTCAAGCCGATTTACAAGACAGACACATCGTTGCGCCTTTTGACGGTGTGGTGGGCATAACTGACGTTGAAGTAGGCGATCGCATTAACGAGCAGACGGTTATCACTACACTGGATAACAGAAGCAAACTCTTTATTAACTTCAGAGCGCCTGAAGCAGCATTGCCCGTTTTACTGAATGCGCCAAACGTAACGCTTGAGCCATGGAGTGACAGAGAGAAACTAGTAAGAGCCGAAATAGCTCAGGTTGATTCTCGTATCAATGAGGCAGATAGAACGCTTCGCGCTAGAGCATTACTCGACAACTCTTCTGATCAATTTCGCCCTGGCATGAGCTTTCGGGTTAATTTAAGCATTGAAGGCGATCGCTTTGCTGCCATTCCAGAAGCCGCACTTTTGTGGGGAGCTACTGGCGCTTACATATGGCTTGCCGAAGACGGTAAGGCTAAACGTGTTGACGTGAGTGTTCACCAACGTCTTAGAGGAACTATCCTTGTTTCGGGCGACATTGAAGAAGGTGACACACTAATTTCTGAAGGTGTACAACGCTTACGTACCGGACAAGAGATTACTACCGAACTGGCCGGAGGGCCTCAAGGTGAGTGATCCAAACCTATCTTCGTCAGTTAGCGACTTACCATCGCTATCTATTCGACGCCCGGTTCTTATTGTTGTACTAAATCTACTTATTGCTATCGCTGGGTTTGCTGCATTGAGCGGTCTTGAAGTGCGCGAACTGCCCGATGTAGATACACCTCAGGTAACCGTTACAGCAGAATTTCCCGGCGCATCTCCTGAAACAGTGGATGCCGAAGTAACTGGTCGCCTTGAAGGTGCGGTTGCACGTGTGAGTGGCGTCAAAGACATCTATGCGCAAAGTGAAGAAAACTCGGCCCGTGTTCGGGTTGAGTTTCGCCCCGGCGTTAACTTGGAAGACGCGGCTAACGAAGTACGTGAGTCGGTCAGTCGAATTCAGCGACAGCTTCCGGAAGATGTCGAACAAGTATCGATCATTCGAGCCGACAGCGACGCTCAGGCGGTCGTAAGCCTTGCTATTTCAAGTGATACCTTGGACATGGAGACGCTCACCGAACGTGTCGACACCGATGTAGCACCATTGTTTTTAAGCATTCCTGGCGTTGCCGACGTTATGTTAGATGGAGAAAGAGAGCGTGTGCTGCGCGTTTCTGTAGATCCTCTACGATTAACCAGTTTTGGCCTATCGATGAGTGACATTGCTAATGCACTATCGCTTGCGCCTTTTGATGTACCCGCTGGCAGTATTCAATCTGCCGAACAAGCCTTAATCGTGCGAGCTGATGCAACTTCGGTATCGGCAGAAGATGTGGGTAACATTGTTGTAAGCGGTGACATTCGCATTAATGATGTTGCCAGTGTGTACTTCGGCCCTGCCGACACCACCAGCGTAGTTCGTTTGGATGGAACGCCAGTCATAGGCGTTGGCGTAATACGTCAAGCAAGCTCTAATACGATCGAGATTTCAGATGAAGTGCTGGCCATGGTCGCAGACCTCGACAAGCGTTTTACTGATATGCATATCGTAGTAACGTCCGATGATGCAGAGTTTATCCGCGACTCGGTTAAAGAAGTAGTCGTCTCTCTCAGCCTGACCGTGGCGTTAGTCGTGGTCACACTCTTAGTGTTTATTGGTTCATGGCGTGCCACCATCGTCCCAGCCCTTTCGATACCCGTTTCGCTAGCGGGTGCACTGGCTATTATTTGGGGCATGGGCTTTTCCATTAATATTCTTACCCTCCTCGCTCTTGTATTGGCCACGGGTATGATAGTAGACGACGCTATTGTGGTTTCTGAAAATATACAGCGTCGTAGAAGTATGGGTCTAGGTGCCCGTGCGGCTGCCGTGGTGGGCACACGAGAAGTATTCTTCGCAGTGGTAGCAACAACCGCTGTACTCGCCTCAGTATTTATTCCCATCGCATTCCTTCCTTCTACTGCAGGGCTTTTATTCAGGGAGTTTGGAGGCGTATTAGCTGGCGCTGTTATAATCTCATCTTTCGTCGCCCTTTCCTTGGTTCCTGCACTTACCGCCCGACTTAAGGTGAAAGAAGCGAAAGAAAGCGGTTTGTTTAGCAGGACCTTTGGCCGTTTTGGCAACGCTTGTTTGCGCCTGTATCAGGCGTCATTATTAAAAGCGCTCAAATATGGCTGGGTAGTTGGTGTGTTAAGCTTAGCAGCAGGCGGTGGCGCTTATATTTTATCGCAAAATATCGATAATGAATTACTGCCAAGCGAAGACAGAGGCACAATTCGTATTTTTGCACGAGGTCCAGACGGTGCTGGCCTAAACTTTATGGACAGACAAGCTGAAAAGATGGAAGAACTGCTGCTTCCCTATGTGGATAACGACACCATAGATTCCATTTACACGGTAGTCGGTTCGTGGGATCCCAACATCGTCTTTATCACAGCGCCTTTGAAGCATTGGGATGACCGAGACAAATCTCTGCAAGAAGTAGTAAATGAAATACGCCCTAAGCTTCAGCAAATTCCTGGTGCGCCAGGCAGTGCCTTTGGCGGCAATAGTTTGAACCTTCGCGGTCAAAGCGGCGGGCTTGAAATAGCTTTAACTGGCGACACTTATGAAAACATTTTCGAAGCTTCACAAGCGTTCTCTCGTCAGATTGAAGATGCACTACCCGAACTAGGTAGACCGAGAATAAGCTACGACCCTACCCAACCTCAGATGAGAGTAAATATTGACAGACGCCGTGCTGAAGAACTGGGCGTGCCGCTTACCGATATAGCAAGTACCCTGCGCGCCGCTGTGAACGGCGATGATATCGCAGATTTGAATGTGGGCGACCAATCTATCCCTATCATGCTGCAAACTAATAACCGCAGTACATTAGATCCATCTGAGCTTACTAGCTTATATGTGAAAAGTACCGACGGAAACTTGGTGCCTCTTTCTAGCGTAGCTTTCATCAGTGAAGAAGGTGTTGCCGCTGAATTAGAGCGTCAGGCACAGCGCCGCGCAATTAAGCTGGAAATGGAATTGCCCGAAGACGTAGCGCTTAGTAATGTAGTAGAGAATATTCGCAATCTAGCGGCAGAATCATTACCGAACGGTATCGGACTTGTGTTTCTTGGCGAAGCACAAACTTACGAAGAAACGTCTAAGCAAGTAGCGCTTACCTATGTGTTGGCTTTTGTTATTGTACTGCTTGTATTGGCTGCACAATTTGAAAGTGTGAACAGTGCGGTTGTGGTTATGCTTACCGTTCCTTTTGGTATTGCAGCCGCGGTCTATGCCCTGTTTTTAACGGGCACCAGTATCAACATTTACTCTCAAATTGGCTTAGTAATGTTGATAGGTCTTCTTGCTAAAAACGCTATCCTACTGATTGAATTTGCCGACCAGCTTCGCGATAAAGGTTATGATATTTACGATGCTATCGTTGAGGCTGGTAGAGTGCGATTACGCCCTATTATGATGACGCTGGTTTCAACAATCCTAGGTGGCCTGCCGCTCATTCTGTCCACAGGCGCTGGCGCAGAAGCTCGTAATGCTATTGGCTGGGTCGTATTTGGTGGGTTGGGTATAGCCGTGGTATTTACTCTATACCTCACGCCAGTGTTATATCTCGCTCTTGCCCGCTTCACCAAGCCTCGTGCAGACGAAAGTGCTAAACTTGAAAGGGAAATGGAAGAAGCGAACGCACAGCATTCCTAGGATTTACCCGCTTAAGTAGGCGCTATGCCTATTTAAGCGGCACCTAAACGGCGACTGTGCGCTAGGTTTGCTTTGAGAATTAAGAGAGACGCCCAAGCTACGTGTGTTGTAACAACAAGTGTTACTACCCGCGTTAAGGCTTGGGCGTTTTTTTATTAAAAAACGGCTGATGCTAGAGCTTTCAAATGGATTAAGAACCTACTGCCCTAGTAGGTTTTACAGAACGCTTTGACTTTGGCTTTACCTGTAAAGGCGAGTAGTTGATCGACCATCCTATCAAAGTAAGGGTTGTAGGTTAGCCTTGCATACACCTTGTCTTTCTTATTAGTTGCTAACTCTTCATCAGCGTTATCGGGCTCAAATCCCCACGGCCCATACCACACTTCTTCGCCGGCTTTGCAGCGCGCTTCAGCGTCACTACCTTGACCGTTATCACATATGCGAAAGTCACTCGCAGTACCATATAGCGGGTTCTTATCTGAAAAAAGTGTACTCATATGAGAGGCTGCGCTAATACGCTGCTCCGGGACTTTCATGGTTTGCATGATGAGTGTATTTTCAGGTACATCGGGTTCGTCCTCACCCTGCCACAATAAACACTTGTGTGGATGAGTAAAATTATCTCTAAACTGTTCAGCTACTTTTTTTGTGTCAACCACACTGTCTTTTTCTGCCACCACCATAAGCACAGGTAAATTCAACGCACGCTTTTCTTTTTCCGATTTAGAGAATAAATCTTGAAGCACATTTACGCTTTCTTGATAGGCAGCGAACCCTGGCATTGCAGTGGAGTTATAGCGGCTTGGGTTATCTTCTTCTTCAACATTAGGCCAGGGAAATAATGAGTCAATATAAGGCGCTAAACGGGACACAAAGAAGCGTGATTTAAAGGCTGGTGAAAAATGCATTAGCCCTTTTATATCAAGCTCTTCAGCCATCGAAAAACTTGCTATTGTGGTCAAGTTAGCGCCCGTCGAAAAGCCACCAATGTAGAGGTTGTCTACTTCTTCGGAAAATAGTCGTATGTGATGATTAGTTTCTGTCTGCCACTGCTGATAGCTAACATTTAGCATGTCTCCGGGTTTTGAGCCGTGTCCCGGCAACAAGATGGTTCTAACGTGAATGCCCTCACTGCACATGGCGTTGGCAACATCACGAAAAAAGTAAGGTGAATCGCCCAATCCATGAACTAACAAGGCGCCAATATTGCGGTATTGTGTGCCGCATTCAAATGGCATATTCATGGACATTTCTTGTGCTTTGTCGTCAGAAACAAATGCCCTATGTTCAAGCAAGTAACGTTCAACTTCATTTAGGTAATTATCGAAAGGCTGCACACCAACCGGGAAGGCCTGTGCACTGGCGCTAAACTGAGAACTGTGCGACGAATGGCAGCCGCTCAATAAGAACAGCGCGAGAGAAGCAGCACATGCGTGTGCTGCTTTAACGGTAAAATTTGGCATTGTTAACGTTTAGGTCTGTGGCAATAAAAAAGCGATTATTGCAGTGTATCTTTACCCGAAACTAAAGCTTTGGCGAGTAATTTATGGGTAAGTAATGATAGCAGTTCGGTTTCTTCCTCGCTTCGCTCGCCATCAACGCCTGTGATCGCCATCGCCACTTCTAGTGTTTTCTCAGCATCAAACGACAAGTCATGTTTTAAGCTGCGTAAAAACGTAATGGCATCACCGGTGTCAATGGCCTTTCGGGTTTGGTAGATAGTATCGTTAAGAAATGCTTCGCGGCAGATTGGACTTTGCCAGTCTAAAGACTCAACCATTGCATTCAGGTAGTCTTGTTCAGACAGCGTGACCATTCCATCGACTTGATAAAGTAAAACTGAAAGCTTGATAAGGGCTTGGTTAAAACTTTGTTGTTCTGATAATTGCATAACACTCTTCCTCTTCGTACTGTACGCGGCAGTACCACAACATGCTCTGCATCCTAGCAGTAGCGATAATTTTCAGTGTCTACATTGCGCTATTAAACATCGAAAACACTTTAGCCGCTGATTAACTGCAATAGGACCTGTAAACCTTTACTTTGGTTCCAAGGATTAACTGGACCAACAATGTAGACCGCAGAATTGACGGTAACATTACGCAGCGATGAAGCTTTTAGTTCACAATGTTAAATAAGTGTAAACACCTATTGCATTATAGGTGTTTTTTGACAGGTTCCAAGTGTCATACATCTCAAAATCTTGTGTGATGATGATGTAAACATGGGTTAAAAAAGGCAGTAGCTTATGTTTAGATTTGAACAACTAACGTTGTATGAAAGCCTGGCACACCCTTAATAAACGTGGGCCAGACTTACTTTTACAGGCGATGGGTAAAATTAAGAAATGACGTTAACGCAAGCCCAACGTGATGTCGTTGATGTAGAAATTACCAGTATAGACTTTATCGTTATTACCGTGGGATTCTAATGCAAAAAACTGCTTATCTTCATCGTTTAGGGCTTGATACCCCCCGATCACCTGATAAATCCACACTTCAGGGTCAAAGTCTAAAGCCCGTTCTTCAAAGTAATCCAGCGCCGTTTTAGGCTGACCAGAATCGATGACTTCACAGAAATACGCTTCTACCGCTTGCTGCAATGGATCTTTTTCAAGTGACAAGGTCGATTGCTCAGTCACATCAATGTCGACTGGTTTCGTGTCTTCGTGCTTAGTCTGACGTTTGTGTACGTGGGTTAACGACGCCACTATATTGTGGTAATCGGCTTCATGCTCAACGTTGTTCACGTCTGGAGCAGCGTTAGCAATAATCGCGTCCGATTGGTTAAACAACACAGGTACGTTAGTCAGGTTAGCGTAGTTGCCTGGCGCAAAATCAGGCTGCTGCTCCATGTGTAGCAAGAAGCCTTTAAGCAAGCGTGTTCGACCTTGGAACTCTCTGAACCGACCCAACAAGTCTAATAAGCGTGCTTGTACTACTGACAGCTCCTGTGCGGCCTTGGCAAATCGCTGTTGTAGCGACACCACCAGCAAGTGACGAAGTTCGCGGTTAGAACCTGCCAGTTCACTTAATTCATCGAAGCGGAAACACTCAAGCTGGGCAAGTAAGTCGGTTACCTGTCCTTGCGCTAGCTCATTTTCGCGAATTTTAGCTTCAACCGAAGACACGTAGCCAAACTCATTGTTAATACGGCCAAACATGACACGCACGCTATTACTCAATGATTCTGAAAGTTGATAGACATGCTCGGTCAAATCGCCCATGTGGGCTGCCGCTTCATTGTACTTGTTGTAGTGAAGGGCTTCTTTATAGTGCTCGGTTAGGGTTTTAAGGCTTGCCAGCGACGCACCGATATTAGCGTTGATAGTCCGGTTGCGCTCGTCTTGTAAGCTCCCCTCTAAAAGCGTTCTCACCGCGCTTTTCAAACGCAGTTCGCTTTGCGCTTCCGGACGCCACAATACGCCTAGTTGAACAAGCTGTTCCAACACCTTAGGGCTGTGATCGCGCTCTTTTACTGAACCATTAATATACGCCTGCATGATCAGGTCGCTGTGACGACCCAATGCGTTTAATAGTTTAGTTCCTGCCTGAATTAACACCTGACTCATATCAAGCTACCTTGCGAAATAGCGGCCTCCGCCTGCTCAGATAAACTCAGCGCTTCGGTTTCATCAATGAAACGTAGCATTTCGTAAAGGTGTTCAATTTTGCCAGTGCCCAAATAAATCTGTTTATCTGGGTTTGGCTTAATCAGATAACCCATTTCAGTTAAGCGTTTAAACACCTGCTTTAGCTGACCATCCAAATTCACACTGGTAGAACCAAACATGCGATAGCGCGATATTTTCTCTAACTGCTCAGCATAGGCGGGGGTGTCTTCAATGGTAGTTTGCAGCTCGTTTAATCGAATCGCGCTACCCATGGTAATGGGCATATCAGATTCATTGGCTTGCTGAACTAGCAGCAACCACTCTACCAGAGGCACTAGGTTAGATGCTGTATCTTGGAACTGCTGTGTAAGCACTTTGCGCTCGTTCTCACCAATGGTAAGAAAGCTAGCAAAGAAAACATCACCTTCTGCAGTAGTTGAAAGTGTGCGGTTCAGCAAGGCTAGGTGAGGCTCTAGCTGAGCTGCGTTATCTCTTGATTTAAGAAAACGCCACGCTTCTTCATCGGTCACCTGACAAATAAACGCGCCTTGTAAAAGTGCACTTAGTACACGGCCTTGTTCTGTCATCATGCTGATGTCTCCTTGCCTGCTACTTCATTGTTCTTGTCTGCTTCTTTTTTGAGTTTTATGCGGGCGCCTATTGAGCTTGCTTTCGGCTGAACCACCTGCAATTGACGCGTTACCTTATCTATCAAGTAGCGGTTTTCAAACAACGTCAATACTTCTGACTCTGGGTTAGGGAATGCGCCGACTACACTAATGTTATTGTTTTGACACGCTTCAAAGATTTTCTTCACGTTGTTTTGGTGAAGTGTACCTAGTTCATCGATCGGCCAATGCACTGTGGCGTCGGCATCGCCGCGCAGCAGACGGGTGAAAGCGAGTAAGAATTTACACAAAATTAGGTAGGCCATACCGTGGCTTGATGACTCGTTAAGCTGACGGTCGGTACGAATAACAAGGTCACTTTTACCCTCACGTAGGTGTAGCTCGATATCAAGTAGCTTGCTAATGCCGCCCGTAAGCGCTGCACGGCCAAGAATATCAAGAACCCGACGCATACTTTGACCGTATTCTTCTTCCGGTAACTCGTTAGCCCCCTCTTCCATCCAGTGTTCATAGAGCTTTCTGAATTGCTCAAGTTCAGGCCAGAATTCAAGTTCACTAATACGTGAGCGAATTTTAACAGCCGAGTCTGATACACCATCAAGAGAAAGGTCGCCGTCGACCTCTTGGGTAATACGGCGGCTTTGCGACACAATGCGTTTGTCGATATCGGCAAGTACAAAATAGTATTGCGAAAGATCGGCACCAAAGATACGACCTTGCTCACGCAAGCCCTGTAGCTTCTGCGGAACAATCACGTTTAGAAGCTGTGCTAGATGCGACACCATACGGCGATGATCAAAGCTCTTCACGCCGTGGGCGTTCAGCGTTGCACACTCTTCACGGGCGCGCTCCCACGTATCAGATAGCCCTGTGCCCGCTTGCGCGGCAATAAGCTGATCGAACCGCTCTACATAGGCGCGAATATCGCTTAGTAAGTTTTCGCGCTCTTGAAGCTGGCTTTGCACTTCTGAAATACGCTGACCAATACTTACATCGTCGTGCTTAATTTCAGCCGTTTCATCACCTGCCTGAAGCGTAAGCTTGGCAAGAGATTTACTTAAGGTTTTAACCTGTTCCAAGTGCTCACTGGCAGTTTTAAGCGTAGTTTCGAGCTGCCCGTGCTGCTCTTGAAGCTGTTCGCGGTTAGCTTTATAGGTTGCTTGTTTGCTGGCTAAATTACGCTCAGATTCGCCCAATAACTTACGCGACTTAGACAAGCCTTCCTGCCATACCACTTTTTGCTTGGTAAACACGTTAGTGTACCAACGCTCGTAGTCGGCTACTTTATGACGGTGGGTTTCAGTGCGCGTTATGTCTTCTTTAAGCTTATTGATTTGCTTTTTAAGCTGACCTATTTCATCAACATCCACACCGCGATTGCTCAATTCGCTTTCTAGCCAATCCTGCATATCTTTGCGATCTTGGGCAGCATTGTCTTTCGCCTTACGCATGTCGCTATCAAGCTGAGATATACGTGCTTCACTGTCAGCGATAAGCTGCTGCCAATGGAATTTGTGTTCGGTTTCCGCTTCGCGCTGCTGATCTTTGATTTCGTCACGACTAAGCTCAAACTGAGCCTTCGCTTGCTTTTGCGACTGCTGATTCGCTTCAAGCTTAGTTTTGGCTTTTTGCTTACGTGCAGAAAGCGCCTGCTGATATTCGCTAAGTACCGTATCGCGGTCTTGCTGTGCACGTTTACGGCTGGCTTCGGCACTCTTAACAGCGTTGTCTTTTTGGGTAACCACAAGCTCGGCGTTGCGCACATCTTCGTTCGCTTTCGCCAAGCGCTGTTCGCATTCGTTTTGCGCAGCAAGGGCAGCGGCTTGACGAATTTCAGCTTCTTGCAGTTGCTGCTTAAGCGCTTGCTCGGTAAAGGCATAGTCTGGGGTATCAAGTTCAGTAAGTGCTAACTTAACGCCCATAAAGGTATGGCTGTCGCCTTGTGCATCCTTTGCCATAGCAGGCGCTAAATCAGTGCGCTCTAGTAGCTCAGGACGCACAACTTTACCTAAGGATAACTCCCAGTCATCGACATTGGCGCGCAAGAACTCAAGTAGCGAGCCTTCGCCAGGGTAAAGAAGCGCATTAATCTTGTTAACCGCTTTTTCTTCTTGTTGAAAGGCGTTGCGTGCTTTATCTAACGCATTTGAACATTCTTTGCGAAACTCAACTGATTTACTGTGCGTCTGCTGCGCTTGTCGCAGCTCACCGCGCGCTGCATCTTCATTGATAGATGCTTCTTTAATGGCCGCATCAAGAATATCTAGCTGAGATTGTTCAAACTCGTTGTAGCCTGCATTGCTAAGTGACGCTTTAAGTTCAGCTTCAGCAACTTTTAGCTCGTTCAAACTATTTTGGAAATCGTTCTGAAGCGCGCTTAGCTGGCTATTGTAGTCGCTCTGAATGCGACTTAATGCTTCACGCTCGCTCTGCTGCTGCTCAGCTTTATTTTCTGCGGCTTCTTGGCGTGCGGCTGACATTTCTTCCAGGGTAATTGACAGCTTTTCACCTAGCTCAGCCAAGCGCTTGTTGTAGGCCGACTCAATATCTTGGTGTTTTTCAGTAAGCAGTACATAGCGACTATCGGCCATGGCCTTTTCATTTTGCCACTGCGCTAGATTTGCCACGTCTTCTTTAAGCTGCTCAATATTTTCGTCTTGCCATTTATCGAATTCACGCTCTACCGTATCAAGTTCACTGGTGAACTTCTCAACATCAGCGCGAGCAGATGAAATTACCTGGTTTAGGTGATCACGGGTATCACCCCACTCGCTGTCCGTTTGTTTGCGCTGGAAGCTATTCTCATCCAGTTCATTCTTTGTGGTTTCAACGCGCGCAGCCAAGTAGGTCTTATCAAGCTCGAAGCTATGCTTAAGGTTAGCAAGCACTTGCTCTGTTGTGGTTAGCGCCATGTCAGCTTGTTCGAGTTTAGAAAATTCAGGGCGAATTTTGTCGAACTGTTTAATTAAGTGACATTCTTTAATCCAGTCATCGACGCGGTGGCGGCTTAGGCCTGAAGTAGGTGGCGTAACACCATCCTCTTCTAAAATGGCGGCAATCATGGCCTTGATAGTTTCCATCTTGCCTTCTTTAGAGTGAACCGCTTTAGCCAACTTCTCAATGTGGCGCATGTGTTTCGACGGTTCGCAAAGACTAAAGATTTTGGCGTAACCTAATAGCTCACGGGCATTGTTACTCTGGTTTAGCACACCGTGATCGTTTTGAATGATTGCACGGAAGTCTTTCGTATTAAGTAAGCTCGTAACCAATATGTTGTTACGCTTCATGGCACGTGCAAGCTCGGCGCTGCTTACACTGGCGTGTTTGCCGTTCTTTTGCTCTATCAAATAATCACTGATTTCAAATGGCTTGCCAATTAAACGATAATTAACGCCAGTTCCATTTGAGCTTAACACTGCTTGGCACAGGTCACCTTCGGCACGCGTGTATTCATAAATAATAAAGCTAGATAAACGAGGCAAATACCAGCGTTCAAAGCTGTCACGGGTTGCCGGTACCACGCGGCTAGGATATTCACCGTAAAACACGGGAATAAGTCGTTGAAGCGTGGTTTTACCCGACGCATTGGTACCACAAATATTGGTGTGTCCATCAAGCTTTAGCTCGACCACGCCTGGTAAATGCGTGTCGATAAGAATAATACGTTTTAAGCCTGCCATAGTGTTCCTGTATTAATAACTCTGCCGCGTGAACGCTCACACAGCACAAAACTGTACCTGCTTTGATAGGGTAAAAGTTGCATACCTGAAAGAAAGCGAGCACATGCGCACGATGTAGCCCGTCAGTGTATTATGAATTCACGAATTTGCACAGATGCGCGGTGATTTGTTGGTTATAAAGCATGCTATTGTTTAAAAGTTAGTTGGCAAAGCTTTTGAATATCCCAAGAACGCCAAATAAATATAAAGCGGCACGTACTGATTAGGTACGTGCCGCTTTAGCGAAAGCATTGAGGTTTCATAGAACAGCGATGAAATGAACTGTTTCTACAAGGCTGTTCATCAGTTGTTTTACTTCACTGACAATACATTTACCGACTCTGGTGCGGGATACATAATGCTAAAGCTGGGCGTAATATCACCCGAGGCTGCATTTAGAATATTGTCAAAACGCAGGATCATGCCATTTGATTTTTCAGCAACATATACATGACCATTGCTGAGCATCAAGTCTACCGGATTACCCAACATTGAGTTCGGTCCTGCAATATTGACGGATACATCCGTTATGCCATCGGCACTGCCTGCGCCAGGAATCACGTACAATTTACCGTCAGTAGCATCCGCTGCGCTGCCTACATCAGAAATGACCAAACTATCGCTTTGGCTATCATAGTCTATGCCATGGATGTTGGTTGGCGCGGCAAATGCTGTCCCACCACTTGCAGGGACAATCAGCCTATCTTCACCCGTAATTACGGTTTCACCGCTTTTCATTTTGCGCATCACTTCTTCAAACACGGCAACCGAACCGTTAGTTAACGCCAGATACGCGCTATCAGTTGATGGGTCGTAATCCACATCCCAAGGGCGCGCCCCGTTGGCCGCTTCAAGTGTTAATAGAGGCGCAACATTGCCTGACGCACAAGGCGAGAATACGCGAACGGCAGGAGTAGCTTCGTTAACATCTGCCACAAATACCACACCTGCTTCTGAGGCAATATCTAACCCTTTAGGTGCAATCAAGCCTGTATCGCCACCCGCAATCATGTGGTCGAAACTATCGCTATACATCATACCGTCTCGCATGGTTTTGAGGCGATTAATCACGAGTAAACCACCCGTTGAGGTTTCAACATCATCGAAAGTAATGACGCCATCACCGCTAGCCGTGAAAGCGGCACTCTCAATGCTCATACCAGCGTCAAAAGTGCTTAGCTCACTGGAAAGTACAGCGCTGTATTGCGCTACTTGCCCCGTGGTTGCACCTTCGCTTGCAGGGTTACTTGATACCGAAAGGCCCATAATAGGCATGGTAGTTATGCCATCGTCCGATGCGTCTTTCATCTCGTTCAGCTGAGTTAACTCGGCCAACGACTCTGGTTTTACTGAAGGCGTTGATAGCGTTGGTGCAACGTCGCCGCTCGCACCGTTAAATATGTTTGAGAACACCAAAATGGCGTCATTGGATTTTTCCGCCACGCGAAGATCAGAACCGGTTAAAACAATGTCTACCGGATTACCAAGCTGGGTCGATGCGCCGCCAATAACTCTGCTTGGTACGACAGCGCCATCAGCTGATGAAACATTTTCTAAAACAAAAATTTGACCATCATCAGCAATTGCAGCATCGCCAACGTCTGACAATACCATACGATTAGACATAGGCTCGTAAGCGATACCGTGCAGATTAATCGATATTTGATTTCCGTCTGCATCTGAAGGCACCACTGAACGCATAACTGCGGGCGCAAAATCAGAACCAGCGACATTATCGTAAACCGCAAGTGTCCCATCGGTCAGTGCAACAAACAATCTATCGCTTTGTTCGTCATAGGCCACATCCCATGGTTTTGCTGAGGTCATTATTTCTGCAATCGGTGCAACATTGCCTACTGCTTGGCTACCGAATACGCTAACCTTTTGACCGTTAAAGTCAGCCACCATAACTAAACCTGCATTTTCAGCAAAGGCAATACCTTTCGGGTTAACAAGGCCCGTAGCTGCGCCCGTTATCTCGTGCCCTGCACTCATCATGTAGTCGGCTTGAGCTTCAAAATTACAAAGCGTTCTTAATAACGGTAAATCACTGTCGCCAGCTTGTACTAAGCTTCCGCTTTGCGTGAATACAATCCCCTCATTGGCTCCTGTGGTTACCGTGGATAAGACGTTCGCGTTTTGGTCAATCGAGGTAACAGTATTGCGGTTGTCATCGCCATTGTTTGCGACCAAGAAAGTCGCTGACGCAAAGCCTGGGGCTCCATCCTGACCGGGTGCACCATCTTGGCCAGGCGCGCCATCAGTCCCATCGACACCATTTGTTCCGTCGTCACCGTCGCAGGCACTTAGCGCGAGAACCATTGCCGTCGCCAACAGTGACAGTTTTAATTTTTGCTGTGATGTTTTATTGAATTCCATCTTCATCTCCGTACTTGTTGATTCGTGAAGAGACGTCACTTAAACGCGCGATGCGATTAGTACTGCTCACGTCCTGTTCAACAAGCCAAACGATTGATGAGTGATACTGGATGCAAAAAAATAAAAAAACCTCAATGCATTGCTGCGATTGAGGTTTTTAAGCATTGCTAAGTAATGCGACAGCCTTTTAACGAGGTGGGAAGCCACCGCCTCCGCCAAACCCGCCAGGACCGCCGAATCCACCCGGGCCGCCTGGGCCACCAGGGCCTCCAAAACCGCCACCCGGAGGCATCATGCCTTTCATCTGGCGCATCATCTTCTTCATGCCGCCGCCAGACATCTTTTTCATCATTTTCTGCATTTGCGTAAACTGTTTAAGTAAACGGTTTACATCTTGAATTTGGGTTCCTGAGCCTGCTGCAATACGGCGCTTACGCGACCCTTTAATCATATCTGGACGTGCGCGTTCGGCCGGTGTCATTGAATTAATGATGGCTTCCATTTGGTTAAACTGCTTGTCGTTTGCCTGATCTTTGATTTTATCAGACATACCGCCCATGCCAGGCAGCTTATCAAGCATTCCCATCATGCCGCCCATGTTCTTCATTTGCTCAAGCTGATCTTTAAAGTCTTGCAGGTCGAAGCCTTTTCCTTTCTGTACCTTCTTGGCCAGCTTTTCCGCTTTCGACTTATCTACTTTACGCTCAACCTCTTCGATAAGGCTAAGCACGTCACCCATGCCCAAGATTCGAGACGCAACACGCTCAGGGTGGAAAGGCTCAAGTGCATCAACCTTTTCGCCCATACCGATAAACTTGATAGGTTTACCCGTGATGTGACGAACCGACAGTGCAGCACCACCTCGTGCATCACCATCTGCTTTGGTCAGTATTACACCGGTTAGCGGTAGCGCGTCGTTAAACGCCTTTGCCGTATTCGCAGCATCCTGACCGGTCATGGCATCAACCACGAACAGAGTTTCAATTGGCTTAACAGCAGCGTGAAGCTCTTTAATTTCGTCCATCATGTCGTTGTCGACATGCAAACGACCTGCTGTATCCACTAATAGTACATCGAAGAAATTCTTCTTCGCTTCAACAATGGCATCGTTAACGATATCAATGGGCTTTTGTAAAATCGTTGACGGATGAAAAGCGACATTCACTTCACCGGCAAGGGTTTCAAGCTGCTTGATAGCGGCCGGACGATAAACGTCGGCACTCACTACCATTACTTTCTTTTTCTCGCGCTCAGTTAGGTATTTCGCAAGTTTACCTACAGACGTAGTTTTACCCGCACCTTGTAAGCCCGCCATAAGCACAACAGCCGGAGGTTGAGTTGCGAGGTTAAGCTTTTCGTTCGCCTCCCCCATCACCGACTCTAGTTCAGACTGAACGATTTTAATAAATACTTGGCCAGGCTTGAGGCTTTTGGTTACTTCGGTACCAACTGCACGCTCTTTTACCTGTGCAACAAACGCTTTTACTACGGGTAGCGCAACGTCGGCTTCAAGTAGCGCCATACGCACTTCGCGTAGCGTTTCTTTAATATTGTCTTCAGTAAGACGCCCTTTACCGCTGACATTTCGTAATGTCTGGCCTAAGCGTTCTGATAAATTCTCAAACATAGTATGAAACTTCTTTTTATTTCAGACGTAATGCCCGCATTGTAACGTAAAAGCGAACGGTAACGTACCCACAATTGCGGTTAAATTTTTAAACTTTTGCGTCAAGGGTTGTCGAAATCTGATGTACGAATTTCGAAGTCGATATGGAGTAAAAATTGTCCTTCCATGATCCTATACCCACACTAAAAGTGGGTGTGAAACAAACAAAATCAAGGAGATGGTTGAATTTACTTGCAAGTTGCAGTATCAATACCGACTCAGTCGGTGAAGACGTCACCTACCTATTACAGGACGCATCATGAACACCCTTTTCGCCATTTCTGCTGCTTTACTCTACGCATTAGCTGCGGCAGTACTTATTGGCAAATTCGTACACCAAGACGGCCCGAATAAGCGATTAGGGCTATCCATCGCTAGTGTTGGGGCAATTGCACATATCGCTTTTCTCACCAACGTTATTATTGTCGCGCCTGGGCAAGACATGAGTGTAACCAACGTGCTTTCATTAGTGTCGTGGATAATCACCGTTTCCATGCTTATATTTGCCCGCGCCATTCCTAATCTTATTTTACTACCTGTTGTTTTCGGCTTTGCAAGTCTTACGGTACTCGCCTCACAGTTTATTCCCGTGTCGTACATCATGCACATAGAGCTGCAGCCGGGCTTAGTTATCCATATTAGTTTGTCATTGTTTGCTTACTGCACTTTGGTCATTGCATTCTTATACGCACTGCAAATGTCCTACATTACCTACCGGTTAAAGCAAAAAGGTGCTGCGCTACTACATTCATCACTACCGCCTTTAATGCTTGTAGAAAACATTTTGTTCAAGCTGTTGCTTGCGGGAACTTGTTTACTAACCGTCTCACTAATTAGCGGGTTTGTTTTCTTAGAAGATATGTTTAACAAAACTTACGCGCATAAAACGGTGCTATCAGCGGCCGCTCTCGTTGTTTTTCTCATTCTTTTAATAGGCCAGAAACTTCGGGGTTGGCGCGGGCGACAAGTTATTGTGATGACAGTCTTGGGTGTGACGCTACTGTCCCTTGCCTATTTTGGTAGCAAATTAGTTCGCGAATTTCTTCTTTAAAACTCCCTGTATTTATTGCTGAGCTCGCTGCCGGGCTTGCTTTTTAGGCGGCTCGGCGGCGCTTGTCACTTTTTGGTGTTATCTAGTTAATTAGGGGCATATCAACAATTTTCCCTTGAAACTCGCACCTCAAATCAATACATTTGAAGCCTAAGTTAAGACAGGAACCCATTAATTGGACGACATATCAACGAGTACGCTGTTTATCGCGCTCGGCGTACTCATATTACTATCTGCGTATTTCTCTAGTTCAGAAACTGGCATGATGTCGATTAATCGTTATCGACTCAAGCATTTGCAAGGAGAAGGCAACCGCTCAGCTATACGTGTTGCTAAACTTCTAGAACGACCTGATCGCCTTATCGGCCTTATTCTCATCGGAAACAACTTAGTGAATATTGCAGCATCCTCGCTTGCAACCATACTTTGTATTCGTTTATTCGGTGACTACTGGGGGCTGTTTGCTGCTACCTTTGGCTTAACGCTGGTCCTACTTATTTTTGCAGAAGTAACGCCGAAAACACTGGCTGCGCTGTATCCAGAAAAAGTGGCATTTCCGAGCTCCATTATTCTGCTTCCACTGCTTACCTTGCTGTACCCTTTTGTGGCAGCGATTAACGGTATAACAAACGGCATTCTAGCTTTGCTAAGAATTAGTCCTGCAAGTGGAAGTGACGACTCGTTAAGTCGAGAAGAGTTAAGAACCGTGGTTTTTGAAGCTGGTGCCATGATCCCTAAGCGACACCAAGATATGTTGGTGAGTATTTTGGACTTAGAAAGTGTAACGGCCGAAGATATCATGGTGCCACGTGCTGAAATTTTTGCTATCGACATTAACGACGATTGGAAGAAAATTCAAAAAGCGTTAACCCATGCTCAACATACCCGTGTTTTATTATACCGAGACAGTGTCGACGATGCGGTAGGCTTTGTGCATGTGCGTGACGCCCTGCGCCTACTATCAAAAGACCAGTTTACTAAATCAAGCTTGCTTCGCGCTGTTCGTGAGATTTACTACACGCCTGAATCTACCCCGCTGCACACGCTGATGTATAAGTTTCAAGCGGAAAAAGAGCGCATTGCTTTGGTTGTTGATGAGTATGGAGACATTATGGGTCTAGTCACTCTTGAAGATATTCTTGAAGAGATTATCGGTGACTTTACCACCAGTATGGTTCCAGACCACAGTAAAGAAGCACACGTACAACAGGATGGTTCAGTATTGGTTGATGGTAGTGCCAACGTCCGGGAATTGAACAGAGAAATGGATTGGAACCTGCCTACGGAAGGCCCTAAAACCCTTAATGGTTTATTACTTGAGTATCTTGAAGATATTCCTGAGAACAAAGTAAGCGTGCGTTTGGCGGGTTATCCGTTAGAAATTGTAGACATTTCAGAAAGCATGATAAAAACCGTCAGAATCATGCCGGAATACTATGTTGCACCTAAAGAGTCGAATAACGACCACTAAGCGTTTTGGTGGTTAACCTGCCTTTCGGCCTTATCAGCTAACCTTTTGATTCGTCAGCTAGACGCTGTGCTCTATTTGCCAGCGCTCTAGCTTTCGCAGCAGCGACCTTATCTGACAATTCAGATAATTTGGCAATAATATCCTGCGTCTCCTTATCTTCACGTAAATCAGCCTCCGCCATATGCGATTGCAATGAACGTTTAAGGAGCTCAGGAATAGATTTGCTGTCCATTTCCCAACCCTTCAATAGAATAAACTTTGACACTCTCAAAGAGTCTATCGACCATGTGGGAATATACTTAACGATTAATTGTTCAATTTCCGAAATTAATCGCTAAGAAGGAGCAAGGCGTTTACAGTCCTTGATAATGCGTTACCAGCGTGCCTTTGTGCTCTTTTAAAGAATACTTGATAACAGCAATTGAGGCCGTAGAAAACAAACTTGTGGTGTAAGACTGGCACAGTTCATCAACGAGATAGCTAACTAGCGGCATGTGACTAACAACAAGAAGTTTTTTGATTGGTTTTTTGGAATTGACCGCGGCGTGAAGAAGTCCATCAATATAATCACTCACCAGTCTTGGCGAGCCTTCCGGAACGATATCTTCATTATTTTCAACTTTGTTCGCAATGATATCAAGCGATACCATATCATGGGTCTGTTTGGCTCGACGATAAGGGCTCACAAGCGCTAAGTCCACAATGCCTTTCTGGCAATACTGATCTTTTAACCATAAAGCTGCTGTTTTGGCTTGCTCTCTACCTAATGGTGTAAGTTGCCTGCTTTTATCATCGAGTCTGGGCGCTTCTGCTTCACCGTGACGCATAATGAAAAGATAAATGTCGTCGTTGCTACTTTGACCTGACATAACATTGCGCATAGTATTAATGAAAGTATGCTAACGATATCAGAGAGCTGATACTACGCCTAGCGCTAAACCGCGAATAGTGAGAATTTTCGTACATTATTTAACGTTTTGTGAAGTTTCTCTTTATAGACGCTCCAGCAGTAAGGTGCTCTTGACCAAAAACGAGACAATGTGAACAACACCATAAATTTAGAAAACGCACATCACGTTACTTTACCTAATGGGTTGCGTGCCATGTTATGTCACACGCCAGAAGCAAGTGAATCTTTTGTTTCAATGGCGGTAAGAGCCGGACACTTTTATGACCCAAACGATTGCCAAGGGTTAGCCCACCTTCTTGAACACATGCTTTTTATGGGTAGCCGTCATTTGCCCAAACCCAATGCTATAAATGGATTCATTGAGCAACACGGCGGCACAATCAATGCGTGGACAGGTACCGAGTACACAAATTACCATTTCAATTGCAGCGGTGACGCTATTGCGCAAACATTGCCTGCATTTGCAGATATGCTTAGGCAACCCTTATTTGAAGAAGACGCACTAACCAACGAAATAAAGAACATTCATGCTGAATTTGAGTTTAAGAAAAAAGACGACCTTCGCCGCCTTTATCAAATTCATAAAGAGACATGTAATCCAGAGCATCCTTTTGCAAAATTTTCTGTAGGCAATTGCGATACCTTTTCTCAACACGAATGTACAGAGCTTAAACGTCGCCTGAAGTCACTGCACCAATCGTATTACTGTGCGCTTAATATGCGCTTGTGTATAGCCAGTCCTATGCCAATACGTCAACTAGAGGCGTTAGTGAATCAGTGTTTTGGGACATTGCCAAGTGGACAGTTAGCCTCTGACGACTGGCCTTCGCTTTACACAGAAAATGAACTGGGCATTCAAATCAACATTCATCCGCTGCAATCTGCTAGACGTATGATAGTGACATTTGCCCTCCCCGCTTTACAGAACGACTACAAAACCAAACCGCTGAACTACATCAGCCATTTGATTGGTGACGAAGGTGAAGGAAGCCTACTTGCCTATTTAAAAGAAAAAGATTGGGCGTTAAACCTGATAGCGGGCTCTGGAATAGAAGGCGATAAATTTAAAGATTTTAACGTGAGCTTTCAGCTTACCCAGGAAGGCCTTAAACACAAAGCGCAGGTGTTAGAGGCACTATTTAGCTACATCGAATTAATTAGAGAAGCATCGACTGAAGAGTGGCGCTTTCACGAAAAGTCGCAGCTAAACGCGCTGGCCTTAGAGTACGAAGAAAATGTGAAGCCGCTTGGGATCATAACTGAGTATGCACAGCATCAATTTATATTCGAACCTGACGAATTAAATAGACTTCGCTCTACTATTGGTAGTTATGACAGAAGCATAATTGAGCATGCATTATCTTTTTTCACGCCCAAGAACCTTCGTTTAAAGGTTATATCAAAAGATGTTAAAACCACTCAGGTTTGCGCATTTTATGAGGCTGAATATAGCGTTGAAGACATCGACGATGCGCTAATACATTCACTTGAAAGCGCAAAGAAAATCCCAGAATTGTGTCTTCCCCCACCCAACCCTTATTTGGCGAGCGAATACACGCTTATCCTCCCTGAAACGGGGTTTAATGTTCCAAATAGGTTGGTAGATAATGGTGGCTATCGGTTTTGGTTCGCTCAGGACCAACAATTCCATAGCCCCAAAGGCGATATTTATATCTCTTTCGACGCAGCTCAGTTTTCAGACTCTTTGACCTCTGTTGCGGCCAAGCGAATTTGGCTCGGCGCACTTAACGATCATCTCCAAGCTAAATACTACCGAGCTGAAATAGCAGGACTTCACTATCGGATTTATGGGCATCAAGCTGGATTTACCCTACACACCCGTGGTTTTACGAATCAGCAGACATTATTAGCAAGTCAACTTCTTGACGCCGTTCTCGGTTTTATTCCTGACGAAAGAGCCTTTGAACATCACAAAGCACTTCAAATTCAAAGCCTTCATAATTCACTGTTAAATAAGCCGACTAACCGTTTATTCTCTCGTTTAAGTGTTCTTATTCAACGCAACACGCAAGCGCCAGTTGAATTATTAGACGTGATAGAAAACATCTCTTATAACGAGATGCTAGGCTGTCGCAGTGCAGCCTTTGAGCATTATTTTGTAGAGGCATTTATGCATGGCAACTGGGCAAGCGAAGAAGCAAAGGCGTTTTCGACATCGCTTCATAGCCATTGTAAAAATGCAGGGGGAGCTCCTCTTTCTCGTGCGGTATCTAAGCTGCCTGTGGGCGGCACTCTTTATCACGAAGTGTTGTGTAATCACGATGACTCAGCGGTCGTACTTTATTTACAAGCACCTTCTCCTAGCCTCACCGACACCGCATTATGCATGGTTCTTGAACAGATGCTGGCAGCACCGTTCTTCAATTCGTTAAGAACAGAACAGCAATTGGGATACATAGTCGGTACAGGCTATGTGCCACATAATCAACACCCCGGAATGGCATTCTATATACAAAGCCCGCAATGCAGTCCAAAGCAGTTGCTAGATGCAATGACCGCCTTTTTATTCCAGCAACTCAATGAAATAGAGTTCTATCGTTTTTATTGGCCAACTATCCAACAAAACCTTATTAAGCAGTTAGAAGAGAGAGACCTTACTCTTTCGATGAAGTCACAGCGTTTATGGGTAAGTTTGGGTACGCAAGATTTAGAGTTTAATAGAAATGCAAAGCTTGCTGAAAGAATCAAAGGCTTGAGTTTCGAAGAGATTCAAGACTTCGCGCATCAACTCGCTAAACGAGAGCGCTGCGGGGAATTGGTGCTGTTCTCTCGAGGAAAATTTGAGAGTATTCCCACGCAGGAAAAACGAACGATTAACAGTATTTCTGAATTCAAAAAAGAAATTCCTTACTACTAAAGCTGCATGATAGGCACGTGCCACGGTCGTTAAGATTTTAATCAATCTGCCGATACCCAGTGGTATTCGCAGACAAGGTTGGTTAATAAGTAAACCATCATTCTTGTTATTACTAAAAAGTCCTTGTAGAGGCTTAGTTAATTCGGCATATTTATTATTCTGGCTGTTAGGGATGCCGCCAGTGAAATAAAAAAATAATAAATGGCGTATGCCAAAGGTGTGTAGGTGCGCTCAACCCTAATTTATTCAATTTCTCTTCTTTTGTTGGCTTTGTCAGGAATTCTTTTTTCTTCTGCAAAGGCGATAGAGGTTTCTGATCTTCATTTCAATGAGCTAAATAAACAGCAAGGACTCTCTGACACTGCGGTATTGGATATCGTTGAAGACAATAAAGGATATATTTGGATCGCGACCTCCAATGGTTTAAATCGCTATTCTGGTTATGAGGTGAAGCAATACCACCCTTCAGATGTTGACCACAATTCACTTCCGTCCGGCTATACTCAAAATCTATTCTTAGATTCTCATGGCGAGTTATGGGTGGGAACACAAGCAGGTCTTGCCAAGTATCAACCTGAAAGCGACAACTTCAAAGTTTTCAATAGAGAAAATAGTGTAATTAAAGTTGATTTTATTACTGGCATCGGAGAATCGTACGATGGTGACATTCTATTCGCTGATCTGAAGTTTCTTTACAAGTTATCGAAAGAGAGTCATCAAATTGAGGTTGTAAAACAGATACACAAAGACCAGAGTTTTATAAAGGTCATTTATGATGAAGCGAACCGCACCTGGTTAGGTTCAAATGAGTTTGGGCTTTCGCTTATAGACAAGGCTGACGAGTCACTTTATTCCGCAACAAAAGTAAATCCATGGGGAATCAACTTGGATGTTCGTTCTCTTCACGACATCAAAGTAATCAACGGTAACTATTGGCTTGCAACCAATGAGGGCATCTATGTCATAACTGCTTCGGGTAAAATACTTCAACATTTTAAAGACGCATTCACTTCTAAGTCTGATGAAGCGCTTAATACCCTAACAATCTATGAGAAAGATGACGACATCTGGATTGGCACTCAAGCAGGCCTATTCATATTTAGTGATGCAGCAACGTCAGAGATAAATGGCAGCTTCCAGCCGAGGGTCATCTACCTTGATCACGACAATCAAGAGCTGACAGGCTTGCCTACAGCAACAATCATGAACCTAGTAACAGATAGAGTCGGTGGTATCTGGGTTACGACAATAAAGAGCGGTGCATTTAGGTATCACCCAGACTACGCTACAACTAGGTATAAATCTGTTTTTAATTCTTCGAACTTATCCGAGGATGACTACTCCTCAATATGGGGATTTGCAGAAGACTCCGCCAACGACATATATGTTGTTTCTCAACAAAGAGGACTTGGCGTTATTAATAGCTCTAGCGGAGAAGTAAAGTTCTCAGAAACCTTCTCTGATTTTGCGAACTCAATAACTTACTGGGATGTTGAAATAGATACCAAAGGTACATTCTGGGTTGCATCCTCTAATGGCATCTATGTTTTGAGGCAGGTGGAAGGAAAGCTTCAATTAATAGATCATGTGTTCGAAGGGTTATTTATCGATTTTCTCTATACCAAAGGGGACGAAGTTTGGATCTGGGAGGATACACAGGGACCGGTAAAACTATCTCTTGGTTATGATTCGTCTAAAGCATCCGTTGAGCCAATAAAAATAGAGATAGACTCATCTCGTTTAGTTCCGATCTATAAAGATAATGATAATCGACTTTGGCTGAGAAGCGAGTCAGGTGTAAGTATATACTCGCTGAAGAACAGGGAGTTGATCAAAAACTTAGATCAGAGCAATGGTTTCGATTCACTCGTTTACGGCGTTTACGAAACACCAGACTCATACTGGTTAACTACTCGCTCGAAAGGAATTTTGCAGGTCGACAAGCATTCTCTTGAATTTGTCAAAAGGCAAGTTCGTACAGAAAACTCTGGGCTAATAATATCATCCGTAGGTATCGATAACAGTATTTGGTATGCAGATACTACGGGAGTTCACCAAATCAAACTTCCCGAACTTGAAGAAGTAAGTTCGGTTCCAAATTCAGAGCTTAACTACAATTCTTTAGGCGAGAGCTCAGCTTTCGCATCCTCAGAAAAAACTATCTATTTTGGTGGGATGACTGGTTACAACATAATAACGAGTAAGAAAACTAGCTCAAAAGATGATTTGACGAAAACACTTATCCCAGAGCTTTCTGAATTAAAAGTTTTTGGGGTATCTAACAATAGGTCAAATGTAATTCAGAGGGAAAGCAGTGGCGAAACAAGTTATTTCTCATCGGCACAAAATATAGGAACTAAAAAGTCGATTGCGCTAGATTACAATGAGTCTAGATTCAGCATATCTTTCAATTTACTCAACTCTGTTTACCCGCAACACGTGGTTTACCGATATCGGTTAATCGGTTTTGACGACAACTGGATTGATAATGGAGACGACAGAGTTGCTCAATTTAATAATATAAGCTTTGGAAACTACGTTTTCGAGGTACAAGCAAAAGCGCCAGGAAGGTTGTGGTCTGACAGCAGAAATCTTTCAGTTCAAATCGCAAGACCACCTTGGCTTCATACTGTTGCTATTGTTTTTTATTGTATTGTCGCATTCGCTATTTTTGCATTCATCGTTCGCCAATATCAGATAAGGAAGGCAAACCAGCTTGCCATTAAAGAGTCCGAAGAACGCCTTAAACTGACGCTATGGAGTTCTGGAGATGAGCTGTGGGACTGGGACGTATACAGAGGCCAAGTTTACCGTGCAAATACGTGGGGCACACTTGATTTTCCACAAGATGATATACGCACTACAGGCGCTTACGATGCAAACATTCATCCTAACGACGTAAACCGTGTTAAAACTGCCCTAAGAGACCATCTTGAAGGTAATAGCGACTTCTACGAGCTTGCATACCGCGCAAAGACATTTAAGAATCAGTGGATTTGGATACTTGACCGCGGAAAAGTGGTTGAAAGAGACCACAATGCTCAGCCGGTACGAATGACTGGTACGCTTAAGAATATTCATCACTTAAAAGAAGCTGAAGAGCAGCTGAATCTATTTAAGCGTTCAATTGAGAATATTTCTGAAGGTGTATTCATAACTAATACCCAATTTAAATTCATAAGTGTAAACAATGCATATTGCGGTTACACCGGCGAGACCCGCGATCAAGCGTTAGCAAGCTATATGCACTTCCATCTATATCCAGACGCGTTTACCGAAGAAATTAAGAAAACGCTAAAAGCAAAAGGTAACTGGTCAGGTGAAGTAGAAAGTGTGCGAGTGAACGGCGAGCGCTATGAAATGGAATTAAATATAGACGCCGTCCATGACGATGACGGAAAAATAAGCCATTTTGTAGGCGTATTTAGTGATATCACGTCAAGAAAAAGTACTGAAAAAGAACTATTGAAACTAGCTAATACTGACCCGCTCACAGAGCTTCCGAATCGTTCGTTCTTCCAAGCTAGCCACCAGAACTTGGTGCGGAAAGGAGCACAACATACTCTGCTCTGTTTAGATATGGATAACTTTAAGAAAATAAACGATTCTTTAGGCCACCAAACGGGCGATATATTAATTAAACAAATAGCAAAGCGCTTACAGAGAATTACGGGTAAGAGTGCGACCTGCTATCGTTTAGGTGGTGATGAATTTAGTGTGTTAATGGAAGACAATGCCGATATCCACACGGTAACGCATTACGCACAGAACCTATTAGACACATTATCTCGCCCCTTTATCATTAATAAGCAAGAGTTTGTATTGGGTGCCAGTATTGGAATCGCATTCTTCCCTGACGACGGCACTTCTCCCCAAGAAATGCTGAAAAACGCCGACACAGCCATGTATTTCGCTAAAAACAATGGCGGTAACAGCTATCAGTTCTTTAGCGGAGAGATGAATCAAAACGCCGTTAGGCAACTGCAAATTGAAAACCTTATAAGACAAGGTATTAAAGATGACTTGTTTACGGTTTACTACCAGCCGAAAGTAGATATAGCCTCAGGTAAGCTAGTTAGCATGGAAGCTTTGGTGCGCTTTGAGCACCCCCAAAAGGGCATAGTAAGCCCTGGGCAATTTATCCCTCTGGCAGAGCAAACAGGCCAGATTATAGAAATTGGTGAACAAGTGCTAAGAAAGGCTTGTGCAGATACCAAACGCTGGGTAAACCAAGGTTTGTTTAGTGGTCGTGTAGCTGTGAATATATCTGCGAAGCAGTTCGAATTACCTGACTTAGACGACAGAATAAACAAGATTTTAAGCGATATCGGTTTGTCACCACTACATTTAAAGTGCGAAATAACTGAAGGTACGCTAATGGAAAGTCCTGAAAACGGCCTTCAAATGATGACTCGCCTTCGCGAAAGAGGTATTCACCTAGCGCTAGACGATTTCGGTACAGGTTACTCGTCCCTAGCCTACTTAAAGCGATTCCCGCTAAACACGCTAAAAATTGACAAAGCATTTATTGACGATATTGCAAAAAGTAATGTAGATCGTCATATGGCGGCTGCCATTATAAATATCGCCCACAATTTAGGCTTAAAAGTTGTAGCGGAAGGCGTTGAAGAAGAAGCTCAGCTAGATATTTTACGTCGCTACGATTGTGAGATGTTGCAAGGCTTCTTATACAGCCGACCATTAAATGCAGAGCGCTTCGAGAAGCTTCTCACCGAGAATCAAAAGCTTCATACGCTGCTTGGCCACTCTAACTTTTAATAGCCCTTACCTTTTACTTGCGTATAGGGCGCGTGCTTTCCCCTGCCTAATGCCGCTCATTGCAGCTTTAGGCAAAGTCATGCCTATTCAACCTTAGTTTATTAGACTTTAGTGCCATTAAAATGGCGCTTGTGAACATCGACAATCCTCCGCATTAAAACGAAAAGCTAACCGACTGATTATATTGGATATTTTAAAAAATATTATTTTTGGCACACATTTAGCTAAGTATTAGATACCGATGACAAATATAAAAAATCGGTTTTGTTTGTTCGTTCAAAATAATCAGAGGAAATTAACATGTTAAAAGAGTACGCAGTTGCACTAGTACTTTCTACCGCTACCCCAGTTGCTGCCGACAAGCAAGAAGGCGCTAAACAAGCTCCTGAGTCGCAAAAAGAGACAGTAACTCAACCACAAACAGTTCGCCCTAAGACGGGTGGTGGCGGTTACGGTATTGGTCTTTAAGAGATACCTTAGAATTTCCAAAAAAAGAGAGCAACGCTCTCTTTTTTTATACCTGTATTTTACGCCACACTTACTTATTTCAGCAGACCGCTAGGAAAGACTACGCAGAAATATAAAGGTTATTAAACCCTACTGCATTTCGCCAATGTATATGGCGAGAGATGGAAAACATAGGCAGTAAGACTGGACCTAACACAAAACCCGCTATCGCCCACTTTTTCGCGCTCATTCCCCATTTAAACGCTTCTACATAAAAATATAGAGAAAAGATAACGCTTAATACTACGAGTGAAATCACACTGCCTCCGCCTATTTGACCTAATTACGTGGGATTACTTTTCCCCATCAATTATTCAATTTAACTTACTGATAATTGACGCCAACAATTTGACACGTTCATTTTTTAACCGCAGGAATTCTACCCAAAATAGAACAATAAACCAGCAAAAATACCCATTAGACATAAAAAAACCGGGCAATGCCCGGCTTTTAACATTTTATAAACTTAGATGTAAAACTTTTGATCGTTTTCTGCCATTTTTACTAACACTTCAGCAGGTGCAAATTTATCACCTACAGCAGTAGCATAATGGTTTAAACGAGCAACAACGTGTTTAATTCCCAGTGTATCCATATAGCGGAACGGGCCGCCTAAGAATGGAGGGAAACCAATACCGAAGATAGCACCGATATCGCCGTCACGGGCACTGCGGATAACGCCCTCATCCAAACAGCGTGCCGCCTCGTTAAGCATCATTAATACACAGCGTTCAGCAACTTCTTTTTCGCTTAACTTTGCAGAAGGTGAAAGACCCAGTAGTTCGTAGATTGACTCGTCCACTTCTTTACCTGGTTTTTTGCCTTCATAAGAATAAAACCCTTTTTGGTTTTTCTTACCCTTTCTGCCGTCTGCAAGTACTTTATCGAAAGCACTTGGCGCAGTGAAGCGCTCGCCGAATGCCTCTACAAGAAATGGGATGATCTTGGTGCCAACGTCAATGCCCACTTCATCAAGTAGCTTCACAGGACCTACAGGGAAGCCAAACTTAACCAACGATTTATCGATATGCTCAATAGGCTCACCGTCAAGAATAAGGTTTGCCGCTTCATTCATGTAAGGTGCCAAAATACGGTTTACGTAGAAACCCGCACCGTCTTTAACAACAACCGGTGTTTTGCCTTGCTTTTTAGCAAATTCAACCGTCGATGAAATGACTTGGTCAGACGTTTTATCGTGAGCAATTACTTCGGCCAAAGGCATTTTGTCTACTGGAGAGAAGTAATGCAGACCAATCACGTTTTCAGGACGTGCTGCTTTAGCTGCAATTTGTGTAATTGGAATAGACGACGTATTAGACGCGAAGATCGTGCTTTCTTTGCAGTTCTCTTCAATATCCGCCACCATTTTCTGCTTAAGGTCTAGATCTTCGAAAACCGCCTCAACCACGATATCAGCATCTTGGTAGCCGCTATAATCTAGCGTACCGGTAAGAAGCGCTAACTGTTTCTGCATTTCACTATTGCGCATGAAACGCTTCTTCACTTTTTTATTTAAGATGTCATAGCTATATTTCATTGCATTGGCAATGCCTTCAGCACGCACATCTTTGATACGGACAGGTACACCGGCTTTGGTCGACGTTACATAGGCGATACCACCACCCATTAAACCACCGCCAAGCACACCGACTTTCTTCATTTTTTCAGGTTTAACACCTTCAACGCCGTTTTCTTTCTTCATTTCTGTCGTAGCGAAGAAAATCTGACGTAACTGGAAAGATTCCGGCGTCATAACAAGCTTACCAAAGGCTTCAGCTTCGGCTTTAAGCCCCGCTTTCATCCCTTCGTTCATGCCCGTTTCAATTACATCAATAATGTAACTTGGCGCTGGATAATTACCTTTGGTTTTGGCAAATGTCGCTTCGCGCGCTTTTTTGAACATCATGTTACGGCCCGGGCCGGTCTTCTCTAACACTTTGTCCATCACACTCTTTTGCGGCGCTTCCCTTTCTGGTTTGCGTTTAAGCGCAAACTGTTCAGCTACCTTCAACAAAACACTGTGAGGTACCACATCATCTACAATACCGTACTTTTTAGCTTGCTTAGCGCGTGCAGGAGACCCAGTAAGCATCATTTTCATCGCTTGCTGAATGCCAATTAGGCGAGGAAGGCGCTGAGTACCACCGCTGCCTGGCAACAAGCCAAGCTGCACTTCCGGTAGACCTACCTGAGTACTAGGTGAATCGGTACATACGCGATAGTGACATGCAAGCGCAAGCTCTAAACCACCACCTAGCGCTGGGCCATGGATAGCCGCAACGAAAGTAACCTTCATGTTCTCGATTCTATCGAAAATAGCTTGGCCGCCAGCGGCGATAGTTGTGGCGTCTTCCGCAGTTTTACACGCTGCTAGCATGGTGATATCGGCACCTGCTACGAATGAGCTTGGCTTGCCGCTTGTTAACACCACACCTTTGATGCTGCTGTCGCGTTCAATATCATCAAGCATGGCAGATATCTCATCGCCAAACTCAGCTTTAAGCGTATTCATGCTCTCGCCAGGTACGTCCATGCTAAGAATAGCAACGCCATTATCTTGCTTGGTTAACGTAAATGCGCCTGATGTTGGCTGAACTTCATTTGTCATTTCTTGTTCCTGACTCATATTATTCTGTCTCCACAATCATTGCGGCACCAAGACCACCCGCAGCACATGCAGTAAGAAGGCCTGTACCACCGCCACGGCGATTTAGTTCGTTAAGCATTTGCGTAATCATACGTGTACCGGTTGCGGCAAAAGGGTGACCGTAGGCAATTGAACTACCCATCACGTTGAACTTGTCCATGTCAATTTCGCCCGTCGCTTTGTCGCGGCCGAGTTTCTCTTTGGCGAACTTGTCACTTGCAAACATTTTAACGTTTGCCAAGGTCTGCGCTGCGAACGCTTCGTGCATTTCGATTAGCGTTAAGTCGTTTAGCGTCATGCCTGCGCGGTCTAGCGCAATAGGTGTCGCGTACGACGGCCCCATTAGCATGTCTTCCCACACGTCGATTGCCGAGAACGCGTAGCTCTTAATGTAACCAAGCGGCGTATAACCTAGCTCTTTCGCTCGGCTTTCTGTCATCATAAGCACTGCAGAAGCACCGTCAGTAAGCGGTGTAGCGTTTGCCGCAGTTACCGAGCCGTACTTTTTATCGAATACTGGGCGAAGTTTCGCGTAGCCTTCAAGCTTAGAATCGAAACGTACGTTGTTATCGCGCTCAAGCGCACCTTTATACGGTTCAGCATAAGCGGTCATCACTTCGCTAGACAGCTTGCCTGCTTCCCAGCTTTCAGCAGCTAGACTGTGCGAGCGATGTGCAAGTTTGTCTTGTTCTTCACGAGAAATTTGATGCGTTTTCGCCATTTGCTCTGCTGTCTGTCCCATCGACAAACCGGTAGAGTACTCTGCTACCGCAGGAGGAACAGGCGCTAGGTCTTTTAAGCTTAAACGCTTGAAGATGTTTAGCTTTTGGCCAAGGGTCTTGGTTTTCTGTAAATCAACCAGCGCACGCGCAAGATTCTTAGAAACCCCAATAGGTGATACCGACGTTGAATCAGCACCACCAGCAATGCCTACCTGTACCGTACCAGCCATCATGCTTTCTGCGATGTTTACCGTTGACTGGAAGCTCGTCGCACATGCGCGAGATACGCTGTAAGCGTCGGTATGAATATTCATGCCCGTGCCAAGCACGATTTCGCGCGCAATGTTAGGCGCTTCAGGCATTTGTACTACTTGACCGTAGACAACCTGGTCAACCCACTCTTTTTGAACACCATGGCGAACGAGAAGTTCGTTTACGACCATTTTACCTAGATCAACAGCCGGAACACCGTGGAAATATGTAGCCATTTTCGCAAACGGAGTACGCAACCCCGCGACAATGGCGATGCGATCACCCTCTCGGGTAGTAACTGATTGTTTTGTTGCCATAATGCACCTAAATTAATGACCGACTTCCGTTTGAGCTTATCGCCCCAAAGTGGTCTGACCTGTAATAAACCCGATTTTTACAAACAATGAACAAAATAGCAAATAATGCAGGGTTAAGGGCAACATAAATGAAACTAAAGTTTGCCCTGTTTACAAATTTTGACCGTTTTATGCTATCGAAATTTAAAAAGTTTGCTTTGCATCCAACCGCATATCGCATTTTTATTACTGTTTGACGACTTGAAGAAAGATAGAATGAACCTTATATGGAAATGAAAGTCTGTTTTGTGTCATTGTGACGGGCTAGAGCTATCTAAATTAATATGTAATTTACTTTTTAGCTAAGCGATCACTTTATAAGATATTTAATAAATCTATCGTTCAAATGACACTTCCTGATAACGAGAACTCAAACGGAAATTTTGCATTATGGCAGCAGCGCAATTTCAACAGTTACACGCTTATTTAGACCAACAGATTATCGGTCAGCATGCGTTAACCAAAAGCCTTCTAATCGCTCTTTTGGCCGACGGCCACCTTCTGGTAGAAGGTCCTCCAGGGCTTGCAAAAACACGCGCAATCAATGCACTTGCTAATGGTATTGACGGCGACTTTCATCGCGTACAATTTACCCCAGACCTTTTGCCTGCCGACTTAACTGGGACAGACATATACCGCCCCGAGACTGGCGAGTTTGTTTTTCAAAAAGGGCCGCTTTTTCATAACCTAGTGCTAGCCGACGAAATCAACCGTGCACCTGCAAAAGTGCAGTCGGCCCTGCTCGAAGCCATGGCCGAACGTCAGATTACGGTAGGCAGTAAAACCTACCCTCTTCCTCCGCTATTTTTAGTAATGGCGACGCAAAACCCGCTAGAGCAGGAAGGAACTT
This sequence comes from Alteromonas sp. R7, assembly GCF_055755235.1. NCBI lineage: Bacteria > Pseudomonadati > Pseudomonadota > Gammaproteobacteria > Alteromonadales > Alteromonadaceae > Alteromonas > Alteromonas sp. R7. The sequence continues at coordinate 130,500 of NZ_JBVTQX010000009.1, read as the reverse complement.
ATCCATTACCTGAAGCACAGCTAGACCGATTCTTGATGCACGTGGACATCGATTATCCTGGCGCTGAGACAGAATTGGAAATATTGCGCTTAACGCGAGGTGAGGCTCTCTCTGAGCCACCCGTTACGCCACCAACGCTAACTCAAGACGATATTTTTACGTCGCGTAAAGAAGCGTTGTCTTTGTATATGGCGCCTGAGTTAGAACAGTATTTAGTTCAATTGATTATGGCCACACGTCAGCCTGCAAATTTTGACGCGGAATTAGGCCAGTGGATAGCGATGGGAACAAGCCCTCGAGCAACCATCAGTCTAGATCGCTGTGCACGCGCTCACGCATGGCTTAGCGGCAGAGATTTTGTTGGACCTGATGATATTCAAGCTGTGGTTCACAACGTGCTTCGCCACCGTATTATTCTGTCATATCAAGCCGAGGCTGAAGGCGTAACGATTAACGACGTACTTGATAAGATTGTTGCAACTGTCGCAGTCCCTTAAGCTATGGTGAATGTACAAGCGCAGCTAAACAAGCTGCAAAGTAATGGCGTCTCGTTGTCTACAGCAGAATTATTACGCTACCAGCAGTTAGCTAAGCTGTTTAGTTTGGCGCCTAAACGTATGCCACAAGCTAAACTCGCTGGAAGTTATCTCACCAAGCACAAAGGCCGAGGCATGGAGTTTGATGAGGCCCGGCATTATCAGCCCGGTGATGATATTCGCGCTATTGATTGGCGCGTTACTGCGCGCACGGGTAAAACTCACACTAAAGTGTATCGGGAAGAGCGAGAGCGCCCGGTTTTTCTATTCTGTGACTACCTACCTTCAATGGCATTTGGCACGCAGCTGCTTACTAAAGCGGTGCAAGCCGCTCATGTATCTTCATTAATTAGCTGGTCTGCTGCCGCTCGCGGCGATAAGGTAGGCGCGCTAGTATTTAATCAGCAACAGCACAAAGAAATTAAACCACTAACACGCAAAAAAGCCGTGTTGCACGTGTGTCATGAACTTATGGCATTGCACGAACAGAGCGCGCAATCTGAGCCGGACAAAGACAAAGACGAACAAGCTTTTGCCGATGCGTGTGCTAGGGCAAGGCGACTAGCAAGGCCGGGGAGCCTGGTTTATCTCGTGTCAGACTTTCAGCATTTAAGTACCCAAGCTATTCAACACTTAAGTCACTTAACTCGACACTGTGAAGTGAGGGCTATCGTGATTAACGATCCAATAGAACACGCTTTGCCGCAAACCAGTTCATTACAAACCGTCAGCGTTTCTGATGGTCGAAACCAACAACGTTGGGTGTTAGGCGACAATACCGAGCAGCAGCACTATCAAAAATGGCGCAGCGAACACAACAGCGCGATTTATAGCACCTTGCGCAAAAACAATATCGCTCGATTCAGTGTTTCAGCGGGTCTTCCCCTAGACGAACAGCTTCAAAGTATGCAGCAAGAACAACGGTTGGAGCTTAATTAATGCAGAGCAACAATCTTTTATCAAGCCTTTTATCCAGTTCAGCTCAAACGACATCGGCTAATCAAATGCCAGTGCCACCTCAGCAGCAAGACCCACTTGCTCAGCTGCGCGATATACACGTACCTACAGAGGTCAACGTTTGGCCATTAGATTGGGGTTGGTGGGTCGCTATCGCAGTGTTTTTACTTGCCCTATTTTGCCTGTATAAAGCTATCACTGCTCACATACGTCACAACAAGGCGCGTAAGCAAGCTTTAGCCTTGCTTGAATCGATTTCAGCACAACAAAGTAATTGGCCCGTGGCGTTAAACTCAATTCTAAAACGCACGGCTATGAGCTATTACCCAACTCAGCAAGTAGCCGGGTTATACGGTAAACAGTGGCAAGCGTTCTTAACCTCTGCATTGAAAAGTAGTGATAGCAAACTTGAAAGTGATTTAGGTTTGTTAGTAAGTAATGTTTATCAAGCCACCCCCAGCCCTAGTGATTTTGAAACCTGCAAAGGGGCAGTAAAAAACTGGCTTTTAAAAGCCAAACTGCCAAAAAACAAGGGGGCTTACGGCGGTGTGAATGATGGCGGTCTAAACGATGGTAGCGCTCATGATAAGCAAACCAAGGAGCCGCATCATGCTTAATTTTGCTTGGTGGTGGGTCTTTTTCGTACTCCCCTTGCCTATTATCGTACGCCTGCTTTCTAAAAAAGCACAAGACATGCCCATGGCTGCATTGCGGGTACCAAGTTTACGACCTGGCGATGTGTCAGAGCAAATCCAGTTGAAACAAACCAAAATACCGCTGTTGGTAAGTAGCTTGATATGGCTGCTGCTAGTGACGGCTGCCGCGCGCCCTCAATGGTTAGGAGAGCCTGTCAGCATACCGAATGAAGGTCGAGAAATGATGTTAGCGGTGGATTTATCTGGCAGTATGAAGATAGATGACATGCAGCTTAATGGCCGACAAGTTAACCGTTTAACCATGACTAAGTCGGTGGTTTATGACTTTATTCAGCGTCGCGTTGGCGACAGAATTGGCCTTATCTTATTTGCCGATACCGCGTACGTTCAAGCGCCGCTTACCTATGACAGAGATACCGTTTCCACACTTCTGAGTGAAGCTGTCATTGGGTTGGTTGGCGAACAGACGGCCATTGGCGATGCGATAGGTTTAGCGGTGAAGCGCTTTGACGAACGGGAAGAGTCTAATAACGTGTTAATTCTTCTTACCGATGGGCAAAATACTGCAGGGAATATTACACCCGAACAGGCGAAAGAGTTGGCAATTAGTAAGGGTGTGAAGGTATACACTATAGGTGTGGGCGCAGATAAAATGCTGATCCAGAGCTTTTTCGGCAGCCGACAAATAAACCCATCGCAAGAACTTGATGAAGGCATGTTAACCGACATTGCGACTAGCACTGGCGGCCAATATTTTAGGGCTCGAAACGCCCAGGAACTTCAAGCTATTTATCAACAACTTGATGCGCTTGAGCCTATTGAAGGTGAAACGCGTAAGATGCGTCCATTGAGCGCACTGTTTTACTATCCCCTTGGTGCGGCAATATTACTGTCAGCACTATGGGCATTCTTGACGGTTCTTTTATCAACATTTCGTTGGTTCGCACAAAGACGAATTAACTCGTCCCAGCCACACCCGAACTCAGCTGATTCTATACAAGCAGCTCAAACAAATAGGGAGACGAAGTAATGGAATTCGACTTCTTAAACCAATTTCATTTTTTACGCCCCGAATGGTTTATCGCGCTCGTTCCCCTGATGCTGCTTGTGTTTTTAATTAGAAAAACCACGGCTAAGCAATCTGGCTGGCAATCTGTGATCCCTTCTCACCTATATCAATACATGGTGATTGGAAAAAACGAAATGGGCGCAAAACCTCCAATGTGGATGCTTGCTTTTGTGTGGATTATAAGTGTGATAGCACTCGCTGGCCCAACGTGGGAGCGCCTGCCGCAGCCGGTATACCAGTTAAAAATGGGACACGTTATTGTCATAGATATGTCGCTTTCAATGCGCGCTACCGATATGACGCCAGACAGGCTAACGCGCGCTAAATATAAAGCGATAGACCTAGTCAACGCTATTGGTGAAGGTGAAATGGGCTTGGTTGCTTACGCTGGCGATGCGTTTGTCATTAGCCCTTTAACCGAAGACGCAGGAAATATTACAACCCTTATCCCAAGTCTTTCACCGGAAATTATGCCCGTGCCGGGCAGCGACCCACTCCTAGGCATAGAGAGTGCGTCTGAGCTTCTCACGAATGCCGGATATAACTCAGGCATGATCTACTGGATTACTGACGGTATAGAGTTAGAACAACAACAAGAACTTCAAGAGTATGTGGCCTCTATTCCTTTTACAGTAAATGCACTTACCGTTGGAACGTCTGAAGGCGCGCCTATTCGCCAGCAAAGCGGCGAGCTCTTAAAGGACTTCACTGGCAGCATAGTTATACCCAAGTTAAACGAAGGCGCAGTGAAAGGCGTGGTTAAAACCAGCGGCGGACGCTTTGAATCCTTTACATCAAACGACGCCGACATTGATGCCCTCGCCTCGGTATCTCTACTAGATAAAAGCGACAGCGAAGAGAACGAAGAAGAGAGTAATTTACAAGGAGACCAGTGGAAAGAAGTTGGCCCTTACTTGCTGCTTATACTTCTTCCGTTTGCCGCTTTTGCATTCAAACGCGGGTTAGTTTTCATCGTGTTAGTGGGTTTACTTAGCCCCTCTATGATTAAAAACGCCCATGCTTTGCAACGTGCCCAACCCTCAGAAATTGCTGGAACGTCACAAGACATAGACGCACCGGAAAGCGCAAAGGAGATGGCAAATAAACCCGATTCACTTTCATGGTGGCAAATGCCATTTATGAATGACAACCAAGAAGCATTGAACAGCTACCAAAGAGGTAAATACAAAGACGCCGTTAACAAGTTTAATGATGAAGCGTGGAAAGCATCATCACTTTATAAATCAGGTGACTACGAAGGTGCGTTAAATGCCTTCAGAAGCATTCCTGGTCCCGAGAGCCTTTACAATCAAGGCAATGCACTGGCAAAACTCGGTAAGCTTGAAGACGCTATTAATAAATATGATCAGGCGTTAAGCGAAGCCCCCGATTTTGACGATGCAAGAACCAACAAAAAGATCGTCGAGGATTTGCTGAAACAGCAGCAACAGCAAAATCAGGAGCAAAACCAGAACGAAAATGGCGATGATGGCGAACAGAGTGACTCGCAGGATAATGGCCAAGATAACTCTGATAGCCCTAATAGCAAACAGCAATCAGGGGACCAGAACAATCAGGAAGGTTCAAATGAGCAGAATGGTCAGCAAGACGATAATGAGGGTCAACAGTCTGACCAAAGCCAAGCTAACGATGAACAGCAAAGTGGCGGAGATAACTCACAACAGCCTGATGATTCCGAGATAAACAAACAGAACGAGTCATCAGACTCTCAGCAGCAAAATGCAGAACAAGAGCAGTCTGACCAAGGTGATGGTGCGCAGCAAGACGGCGCGCAAGCACAAAAAGATGAACAGCAAGCAGAGCAGGAAGCACAGGCAATGCAAGGTCAAGAAACCGAGCTTACCGACGCAGAAAAAGAAGAGCTGCAGCGAATGGAGAGTTTAATGCGCCGCGTGCCAGACGACCCTGCATTCCTACTAAAACGAAAAATGCAATTAGAAGCACAAAAACGTCAGCGTCAACGTATGCCTTCAAACCGGAGTGATTGGTAGATGAGAGCCTTATTACAGTCTACACGTATAGTTTTTTTATTAACCCTACTCTTAAGTACGGCGGCTTATGCCGATGTAAATTCGCTGGAAGCCACCATTGATAGAAACCCTGTTATGTTGGATGAAGCCATTCGCTTAACGGTTACCGCAGACGGCAGCGCGGACAGAGATGCATTCGACAGCTCTCCTCTTCTTAAAGACTTTGTGGTAGGAAGAACATCAGTAAGTAGCCAAACCTCAATCGTCAATTTTGACACCAAGCGCACCACCGTTTGGACCACTACGTTATTTCCTCGTAAGGAAGGCACGTTCACCATTCCTTCATTAACCATTGAGGGAAAATCTACCCAACCTATTCAGGTCAAAGTTATTCCGGTTCAAGAAAAAAGTAATGTCGCCCGAGACTATTTTGTTACCACTGACATCGACGTGAAAGAGGCCTATTTAAATCAACAGCTGCTTTACACGGTTAAGCTGTTTCTTTCTAGCAATATTGAGCGCGGCAGCCTACAAGCGCCAGAAATGCAAAATGCGGAAATCACCCAGCTAGGAGAAGATAAACAGTATACAGATATAGTAAATGGAAGACGGTATCAAATTATAGAGCGTCAATTTGCTGTTGTGCCTCAAGCATCCGGTGAATTTACGCTAAGAGGCCCTATTTTCACTGGCGAAGTTATGGCTGCCAATACTAACCAACGTTTTGGCTTCTTCAACCGCACCCAGCAAATTAATCGGGTTGGGCCCGACATTACGGTGAACATTAAGCCCATTCCTCAGGGGATAGATTACCCTTGGTTGCCTTCTGCAATGGTGCGAGTGGATGAAGAATGGCCACAAGGTGATAGTTTTGTAGCAGGTGAACCAGTCACCCGTATTGTTACGCTAACCGCATTGGGCGTAGTAGAAGAGCAGCTTCCTGATATTCCTGAGTTTTATCCGCCAAACTTTAAGCTGTACCCTGATCAATCTAATACTACGACAGTCGAAAAAGACCAGAGCTTAATTTCACAGCGCCAAACGTCGCTGGCGATCATTCCAACGCAGCCTGGTAACTTTGTCTTACCTGAAATTACTATTCCTTGGTTTAATACGCTTACTCAGCAAACAGAGTATTCCACTATTCCCGCCCGTTCAATTACGGTAGCGCCAGCGTCTGGCGCAAATAATGCCAATACTCCGAATAGCTTAGACACTCCATCAATCAGTAGTGCAAGCAATGAAGATATTCAAAATGATATACCGACAACTGCGAAACAGCCTAACGCTAGTGCTAGCAATGAGGATAAACCATTAGACAGCGCTTCAGGTGACGTCAGTACTGACGAAAGTACCCAGCTTAATTGGATGGTAACTTGTGCATTACTTGTGCTGTTCATCATTGCGCTTACAGGATGGTTAGTTACCTACAGAAAGCTTAAACAGGCTCAGTTTATGGGACCTGGGCTCACTAACAAAACCGGTTCTGCACAGCGCCCCCACTCTTATGCTCAGTGGGATGAAAAAGCACAGTTTCAAAACCTAATGTCAGTAATAAAGGCAAAGGACACACGTTTACTTACGCCTGCTCTTAAGCAGTGGATAAACGCGTTAACTTCGGGTAAAGCGCAACTTTCGCAGTTTGAAGGAATCAACGCAAGTGTTAATGAGCTCTATGCACTGCGCTTTTCAGCCAATAAAGCTGACGCTAACACCCAATCTAAACAGGTCATGAAAGCTTTAGATAAACTTTCACATGAAGCTAAGCTTGCCCGCAGCGAATGGAAGCAAAAAAGTGAAGGGAACAATAACACGCTATCTGCCTTATATCCTGCTTCATAAAACGCATTTCATTTGCCAATACACTAGAATTTGCGTAATGAAAGCCCTTGCAACTAGCTAAATCTCAGTGGCAAGGGCTTCGTAACAGAAATGTTTGCGTTTGAGAAACAGTCGAGCCTTTGGGCCTTATTGTCCTCTTTAAGGCTTATTAATCTTTGAAGCTTTAGCTTATAAAAATAATCAATTAAACGCGACGGGGAATATAATGAAGAAAACACTAGTAAAGCTAACGCCAATTGCGTTGGCCATTACCACGCTTACGGCTTGCTCTCCTGCAAGTGAAACCGCTAAAACAGCGCCAGAACCTATTAAAACAGAACAGCCAGCCGGGCAGTCTGAATCAGAGCGCCTTAATGCGTTCTTCGAACGTACTTTTGAAGAAGATCTTAAGCGTTCGCCATTATTTCAAAGTTACTTGGGTAAAAAATGGGACTATGACAAATGGGATGACATCAGTGACGAAGAAGCTGATGCTCGCATTGCCATCGCCAAAAACCGACTAGAAAAGCTTAATAGTTTTGACACCAGTCAGTTAAGTGAACAGGAACAGCTAAGCTTGCGCCTGTACAAACTAGGTATTGAGCGCGATTTAGCTAACGACGAATTTCGACATCACCGTTACATTGTACATCAGTTCCGCGCCGCACATACACAGGTGCCTAGCTTCCTTATCAACATTCACAGCGTAAAGAGTAAAGAGGACGCTAAGGCATACATTGGACGACTAGACAATGTACGTACGTACTTTGATCAAGTTATCGAACAAATGAAAGTTCGCGAAAAAGCCGGCGTATTCCCCCCTGCATGGGCCTACGATCAAATGATTGATGCGTCAAAAAACGTGATTACCGGCGCACCGTTTGATTCTAGCGAAATACCTTCAACTATCTGGGAAGATTTTCAAAATAAAGTAAATAGCCTGGATATTACAGAGGCGGAAAAAACGACGTTATTAGGTGAAGCGAAAGCCGCTTTGGTAACTTCAGTCATGCCGTCATACGAGAAGTTTATCGAAGAACTCGCTCATCAAAGGGAAATCACGCCTGAAGGCGATGGTGTGTGGCGCTTACCCAATGGTGATCAATGGTATCAGAATCGTCTAAACTGGTTTACCACTACAGACCTAACCGCTGAAGAAGTCCATCAAATTGGCTTAGACAATGTAGAGCGCATACACGATGCAATGCGCGACATTATGAAACAAGTGAAATTTGAAGGCACCCTTCAAGAGTTTTTCGTTTTCATGCGTGAAAACGAGCAATTCTATCTACCTTCAACAGATGAAGGTAGACAGCAATACCTTGATATGGCGAAAACAGCCATAGACGACATGCGAGAAGCTATCCCTGAATACTTCGGTATTCTTCCAGAGGCGCCCATGATTGTTAAACGGGTTGAAGCATTCCGCGAACAGTCTGCGGGCAAGGCGTTTTATCAAAGCCCGGCGCAAGATGGCAGCCGCCCAGGTATTTATTACGCAAACCTTTATGACATGAAAGCAATGCCTACTTATCAGTTAGAGGCGCTGGCGTATCACGAAGGCATCCCAGGTCACCACATGCAGCGCGCTATTGCACAAGAGCTAGAAGGTGTACCTCAATTCCAGAAATTCTTGAGCTTTACCGCATACACAGAAGGTTGGGGCCTATATACCGAAGAACTTGCAAAAGATATGGGCTTTTATAAAGACCCTTATTCTGATTTCGGTCGTCTAGCCATGGAACTTTGGCGCGCTTGCAGACTTGTGGTTGATACGGGTATTCATGCGAAAAAATGGACGCGTGAAGAAGCCGTAGATTACCTTGTTGAAAATACGCCAAACCCTAAATACGACGCGCAAAAAGCCATTGAGCGCTACATTGCTATGCCAGGTCAGGCTACGGCCTATATGATTGGTAAACTGAAAATTATGGAACTTAGAGAGCATGCCCAAGCTGAACTTGGTGACAAGTTTGATTGGAAAGGCTTCCATGACGAGGTATTGAAGTACGGTCCAGTCCCACTTTCTATTTTAGAAGAAAACATTAATGCTTGGATTACTTCCCAAAAACGTACCTAGTTTTTCGAACTAGGTGCTCTGATCACTGGAAATAAAATGAAAACGCGCCTTTCGGCTAACGAAATGGCGCGTTTTTTATGCCATAGTGAGAAAAAATTAAGTTTTTGGATTTTTTTATGTTTGGGCGAAATAAATCCGATAGTGCTCAGGTCTTATCGGGTATGAAAGCAAAACACCAAAGATATGAAGCATTAGTAAAGGCATTTCACGCCGACATCTACCGCTATGCATTTTGGCTTATCAAAGACCAGAGCATTGCTGAAGATGTTGTTCAGGAAACCTTTTTACGTGCTTGGCGCTCATTAGACGCCCTAAATGATGAAAAAGCAGCAAAGTCATGGTTAATTACCATTCTTCGCCGCGAAAACGCCCGTCGGTTTGAACGCAAACAGTTCGACACAGTAGATATTGATGATTGCCATATTCAAGATGACACACAGCATGCTGATGGGGACTTGAAAGATAGAGAGCTTCAGCGACTATTAGGTGGATTGAGTGTGGAGTATCGTGAACCCTTAATACTCCAGTTGATTTTCGGTTTTAGTGGCGAAGAGATCGCCAACCAGTTAGGGCTTAACAAAAACACGGTAATGACTCGCCTTTTCAGAGCGAGGAATCAGCTAAAAGAGGCATTAGAGAAGCAAAATGAACAGAGAGGTCGTGTAAATGGATGAGTTAGAATTTAGGCGTCGTATCTACGCCGATCCAGAAACGACTGACAGTGATGTTGTAGAAGCGGCAAAAGCGGATGAAAGTAAACGCAGTTTCTGGAATGAACAAAAGCAGTTAGATAAGCAATTAAAGCAAGCATTGAAAGTCGATGTACCAGAGGATCTCGCAAGCAAGCTAATATGGCAGCAGTCTGCAGACGAATTCACCCGTTATAAACGCAGAAGTCGCTGGTATTTAGCCATGGCTGCATCGGTTGCTTTCACTGTAGGTATCGGACTTACCATGTGGTACCACCAACCGCTTAGTATTGGCGGACAAGCACTTGCCCATATGCAGTACGCAGAAATGGAACACGCTCATTCGTTGCTTCCTGTTGATTTGAACATGGTTAACGCAAAGCTAGCAAGCTTTGGTGGCAGCTTTAGCGAAATGCTCGACGGTGTAGAGGTCGCAAACTATTGCCATTTGAGCACAGTTAGAAGCCTTCATCTGATTGTGAATACGCCGCAAGGCAAGATGTCGGTATTCGTAGTACCTGAACGTGGAGATGTCTCCGTTCCAAGCGAGTTTGCCGATGGTCAGTACCACGGAGAGAGCATTAAAATGAAACACGCCAATGTAATGATTGTTGGCGATAAAGATGCTGATTTAAGCGATATGAAAAAGGCGGTGTCAGAAAGGATTCAATTCTCTGCTTAACACACGTTATGTAACTGTAAAGCGTTCCAAAAAAGTGCGTATCTTTAGCACTTCCCTTCGTCGGCCCCCTATGGGCCGATTTTTTTGCCCAAAATTAAGATGAAACCCTGTTCAATAAAACTTATACTCCGACTTAAAGGTTAAAACGTCCGTTTTAATTTCAGTTAATCACTTCATTCAATTACCCGCAGTAAAGAGGTCTCCATCACAATGAGCGCTTGGTTTCGTTTTACAAGGCTAATGATTTGCCTTTTGATTCCTGCAATAGCTTGTTTCACTGTCTTTGCTCAAAGTATAGATATTCCCAACGCACTTAGACTAAAAAAACTTGATAATTATAGTCATATAGCTGCAACGGCAATTTATCATTGGAATACACCTAGCGAGGTGAGCAATGAGAATATCATTGCTATGTTAACGAGCGCCGGTTTGCAGAATGACACGCAAAGTGAAGGCGTGATATTTAGACACTTGTTGGCCACTTATACTGCGAATGATGCTGACTCGCCGAGAATCCCACTTTTCGTTAAAGAGCCTCTATTAGATAAGCATTGGCAAGAGCTTAAGACAATTAAGCCTGAGCTTTTCGCTGCTGCGAAGGCATATTACATTTATGCTAGAGCGGTAAATGATTTTAAAGGCTCTGACCATAGGGTAAATTTTTCTGTTCCTGAACTGCGCCGTTTACAGCGAGAAGCGCTAGAAACTGGGAGTCGACGAGCCACTGCTATAGCTAGCATATGGTTAGCGATGGAACTCACCCTTGCGAACCCAATACAAGCAATTAATGAAATCGAATATGCGTTACCGCACCTTCCTCGATACTCATCAGACAAAAGCTTAGAAAATGCGTTATCAAACGTAATTGCACATGATTGGCTGAGAGGTGCTTACCTGGAACTCTTCGTTCCAAGCAGAGCATTTTTCCACTCAAAAGAGATCATTGAAAGTAAAACGCAAGATAACAACACCATGGTAAAGACTTGGGCCTACTTCTCGGCCATCGATTCATTGTTAATTCAAAATAAGTTTGAAGAAGCATTGGCTATGTCAAACGACGCAATAGAGCATTTGTCCACAGTAACGTCAGTGCACGAAAAGTTGTTGACGTATGTCCAAAGACTTCGTGTAGTAGTGTTTCAAAAAAGCGAAGGATATGAACTGCTAGCGCAAGAAGTCATGACGCAAATCAGGCAGCTTGATACCACAGAGGTAAAACAAAGAACTGAGGAGCTTTCAGCTTACGCAGATGCACTTTACGCAGCGGTATTGAACGATGATGCTAAATTTCAAGACTCCCTTCAGCGTTACCGCAATATCGTTCTGGCTACTATTCCAAATTCGGGTTTTAAAGAAAAAATCAAGCTTAGGTTAGAGCGGGAGCTTTCTAGGCTTTACGATGCTTCGGGTGACTACGAAAAAGCATATGAGCATTCGAAAACCTACAATAGGCTTCTTGTTGAAAAAAACACTGAGCAATTCAAGTTATCAAATTCTTCGTTTACCGACGGCATTGCGAAAGATATCGAGTTAGCGCGATATCGACAAAAAGAACTCACTGTGCTCAGAAGTGAAAAAGATGGCCTTTCTACCGACAAAGAAGCAATGAAAACCACCATTTTTGCGTTGATTATCACAATTCTCATCATTCTTGCACTTTGGCTATGGATTTCAAAACGACAGAGCGACTTGCTAGCAGAGCGTGACTCACTTACCGGTGCTCTCACGCGACGAGCCATGCTAAACAGTTTGAAAAAAGCACTGAAAGGCAATAAAGCGTCCTGTATTGCTCTACTTGATGTCGACAACTTTAAAAAGATTAATGACAAATACGGCCACGTTGTCGGTGATGAAGTGTTGACTACCTTTACGCAGATTATCAAAAACCGAATTCGTAAGTCAGACAAGCTCTGCCGATATGGCGGCGAAGAGTTTTTGATTTACTTTTCCGACTCCGACCAAAGGTCTGCTAAGCGAATTCTGGACGAGCTGAATTTCGCGCTTTCTCGCCAGAAACACTGGAGCAATACAAAAGAAATGTTTTCCGTGAGTTTTTCTTCGGGTCTGTTAGACGTCAACGGAGAAACCAACCTAGACACCATTATCAAGATGTGCGATGAGCTTCTCTACAGAGCCAAAAGAGAAGGTCGAGCGCGCGTTGCATCTTTTCCAATTTAACCTTTCGCCAAACTTTATTTACGAATTACCGTATAGAAAACATGCAAGGTCGCTGACTGACATAGAGACTCTATGTCATAGGTGTTAGCATGAAAGAAAAAACATAGGGAATTTATATGGCTACTGGCACGATAATCTCGTTGGGTTTGTATTTTGTTGTAATGTTAGGGATAGGCCTTTTCGCTTATCGGCAGACAGACACCAACGTAGAAGGCTATATGCTTGGCGGCCGCCAACTAGGCCCCGCGGTAACCGCGCTTTCAGCAGGTGCATCGGATATGAGCGGATGGATGCTCATGGGCTTACCCGGTGCAATGTATGTATCAGGCTTATCTGCTGGCTGGATTGCCGTTGGTTTGACACTCGGTGCTCTGGCAAATTATATGTTAGTTGCTCCACGCCTTCGCGTTTACACTGAAGTAGCCAACAACTCCATTACCCTCCCCGACTATTTTGAAAATCGCTTCGCTGACAACACGCGTTTATTGCGCGTTATAGCCTCTGTGGTTATCGTTGTCTTCTTTACGCTTTACACCTCTTCTGGTGTGGTAGCTGGCGGAAAGCTCTTTGAGACATCATTTGGATTAACTTATGAGACCGGCTTATACGTCACCGCGGGTGTCGTCGTAGCTTATACCCTCGTAGGCGGTTTCATGGCAGTAAGCATGACCGACTTCGTTCAGGGGTGCATCATGTTTGTATCTCTCATTATGGTACCTGCCGTTGTTATTAGCGAGTTGGGTGGAATCGGCGCGTCAATTGACGCCTTAGATACCATTAATCCGGCGCTTTTCGATGCATTTATGGATGCGTCTACCAATGAAGCACTAAGCGTAATAGGCATTGTTTCACTGATGTCATGGGGCCTAGGTTATTTTGGTCAGCCTCATATCATTGTGCGTTTTATGGCGATACGTTCTGTTAAAGATATACCAACTGCGCGCAATATCGGTATGAGTTGGATGATTGTGTCGATTATTGGTGCGTTAATGACGGGGCTTTTCGGCCTTGCCTATGTAACAGGTAACGGAAACGAAATCGATCCAGAAACCGTCTTCATCTACTTATCTCAAATTCTATTCCACCCGCTCATCGGTGGCTTCCTGCTCGCTGCGATTTTAGCGGCGATCATGAGTACTATTTCTTCTCAGCTGTTGGTAACCTCAAGTTCACTAACCAGTGACTTTTATCAAGCCTTCCTAAGACGTGATGCGTCAGATGGCGAGCTCGTTATTGCTGGTCGAGCCAGCGTAGTAGTTGTCGCGCTCGTAGCAATCTATCTAGCTTATGATAGAGACAGCACCATTTTAACGCTTGTAAGTAATGCTTGGGCTGGCTTTGGTGCAGCCTTCGGACCGCTTGTACTATTTAGCCTGTTTAAGCGTGAAATGACTCGCCGTGCTGCATTAGGTGGTATGATCGTTGGTGCAGTGACGGTGTTACTGTGGATTTATCTTCCTATTGAAATCGGCGGCCAAAAGCTTGGTGACTGGATGTACGAAATTGTCCCTGGGTTTATTTTATCTAGCTTAACCATCATGATTTTAAGTAAATCTGGCTCGCCAAGAGAAGGTGTGGTTGATACGTTCGACGCTTTCCAGACCAAATTGACTGAAAGGTAAGCGAACGATACGAAATAAGTCATTCGCAACGAAAGTGAATAACAAGCCCTGTTTATGTTACTAAACAGGGCTTTTTTCTTTTTATAGGCCTTGAAAAAAGTGGCTTATGCTTCAATTGCATGACAGTTTTATTTATTGGAATAAGATAGCTATTTTAAATAGCAAAATCGCATACTACTTTTGAAATTAAATATGTTATCGTTCTATGCAGAAAAATAACCCATATATAACTTTTTTGTATATAACATAAAATTCGGACTTCAAAATGACTGCTAGTATCCCGTCTGTAACGCATTTGAAACAACTCGAAGCCGAGAGTATCCAGATTTTCCGTGAGGTTGCTGCTGAGTTTGAAAACCCAGTTATGCTTTACTCTGTAGGAAAAGACTCTTCTGTACTGCTTCACCTTGCCCGTAAAGCGTTCGCGCCCGGCAAAATTCCTTTCCCATTATTACACGTAGATACCACGTGGAAGTTTGGTGAAATGATTAAGTTCCGTGACGAACAAGCTAAGAAACACGGTTTTGATTTGCTTGTTCACATCAATGAAGAAGGTGTTGAAGCTGGCGTTGGCCCATTTAGCCACGGTTCAGCAAAACATACTGACATCATGAAAACCCAAGCACTTAAGCAAGCACTGAACAAATATAAGTTCGATGCTGCATTTGGTGGCGCTCGACGCGACGAGGAAAAATCACGTGCCAAAGAACGTGTTTACTCATTCCGCGACAGCAACCACCGCTGGGACCCAAAAAACCAGCGTCCAGAGCTTTGGAATATTTATAACTCTCAGGTTAATAAAGGCGAAAGCATTCGTGTATTCCCAATGTCTAACTGGACTGAGCTAGATATCTGGCAATACATCTACCTAGAAAACATCGATATTCCGCAACTTTACCTTTCTAAGCCTCGCCCTGTCGTTGAGCGCGACGGCGTTCTTATTATGGTTGACGACGACCGTATGCCGCTAGAAGAAGGTGAAGTACCAGAGATGCGCTCTGTGCGTTTCCGTACTCTTGGCTGTTACCCACTGACCGGTGCGGTAGAATCAGAAGCAGCTACCCTACCTGAAGTTATCCAAGAAATGCTGCTTACCAAGACGTCTGAACGTCAGGGCCGAGTTATCGACCATGACAGCGCAGGCTCTATGGAGAAGAAGAAAATGGAAGGGTACTTCTAATGGCCACCGACAACGTTGTTTGGCATAAACACGAAGTAAACAAGACCACCCGCTCTGAAAAGCTTGGTCAAACGCCTCGTGTATTCTGGCTAACGGGTTTAAGCGGCTCTGGTAAATCGACATTAGCCAACCTGCTTGAGAAAAAGCTTCACGAGCAGAACAAGCACACCTATCTGCTTGACGGCGACAACGTGCGCCACGGTCTGTGTGGCGATTTAGGTTTCAGCGATAAAGATCGCGTTGAAAACATTCGCCGCATTAGCGAAGTCGCTAAACTTTTTGTCGATGCCGGTACCATTGTGCTTACCGCTTTTATCTCGCCTTTCAAAGCCGACCGCGATTATTGCCGCAGCTTAATGGAAGACGGAGAGTTTGTAGAAGTGTTTATCGATACACCTCTTGAAGTGTGTGAAAAACGCGACCCGAAAGGGCTATACAAGAAAGCGCGTAGCGGTGAAATTAAGGACTTCACAGGTATTGATTCAGCCTATGAAGCACCTGAAGCGCCAGAAGTACACTTAACCTATCAGGATGAACCAGCAGAGCAAACCGCTGAGCGATTGTATGCTTTGCTTCAAGAAAAGGGATTGGTGTAATGACACAGCCTTTAAATAGTCTTGCACAGAAAGTGCTAGCTATCGCCAAAGAAGCCGGCGATAAGATAATGGCCATTTACGAGAAAGACTTCGCCATTTATGAAAAGCAGGATACCAGCCCGCTAACAGAAGCTGACCTTGCCGCACATAACGTAATCGTTAACGCCCTTGAAGCTGAATCTGACCTGCCGATTCTTTCTGAAGAGTCAGCAGATATTTCATGGGAAGAGCGCAAAACGTGGTCGTCTTACTGGCTGGTAGACCCGCTAGACGGCACTAAAGAGTTTATTAAGAAAAACGGTGAGTTTACGGTAAATATTGCACTTATCGAAAACGGTAAACCGACCATGGGTGTGGTTTACGCGCCAGCACTAAACAAAAGCTATGTAGGTATTGTTGGTGAAGGTGCGTGGACTGAAGTAAATGGCGAATTTACCGCTATTTCTGCGCGCAAGCACGATGGTGCCGAAGTGTGGAAAGTGGTAGGTAGTCGTTCTCACCAAAGCCCAGAAATTCAGAATTTATTGGCACAGCTTAAAGGTGAAACCGAGCTTGTGGCGATGGGTAGCTCACTGAAGCTTTGCTTGGTGGCTGAGGGCGAAGCACATCTTTACCCTCGATTAGGCCCAACATCTGAATGGGATACAGGTGCAGCGCACGCAGTCGCACTAGCAGCAGGCGCAAACGTAACCGTACTTGACCCTGAAAACCCATTAGATGACAACGCTGACGCTCTTACGTACAACCAAAAAGAGTCTGTGTTAAACCCCTTTTTCCTTGTGAGCGCATAACATGAACAATGAAAACGAATTACTAAGACAGGACATTCTGTCTTACCTAGAACAACACGAAAAGAAAGACATGCTACGTTTCCTTACCTGCGGTAGCGTAGACGACGGTAAAAGTACCCTAATTGGTCGCTTGCTTCACGATTCTAAAATGATTTATGAAGACCAACTTGCAGCTATCACTAAAGACAGTAAAAAAGTGGGCACTACCGGCGAGAAAGTTGACCTTGCCCTTCTTGTAGACGGTCTTCAGTCTGAGCGTGAGCAAGGGATTACTATCGACGTAGCATACCGCTACTTCTCTACTGACAAGCGTAAGTTTATTATCGCAGATACTCCTGGGCACGAGCAGTACACCCGTAACATGGTAACCGGTGCGTCAACGTGCGACCTTGCTATTATTCTTGTTGATGCTCGCGGCGGCGTTAAGGTACAAACGAAACGTCACTCGTTCCTGGTTTCTCTTCTAGGTATAAAACACGTTATTGTTGCTATCAACAAAATGGACTTGATGGACTATTCAGAAGAAGTGTACAAGCAAATTCAGGAAGACTACCTGAAGTTTGCTGAGCAGCTTGATATTCCTGACATTCAGTTCGTACCTATTTCAGCACTTGAAGGCGACAACGTAGTAGGCAAGAGCGAAAAGACACCATGGTTTGACGGCACGCCACTTATGGAAATGTTGGAAAACATTGAAATTGGTGAAGACGACAACTTAGAAGATTTTCGCTTCCCTGTACAATACGTTAACCGCCCTAACCTAGATTTCCGTGGCTTTGCGGGTACCGTGGTATCTGGCCAAGTTGCACCAGGTGATGAAGTAACGGCACTTCCTTCTGGTAAGAAATCAAAGGTGAAGCAAGTCGTTACGTTTGAAGGCGACCAAGAGCGCGCTTATGTACCTCAAGCAGTAACGTTAACGCTAGAAGATGAAATTGACATCTCTCGTGGCGATATGATTGTAAAATCAGACAACTTGCCACTGCTTAACACGCAATTTAAAACTCACCTTGTGTGGATGTCTGAAGAGCCGCTAATGCCAAACAAGCAATACTTGTTTAAGTTCGCGACTAAATCAACGCCAGGGGTAGTTGCTCATATCGATAATCAAATTGATGTGAACACGTTGGAAGAAACGGATGCCATGCACTTAAATCTTAACGAGATTGGTGTAGTAGACGTTAAGTTTACTCAACCTGTTGCCTGCGACCCGTATAAGCGCAACCGCCCTACCGGTTCATTCATCGTTATCGATCGCTTGACCAACGGCACTGTTGGTGCTGGTATGATCATTGACGAAATTGCGGGTGACGCACAGCATACATCGCCAAACTTCTCTGAGTTCGAGCTTGAATTCAATGCACTAGTACGCAAGCACTTCCCGCATTGGAACTCTGTGGATATCAGTAAACTTTAAGCAGGACTGGAGCAATATGGATGTGACCCAGTTCATCGTACTGGCAGTATTTGCCAGTACGATATGCGCGCTGATATTTACCAATCAGCGCCCTTCCACTGTGTTTTCTGGTGCAGTGTTAGCTTTACTGGTTACCCAGCAGTTATCTCTTGATGACATCTTGCTAAATTTAACAAACAAGGGTCTTATTACCCTTGTTTTGTTGCTTTTGGTGAGCAGTGCAATTGATAAAACAGCGTTAATAAAACGCCTAGGTAGGAAACTAGTAAGTGCTAACTTTACTCAATCCTATTGGCGCTTGTTTTCACTGACCTTTTTATCGTCTGCGCTTTTGAACAATACTGCTATTGTGGCAAGCCTTATTGGTCCAATTAAGCAAAACCAATATCATCCTGCCTCTCGATTACTGATCCCGCTCTCGTACGCAGCTATTTTAGGCGGTACGGTCACCTTAATCGGTACGTCTACCAACCTGATCGTAGACAGCTTTTTGCAAGAGCACGGGCATCCAGGCTTTAACTTTTTTGACTTCACACTTTATGGCACCGTAGCGGGTTTAAGCTGTGGTCTACTCATGTTTTTATTACTGCCTTTGCTACCTCATATTGGCAATAAGAGTAATAACTATCACGAGTATATGGTTGAAGCCGAAGTGGAGTCTGGTTCAGAACTCATAGGCAAAACCGTAGAACAAAACCATTTACGTAACTTACCAGAACTCTTTTTGGTAGAAGTGGTGCGCAATGGCAACCTGATATCTCCTGTTGGGCCTGACCTGGTCATTCTGGAAAACGACAAACTGATCTTCTCTGGCAACGTTCAAAAGCTTGATAATCTTAGCCACATAAAGGGGCTAAGCATGTTTGCTGAGACCGATGGGGTATTGCGTGAGAGCTTAACCGAGGTAGTTGTTGCCAATCGCGCTCAAGTTATTGGGCAAACCATTAAAAAACTTGGCTTTAGAGCCCTGTTTGATGCGGCCGTTGTAGCCATTCGCCGCGATGGAGAGCAGCTGTCAGGCAAGTTAGGAGAAATTAAGCTTCAAGCAGGTGACTTCTTACTTTTAGCTACAGGCCCAGACTTTGCGACTCGTCAAAATTTAAATAAAAACTTTTTTATTTTGTCAGAGCAAAAAATAGCCCGCCCACTAACCAACAAGCAAGAGTGGATTACCCTTGGCGGCTTCCTTTCCACGGTGTTATTGGCTGCAACTAATGTCATTTCACTGGCTATTGGTCTGCTGTTTTTAGCCGCTGTGCTAATTGGCGTAAGGGTAACGTCAAACGGCGAAATGAAACGAAATTTACCATTGAATTTGATTGTTGTGATTGTAGGCGCGCTAAGCCTGGCAACCGCATTAGAAAATTCAGGGGTTATTAATATAACCTCCGAGGCACTTATGCCGGTGTTGTCGGGTACTGACTGGTTCATAGCATTGTTAGTCATCTACTTGCTAACACTGGTTTTAACAGAGTTCGTTACCAACAACGCTGCTGCAGCGTTAATGTTCCCGTTTGCCTACGGGTTAGTGCAAATCATTGGCGCACCGCTAATGCCATTTGCATTAGCGGTAGCATTTGCAGCAAGTGCCAGTTTTATTTCACCATTCGGCTATCAAACCAACTTGCTTGTTTATAATGCGGCGAATTATAAGTTTTCGCATTTTATAAAAATTGGACTGCCTATTTCGCTGTTGTATAGCACCATAGTTTTGACACTGCTTAATATTACTTATTTGTAAGGTCTTGCGGCGCGTTTTGAGAGGACATAGAAAATCACCAAAGATAGAGCAGCAATCAGCAGTATTACGTAAAGGGAAGCGAACGCTTCCCTTTTTTTATTTATAACCTTTCAATACATTCATTTTCTCTTACAAATATCAAGATGTTGTGCTGTACAACACCTGTAGCCAACAGTAATCTATAACTCAATTTATTGCCTGCCTGTTGGCAAGCTAACAATGACTCATGGCTTTACCCAGAGCCAGAGTAATAAGAAAAATGAAATAGGAGCAAGGGATGCACAATGTAACGAACCCCTTTCAAGCGTGTAACGATATTTTCTTCAAGCCTAATGGCGTATTTAAAGCAGTAGGTGAAAACAACAATTGGAGCTGGATGCCATTTATTTTGATCATGGCTATTTCACTTGTTTCCCAGTACTTGTATGTAAACTTCGTTGACATTGAATGGTTCGCTCAGATGAATATTGCCGCGCAAGGGGATATGAGTCCGGCAGAAGAAGAGCAAATGAAGGCATTCTTCACCAGGGATGCTTTGCTTTGGTCATCGGTTATAGGTGCCTTTTTTGTTCCTATTATCGTAAACGCCATTTACGCCGTGTACGTGAATTTAATGACCCGGTCTGACGACAGCCATGTGTATGGCTTTACTGACTGGTATGGTTTCGCTTGGTGGCTTTCAATGCCTTATGTGCTTACTGGTTTAGTGGGTGTTGCTTTGCTGTTGTTCGCAGGCGACCATCAAGTAGCGCCATCAATTTTATCGCCAGCGTCCCTTGGGTATATTGCGAATATCCCTATGGACTCGCCTTGGTACGCTTTCGGCCAGGCGTTAAGGGTAGAGCTATTCTGGGGCATTTATTTAGCCACCGTAGGCATTACTCAATGGACCGCCTTTTCTCTTAAAAAAGCGGCATTAATTGCAAGTGCACCTTATATTGTCATCTATGGCATCTGGTTGATTGCCCTCGCCTTGTTCTAATTAACCTTGCGAATGTAACGCGCCCGCTATACGAAAAGTGCGCTGTGCTATTAATACAGTAGTTATGAATATAATGATTGTGATTACAGTGTTTTAGTACAGCGTTTCTATAAACTGGCCGCGCAGCCTCACCTTAAAAAGACGCCCCCTTTCATTTCTTTCACTACCCATGAATAGCATCATTGCCGCTTTTGTCGTCACAAGAAGTATCATTATACCAATCCGCATAGATCATTACCCACTCAGCAAGAGTTAAAATGTTCGTAATCGCGGCGTGCTACCGCAGGTATAGTGGTTCTACATCAAGGTGACACAACAAAGACTACGGACATTTTAAACTCGCCCTTCGGGAAGGTCTGGCAAGCTTCCTAGCTTCGTTCTGGGAATTTGAAAGGGAACAGCCATTCCTGCATTCCCACGCTTTGCTAGGAAAATTGCCAGCGCCTTCTGAGTGGGTAATGATCTATGCGGATTGGTATTACACCCACAGCGGCAGCTGTTTCGTTGGCTTAGACCCTTGTCGTAACGGCCTGAAATAATCTTTATTTTGATAAAACTTCGCATCCTGCGGTGAATGCCATAAAGGCACGCCTAACAAAGGAAGGGGCTTTAAGAGTGGTGTGATCTGAAAAGCATCGAGTGCTGAAATTCGGGCTGACATTGCATCGTCGAGTACGGCGCGTTGTTGCCATTTATCGAGCTCATTAAATCCTTGAGGCACTGAAACCGCGAGCCACTTTCCAGTAAGCCCAATAAACGGGTTCAGCATCATTTCTAAATTCGCATGCCCAAATACATAGGGCGTTACTTCAGCATGCCAACGCCCTCGATTTGCTAGAAATACCTGTTCCCATTCATGGGTGGCCAGTTGCTGTAGGAAAACTTCTAGCGATTCAACGCCACTTGGTCTGGGCTCTTCTATCGCCAGCACCACGCCACATTCATCAAAGTGGGTAATCCGATTGCGACGTGCGGTGCGAGGGTTTACGCCGTACGCCTCGATATCGCTTATATGCAGTTCATTTAATAAGGATTTTGTTTTGGGAAATTGCAGCCAGATCAGTGCATTAAACAAATCGTGCCAGCTTTGCTCTCTGGTAGGGACAACCCCATCTTCACTAATAATCGTTTCATAGTAACGCTGTTCATTTTCTGAAAACTGACTCTGTCCTTTAAATACAGGCCCCGTCCATTGCTTGCGATATCTAGATGTAAGTTCATTAAGCACATCAGGAGATGGAAACTTACTATGACTCGTTAAACCGAGTTCATCTAAAAGAATGGTTACAGGATAACTTGCGTGTTTTTTTAAGTAGTCTTTACAGAAAGGGATTGAGTCTGATTGCATATCAACTATTGGTTCGCTCTGGGGTTTTCTCTATACTGAGCAAGTATTGTAGAGCAAACAGAGACTAACAATGAAAAAAATGTTTTTGCCATTGCTTGTACCTACCCTTCTGGGCGTAAGTGCTTGCACACCTAACAACGACAGCGCGTCACAAAATCAGTCTGCGAAAAAAGAGATGCCTGTGGCGTCTAACTTTGACAGTGTTTACAACAATATTTCAGACGCCGATATTCGCGAGCCATTAAAGGTACTGTCTTCAGATGAGTTTGAGGGCCGTTTACCGACGACTGAAGGCGAAAAGAAAACCATTGAATACTTGGTTAGTGAATTTACCAAAGCGGGACTTAAACCGGGTAACGGGGATAGCTTTTTACAAAAAGTAGCCCTTATGGAAATTACTGCTGACCCAGATATGACCATGACTATTGGCGACAATAACTTCGCGTATAAAGAGCAAATGGTTGCCTCTTCTAAGCGAGAACAGAGCTCAGTTTCCCTTGAAGATTCAGAATTAGTCTTCGTTGGCTATGGTGTGAATGCACCAGAGTACGACTGGAACGACTACGAAGGGTTAGATGTTGAAGGCAAAACCGTCGTCATGCTAATTAATGACCCGGGATTTGAAAATCCAGAAAGTGGTAAGTTTCAAGGCACAACGATGACCTACTACGGTCGTTGGAGCTACAAATATGAAGAAGCGAGCCGTCAGGGTGCTGCTGGCGCCATTATTGTTCACGAAACAGCCCCTGCCTCTTACGGCTGGTCAGTTGTTGCTAACAGCTGGAGTGGTCCGCAGTACGGCCTTGTAAGCGCCGACAAAGGAGCAAGCCGTGTGGCTGTTGAAGGTTGGTTAACGTTAGA
Organism: Alteromonas sp. R7; assembly: GCF_055755235.1. Taxonomy (NCBI): domain Bacteria; kingdom Pseudomonadati; phylum Pseudomonadota; class Gammaproteobacteria; order Alteromonadales; family Alteromonadaceae; genus Alteromonas; species Alteromonas sp. R7. The sequence continues at coordinate 107,303 of NZ_JBVTQX010000009.1, read as the reverse complement.
TGCGGCGAAAAAAGTGTTTGCTGATGCAGGGCTCGACTTTGACCAAGAGAAAGCAAACGCCATGCAAGGTCCTTACAACAAAGCAATGGATATCAAAGCATCGGTTACGGTTAACAACACCTTCAAAAAGTCAGAGAGCAACAACGTTATCGCGACTCTGCCGGGCGCAGAGTTTCCTGATGAGCATATTATCTACACGGCACATTGGGATCATTTAGGTAAAGATGAGAGCAAAGAAGGCGACCAAATCTATAATGGCGCTCATGATAATGCCACGGGCACTGCGGCTATTCTAGCCATGGCCAAAGCATACTCAGAGTTGACGCCTGCACCAAAACGCTCGGTATCATTTTTAGTAGTAACTGCTGAAGAGCAAGGGCTGTTAGGCAGTAAATATTATGCAAGCAATCCTGTTATTCCGATTGAAAATACGGTTGCTAATATCAACATGGACGCAATGAACGTATTAGGTAAGACCAAAAACGTTGCCGTTGTAGGCATGGGTAAGTCAGAAATGGAAGACTATCTTGAAGCCGCTGCGGCTAAGCAAGGTCGTACACTGACTCAAGAAGACAGACCAGAAGCTGGGTACTACTACCGCTCAGATCACTTCAGCTTTGCCAAGCAAGGTGTTCCAGCACTGTACGCTGAAGGCGGAAATGAACCAGCAGATGAAGAGACAGCCAAATACAGAAAACGTATGAATGTCATTGTTACGGGCTGTTATCATCAAGTGTGCGATCAGTATCGTGACGATTGGGATTTAAGCGGTATCGTGCAAGACACACAAATGCTGTTTGATGTGGGTGTAGGTGTTGCAAATGCAGAGGCTTGGCCGAAGTGGAATGAAGCAAGCGAGTTCCAGCGCCAAAACTAAAACACTTTGACGTAAAAACGCAAAGAAGGCCGCGTCTTCTTTATCGTTAATAAAGGGTTTCTTCGTGAAACCCTTTTTTATTGACCTGCATTAATTTACTACCCTCTACATTTGAACTCACTTCCCTCTATATTAAGCACTGCTTACCGCATTCATAAGCTTACCTTTGCATGGAATTAGGATAAAAATGTTAATAAACGGCTATTTTGGGATAAATGGAATAAGAATTTCCATTTTCTCATCATAATGTACTTGCAATTTCCTGTCAGACTGGCACATTCAGGGGCACGCGAATAAGAATAACAACAAATCATCGCCCACTCGTACGCGAGTACCGACAGAAAAAACTTCTATTATTTTTTTCAACAAGTGAACAGAGAGAATCCGTTATATGTGTGGTATTTTCGGTATCCTTGATATCAAAACCGATGTGTCTGAACTCAGAACCCAAGCCCTCGATTTATCAAAACTTTTGCGCCACCGTGGCCCTGACTGGTCGGGTATCTGGAATAATGACAATACCATTCTTTGTCACGAAAGATTGGCGATTGTCGACGTTGATACAGGGGCGCAGCCTCTTATCAGCCAAAACGATAAACAAATTCTTGCCGTTAACGGCGAGATTTACAACCACAAGCAACTTGCTGCTAATCTAGATGAGCCGTACCCATTTAAAACCCGTTCTGATTGCGAAGTTATTCTTCCGCTTTTTCAGCAAAAAGGCATCGACTTTATCGATGAACTAGAGGGTATGTTTGCGTTCATTCTATACGATGAAGAACAAGACGCTTACCTTATTGCCCGCGACCATATTGGTATTATTCCGCTTTATACCGGTTACGATGAACACGGTAACTTCTATGTTTCATCTGAAATGAAAGCGTTAGCAGGCGTATGTAAGACAATCAGTGAGTTCCCTCCTGGCCACTACCTGTGGAGCAAAGAAGGTAAAATCACCAAGTACTACAAACGCGACTGGATGGAATACGACAACGTAAAAGACAACACCAGCAACCTAGAAGAGCTACGTGTAGCATTCGAGAAAGCTGTGAAGTCACACATGATGTCTGACGTTCCATACGCTGTACTTCTATCGGGCGGTTTGGACTCTTCACTGGTTTCAGCTGTCGCTGCGCAGTACGTTGCAAAGCGAGTTGAAGACGAAGACAAGACAGATGCATGGTGGCCTCGCCTGCACAGTTTTGCTGTAGGTCTTGAAGGAGCACCTGACCTTAAGGCAGCGAAGAAAGTGGCCGACATGATTGGCACCGTACACCATGAAATTCACTTTACCATTCAAGAAGGTTTAGATGCCATCCGTGATGTTATCTATCACTTGGAAACCTACGATACAACAACGATCCGCGCCGCTACTCCAATGTACTTAATGACACGCAAGATTAAAGCGATGGGCATTAAAATGGTGCTATCGGGTGAAGGTTCTGATGAAATTTTTGGTGGTTACCTGTATTTCCATAAAGCGCCAAACGCCAAAGAATTCCACGAAGAAACGGTACGTAAACTTGATCGTCTACATATGTTTGACTGTGCGCGTGCTAACAAAGCCACATCGGCATGGGGTGTAGAAGCTCGTGTTCCATTCTTAGATAAGAACTTCATTGACGTAGCTATGCGTTTAAACCCACAAGACAAAATGTGTCTAGATGGAAAAATGGAGAAGTGGATCCTTCGTAAAGCGTTTGATAACGGCGAAACCCTTCCAGCAGAAGTACTGTGGCGTCAAAAAGAGCAGTTTGGTGATGGTGTAGGTTATTCTTGGATTGATTCAATTCGCGATTTCGTTGAAAACGAAGTGACTGATCAGCAACTTGCAACAGCGGAATTCCGCTTCCCAGTTAACACACCAGACACCAAAGAAGGCTACTACTACCGCACTATTTTCGAGAGCTACTTTCCTCAAGAAAGTGCAGCGCGCTGTGTGCCAGGCGGTAAATCTATTGCGTGTAGTACAGCAGAAGCACTTGAGTGGGATGAGAGCTTTAAAAACAACGCAGATCCTTCTGGCCGTTCGATGAAAGGCGTCCACGCTGGCGAGTCTTAATAGACAATCGTACAAGCAGAGCTAACATTTCAAAAAAACGCGGCCTAAGCCGCGTTTTTTATTGTCTATTTATTCTTTTGAAGCTTCTGTTTTTGGTTTATACCATAAAGCAGAATTAGTAAGAGGGGTCTCAATGGGTAATAACGGATTCTCGAGAGTGAAAATTTTACGCTCATTAACCCCTAAAGAGGCTAAAATTGGGGCGTACGTAGATTCAAATAACGCATCAAAAGACCCATCTTCAATGGCTCTGTTAAGGCCTGTTTCAATAAGATTCGCTAACGTCTTGTTACTTGAACTTACAAAGTAATACATAGCGGTGGGGTAATACAGCGCCATTGAAGGCTCAAGGTAAAGATTGTTACGACGACCTTCCACCTCCAGCTCTGCGTCCACTTCCATAACAGAACGAGGAAAAAAGTCCCCTTTACCTTGTTTAATCATGTCATACGCTTCGCGAAACTCAGGCACAGTAAACACGTTAAACCCGTTGGCTTGAAGAATTTTGGTGTCCGGCCATTCTTCACCCTGAATGGGTATAAGTTTACGCATATCGGTCAGCGATAATACATCGTCGAACTTCGTCTTTTTATTTTCGTTAATAACGAAAACACGAAGACCTATAAGCCCTTTTGCGATTGGAATACGAATGGGGGTCAGTTCCTTCTCGCGCTGGCTGTCCGTCATACTCCATACTACGTTAACTTCTCTGTTTTCACGCAGCTGACGCATCGCTTTGCCCGTCAGCAATATGCGATCAGAAGGGCGTAGCTCATAATTTACGCCGGTTTTATCGAGCGCAAGTTTAAGCAGTGCTATCGGATATTGAGCACGGGCATCTGAGTCGTCAATCGGACGCGGATAAGTGATTGTCCAAGTAGCGGCCTCAACCATTGATGCAGCAGTAAAAGAACATAAAGCGACGGCCGCTATCACGGCTTTTTTTAGCAGATTAAAGCTATGCATCTTCTTTATGTCCTTTGTTAATTTGATTACTTAAGCGCAAGACGTGTTTGCCACAAAGGCGGAGCATTTCAAACACTTATTCAATACCAATGTATTTATGTGTTTGTAAAGATAGCCGCCAGTTACGTTCAATACAAGTACGCACTGCAAGTTCTGTGGCTCTCTTTTGCTGGCTAATTGGTTGTAAACAAACCTGTTTTCCGTCTAATGACGATACATTAGCAAGCAGCGCATCAAGCTCGTCAATATGCTTTTGCATTGCGATGGGGTGCTTGATTTCATTCGCTCTTTCAAGCGCACTTACTAAGACGTCATATCCGCCTTTCATGTTTATTTTAGGAGAAACCGTCACATACGTACGCGTGTCACAAAGTACTTCAAAAGTACCGCTGGTCTCTATTTGTGTTGTGTATCCGTTGTCGTGAAGTAGGCTCGTCAGAGGACGTAGGTCGTACATACATGGCTCACCGCCGGTAATAACCACATGCTTTGCCACATAGCCTTGTTTCCCAAACTCAGCCAGCAAAGCCTCCTCACTGGAGATGAAATAGGTTTCAGACTCTTCGCCTTTTGTGATCACAGCTTGTGGCGACACACTCAAGTCAGGCTTAATTTCCCACGTATGTTTTGTATCACACCATGGACAGCCCACAGGACAGCCTTGTAAACGAACAAAGATAGAGGGAATACCAGTGTGAGCTCCTTCACCCTGGATAGTTTCAAACATCTCATTGATGTTTAATGTGGACATTACAGACAATTTGACACCCTTTAACGATTGTATGTTGGGATTTTACCAAGGATCACATAAAATTCGGGCATAATTTCTTAAATCTTCGAAAAACTATGTCAGAAAACGTTGTTGTTATCTATTCAGGAGGCATGGACTCCTTCACAGTGTTGCATAAGGCGCTAAAAGCAGGCAAAAAAGTTCATGCACTGAGCTTTAACTACGGACAACGCCACAAGAAAGAACTCGATTATGCTGCCAACGTGTGTAACTCGCTTAACGTTCCTCACAAAATTGTAGATATTAGCGCCATAAATACACTCATAGGGGGTTCAGCGTTAACCTCAGATATCGAAGTGCCAGAAGGCCACTATGAAGAGCCAAGCATGAAACAAACCGTGGTGCCCAATCGCAACATGATTTTGTTATCGCTCGCCGTTGGCTACGCGGTCAGTTTAGACGCTAACGAAGTATACTATGGCGCTCACTCTGGCGATCATGCCATTTACCCAGACTGCCGCCCTGAGTTTGTTCATAAAATGAATGATGTGTGCGGCATTGCGAATTATACACCGGTTACGATTATGACGCCTTATATCGACGACAGCAAAACCGCTATCTTGACCGATGGTCTGTCAATGGGACTGGATTACGGCCAAACGTGGACCTGTTACAACGGCAGAGAAAAAGCATGCGGAAAATGCGGTGCGTGCGAAGAGCGCTTAGAGGCGTTCAAGGAAAATAACGCCGTCGATCCTCTAGAATACGAATAGCGTAATCTGAAATAAAAACACCTCTTATTGTTTATAAACGCTTTAATCCAAGCATTTATAAACAATAAGAGGTGTGATCGCAGGTGCTTGCTGCTACTACTTTTGACTCTCTGAAATGAAGTAGCTCAATTCTTTAATACAGTGACGTAATACTGGGTTTAATCGCGTATTTTTTCCATTCATTACAAACAGTTCGTGACTAAATTTAAATAAGCTCCCTTTTGCAATAGGTACGAGCCCAAGTGCAGCGCCCTGCTCTTTCGCCATATAGTCTGGCAGCAAACCAACATATTCGCCGGTCATAATCGCAGACATCGCAGCATCAAATGAGTCTGAAAAAGTTTGAATCGATAATCTGGTTTCATCTTCAATGTAGTTTGCCGACGACAATCCAGAAATACCAATGGCAGGATAATCACCAATTTTCACGCCTTCTGGTAAATCAGTATCGCGATACTTTGCCAGAGGATGTGTAGGCGCACAGTACAATCGCCCTTCAGTTTTAATGCCGACAGGATGAAAAGTTACTGATTCCGGTTTGACCATGTCATAGGTTGAAACAACGAGGTGGCACTCACCAGATAAAGCGACATGCTCAACTTCATTATATAAACGAGTTTGGATATTAACGTGAATATCGTCAAATTTCTTCATTGTACTTTTAACCGCTTTACTTACGGCTAAGTGCATAGAAAGTGGAAGGCCAGCCATTAAGACCAAAGTGATATGGCCTGAGTAGTCATCATGCAGCGATTTCAGATTGAAGACAAAATTGTCGAAGGCATTAAAGATGCGTTTGGTTTCTTGGAAAACCACCTCACCCTCTTTTGTCATTTGAAAGCCACCACGACCGCGATGACATAACACCAAATCTAAACGTTCTTCCAGTTTTTTGATGGCTGCACTGATGTTGGGTCGTTGCATACGCAACACGGGTTCTGCCGCAGTAAATCCGTTGCAGCTCGCTACAGCGTAAAACACACGCAGTAGCTTTATATCTGACTCCTGAAGACGATTAAGCATATTAGCACCTGTTTATAGGTATAGTTATCGATACTCAACTTAGAACTATATTCAACTAATTGTGCTATTACAACGACATTTTGCGGCTTTTCATCTCATTTTTTATTAAAAATTTGAGTTTTGTGCTACCCAAAAACTGACGTCAAGTCGTATTGTCCACAGGAAAAAAGGGGGATTTTCTTACATCAAAAGGAAAAGTGCTGTAGTGAGTTATCCGGTTTTATACGGAAAGAACCCACATACAGCCTCTGCTAGCGGGGCACATAGCCATTTTTAAGAGAGTGTAACAACTTGCTTTCGAAGTGCTTCAATATCGTCACGCAATGATGCTGCTTTTTCAAACTCAAGCTCGCGCGCATATTCAAACATCTGCTTTTCAAGCTCCGTGATTTGGTCCATTAATTCAGTAGCACTTGCTGTTTTCTGTTGCTTCTTCTTCTCTTCAACTTTGCGCAGTCTGACTTTTCCAGACGCAGGGTGCGCGCTGTCGCCTAAGTCCATAATATCGGTAATAGGCTTATTAAGTCGCATCGGCGTTATACCATTTGCCTCATTATGCGCCATTTGCTTCTCACGACGGCGCTCAGTCTCGTCCATCGCTTTTTTCATCGACTTGGTAATACTGTCAGCGTACAAAATAGCTTTACCATTCACGTGACGCGCGGCTCTACCAATAGTCTGAATTAATGAACGCTCGGCTCGCAAAAAGCCTTCTTTATCGGCATCTAAAATCGCCACCAGCGACACTTCCGGCATATCTAAACCTTCACGTAAAAGGTTAATACCTACCAACACGTCGAATTTACCCAGTCGCAAGTCTCGGATTATTTCAATTCGCTCTACGGTATCGATATCCGAATGCAGATAACGAACTTTAACGCCGTGCTCATTTAAATACTCGCTTAAATCTTCAGCCATACGCTTGGTTAAGGTAGTAATAAGCACACGTTCGTCAAGCTCTACCCGTTTTTGTATTTCAGACAGGACATCATCAACTTGAGTGGCTACAGGACGTACTTCAATAACAGGGTCTAGCAGGCCCGTTGGACGCACAACCTGCTCTACTATCTCACCGTCAGTTTTCTTTAATTCATAATCGCCTGGCGTCGCAGAAACATAGATGGTTTGGGGGCAAATCTGTTCAAATTCTTCAAACTTAAGCGGACGATTGTCCAACGCCGACGGCAGCCTGAAACCAAATTCCACCAAGGTCTCTTTTCTAGAACGATCCCCGCGATACATTGCCCCTACTTGAGAGACAGTTACGTGAGACTCATCGATAAACATTAGGCCATCTGCTGGAAAATAGTCCAATAAGGTTGGAGGTGGTTCGCCCGGTGCTCTTCCTGAAAGATAGCGAGAGTAATTCTCGATCCCAGAACAATAGCCAAGCTCCATCATCATTTCGATATCGAACTGGGTGCGCTGTGAAATACGCTGCTCTTCAATCAGCTTATTCGCCTCTTGAAGTTGCTTTTTGCGATCGCCAAGTTCTTCCTTGATATGCTCAATAGCATTGAGGATTTTCTCTCGAGGGGTTACATAGTGCGTTTTAGGAAAAACCGTTGCTCGAATAACTGACTTATCGACAGCCCCGGTTAGCGGGTCGAACAGACTAATTTTATCTATTTCATCGTCAAAAAGCTCGACCCTTACGGCTTGCTTTTCAGAGTCCGCAGGGAAAATATCTATAACATCGCCACGAACACGGAACGTACCCCTTTCAAACGCTAAATCGTTACGCTTGTACTGCAGTTCTGCAAGGCGACGTAAAATGTCACGTTGGTCCATGGTGTCGCCCTGGCGAAGGTGCAATAGCATCTTCATGTAGGATTCAGGGTCACCCAAACCATAAATAGCCGACACACTCGCTACAATGACTACGTCTCTGCGCTCCATCAACGCTTTAGTGGCGGACAGTCGCATTTGTTCAATATGATCATTGATTGACGCGTCTTTCTCAATAAAGGTATCTGTACTTGGAACGTAGGCTTCTGGCTGATAATAATCATAATATGAAACGAAGTACTCTACGGCGTTATTGGGGAAGAATTCTTTCATCTCACCGTAAAGCTGAGCCGCTAATGTTTTGTTGTGTGCAAGAATAAGCGTTGGTCTCTGCACTTCTTTAATGACATTAGCCATGGTAAAGGTTTTACCCGACCCCGTAACACCAAGCAGTGTTTGGCCGGCCAAGCCACTTTCTAGGCCATCCACCAAAGCTTCTATTGCTTTTGGCTGGTCGCCTGCTGGCTTGTATTTAGAATGAAGCTCAAACCCTCTACTCATTTACTTAACCTTTTCTTTAGCTTACTGCTTAACATCTTGCTTGCGGTCAAACTACTCAACATTAAAAACGCACAGCCTTAGATAGCCGCTCTGGTATTAGCTGTGCTCAGACGTTTCTTTATCTAATTCAAACTGAGTAATCGCACGTTTGAAAACAACAAATGAAACACACGCCATTGCAATATTGGCAATGACCGTTCCTGCAAATAACCCTTTCAGTTCAAATAGAAAACTACCCGCAACGCTGATAGGTACGAAGAAAACAAATAAGCGGATGACACTTAACGTTAATGCCGTCATTGGGCGATGCATGGCATTCAACGATGAGTTAGTCAGAATGATAATGCCTTGCATGCCATAACCCAGCGGTACAATCATAAGAAACAGCTGTATTAGTACGCTTACCTCTGCTTCATTAGCAAAGGCGACGGCTATCCAGCTAGATAGTCCCCACATGACAAGAAAAATGGCGAACTGCCAAACCAGAACAAATTTCAATGTAAGCGAATATGCCGTTTTTACCCGTTCTACTTGGCCTGCCCCAACGTTTTGACTGATAAATGGAGGCAGTGTCATGGAAAGTGCTAGCACAACAATACTTGCAATAGACTCCATTCTATTTCCCACTCCCCACGCTGCAACCGCTTCGGCGCCGTAACCAGCAACTACAGCTGTCATCACGCCACCGGCAACGGGGGTAAGCATATTTGCACCCGCCGCAGGTAGTCCTATTTTAAGAATTTCACGGCTGCTATCACGCAACTCGGCAAGTGTCAGCAGTCGAGGCAACATCAACTTTCGACGAACGGCTAAAATATAAAGAATCCATAATGCACCAACTATCCACGCTATAAAGGTAGCGAGTGCCGCACCTTTTATTCCCATTGCCGGAATGGGCCCAAGTCCGAAAATGAAAATAGGATCAAGCAACGCGTTTAATCCGCCGCCTGCCGCCATAACAATACTGGGTGTGCGGGTATCGCCACACGCTCGCAGCACACTATTGCCAACCATCGGCATGGCAAGAAAGATGCTCGACAAGTACCATAGCCCCATATAGTCAGAAATGTACGGCATTAGATTGTCTGTTGCATTAAGCAACTTAAACACAGGCTCTATGGTGAAAAAGCCAATTGCAGCTAGTGCACCCACAAGCAAAACGGACAGCATTAATGAACCCGTCGCATAATGTTGAGACTTGGTTATTTCTTTACTGCCCTGTAACTTGCCTATAATTGCAGAGGTACCAATACCTAAACCTATGTTTAGGCTTATTACGGTAAAAGTAACGGGAAAGGTAAAACTAATAGCGGCTAAAGGGTCGGTGCCCAGCAAGCTCACAAAAAAGGTATCGATAAGTCCAAAGCTCATCATCATTACCATTCCCAGTATCATGGGAATAGTCATACGCTTTAACGTAGTACCTATATCTCCTTCCAATAAGTCGGAAGTACGTTGTTTAGCGTTACTTTTTATCACTTGAGCTCCGGCAAACTAAAATCCCCTCATCAATTGCGCGTTAGTGTAAAAGAGTGAACACTATTTAGCTATGTGTATTCGACAAACAAAACAAAGCATAAGAGGGTTGTATGAAAAGCGATGTTTTTGACAAAAGTACGTGCGATGACCCATTTCGCTGGCTACGCCACAAAACTACGAGTTTTTGTAAAAATAAATCAAAACACGTGCGTATGTGTTCATTACAGTTTAATTTCTATCCTGTTTCACTTTTAATATGCAGGCAAAACGTCTCGGGCGCATCTAGCTATCCAAATAGAGCGTTTAAAAGACACACAAAAATGTTAACAAAATGTAAGGCATTGAGAATTAAGATGGATTTCATTGAATAGCATTTAGGCATTCGTTGAATTAACACACAAGCTACTTTTTGTTCAACCGATCTATTCCGATCGAGAAACAAGATCAAAAAAAACACCCTAAACCCCTGTATTAAAAAGATTATCCACTCAATAACGCCATAACCTGATTAGATCAATACGTACGCGATCTCGTAAATAACTACAGCGATTCTAAGCTATCAACATAGTTATCCACAGATTTAGTGGATAACTAACGCCAGACCATATTCGGCGGGATTTCGTGCTCGATTAATTTCTCAGCACGTAAGTGGTGACTAACCTTTTAATCCTCAGGTACAGGTTACAGATTTATTAAAGCCTGTACATAATACCAGTATGGAAGCGCTTTTTTATTCTATTTAGTTATACCCTTTAACTTTAGTGAGATATATAAGAAAACGAGATGGGTAAAACTATCAATTACTAAAACAACCTCTTGTTCATAAGCAATGAGGGAATAATGTGCAGTTATTAACCATCATTTTCTCAGCATTGGCGACAAAATGAACATAAAAGCCGTAAAAAGCTATTTTTTGCGCAGTCAGCACAAATATTTCATTTATGTTGTTGACAGTTCCTAAGTACGTCTTTAATATTCGCCTCCGTTGAAGCACAGGTCCCCCTTAGCTCAGTTGGTTAGAGCGACGGACTGTTAATCCGCAGGTCCCCCGTTCGAGTCGGGGAGGGGGAGCCAACTTCAGCAAACAACTTAGGTGTCGATTCCCCCTTAGCTCAGTTGGTTAGAGCGACGGACTGTTAATCCGCAGGTCCCCCGTTCGAGTCGGGGAGGGGGAGCCACTTAGTTGGCTCTTAATCGCCTCACCCACTTCATTCTATTTTAATTCCTAAAACAACGCGTTTAGACATTAAATAACCCTAATTCAATCAAGTTGTTAAACCCGTTCTAAAAAGGGATAATAGACCTAATCTGTTTTTCTTTTTAATTCGCGGGCATTGTCCGTCAAAATTCCTCGAAGGAATTGCGTTATTCATGACTGAATTTTTACTGCTATTGATTGGTACAGTACTGGTTAACAATTTTGTGTTGGTTAAGTTTCTCGGCTTATGCCCGTTTATGGGTGTGTCTGGCAAACTTGAAACTGCCATGGGCATGTCTATGGCCACCACATTTGTACTCACCCTTGCCTCTGCATCGAGCTACCTAGTGGAAACCTATTTACTTGCTCCACTGGGCATCGGTTACCTTAGAACGCTTGCTTTTATTCTTGTTATCGCGGTGGTGGTTCAGTTCACAGAAATGGTCGTGCACAAAACCAGCCCTACCTTATATAGATTGTTAGGTATTTTCCTTCCTCTTATCACAACCAACTGTGCAGTGCTTGGTGTAGCGCTATTAAACCTTACCGAACAGCATAATTTCATGCAGAGTCTTATTTATGGTTTCGGCGCTGCTGTGGGGTTCTCTCTTGTACTGGTGTTATTTGCGGCCATGCGTGAGCGTTTAGCTGCAGCTGATGTACCTGTATCTTTTAAAGGTGCCTCAATCGCTATGATAACCGCTGGTCTCATGTCCCTAGCATTTATGGGCTTTAGTGGACTGGTGAAAGTGTAATGACGATATCTACCGCAATTATATTCGCCGTTGTTGCCATTGGCGTACTTGCGCTTATTTTTGGCTTGGTTCTGGGCTACGCGAGCATTCGCTTTAAAGTTGAGGGCGACCCGCTTGTTGAGCAAATAGATGCTGTACTACCACAAACTCAATGTGGCCAATGCGGATATCCGGGCTGTAAGCCTTATGCTGAGGCAATTGCTGAAGGTGATGATATTAATAAGTGCCCACCCGGTGGCGAAGCAACGATTAAAAAACTCGCAGACTTGATGGGAGTTGAACCTAAACCCCTTGATGCAGCTCATGGCGAAGAAGACGTTAAAAAAGTCGCGTTTATACGCGAAGACGAATGTATCGGCTGTACCAAATGTATTCAGGCCTGCCCTGTCGATGCCATTTTAGGTGCCGCCAAACACATGCACACGGTTATTACTGATGAATGTACAGGGTGTGACCTATGTGTAGATCCCTGCCCTGTCGACTGTATCGACATGGTGCCAATTGCTCAAACAACTTCTACATGGAAGTGGGATTTTGAATCATCGCCTAAAGGTGATATCCCCATCAAAATGGTGTCGTAATTGTGATGTACCCAAGTTTTGATTCAATTATAGAAACCCTTGAAGCGGGAAAGATGTACTCATTTCCAGGTGGCGTACATCCCGACGATAAGAAATCTCTATCTAATACATCAGTAATAAAGAAACCGTCGTTACCCGAATTATTGATTGTTCCTTTAAGGCAGCACATTGGCTCAGACGGTATCTGCTGCGTAGAAGTTGGCGATACCGTATTGAAAGGCCAAATTCTTTCGCAAAGCTCATCGCCTTTTTCTGTGCCAGTTCATGCGCCAACCTCGGGCGAGGTTGTTGCGATTGCTCCGCATGTTGTAGCGCACCCTAGCGGCCTAACAGAAATGTGTATTTCGATACGTCCTGACGGTAAAGACACATGGTGCGACCTATCTCCAATAGCAAATTATAGCGACATAGATAAGAACAAACTTATAGAAGCTATTTGCCAAGCAGGAATTTCAGGAATGGGTGGTGCCGGCTTCCCTACTCATATAAAAACCTCAACGTCAAAACCTGTTGAGTTTCTTATTTTAAATGGGATTGAGTGCGAGCCTTACATTACTTCTGATGATCGATTGATGCGTGAGCACGCCTGGCAAATACGCCAGGGTCTAGACATTCTTACTCACCTTATTGGGCCGAAGGCCATTGTAGTTGCGGTTGAAGACAACAAGCCAGAGGCTTTCGAAGCACTTAATATTGCCTGCCAGGATAAAAAAGACTATCGCGTTGTTAGCGTTGAGACTAAATACCCTGCCGGCGGCGAAAAACAGCTGATTCAGGTACTGACTGGCCGAGAAGTTCCAAGAAATGGATTGCCTGCCGACGTAGGCGTGATGATGTTCAACGTTGGTACCTGCTATGCCATTGCAGACGCTATTTTACACGGCAAGCCGCTGATTGAACGGGTTGTTACCGTAACTGGTGAAGCCGTTGAATCACCAAGCAATTTTAGAGCGTTGTTGGGTACGCCCGTCTCTCATCTATTGGATGAAGCAAACTACAACCCGAAAAAACAGAAAGCACCTAAAGTGATTATGGGCGGGCCTATGATGGGCTTTACCTTATCAGACGCTACGATCCCCGTGGTTAAAACCACAAACTGTTTGCTGGTTCCTGCAAAAAAAGAGCTGGTAGACGACAATGCAGAGCGCCCCTGTATTCGCTGTAGCGCATGCGCCGACGCATGCCCTGCGTCATTGCTCCCCCAACAAATGTTTTGGCACGCCAAAGCAAAAGAATACGATAAAGCCGAAGAATACGACCTTTTCGACTGTATAGAGTGCGGCGCATGTGCTTACGTTTGCCCCAGTGAAATCCCACTGGTGCATTACTACCGCCAGGCTAAATCCGAAATACGCATTCAGCGTGATGAAAAGAACAAGGCCGAGAAAGCTAAACAGCGTTTTGAAGCACGTAAAGAACGTTTAGAGCGCGAAAAACTTGAGCGCGAAGAAAAACATAGAAAAGCAAAAGAAGCACGATTAGCCGCCAACAAAGCCAAAGAAGAAAGTGCAGTAGCCGATAATGCGAATAGCGCTGTCGATGCTGGCGCAACTGAGGCCAAGGACAAAGTAGCGGCGGCGCTTGCGCGTGCGAAAGCAAAGAAAGCGGCTATGCAGGCCAACGCAAAGGATGAAAGTAATACAACAAATACCAACGAACCAAGCACTGCGGCAGACGATAAAAAAGCACAGGTAGCAGCAGCTATTGCCAGAGCTAAGGCGAAAAAAGCCGCACAAGCCCAGAATGAAGCTCAACTTGAAAGCGCGGATAAGCAAGTTGAGCAAGCGTCATCGCCAGAAGATGATAAAAAGGCAAAGGTTGCTGCAGCAATCGCCAGAGCAAAAGCGAAAAAAGCCGCGCAAGCTCAAAACGAAACGCAAGATGAAAGCGCTGTCGAACCATCAACCACAGAACAGCCAAGTAACCAGTCATCATCACCAGAAGATGAGAAAAAAGCTAAAGTTGCTGCCGCTATCGCTAGAGCAAAAGCAAAAAAGGCCGCGCAAGCCAGCCAGTCTGAAGCATCTTCAGCAGAAAAAACTGCGGGCTCTCAAGGCGAAAAGCATACTGAACTTTCCGATACTGAAGCTAATTCAGAGCTAAACGCTGAAGCGCAGAAAAAAGCGCGTATTGCCGCGGCAATCGCTAAAGCTAAAGCGCAAAAAGCTGCTAAAAATAGCGAAGACGGTCAGCCTGACAAGTCAGTTTCAGAGCAAGGTGCGCCAACTCAATTAGATGAGCAACCAGACAGTCACTCCAAAGAACAGCTAGATGAAAAGCAGGCTAGGATCGCAGCGGCGGTAGCGAAAGCGAAAGCTAAAAAGGCCGCTTCGCAAAAAGCGCAAGCATCTAGCCCTGATGGCGAGGCTGGTATTGAGATTCAAGACGGTAACTCGCCAGAAGAAGCCAGTTTTCAAAGCGTCAGCGAACAAAACAATAGTGCTCAGAGTGATAGCGCATCAGATTCAGCTAACAACTTGAGCGAAGCGGATGAAAAAAAAGCGCGCATTGCTGCTGCGGTGGCGAAAGCGAAAGCCAAAAAAGCGGCTAAGCAGGAAGAACATCAAGGAAGCGAGCAAACTGATGCTGACGACGCTGCCTCGACAAATGAAGCTGACGAGAAAAAGGCGCGCATTGCTGCCGCAGTGGCAAAGGCTAAAGCAAAGAAACTTGCTCAAGACAGTAATGGCAATGTAGCGACCTCATCAAATACTGCTGAACAGGAAAGTAGTAAAGCACATGAGCAGAGCGAATCGTCTAGCCGTGTAGGTCAAGCAACAAGCACGCAAGCTCCTTCTCAACCGACGGCACAAGATGAAAAGAAAGCGCGCATTGCAGCTGCAGTAGCAAAGGCTAAAGCAAAAAAAGCAGCAGCTGAACAAGAGAAAGAATCATAATGAAGTTAAGTTTATCGAGTTCACCACACCAACGGGTTAAACGCGATACTGGCCAAGTCATGCGTATGGTTATTTATGCCATGCTCCCTGGCATGATTGCACAATCCTTCTTTTTTGGCTGGGGAATGCTCATTCAAGCCATTATTGCAGTAGTGAGTGCACTGGTCATTGAAGGCGTGATTTTATTTTTAAGAAATCGCCCCATCGAGCGCACATTAACAGATTACAGCGCAGTATTAACCGGCTTACTCATCGCAATTAGTATTCCTCCTACCCTACCTTGGTGGATGACGGTAACGGGTGTTTTCTTCGCTATTGCGGTGGCTAAACAGGTTTACGGCGGGCTTGGCTTTAATATTTTCAACCCTGCCATGATAGCGTATGTGGTGCTGCTTATTTCATTCCCTGCGGCTATGAGCCTATGGCTGCCTCCTGCGACTCACGCTGGCATTACGCCAAGTTTCTTTGATTCGGTATCACTTATATTTACTGGTTTTACTACTAGCGGATACGATGTCACTCAACTCAAAACCATTGCCGATGGTGTAACCATGGCTACACCGTTAGACACATTGAAAACCGACCTAACGCAAGGCGTAACATACTCAGAGTCATTGGCGAAGCCAATCTTCGATGGCGGGGTATTCGAAGCTGCTGGAGCAGGGTGGGGAATGGTGAGTCTTGCGTATTTACTTGGTGGCCTCTACCTTTGGAAGACCCGCGTTATCAGCTGGCATATCCCGGGAGGTATGCTGCTAAGCGTTTTTGTTTGTGCATCACTGCTTCATTTAGCAAACGCCGATTACTACGCTTCACCGCTATTTCACCTGTTTAACGGTGCAGTAATGGTAGGCGCCTTCTTTATCGCCACCGACCCGGTTTCAGCATCAACAACACCAAGAGGCCGCATTATATTTGGTGCAGCGATTGGCTTTTGGGTGGTAATAATCCGTACCTTTGGTGGTTACCCTGATGCCGTAGCGTTTGCGGTTATTATTATGAATATGGCGGTGCCTTTGATTGATTACTATACCCGTCCTCGCGTGTACGGCAAAAACGTTAAAGGTCGAGGTAAACACTAATGATGAAAGAAAGCCTGGCCAAAAACGGCCTTATGTTAGGTGCGTTTGCCGTTGTTACCACAGCATTAATAGCACTCACATTTTTTGGCACCCAAGATAAAATTGAGCAACAAAAGCAGCAAAAACTGCTAAGCGTACTTAATGAAGTCGTGCCTAGCGAATTCCACGACAATGCCCTTTACGCCAACTGCACAGAGGTCAATGCACCTGAACTTGGCAACAAAAAAGCCCACAAAATATATCGTGCGACGTTAAATGGCCAACCTAGCGCATTAGTATTAGAAGCCACTGCTCCAGACGGATACAGTGGAGATATCGATATCGTTGTTGGTGTTAAAGTGGATGCACACGTTGGTGGAAACACACAAGGCGGCTCGAGTACTGACTCGCTCGACGGTGAGAGCGAAAATCTCAATATCACCGCGTTAGCGCTCTCGGAGTTGGCCGAGCTTGACTCAACACCTCAGAAGTCATCTGAGCAAGACGAGAATGCGTCCGATATTTCTGCGCCCAACACTAATAGAATCAGTATGAGGGTGCTTGGCGTGCGCGTTATCGAACACAAAGAAACCCCTGGGCTTGGCGATAAAATAGAGCTTGCCGTTAGCAATTGGATAACGGAGTTCAGTGACAAGCCTTTTTCACCCGACAATTTGGCGCCTTGGCAGGTCAAAAAGGACGGTGGTGAGTTCGATCAGTTCACTGGCGCTACCATCACGCCGAGAGCAGTAGTAAGAGCAGTACGCGAAGCCTTGCTTTACGCACAGGCCAACCAATCTGCACTTTTCAACGCTCCAAACACCTGCGCAATTACAGATTCCGTTGAAACAATTGATGCGATTAACGTGAATGAGGCTCAACCTCATAGTGTAGAGGAGCTATAACGTGACTGATTTTCGCGACCTGTCTTTACAAGGGCTTTGGAAGAACAATCCTGCGCTGGTACAACTGTTAGGTTTGTGCCCGCTATTGGCCGTTACCGCGACGTTTATCAATGGTCTCGGGTTAGGCCTTGCTACCATGTTGGTACTTATTGGCAGTAACGTTACCGTTTCACTCGTTCGTAATGTGGTAAGAAACGAAATCCGCATTCCCGTTTTTGTTATGATCATTGCTGCGTTCGTTACCATTGTTCAGCTATTAATGAATGCATACACCTATGACCTTTACTTAGCGCTAGGTATTTTCATTCCGCTGATTGTAACTAACTGCGCCATCATAGGCCGCGCAGAAGCCTTTGCGTCGAAAAACGGGCCGCTCGCCTCTGCCTACGACGGATTCATGATGGGACTGGGTTTTACCGCAGTGCTGGTCATTTTAGGTGGTATGCGTGAGATATTGGGTGCAGGTACATTGCTAGCTGGTGCAGACAGACTGTTTGGCTCAATTGCTGAGAACTGGACCATAACGCTTTTCAACACTGAAAATCCGTTTTTGCTTGCGATACTGCCGCCTGGTGCCTTTTTAGGTATGGGTCTTCTCATTGCTATCAAAAACAGTATTGATGCAAAGTTAGCCGCTAAGCAAACATCGCCTGCAGTGAAGGCTGAACGGGTACGCGTTACAGCTGAAAGCTAAACGCTAAAAATCAAAAACAAAAAAGTATTTAGAAATGAATGATGTAGTTAAGCCGGCCAAGCCGCTTTCTAAGCAGGAAAAAGTAAAAGAAATCATGCGAATACTGGATGACCTTTATCCGGAAATTCCTATCTTTTTAGATCATAAAGACCCATATACGTTACTCATTGCGGTTCTCCTATCGGCGCAATGTACAGACGAGCGCGTTAACCAAATTACGCCAAAGCTCTTTGCTCGGGCAGATAACCCTTACGACATGGTATTGATGAGTATTGAAGAAATTCAAGACATTATCCGTCCTTGTGGTTTATCTCCCATGAAGTCCAAAGGCATTTGGCATTTGTCTGACATGATCATCAAGCAGCACAACGGTGAAGTGCCTGCAAACTTTGAAGCGCTGGAAGCCATGCCCGCAGTGGGTCACAAGACTGCCGCTGTGGTTATGTCTCAAGGCTTTGGCATTCCTGCTTTTCCCGTAGATACTCATATCCACCGATTAATGTATCGCTGGGGTTTGTCGAACGGAAAGAGTGTTGAGCAGACAGAGCGTGACGCAAAACGCTTATTCCCAAAAGAAAGGTGGAACGATTTGCATCTGCAAATCATTCTATATGGCAGAGAATACTGCCCTGCCCGCGGTTTCGACTTAAACAAGTGTGTTATCACACGTGAGTTCGGCAGAAAGAGTTTTATTAACGAAGTACTGAAAGAACAAGAGAAAAAGCAAAAGTTGGCGCTTAAGAAGAAGCGTAAATAGAAACTTTCAGAAAGGAGCCTTAGGCTCCTTTTTTATTCTCCATTTATTTTCTCTCAAGAGGAATTTTGCGACTAACACACGACTTACGCTTGTGGTTTGCCTCGAAAGGGACAACCAAATTGGCTATGATGGATGGGTTAGAGTTTTGCTCGCGCAAATAAAAAAGAAATATAAAAATAAATCCATGGAGAACACATGTCTCGATTGAATACTATCGCTAGAAGGCTGGCGTTTGGTGCATTAGTAAGTGCATGCAGTTTTGGTGTTTTTGCAGAAACTTCCCCCATTACTGACGAGCAAAAGAAAAATGCGGAAGCATTAATTCAAAAAGCCCTGAAAAGTGATTTAGGCTATAGCATTGTTGAATCACTAACCACTGAGATTGGCCCTCGCCTGGGCGGCTCTGAAGCAGAAAAGCGAGCTAGAGATTGGGGCGTGGTGGTAGGAAAGCGTCTAGGTTTTGATAAAGTCAGCATAGAAGAATTCACTATGCCATTTTGGGATAGAGGTCACCTACACATTTCACTCACGGCGCCTTATGCCCAACCGCTTTACGGCACAGCCCTTGGCGGCGCAGCGCCTTCTGAAAGCGAGATCAATGCAGATATCGTTTATTTCAGAGATATTCACGCGCTAACCGCAGTTGAAGATGGTGCCCTTAAAGGCAAAATTGCATTTGTAGACGGCGACGCCATGGTAAAAAGCCAAACAGGTGCAGGCTATGGTCAAGCGAACCAACGTCGCCGTATTGGTTGGCAACATGCTCAACGCGGCGGCGCTGAAGCGCTGGTCGTGCGCTCAGTAGGATCTGACTCTCATCGTTTTCCTCATTCAGGCATGATGAGCTCAGACGGCGATAATTGGGCAGATATCCCCGTAGTCGCTATCTCTAACCCTGACGCAGACCATTTACGACGTTTACATAACTTAGGTAAACCGCTGTCATTGTCGCTCCACTCTGAATCGAAATGGAAAGGCGAAGTAAACAGCGGCAATGTAATACTGGATTTAGTGGGCAGTGAGAAGCCCGAAGAAATTATCCTTATTGGCGGCCACCTAGACAGCTGGGATTTAGGAACGGGTGCAGTTGATGACGGCGCAGGCGTTGCTATTACCACGGCAGCGGCTGCGTTAATTGCTTCTTTACCAGAGCGCCCAAAACGCACCATTCGTGTGGTCATGTTTGGCGCTGAAGAAGTGGGCCTATTAGGCGCCTTTGCTTACGCTAAACAACACGAAAAGAACCTTGAAAATCACGTTCTGGCCACAGAGTCTGACTTTGGTGCGCAAACTATCTGGCAAGTAGTGTCAAATGTGAATCCCGAGGCGACTGTGCTAGTCGATGAAATCGCGAAGATTTTATCACCGCTAGGTATAGTGCGTGGCGGTTCAGACATTGCTGGCGGCGGCCCTGACATTATTCCGCTAGCAGCGAAAGGCGTACCAACGATTAGGTTAAATCAAAACGGTAGAGATTACTTTGATCTTCACCATACGCCAGATGATACCTTAGATAAAATTGACCCCGATGAGCTTGCGCAAAACATTGCAGCCTACGCAGCAAGTATATACTTGTTAGCCGATTCGGACGTTGACTTAAAAGCTAAACAGTAGTTACACGTTAGTAATCATCAAACATTGGTCAGTGCATCTCGTGCTGGCCAATGCTTACCAGTGCTCTGCTTACCCTCGCCTCTGCTAATACCCATTCTGCATTCCCACGCTCCGCTAGCAAACTTGCCAGCGCCTTCTGAGTAGGCAATGATCTATGTGGATTGGTAAATATACCTCGTCCGAAATACTCAGGCTTTATTGCGCTTGAATAAGCTGGGCAACAAATCGCTTCGCCTCTTGCCTTGATGGCAGCTCTACATGCCGATACGTATTCGCATGTTTAAAAGCAACGGTTGTTTTATTTATGGAGATATTTGAGATTAACGCACCTGACATGGCGCTATTAAAGGTAGAGATAGAATCTTGAAATTGCATAGTAAATACTTCTTTATTAATGTTGTTTGTTTTGAATTCCTCGCAGGTTGGGTAAAGAAATCGAAAAACGATAATTAGGCTCTAGCGTGAACATAGCGTTTCAGAAAGAGCCCACTTTTTTGAGGTCACTTCAGAAAAGAGAAATGACCTTAGATAAGCATAGAGGTCTTATCGAACTACTACGTTAGCAGCTTGAGGACCTTTTTGGCCTTGTTCAACTTCGAAGCTAACTTCTTGGCCTTCTTTCAACGTTTTGAAACCGTCAGAAGCAATTGAACGGAAGTGTACGAATACGTCTTTGCCGCCAGCTTCAGGAGTGATGAAACCAAAACCTTTTTCTTCGTTGAACCACTTAACTGTACCGTTTACAGAATTAGACATAATAAAAACCTTTTAAAAAAATTGATGTAATGGTGGAAAACCACCGAATAGCTATAGACATCTCCAAGCTAGTAAAGCAGTTGTATATCTATATAAAACTTCAATTTGAAGGATTTAAAAAAGAGGTACAGCGCAGTATTAGGTAAAGCAAATAACATATCTAGAGCGATGCGAAAGGTACAGGTAATTGCGAGCAATGTCCACTAGTTTTCAGTTTATTTTTTGACCAAAACACAGCTTTTTTACATATTTTTTTGGCGAAGCTGAATACGTATGTTTGTTCAAGGCACTTGAAAGCTAGGTTAACCTTGCTTTTTTGCTATAGGTTTAAATTATGACAGACACGTATGCGTTAGAAGGTAAAACAGCCATTGTTACTGGAGGCGGAAAAGGGCTAGGTAAAACTCTCGCTCAATTTCTACTAGAAGCAGGAATGAACGTGGCCATTTGTGGGCGCACTGAAACTGCGGTCAAGCAGACTGTAGAGCAGTTCGACGCCCTATTCCCAGGCAATGTCATTGGCCAAGTTTGTGATGTATCGAAAAGCGCTGATGTTGCCAGTTTTGTTAGAAAGGTCAAAGATACATTTGGCGAGCTACACGTCCTAATTAATAACAGTGGCTTTGGTAAGGAGACCCTTATTTGGGAAACCTCAGAGAAAGCGTGGGACGAAGTAATGGATACTAACGTAAAAGGGACTTTTCTCATGTGCAAAGAGGTCGTGCCTCACATGATTAACAACAAGGAAGGCTACATTATCAACATCGCTTCTCAGGCGGCATTGAACGGCTATGCCAATGCAGGCGTTTACTGTGCATCAAAATTTGCGATGGTGGGGCTTGGAAAAGCGTTGCAAGAAGAGATTCGCCCCTACGGTATTCACGTCCATTCCCTAAACCCTGCACTGATACAGTCGCAGAAAGCAGAAACAGAGAAAGTGGACGATGGCCTAATTCAAAATGAAGACTTAGGCAACATGGTGGTTTACCTATTGAGCCAACCTCGCCGTCTTAAAATTGATAATATCGGTCTATGGGGCTATTAATACCAGTCCGCATAGATAATTACCCACTCAGCGAGACTTAAAATGTTCGTAATCGCGGCGTGTTACCGCAGGTATAGTACGTTTAACTAGAATTGTAATATTGTCTTAAAGCGTTAACATTTCCTAATTAACATAAAAGCGTGTCGTTTGCGTTTACTCAAATAAAGTACTCATCGTATTTATGTGTACAAAAAGTAACGGCCAACACGCAATCACAGTGCAGTGTGCCATCGAGTAATTCCGATGGCTCAAAAAAGGAATCTCTTATGCGAATGCTTCACACTATGCTTCGAGTTGAAAACTTAGAGGCCTCTCTTCACTTTTATACCTCACTCATGGGCATGCGCCTTCTTCGCCAGTCTGAAAACAAAGAGTATGAATACACGCTAGCTTTCGTGGGATATGGCGATGAAACCGAGAGTACCGTCTTAGAACTTACCTACAACTGGGGCGACAACACCTACGATAAGGGTTAAACCGGGGCCAGTAAAAGGCGGCTCCACAGTTATTGCTTTTGTTCGCGACCCCGATGGGTATGCAATAGAACTCATACAAAATAAATCCATTTCGCTATGAAATGGTTCAAAAACAAGAACTGAAGATACAGCCAGCGTAGTCAAAGCGATTTGAACGCTTAAGTCGCCAAACTATCAACTTGAAAACGTGCGGCACTGGAAAAAACCGATGAAAAACCACATGGAGTGACACGACATGCTACGTAACCGCTTATTATTTTCGCAGAATGATAAAAACAAAAGCCAAGCTAGAACAGCGATAAGTCGGAAACCTCGAGCAGCGCACAATATAAGCTTGCGCAGTAAGCCAAAAGCAAAACTGGCCGCTATTCTGCCAGCGTTGGTTGTCGCTTTTACCGGTACAGTTGCTGCTGGCAGTACGTTTTCGGCCATGGCTGCAAATAACGAGAATGGACAAATACACGCTGACACAAAAGAAAATGTTGAAACGCACTTTACCGTGATAGCCCATCGCGGCGCGTCGGGCTATTTACCTGAGCATACCCTTGAAGCAGCTACCCTCGCCTTTTCTCTGGGCCCCGATTTTATTGAGCAAGATGTTGTTATCACCAAAGACGACATACCCGTTGTGCTACACGACATCCACTTAGAAACGGTCACCAATGTAGAAGATGTGTTTCCTGCACGCCACCGCGATGACGGACGCTATTACCCGCGTGATTTTACTCTTGAAGAACTGCGACAACTGCGGGTACACGAGCGCGCTAACAGTGACGGGAAGCAAGTTTTTAAAGATAGGTACCGCGGCACACATGCTAATTTTAAAGTGGCCACGTTAAATGAACACTTTGAGCTAATCAGCGAGCTAAATCGCCAATTTGGAACGTCTGTCGGGGTTTATCCTGAAGTAAAGTCCCCTGCCTTTCACATTAAAGAAGGCGTTGATGCCAGTAAAATCGTTGTAGATGCTTTGAATGCTTACGGGTTTGGTGGAGAGAGCGGTAATAGCTACCTGCAATGCTTCGATTTTAACGAAGTTAAGCGCGTTCGTGAAACCCTGGGCTATAAAGGCAAAGTTGTGATGCTGATTGGCGAAAACGACTGGGGCGAAAGCGACACAGATTATAACTGGCTGCGCACTCAGGAAGGCATGCAGCAGGTTGCGTTGTATGCCGATGGCATAGGCCCTTGGTTAGGCCATTTACTCGATAATGAAGCGATGACTCAAGGAAAAATAGAAGCCGCGGCATGGATTGCCTACGCCCACGAAAATAACCTGACAATCCACCCCTACACCTACCGACATGATGCACTACCAGCAGGTATGAGTTCAGAACAAGTCTTGGAAGTTTTAGACAAGGTGGTAGGTGCTGACGGTGTTTTCACCGATCATTTAGTACCGGTATTAAGGTGGCGAGAAAAATTAAACTAACGCATTTTAAAGCGAGTGTAGGCGCGACAATTAGCGCCTAGGATTTTGAAAGTCGCACCACCACGCGTCTGTTTTGGGCGCGGCTTTCTCGTGTATCGTTTGGCGCAATATGGCGTTTCTCACCGTGGCCTGTCAACTGAATTCGATCTTCAGGTACACCTAGCGTAGTCAAATAGCTTTTTACTTCGTTAGCACGTCGAATAGACAACTGTTCATTATTATAGCGACCGCCGTAGCTATCGGTGTAACCATCAAGAAGCACAAGCTCAAGTTCGCTGTCTTCTTTTAAGTATTCACCTATCATGGTTAAGCGCTTCTGCGAATATTTGGTTAGCTCTGTACTGTTGTTTTGATACGACAATACCGTGTAGGCAATGTCATCAAAGCCGAAGGGCAATAAGTTCGATACACACTTCACAAATTCACGATACACACCAGAGAAGTTGCTAGCGTTTAATGCCACACTTACTTGGTCGTATTTGTTATACCAATCTTGGTAATAGATTGTGGGCCAAAAGCCTTTTTCTAATTCAGACAACATAGTCCAAGCCGCATCCTGCGGAAGGTCGCCATTGTACTGTTTACGAATAGACATGTCGGCAATGGTTTTAGGCGCAACGCCGGGCATCCATTTAGGTGGTACAGAATAAACAGCAGCCATATCAAATTTGCTTGGCAGCAAATACATGTCCAGTTCAAATTCCATATTAAGCTGCTTCGACGCTGAGCTCGTGAACATGGCTTCGCCATAACCGGGTAGTTCGTGGTTCAAGGTACACTGAAGTCGGGTGTCTTTGTCTATTCGCCAGTTGGAGCTTTCTATGGTTGCAGAATATTGCCGCATGGCAGCGTGGGAAGACAATGACCCCAGCATCCCCAATAAAGCGATGTATTTTAATTTCGACACCATTTCGACACCATAACGAAAATCAGACTAACACAGGTAAAAGACAACACTACGTGCACAAATTACCGAACATAATGAATCAAATTAGCTCACACAAAAAGAAGAAATGTGCCTAATGATTTTTTCACGCTTAATTTGATTATCGTCCAAATTGTAGAAAAGTTTAGCGTTTAATACCATTCGCGTTTTGTACTTTTGCTAGCCCCCTGATTTAACAGTTTATAAATTGCAACTGGCAACTCGAGAGTATCCTTGCGATAATTCTTTTACGCAATATGCTTCGCAGGTTGGTACGCATTTTAGTCACCAACCAATTAACGCAATCGAGTCTTACAAGAGTGTTTATGTCTGCCAACCCGCCCCTTCTCTCCCAGCGCTTTCGAGGTTACTTTCCCGTTGTTATCGACGTTGAAACAGCCGGATTTAATGCAGGCACTGACGCCCTGTTAGAATTAGCCGCGGTAACGGTGAAAATGGATGAAAACGGTATACTTCATCCTGATCAAACTTTTCATTATCACATTGACCCCTTTGAGGGCGCTAACCTAGAGCCAGCAGCCTTAGAATTTAATGGCATCGATCCTAATTGTGCATTGCGAGGGGCTATTGAAGAAAGCGAAGCCATGAAGGACTTATGTAAAGGCATCCGCAAGGCGCAAAAAAATGCAGACTGCCAACGTTCAGTTATTGTTGCTCACAATGCAACGTTCGATCAGAGTTTCGTCAATGCCGCGATAGAACGCTGCAATATAAAACGCACGCCGTTCCATCCGTTTGTTTCATTTGACACCACCAGCCTTGCTGGATTGGCCTTAGGCCAAACGGTTTTGGTAAAAGCATGCCGTGCAGCGGGGATCGCATTTGACCAAAGTGAAGCGCACAGTGCGCTGTATGACGCCCAAAAGACCACCGAGCTATTTTGCTATATGGTAAATCGCTATAAAGCGCTAGGCGGATGGCCTGTAGAAAATAAAGAGTAGTTTTATTCAAACTGATATAAACAAAAACAGCGCCAAAAGGCGCTGTTTTTTTATAATCTTTAAACAGTTTAGCTTATAGCTTGTCTGCTTCTTCAGATAGGTACTTAGCAACACCTTCAGGCGACGCATCCATACCAGCTTTACCTTCAGTCCAACCCGCTGGGCAAACTTCACCATGCTCTTGGTGGAATGCTAGTGCATCAACCATGCGTAGCATTTCATCAACGTTACGGCCAAGTGGAAGGTCATTGATTACCTGATGACGTACCATACCTTCTTCGTCGATTAGGAATGAACCACGGAACGCAACGCCATCTTCTGGGTGCTCAACATCGTATGCCTGGCAGATGTCGTGCTTAACGTCAGCAACAAGGGTGTACTTAACCGGACCAATACCACCTTGATTTACCGGAGTGTTTCTCCACGCATTGTGTGAGAACTGAGAGTCGATTGAAACACCGATCACTTCAACACCACGCTTTTTGAACTCGTCGAAACGCTTGTCAAAGGCGATAAGCTCTGACGGGCAAACAAACGTAAAATCTAGTGGGTAGAAGAATACAACAGCTTTCTTGCCCTTGATTGCTTCACTTAGTGTGAAAGTGTCAACAATTTCACCACTACCAAGTACCGCTGCTGCAGTAAAGTCAGGTGCTGGACGGCCAACTAATACACTCATGAGTCTCTCCATTTATATTTGGATTGTAATAATAGAAGTGATTACGTTGCGTAACCACTTTGATAAGAAATTTCTTTCAAAGAAAATAGGTACGAATATGGAAATAACAATATTAAACAACGAGTTTTTTTACTGATCATACCAATAACCGCTTAACATCCCCCCACACTGTTCAGTCTTTCTTCAATTACCTTGTATTAAATTTGTCATTATCCACTTGCTAAAGCAAAGAATAACAATTATTATCATTTACAGATTCATTTGGAGTACGTTTAATGTTTGTTTGCATGTGCTATGGGGTAACTGATAAAAGCATTCGCGCAGCGGTTGAAGAAAACGGTGTGGGAAATATGCGAGAGTTACGTCAACATTTAGAGCTTGGCTCACAATGCGGTAAGTGTATCAACATGGCGCAACAGATCATTGACCAAACTATCGTCGATGAGTCCCTATTCAAAGACGTTGGCTAGACAATTAGCCAACCCGCGTATTCTTAACACGCAACGTCATCGCTCTTAGCATCCTTGGCTAGACTTAAAACACCATATTTATTATCACGATTATTTCTTTAAGTGACCTAAGTCATATCCTAGTTTAAATACCTAAGTAATATTTACATCGTCACCTAAAACGATAGGTTGTTGTCCTTTCAAACTCAGAGCTAGGCTCATTTTCTTACTTTCAATGAGTGCAGCGCGCCATTTAACTACGTAGCTTTGCTAAAGCATGCCCTAGTTAAAGGTGTACTCAATGCCTGCATAATAGAAAGCCCCATTGATACCGCTAGGCGATGTAGGTGGGTAGAGTGCGCCAACTTCACCTTGAAAAGGGTTTTCATTAGGCAGCGAATCAAACAGATTTTGGGCGCCAAGGGTAACTTGTGTTTGAGGCAGTACTTTCCATGCAACTTGGGCATCGAATGTGGTTAACGCATTGCCGTATATGTCCATCCCTGCGGACGCATCAAGATGGTCTTCATAAAACTCACCGTAATAGTTAAGCCGCCAAGTAAATGCCCAATTTCCTTTCGATTGCTCCAGCGTGATACTGCCTCGATGAGCAGGCAAGTTATCTTCCAGCATACGAATTCTTGCCTGTGTTAGATTAGGTAGAAGCCGTATTTCGTCCCCCACTTGCGCAGGATAAAGCGTAACCCGCTCTACTTGTGTGTCTGTCCAGTTGAAGGCAAGAAGTAAAGAATTTGACCAATCAGCTAGCGCAAAATTGTAGTTAACGACTAAATCAACACCCTGAGTTTTTGTGTCAAAGTCATTTGTAAAATACTTTGCAGCATTATATTTCGCCGCATCTGGACGCCCTTGGGCAATAAGCGCACTAATGTCGTCGTCGGTTAACGGGATTGCAGATGTCGTACTAATGCGATCAGAAAGGCGAATATTGAAATAGTCGAGCGTCGCAAAAAAGTTCTCGCTTGCCTGCATAACAAGCCCGAGGCTAAAGTTCACCGATTCTTCAGGCGTAAGTGGAGTTGCGCCTAGTTGCAGTGAGATAAGATCAGTTGGAGGCAGCGTTGCTTGGTCTTCCAAACCGTTAACACCGTAGGCGGTAGTTACGTTGATAACATTACTCTGCCCTACTGTTGGCGCCTTAAAACCGGTGTTTACAGATCCGCGTAATGCAAAAATATCATTTAATTTATAGCGAGTACTCAATTTCCCATCGAATGTCGAGCCGAAATCACTGAAATGCTCTACACGAGTGGCCACGCCAAACTGCCATGCTTCGGTAACATAAAATTCCAAATCGGCGTACACAGCCCAATTGCTTCTGCTCCAGTGCCCAGCACTTTGAGGCTGATACCCCGGAAAACCGTTGGAACCGATGGAAAAGCCTTGGTTCAACCCAAGTGGCGGCTCTAGAGCGAAAGGGCCTGCAATATATGACGCTTCATCGCCGGACTTTTGAAAATAGGTTTCTTTGCGCCATTCTAAGCCCACGGCAATGCTAACCGGATCGTCGAAAATAGTTTGAATGAGTTTGTTAAAATCTAAGTTAAGCGTTCGCTCTACTTGCGACACACCACCGGGCGAAAACGACGTTGGCGTTTGTGGCCCTAACGATGGATTAACCGTATTGGAGATGGTGTACTCAATGTCACTGTAGCCCAATGTCGCACTGGCATCCATCGCCCAGCCATTAGGTAACTCATGTTTAACGCCCATCGCAACAGAAGCGTCCGTTATCGTACCCCCAAATTTTGGTGTGAAACCGCCAGGGAACCACTCATTGAAAGCAAAACAGTTGGCACCAAGCGCCGTTGTGTTATCTGCAATTAGTTGATACGAGGGGTCCAGCAATACACTATTGCTGGACAAAGTTATAGAAGGGCAAGCAATTCCACTTTCCAATCCATCGAGATCGGCTACAATCAGACGACTTTCCCCTGTATTTGGGTCGGTACGGCTGAACACCCCTTCTCGAGTTTGCGGATTTCGAAAGTAAAAACCACCGTTTATTTCTCTTCTTGCTGCAGTGGCAAAGCTGTAAAATTGTGATTTAGACGAAATGTCTGCGCCTGCATTTAGCGCAAGTTTAATATCTTCGTTAACATCAAGCGCTCCCCATACTTGGGACGGTGACGCGATGAACACATTCCCTTGGTCAATCAAGTTCTGCGCATCAATCCGCTGTACAGAGCGCGACGTGCCATTTTGCTGACGATACTCTGCCGTTGCATTTAAAAAGCCGTTTTCTCCAATAGCAAAGCCTTTATTCAACTGCACTTGAAACAGTTCGCCGTCGCCTTCACTGTATCCGCCAACTTTCAGCGCAACATGCCCTCCTTCACGAGCATCCTTAAGTACGAAGTTAATCACGCCTGCAATGGCGTCTGAGCCGTACTGGGCTGCTGCACCATCTCGCAATACTTCGACTTGCTTTAACGCATAGGCAGGAATAACCGATATATCAGGCCCTTGTGCACCGTCAGATAAACCTCCGCCTAAAAACGTGATTACCGCAGAGCGATGGCGTCGCTTTCCGTTAAGCAGCAAAAGCGTGTGATCCGAGGACATGCCTCTAAGGTTCGCCGGCCTTACCAGGCTACTGGCATCATTGATGGGCTGATCGTTTACGTTTAACGAAGGAACCATCACGCTTAACATAGAAAGCACGTCTGAATTTCCCTGTGAGTTAAGGGTTTCAGAACCAATCACATCCAAAGGAACTGGTGAGTCAACAGCACTTCGAGGCGAGTTACGAGTACCGACGACCGCAATTTTTTCAAGTCCATTGCCTCCCTCGTCTGTTTTCTTTTCGGTATCTTGTGTCTGTGTTTCCTTCGCCACTAACGATGAACGAGAACGAATACTTACCGCACCGCTTTCATCAGTCACTACCGCCAATTCTGTTCCTTCAAGAAGCTGTGCCAGCGCTTCATTCAGTGTGAACGTACCTTCCAATGCGTTTGTTTTCACTTTTTTTGCTAAATCAAAAGGAAAAAGCAATGTGGTATTTGCCTGTTTAGCTAGTTCGGTTAGCGCTTCATTAGCATTTTGTGCGGGTATTGAAAAGCTGTAAGCACCCAATTTTGGTTCGGTTTGGTCGGGTGATTGCGAAGGGCTGTCTGTTTGTGCATGAAGCGTTGGCGCTGGTGCTATGAAAAGAAAAAAGCCGGACGCTATGTGTAGTGCCGAGAGGGACAAAATACGGGAGAATTTGCACATTCTTTTTTGCGAAAGGCATTGGGCCGAACACGCTAGGGCATGCAGCTTTTCTATTGCCTTTTTGGTTTGCCTGCTTATCGCAAAATTGCTGTATTGCAAGATATAAAATCGATGTGCTTATTATTTTAATTATATTGTCACATTAAAGAAATTGATGCCAACTACGAATAGTAGAAAGCACCTATCTTTCAGAAATATTTAACTTTTCGCTAGCTTAAGCTCAATACTTGTTTCTGTGACTTTCTCGTAGTTGATGTTAAAGCTGCTCTTAAGTGCAGACAACAAACCGTCTATATCGCCTACCTTAAAGTAGCCCGCTACACGTCGCTTGCGCAGACTTTCGTCCGAAATGTTAAAGCGAACGGGTGTATAGCGGCCAATCTCAGCTAATACGGCCTCTAGCGGTTCACCTTTAAATACAATCATACCTTGTTGCCACGCTAAATCGTCATCAATGTCATTTTGAGACATGCTTTCACGGGCTTCCACTTTACCTTGTACAGTGGCTTTTTCACCCGCGAACATAAGAAGCCCTTCTTCAGCAACAGGACGTTTAGTGAAGAGCGATTCATTTGAGGATGAAGCCTTAAAGCGGTCTTTCACCAATACCTTTCCGTCGGTAACCACTAACTCAAACGCATTATCATCCACATATTGCATATTAAAGGCAGTTCCAACAGCGGTAACGGTGTTGTTGCCTGCGGTCACAGAGAAAGGGCGAGACGTGTCGTGAGCCACTTCAAAGTGTGCCTCCCCTTTCAATAAAACGATATTGCGCGCCGTTGATGAGAAATCTACGGTAACTACAGAGTTTGTATTTAGATGAAGTTTAGAGCCATCGGCTAGCGTCACGTTTTTCTGTTCGCCAACACCGGTTTGTACCTTTTGCGTTACCGCTGCGAATTCAGGGGTGCTATTTAGCCACGTGCGCTGAACCACTACCCCAACAGCAATTGCCATCACTAAAAATGTGGCCGCAATGCCCCAAACCGCTGTTTTAGGCATATTGCGTTTTTTCGACGACTGACGAGAGGTTGGCTGCGGGAATAAACCGCTCAATTCATTTAATACCGACATGTCGTCCCACAAGCTAGCGGCGTCTAGCAAAGCTTGACGATGCGCATTACTTTCCGACAACCAAGCATCTAGCTCCGTCTTTTCGTCACTGTTTAAGCCGCGATCGAGACGGCTTATCCATAAGCACGCTTGCTCTTGGATATCTTCTTTGCTTGAAAACTGGCAAATATTATTCATGTTAACTACGGCTTATGTCCTGAGTCGCGTTAGCAGTGGCACGGGGGGATGCACTGTCCTTTGACAGCTCGGCTAAGTACCTAGAGCACATCATTAAACCTTTGGCGACATGCTTCTCAACGGTGCTTTCGCTTAGCCCCACAAGCTCTGCAATCTCTTTTTGTCGCATGCCATATACTTTTTTCAGCAAAAATACGCGTTTTACATCAGCAGACAATGTATCTGTCGCTCGGCAAAAATGAATAAAACGCTCTTTGCTTTCTACATTTTTTTCTAAACTGTGCCCTACAAGTTCATAAGGCAAAATATCCATGTCATCGAGCTGCTGCTTATTTTTGTTTTCAGCTTTCGCAACATGGTTCAGCGCTAGATTACGCGCTGTCTTGAGCATATAGGTACGCTCATACTGTATTTCTTGTTTTAACTCTGCTTCGTAGCTTTTAATAAAAGCTTCTTGCACGATGTCTTCAATGTCGTCGGCGCCAACAATAGAACCTACCGCACGCATTAGCTTTGAGCGGTATTTTAAAAAGGTTTCAGCTACTGTCGACTTTCTCGTCATAATATTAAATGTTGTGTGTTTCGATTTGCTTACATTGGCATCAATAATGCCTGCTTTTTCGTTCTTTTTCACCTAATAAAATAAAAGGGGGCTAATGCCCCCTTAACTTTGAAACATTAAGTGAAAGTTTGGTTTATAGGTAATTGCTTACCTATTAAAAAGTGTAAACACCTCTTAGGTAGTAGAAGCCACCGTTAATACCAATTGGAGATGTTGTCGGATACGCTGAACCGGCAATCTGTGCGTAGGTGATACCACCTGCATCAGTATTGTTTTCGTCAGGGTATTCATCAAACGCGTTCTTAGCACCAACAGTTACTGTGAAATCTTCAGTGAAGTTATATGCCACTTCAAAGTCGAACGTAATTTCAGAACCTACTTTGTCAATCGGCAATGCAGAGTCTAGGTGATCTTCGAAGATGCTACCGTAGTAGTTCATTCTCGCAAGGAAGCGCCAGTCGCCATTAGTGTGGTTAGCTGTTGCACTGTAACGTACCGCTGGAAGGTTATCTTCTAGCATGCGAATACGAAAATCAGAGATATTGTCCGACGCGCGGTCAACTTCTGTAGACGTCCAGTTATATGCAAGTGAGAACTTAGTTTCACCGCCCATCATATCCATCGAATAGTTCGCTACTACGTCTACACCTTCAGTGGTGGTGTCGAAGTCATTAGTAAAGAAGCTGATTTCAGAGAAGCTAGACGCATCGTTGATACCTTGCTCAAGCAGCGTGGCAATGTCTTCTTCAGTCAGCGCAATACCAGAGGCAGTACTGATACGGTCAGTCAGTTCGATGTTGTAGTAGTCTGCGGTAATGAATAGACCATTATCGAAATCGGCTACCACACCAAACGTGATACTTTCTGACTCTTCAGGCGTTAACTGCTCACCACCTTTAAGTTGAGACACTGGATCTGTCGGAGGCAGTGTTGCACGGTCAATAAGTTCACCACCTGTACCAAACGCGGTAGTTACGTTACGCACGTTGCTTTGACCAAGGGTAGGTGCTTTAAAGCCTGTTGAGAACGCACCACGGAAAGCAATGTTCTCAAGTGCTTGCCAACGGAAAGCAATCTTACCTTTCGTTGTGTCACCGAAATCAGAGAAGTCTTCATAACGTAGCGCACCGGCTAACATGAAGTTTTCAGTGATATACGCTTCTGCGTCAATGTACAGTGCGATGTTGTTGCGGGACACACGACCTTGGCTATTGGCCGCCAAGCCAGGGAAACCATTTGAGCCAATGCCAAAGCCTTGTGTCGCCAGCGGACCTATTTCATAAGAGGCAGTATCACCTGCAAAGCTCTCATAACTTTCGTTGCGATATTGGAAACCAGTTGCCACGAATAGTGGTTCATATAAACCAACATCGAACGGCTTAGTGAAATCAATATCAAGGGTTTGCTCAGACTGCGTATAGCGACCTGGGCTAAATTCTGTAGGTGTTTCTGGACCTAAAGACGGGTTGATGGTGTTGCTAATAGCAAAGTCAACTTCGTTTTGGCCAAGGTTCAAGCTCACGTCATACGTGATATCGTGGTCAAGTTCGCCTTTCGTACCAAAGACAAGTGACATATCTGTAACCGTACCACCGAAACGAGGTGTGAAACCACCTGGCAGCATTTCGTTGAACGCCCAACAGTCAGGATTGTTCTGAACTTCGTTAATATAACGCGGGTTCTCTAGTACGTTATCACCAACTACGATGTCGGTTGGACAGTTACCTGACATATCGCCGGTTAAATCACCAACAAGCAGTAGTTGCTCGCCATCGTCATTTGTACCACCATCGTTCACACCACCACGATTGTGTGGGTTACGGAAGTAGAAACCACCTTCAACTTCACGCTCGGCGTAGTTACCAAACATGTAAGCTTCTGAGGTAGCAGAAAGCTCTATACCTGCATTAGCGAAAAGTTTGATGTCGTGTTTGATCTCAGGTGAGCCCCAAATTTGCGCAGGATCTGCTACAAAAGTGTTCCCAGCCGCTATCAATGCAGCAGCGTCTGCACGCTGTACACTTCGAGATGTGTCGTCTGCAGTACGGTATTCAGCTGAAAGGTTAATAAAGCCTTTGTCAGATAGAGGAAGACCTACGTTACCCGACATCTGAATCATGTCGCCGTCGCCTTCGTAGAAAGAGCCGTAACGGGCTTCAAACGAACCGCCTTCTGATGCATCGTTAAGTACGAAGTTAATTACGCCCGCAATCGCATCAGAACCGTATTGTGCTGCTGCACCATCGCGAAGTACTTCCACTTGCTTTAATGCCGCTGCTGGGATAACAGAAATATCAGGACCTTGTGCACCGTCAGAAAGACCACCACCAAGGAAAGTGATAACCGCAGAACGGTGACGACGTTTACCATTTACAAGCACAAGCGTGTGGTCTGATGCCATACCGCGAAGGTTAGCAGGACGAACAAGCGTTGAAGCATCGTTGATCGGCTGGTCGTTTACGTTAAAAGACGGAACAACAGTCTGCATCATAGATACCATATCAGTGGCACCCTGCTGCTTAAACTCTTCGTCAGAAATAATATCAATTGGCACCGCTGAGTCAGCGACCGAGCGAGGCGCTGCACGTGAACCAACTACCGCAATTTGTTCAAAATCTTCGGCCTTAGCACTCTCTTCAGCTTCTTGCGCATAAACAGGTGCAGCGGCCATTACTGAAAACGCAGCTGATGCAGCTAATACGCCACGCACGTTTTTGGTCAATAAAGACAAGGTTGTATTCATGGTGGTTTCCCGGAGTTTCTCTAAGACACCTTCAGCGTTTTAAACACATTAAAAAAATGCTCAGAGTAGTTGTTATTTTTTACCTTCAACACTGACTCATTTGCGGTCAGATGGTGTTTTTTATAGAACGCAAGATATTAAAAAACAAACCTTTTTCGACAAAATAAAAATATTTTTTCACTCCGTAGAGGATTTTAATTTCTGACCTGTCTATATAATTTTTACGGGAATAAAAGTGCGGGATTTTTGGCGGGTTTTAATAAAAAAAGCCGACTATAAGCCGGCTTTTAAATCGTTTTTTACAAACCTAAAAATTTGTACATGGAAACAAGATTTACTCTGCTTCTTTGTACTTTGCAGCCGTTTCTTTAATAAGCGGTTGAAGCTCGTTTTGTTGGAACATTTCAATAATGATATCGCAACCGCCTACAAGCTCACCTTCAACCCATAGTTGCGGGAATGTCGGCCAGTTTGCATATTTTGGTAGTTCTGCGCGGATGTCTGGGTTTTGAAGAATATCTACATAAGCAAATGGTTCGCCACATGACATCAACGCTTGCGATGCTTGTGAAGAAAAGCCACAGCTAGGTAGTTTAGGAGAACCCTTCATATACAACAAAATTGGGTTTTCTTCGATTTGCAGCTTGATTCTATCTAGCGTTGATTGATTTTCAGTATTATCCATTTGATTCCTCTGAGCACAAAAGTGTATTCCCAGTTAGATGGGAATGCATGAATGATTTATCAAGGGAAAGGGTATCATAATTTTATGTTTAATTACCCATAGCTAAATTGATCTTTTCAACTTCTGAATCGTTATCTACCCATACATTGCAATACAAATTAGTGTCACATTTTAACTTTTGAAAAAAAATTCACATTTTTGTCATTGAGTTATAGGACTTTATCCCCACATTTGGGATATGCTTTAGCGTCTAGAGCAGTATATTGAACATAGAATTAATATGCACTTATTGAACAGGCGAAGATAAGTGGGCTTTAGACTACAATACTAAACCAACATGGAGACCGTCATGGCTTTTGAATTACCAGCATTACCATACGAACAAAATGCACTAGAACCGCATATTTCTGCTGAAACGCTTGAGTACCACTATGGCAAGCACCACGCTACTTATGTAACTAAGCTTAACGGCCTAGTTGAAGGTACTGACATGGAAAACAAAAGCCTAGAAGAAATCATCAAATCTTCTGACGGCGGTGTTTTCAATAACGCAGCGCAGGTATGGAACCACACGTTCTACTGGCACTGTCTAAGCCCGAATGGCGGCGGTGAGCCAACAGGCGCGCTAGCAGAAGCTATCAACGCGAAGTGGGGCTCATTCGCAGACTTCCAAGCAGCATTTAACGATAAAGCTGTTAACAACTTCGGTTCAAGCTGGACGTGGTTAGTTAAAACTGCAGACGGCAGCCTAGATATCGTTAACACAAGCAACGCGCAAACGCCTATTTCTGGCGACGACCTTACGCCAGTGCTTACTGTTGACCTTTGGGAACACGCTTACTACATCGACTACCGCAATGCGCGTCCTAAGTACCTAGAAAATTTCTGGGCGCTGGTTAACTGGGAATTCGCAAGCAGCAACTTTGCATAAGCAAAAGACTGAAGCGTTAAGCGCCTTGCGCTCTTAACAGCGTAAAGTATCAGTTATAAAAAGCCCCGCTTCCAAGCGGGGCTTTTTTTATGCACTGTTGTTCATTAAGTGACACTAAATTCTTATTAAAGTTGCATTTTTCATTAGACGAAAAGATTAAAAACTATACACAATAATTACTATCGTTTTCCCAAATACCTACTAAGCTGAAATTACGGGGTTCCGTATTTAAGGGGTATTCATGGGTATTTTTGAACACTATCAAAGTCGCTATGAAGAGCGAAAACAGGAAGAGTTCACCATTGGGGAGTTCCTTGAAATTTGTAAAGAGGATCAAACCGCTTATGCAAATGCAGCAGAACGTTTGCTACAAGCTATTGGTGAGCCTGAATTAATCGACACTGCCAACGACCCGGCACTTAGCCGCATTTTCTCAAACCGCGTTATTTCTCGTTATCCAGCTTTTTCAGAATTCTATGGCATGGAAGAAGCCATAGAACAAATCGTTTCTTACCTTAAACACGCCGCACAAGGTCTTGAAGAGAAGAAACAAATTCTCTATTTGCTCGGCCCAGTGGGTGGCGGTAAATCGTCTCTGGCAGAGAGACTTAAAGAACTTATGCAGCACGTACCTATTTACATGCTGAAAGGCTCGCCTGTTAACGACCATCCATTCTGTCTGTTTGATGTCAAAGAAGATGGCGACATTTTACAAAAAGAGTACGGCATTCCTAAGCGCTACTTAAAAACCATTATGTCGCCGTGGGCACGCAAACGCCTGCATGAATTCAATGGCGATATTACCCAGTTCAAGGTGGTTCGCGTTTATCCATCAGTGCTCGACCAGGTGGGTATCGCTAAAACCGAACCCGGTGACGAAAACAACCAAGATATTTCATCTTTGGTGGGTAAAGTTGATATTCGCCGCTTAGAACAATATGCACAAAACGACCCTGATGCTTACAGTTATTCAGGTTCACTATGTAAGGCCAATCAGGGCTTAATGGAATTTGTGGAGATGTTCAAAGCACCGATTAAAGTGCTGCATCCACTTTTAACTGCTACACAAGAGGGTAACTACAACCCAACAGAGGGCTTCTCTGCGCTTCCCTTCGATGGGCTTATACTTGCGCATTCAAACGAATCTGAGTGGCAATCGTTTAGAAACAATAAGAATAACGAAGCCTTCCTAGACCGTGTCTATATAGTAAAAGTACCGTACTGTTTGCGAGTACGTGAAGAAATTAAGATCTACAAAAAGTTACTAGACAGCAGCGAGCTTAACGGCGCGCCCTGTGCGCCAGACACGCTAGAGTGTTTAGCGCAGTTTACTGTGTTATCGCGCTTGAAAGAGCCAGAGAACTCCAGTCTATTTTCTAAAATGCGCGTGTATGATGGCGAGAGCCTGAAAGACACCGACCCGAAAGCCAAGTCTTATCAAGAGTACCGCGACTACGCCGGTGTCGATGAAGGCATGGAAGGGTTATCCACCCGCTTTGCATTTAAGATTCTCTCCAGGGTTTTTAACTTCGATCATCAAGAAGTGGCGGCAAACCCAGTCCATTTGTTTTATGTACTGGAGCGTCAAATTGAACGGGAGCAGTTCCCTCAAGAAACCGCTGATAAGTATTTGGAGTTTTTGAAAGGCTACCTCATTCCTCGCTACGTGGAATTCATTGGTAAAGAGATTCAAACGGCTTACTTAGAATCGTATTCTGAATATGGGCAAAACCTGTTTGACCGCTATGTAACCTATGCTGATTTCTGGATCCAAGACCAAGAGTATCGCGACCCAGAAACCGGACAGCTGTTCGACAGAGCGTCACTGAATGCTGAGTTAGAAAAGACAGAGAAGCCTGCGGGAATAAGTAATCCGAAAGACTTCCGTAACGAAATCGTTAACTTTGTTTTGAGAGCCCGTGCAAATAACGGCGGCAAAAACCCAGCATGGACCAGTTACGAAAAACTTCGCACCGTGATTGAGAAGAAAATGTTCTCTAACACGGAAGACTTACTGCCGGTTATTTCTTTCAACACCAAAGGCTCTGCAGAGGAGCAGAAAAAACACGACGACTTTGTAAATCGTATGACCGAGAAGGGATATACGCAAAAACAAGTTCGGTTGCTGTGTGAATGGTACCTGCGCGTACGTAAAGCGTCTTAGCGCTAAACGCATGTGGTGCTGAAGCGCGTGTAATGCGTGCTTCAGCACGGGTATTTGTAGTTCACAACAAGACAAGCAGGTGTGTATGGCGCATTTTATTGACCGAAGGTTAAACAGCAAAGGTAAGAGTACGGTAAACCGCCAGCGCTTTATTAAGCGTTACAAACAGCAGATAAAGCGTGCTGTTTCTGATGCAGTGGGTAAACGTTCTGTTACCGATTTAGATTCTGGCGAGCAAATTAGCATTCCAGCCAGAGATATCTCTGAACCTATTTTTCATACCGGCCGCGGCGGCAGTAGAGATATTGTCCACCCCGGCAACGACCAATTCACAGCGGGTGATAAAATTGATAGGCCGCCAGGCGGCGGTGGCAAGGGCGCAGGCGAAGGCGACGCTAGCAATGAAGGCGAAGGCCAAGATGAGTTCGTATTTTCTATATCCAAAGACGAATATTTAGACCTACTTTTTGAAGATTTAGCGCTTCCCAACTTAAAGAAAAATCAATTTGATAAAGTCACCCAATACGAAACTTATCGCGCAGGTTATCAGACCGATGGCGTGCCAAGTAATTTAGATATTGTTCGCTCACTCAAAGGCTCTGTGGCAAGGCGTATTGCCTTAAGCGGAAGTGATAGAAAGAAACTGAGAGAGCTTGAAGAAAAACTTGCACTGCTTATAGAAGACAAGCACGACAATACGTTAGCCATAAATGCATTAAAAGAAGAAATTGAAGCACTTAAAGCCAAAATAGCCCGAGTGCCTTTTATTGATACTTTCGATTTGCGCTTTAAGAACTATGACAAGCGTCCGCTTCCCTCAAGCAAAGCCGTAATGTTTTGCTTAATGGATGTATCTGGCTCTATGGACCAAGCCACCAAAGACATGGCTAAACGGTTTTATATCTTGCTGTATCTCTTTTTGACGCGAACCTACGAAAATGTAGACGTGGTGTACATTCGTCATCACACGCAAGCAAAGGAAGTAGACGAGCACGAGTTTTTCTACTCTCAAGAAACCGGCGGCACTATTGTTTCAAGTGCATTGAAGCTAATGGATGAAGTCGTTCGCGAGCGCTACAGCGATGGAAACTGGAATATCTATGCAGCACAAGCGTCAGATGGCGATAACTGGGCTGATGACTCGCCACAGTGTCGTGACTTGCTTACCGCTAAACTGCTACCCGCAACCCGTTACTATGCCTATATAGAGATAACCGAGAGGCAGCACCAAAGTTTGTGGCGAGAATACGAGAAAGTGGCCGCCACTCACGACAACTTTGTATGTAAGCACATACAAACACAGGCCGACATCTATCCTGTGTTCAGAGAGCTATTCAAACGCTCTGAACAAGATGCGCAGCAAGGAGCCTAATATGACAACCGACGCTATGGCAAAAGAAAACAGCAAGCCTGAAACATCAAAACGCCACTTATTAAGCGATGGGCCCGACTGGACGTTTCCACTTATCGAAGAGTATGAGCAACATATCGATCGCATCGCCAAAAAATTTAAGTTAGACACCTATCCCAATCAAATTGAGGTGATCACCGCAGAGCAGATGATGGATGCTTACGCCAGCATCGGCATGCCGCTTAACTACACGCACTGGAGCTTTGGCAAAAAGTTTATTCAAACTGAGCAACAATACCGTCGTGGACAAATGGGGCTGGCTTACGAAATCGTCATTAACTCTGACCCCTGCATTGCGTATTTAATGGAAGAGAACACCATTACCATGCAAGCGCTCGTTATGGCTCATGCGTGCTACGGTCACAACTCATTCTTCAAAGGCAACTACTTATTTAAAACCTGGACCGATGCCAGCTCTATCATCGACTACCTGGTCTTTGCTAAAAACTACATTGCTAAATGCGAACAAAAATATGGATTTGATGAAGTCGAAAATATGCTCGACTCGTGCCACGCGCTAATGAATTACGGCGTTGACCGATACAAACGCCCGCAGAAAATTTCGTTACAAGAAGAGAAAAACAGACAAGAAGAGCGCGAGGCCTACCTGCAATCGCAAGTGAACGAGCTTTGGCGCACCCTGCCAAATAGCCCGCATAGCAAACACAAAGAAAAAATTCGTTTTCCACAAGAACCGCAAGAAAACCTGCTTTATTTTATTGAAAAAAACGCACCTTTACTTGAACCTTGGCAACGTGAAATTGTGCGTATTGTACGGAAAGTTTCGCAGTATTTTTATCCGCAAAAACAAACCCAAGTAATGAATGAAGGATGGGCCTGTTTTTGGCACTACCACATTCTAAATGAGATGTATGACGAGGGTTTGGTCAGCGACCGCTTCATGATGGAGTTTTTGCACAGTCATTCAAGTGTCGTAATGCAGCCAGAGTACAACAGCCCTTATTACTCTGGCATCAATCCG
Source organism: Alteromonas sp. R7 (assembly GCF_055755235.1). NCBI lineage: Bacteria > Pseudomonadati > Pseudomonadota > Gammaproteobacteria > Alteromonadales > Alteromonadaceae > Alteromonas > Alteromonas sp. R7. Next base: position 65,949 of record NZ_JBVTQX010000009.1, on the reverse strand, counting down.
TATGCGTTAGGCTTTTCCATGTTCATGGATATTAAACGGGTGTGTCAGTCTCCCACTGAAGAAGACTATAAATATCTTCCAAGTATTGCGGGAAAAGACTGGCTTGAGACCGTGCATTTCGCCATGGAAAACTTTAAAGACGAAAGTTTTATCAGTCAGTTTTTATCGCCTAAAGTTATTCGCGACTTTAAGTTATTCGCCCTTGAAGATGACACCACCAAGCCCTTTATTGCGGTGAGCGCTATTCATGACGAAATGGGTTATCAAATTATTAAAGAGAAGCTGTCTGCTCAATACAATTTGAGTAATTTAGAACCCAACATTCAGGTACATAACGTTGATGTAAGAGGCGATCGTTCGCTTACTCTTCGCTATATTCCTCAACGAGGAATTCCGCTAGGCGATTCAAAAGATGAAGTTATGCGCCACCTGCACAGGCTGTGGAAATTTGATGTACGTTTAGAGCAAGACAATGGTGATGATGGTACTGACGTGATATCAGAGTGTAAACGTGCACCGCAGGCGTAAGCCTGCGGTCAGCCATCAGAACAAGATTTTAAGCCGCCTTTGCACTTTCCATTTCTTTTCTGGAACACAGTAGCAGTGACAGTGCGCCTATTGCTGCAAAAACGGCTGCGGTAACGAACGTCTCATAGGCGTTAGTGCCTTGCTGCCACTGCTGCCCTGCCAAGTAGTTTCCAAATGCGCCACCTAATCCAAACGCTATACTGATGTATACCGCTTGCCCTCGGCTTTGATACGCCTTCGGCAGGAACTGGTGGATAAAATGCACCGATACCGCATGCGTTAAACCAAAGCTTAACGCATGAATAAGCTGACTCAACACAATCACCATAAAGGTATCAGCGAATGCCGCCATGACATACCAGCGAAGCCCTGTCAGTGCGATGCTCACAAACAATAAATTCCACACGCCAAACTGGCTAATCAGACGGCGGGCAATAAGAAATATCCCCACCTCGGCAAGTACCCCAAGCGCGATAAAGATGCCAGTTTGTTGGCCGCTGTAATCAAGGTCGCGCATGTAAAGTGCGAAAAATCCGTAATACGCACCAAAGCTAATTTGCAAGCACGCTGAAGCGAATATAAAGATGGCGAAAGGTTTTTGTTTGGCGTATTTCCAAATACTTCCCGCCGTAGACGTTTCAGGTGCAGCTTCTTTGGGCGCACGTATGAACAAGGTACTGATGAACAGTAACGCGAGTACGCCAATACTGGCGTGCACTGGCGTGTCGTTAGAAAAAATATCTAGGGCCTTTCCTACACCGACCGTCAAACAAATAAAGCCAACGCTCCCCCATAGCCTTACCTGCCCATACGTGGCATTGGTTTTCGCCACCGTGTTCATCGTGATAACTTCAAGTTGAGGCAACACCGCTGTCCAGAACATCATCATCAACCCGAAAGCCAACGTAAGCCCCCAAAAACTGGTGAAGTAAAACACCGAACTGAAAGTTAGTACGGTGAGCAAGCAGCCTAAACGCATTACGCCAATGGCATTACCCGTTTTATCGGCCACGCCAGCCCACAGGCCTGGCCCTAAAATACGCGCTAGCGTTATAACAGCAAAAAGTTCACCGATTTCGGCAGAGGAAAATCCCCGCCCATCAAGGAAGATACCTAAATAAGGCACAAGCACGCCAAGCTGACCGAAGTAAAGCCAGTAGGTGATAGCAAGAATAAAGAGGCCGGTTTTGCTGCTTGCTGGGCTCGCCGCAGTATTGTTGGCATCGTTTAGGCCATTTGGTGACAATTCACATCTCCATATGCAAAAACGCCACTAGCGCAGAACCGGCAGTGGCGAATGATAGAATTAATTAGCGCAACATGCGCTCATGCTGCGTGTATCTTTAATCCGCGTTAACGTCGCAGTCTTGGCATTGCGGTCTTGCGATTTAAAAAACTGCTATGCCTGACCCGCAATTGGTTTCGTGGTCGACTGCACACCGGCATTTTGCGCGCGGTGGCGTAGCAGATGATCCATCAATACCAGTGCCAGCATGGCTTCAGCAATAGGTACAGCACGGATACCCACACACGGGTCGTGACGACCTTTGGTGACGATATCGATTTCTTCATTGTCTTTATTGATAGTTTTACCGGGAACCGAAATACTTGAGGTCGGCTTAAGCGCCATGTGTACTTCAATATCCTGACCGGTAGAGATGCCGCCTAGCACGCCACCTGCATGATTAGATGTGAATCCTTCAGGAGTAAGCGTATCGCGGTGTTCACTGCCTTTTTGATTAATAACATCAAAACCATCACCAATTTCCACGCCTTTCACTGCGTTAATTCCCATCATGGCGTGGGCGATTTCAGCATCTAGCCTATCGAAAACAGGCTCGCCTAGGCCTACAGGCACATTCTTCGCAACAACCGATACCTTCGCGCCAATGCTGTCGCCTGACTTTTTAAGGTCTCGCATGTACTCGTCCAGCGCGTCTAGCTTAGACTCATCAGGACAGAAAAACGGGTTAGTGTTGGTTACGCTGTGATCAACCTTATCTACTGTTACCGGCCCAAGCTGAGACAAATAGCCTAATACTTCAATACCGTGCACTTCTTTAAGGTACTTTTTCGCAATACCACCTGCGGCTACGCGAATAGCCGTTTCACGTGCAGACGAACGACCACCACCGCGATAGTCACGGCTTCCGTACTTTTGATCGTAGGTATAGTCAGCGTGGCCTGGACGAAAGCGGTCCTTGATATTGCCGTAATCTTGGCTTCGCTGATCTTTATTTTTAATCAATAAACCAATACTGGTGCCAGTAGTTTTACCTTCAAATACGCCAGATAAAATTTGTACTTCATCGTCTTCTCTTCGCGCAGTAGTATAACGAGAGGTGCCGGGCTTACGTCTGTCTAAATCGACCTGAAGATCTTCTTCAGTGATCTCAAGTCCTGGAGGGCAACCGTCTACTACACCGCCAATTGCAATGCCGTGGCTTTCACCAAACGTGGTTACAGTGAAAAGTTTTCCGAAGCTGTTACCTGACATAATTAACTATTAATCCTTACTACTAAAATACTGTACTAGTGTGTCTTTGCGCACGGCGAAAATACCTGAACCACCGTTATCGAATTCAAGCCAAATCACTTCTAACCCGGGGAACCTTTCGCTCATGTGCACTTCGCTATTTCCAACTTCAACGAATAACCAGCCACCGTCATTAAGGTAAGTTGGCGCCTCTTTAAGCATGATATCAACCAGTTCCAGACCGTCTTCACCTGCGGCAAGGGCAAGCTCAGGCTCGTGGTGATACTCTTCAGGCAAGTCAGCCATGTCCTCTGCGTCAACATAAGGCGGATTAGACACGATAAGGTCGTATTTCTGCCCTTCTAAACTTGAAAACAGGTCAGACTGAATGGGATAAACACGGTGACTAAGACCATGCTCCTGAATATTAATATCGGCCACTTCCAATGCATCTGTGCTGATATCAACGGCATCTACCTGCGCTTCTGGGTATGCATGAGCAAGCGCAATAGCAATACACGCACCGCCCGTGCACATATCAAGAATACTGTTAGGCGTCGATTCTACAAATGGCGCAAACTCTTTTTGAATAAGTTCAGCAAATGGAGAGCGAGGAATGAGCACTCGCTCGTCTACGTAGAACGGCATACCGCAGAACCAGGCTTCGTTTGTGATATAAGGTAATGGCATGCGAGTTTGCACGCGCTTTAAAACAAGCTCTGCAATCTTCTCTCGCTCGCTTTTCGTTAAGCGAGACGTCATTACGCTGTCCCCAACTTGTTCCAATATAGGATGAGGCAAATGTAAGGCTTGCATAACTAGGCTTGTCGCTTCATCCCATGCATTGTCAGTACCATGACCAAAGTACAAGGCCGCATCGTTAAAACGGCTGGTTGCCCATCGTGTCATATCTAACAGGGTATGCAGATCTTCAATGGCTTCTTCAAGGTAAAACTTATCGGTCATGGCGTTTGGGTACATCAAAAATTTCAAAGCTGGTATCATACCCAAACTTCATACCGATTCACATAATTAACTACGTACCGAATCTTTCTATTCGTTATAATTTAGGCGTTTTGAATCGTTAAACTCGAGTGTATTTACCCAAGCTATCGTTGATGAAAACCTTTAAAAAAGAACTTAAAGCATTAAAGAAGCAACTTTCTGAACCTCATCGCCATAAAAGTCAGGCGAGACAGGAAGGTTCCCGTAATGGAAATATGTCTACGAATACCAAGGAAGAGACTTTTTCATTTGCCGATGCAATGCAGGGAGTGACGCCTTTATCACAAGATAAAGTTGAGCCTGATAAGCAAGTTGAGTTATTTAAGAAGTCACAGCAGGTAAAAGGTAAACATCTAAAACACAGTAAGCAATTAGCGGCAAGCTTCGACTTTTCTGATATGTACCAGGCAGCGTTGCCGCAAGAAGGGCCCATGCGCTTTTGCCAAGAAGGTGAGTCTACGCATATTTTGAAGCAGCTGCGCCGTGGCGACTACTCGCCAGAAATGACTTTAGATTTACATGGCCTTACCCGAGAGATGGCAAAAGCCGAGCTTGCCGCACTTATTCACACGGCGAGAAAAGAACTGATAGATTGCGTGTGTGTAATGCATGGTTTTGGTCAGGGCGTGCTAAAAGCCGCCCTGCCCCATTACTTAGTTCAGCACCCACACGTACGTGCATTTCATCAAGCGCCCCTCGAATACGGTGGACAAGCAGCACTATTGGTACTCATCGACATACCGCTTCAAAACAACAAGCGTTAATTTGCACCTGGACAGCCATACATGGTGACTTATTTGTCTTCATCTGCACTGTTGTGCATAAACAAATAAGTGTAATACATCATCATCGCTACAATAATGCCTATACCGAGTAGTGAGCCCCATACTACGGGGTCTTTCATCATAGTCCACAACATAAGTAATCTCCTCTTCAACTAAGTAAATAGTAGAAGAGGCGTTAGATAGAGGATGTGATCCAGATCAAATTCGATTTCTAGTCGTTAGCTGTCGGCCTAATTATTTGATCCAGGTCAACATACAGTTAATACCAATCCGCATATTTGTCGCGCCATCACAATTGGGGCTTTGCCATACTTAGTTGTAACGATTGAATATGTTCAGGTTTCCCTCATAACCAAGCAACGCCTCCGCATTACGGCACAGCTGCTCCATCGACTCACTAACTTGTATATCAAAATTGGGGGGTGTTGCTCGAAGACTGTGTTGAAAGATTTTGGCGTTTACATGGTTCGCAAGCAAAAGAAAACCCAAACACCCATACGTTCTCAGAAAGGGAAGCCGTGAGCAAAGTTGAGATGCGGCAGTATGTGTAATCGTTAAACTTTTGTCGGGAATAGATAGAATTACCCACTTATCAAGTTTCTGACCCTCTCTTGCGATATTCCTAAACCATCCGTCGACAACGCTATCGTCGTATACATTGCTTGGTATATCAAATAAAACATTGTTGACGTTGAAAAAACGGTATTGATGCTGACTACCTACCATGGCTACCTCCTGTTATGCCTTCATTCAATTGGTAGAGTGGAGCACTGAGCAAAGATCAGTTTAGACAGGGCGAGTTCGCCTAGTTAGGACTGTTATGGCTATCGTCTGGCATTATTGAACTGATTAACATTGTGGGCCTGCAGACAAGCAAGTACTTTTTCACTCAACCACAGTGTTGCCTGAGCAGTGTCGTCAAAGTATTCGAATGCTAGTGTTGAAGATTCATAAACACGAGACCAAAACTTCTTTTGCATTGCCACACCTTCTGGTTCATGAAGCACCACTGCCGTGGCAATTAGCCCCAATGCTACGGCTTTACTAACAATTTCTTGCCCAGCGTTAGTAGCCTCCATGGGCGCAAGTGCCAGACCATGCACATTTACTAAGCTTCCCCAACACGGTGTATCAATATTCTTTCTTTGTGCGCCAACCACACGCTCATACTTTTGCATGAACTCAAGATTAAACGGACCTACTAAGTCTATATGTAGAATATTTTGCTCTGCTTGAAAATGAGCGTGAACTTCTCCATGCGCACTAAACTTGTCTATATCCATACGTTCCTCCACTTGAAAAGTATAGAACAAGATTAGGGCCAGATAAATTTGTTGCATATTGAGGGATAAAATTAATTCACAAAAAAGGTATTGCAAATCATTCTCATTTACACTATCTTGTAAATGCCTGTTCGACGTTGGGTAAAAAACGGTCTTGGCTTAGCGTCGCTGAGGGATAGACGCCCGTCTATCCCTCAATTTTTTTCTTCAATATATTTTTCTACTTATCTTAATCAACGTTCATAGACGCATAAAAAAAGCGACTATAACGTCGCTTTTTCTCGCTTCTTTAATTTAGCTAAACAGCTTCATAAACCAACCTTTTTGAAGATCTTCCTCGCAGGTTTTAAGTTGCGTAGCATAGCGCAGCGAGCGCGCTTTAACTTTTGACGCCACTTTCTTCAGCCACGGCTTTCTATCATAGCTTCTGCGTTTGTACCCGCCCCATCCTTCGTGATAGTTAAGGTATTGCGCGTAGGCGTCCCATTTAGAAATACCGTTCACTTTTTGCGACTTGTAAATAAACCATCCCATAAAGTCGATAGCGTCCTCGAAATCATCACGATCCGCACCACTGTTATCTGTTTCTCTCATATAGTCAGACCAGGTAGGTGTTTTCGCTTGTGAATAGCCATAAGCCGAACTAACACGCCCCCAAGGAATAAGCCCGAAGAAAACGTAATCACGCGGTGGAAGCGCATCGTGGCGGAAGGAACTTTCTTGATACATCATGGCCATTGGAACATGTATAGGCACACCCCATTTATCGCGGGCATCAGCAGCTGCATCATACCAATCGTCCTTTTCGTAGAATATTTCGCACAAATTACTGATGTCTTTAGGAGGCGTAGTTGCACACCCAGCGATAAACAGCGGAAAAAGAACGATGAGAGTTGATAAAAAAACAACCAATTTTTTGAACTTTTGGTTCATAGCTTGTCTTAACTAATGTTCTAGTAAAATGTGTGTTTCCCTGGAACCCTTCGATGCCTGACCTATGTCAGGCATTTTTTTTTGCTGGGGCCTCAGCGAAATAATCACGAATAAATGTATCAAAGTCTTTCACATCAGCAGCTTCTATTTCTTTTTGAGCAGCAAACGACACGTCAGCTTGGGCAGCAAAACCAGCAGCATCCGTATCCGTGTATTCAAAAGACTTCATCTCAGCTTGATAAGCTTGTGCCAGTTCTAAGCCCAACACGCCATTATCTTTGTCGCTTTCTAGCAAAGTAGCAAGTAGTTTACCTGACGGCGTTAGCGCCGGATCCGCCACTTTTTCAGCCTCGATGTTCACCGCTTGTGTATAACGCGACGTATCATTGGCCAAATCGAGTAATTCGGCCGCTTGCTCGAAGGACTTAAACAGCGAGGCACACCAGCTAGGTAGTGAAATATTTTCTCCGCCATTTTGCAGGAGCAAATCAGGGTTTCGCCCTTCTAACACCACTTTATTCATATTCTCTTTAGCTTCTTTAAGCTGCGCTTCGTCAAGTTCTGCACTTGGCATTAGTAAGCACGCAACTAAGAAAACATCTAAGAAATCGAATTGCGTCTGTGAAATACCAATTGCCGAAAATGGATTTACATCTAGAGCGCGCACTTCAATGTAGCTGATACCGCGTCTAACCAAAGCGTCTGTTGGCTTTTCCATTGACTGAGTGGGCTGCTTAGGGCGTATAGGCGAGTACAGTTCATTTTCAATTTGAATGATGTTGCGACTTAACTGTTGATAATTGCCCTCTTCGCCTGCAGCAAACTGGCTGAACCGGGATGACGGCGTATTCATCGCATCGCGCAGCAAGGTGACATAGTTGTCTAGCTTGTTGTAACAAATCTTAAGCGATGATTGCTCTGCACTTGTGTAGCCTAAATCACTCATGCGAAGTGATGTCGCGTATGGCATGTATACCGTGCCCTTACCAACCTTTTTAAAAGGTAACGCATGCTGCTTTCCTTTTAAAAACGATCCACATAATGCAGGGGATGCACCGTACAAATAAGGAATAAGCCAACACAACCTGCGGTAGTTGCGGATAAGCCCAAAATAATCGGCTGAAGTCTGCTCTTGAGAATGTTCTTTTCCGTTCAGTTCAGCCCATAGCTTCCAAAACGTTTCGGGAAGAGAAAAGTTGAAATGCACGCCGGCAATTGCCTGCATCATACTGCCGTAGCGGTTTTTAAGACCAATGCGATATACACGCTTCATCTTGCCCACATTTGACTCACCAAAATAGGCGATGGGAATGTGCGCTTCATCATCTATAAAGCATGGCATACTTAGCGGCCATATTTGCTCTTCACCAATATTATCAATAACGAATTTATGGATATCTTTTAACTGAGAAATCGTTTTGGCAGCACTGTTTTCTGGCGGCGTAATGAATTCAAGCAACGATTCAGAAAAGTCTGTTGTGATTGAGTCATGGGTTAGCGCAGATCCCAGCGGTTTAGGATGGGGTGTTTGTGCCAACGTACCGTTCGGGTTTATACGAAGGGCTTCGCGCTCAACGCCGCGCTTAATATCTTTTAGCGCAGCGAGAAATTCGGGTGACTTAAGCGCAGCAATGCGCGCATCAAAACGGGATGAGTCTACAGTCAAAATGGTGGTCCGTTATGTCAATATAGCCCCCTGTTATGGGGGGCAATAATGTAAATTCAACAAAAATCAATCTATCAGTTTAACGTTTCTCGGGTATTACTCTCTACTGATAACTCGATAATTGGCATCGATAGCGCGTTTAACTGAGGCAAAATTTTAGCTTTATCGCCTACTACAATAATTTGCATCTTATCAAGATTCAAATATTGCTTTGCCAAGGTATCCATCGTTTTCTTATCAATATTGTTGATAATAGCAAGCTGCTCTTCACGATAGCCTTTATCAAGACCATAGCTAAGCAATTGCCTTAAAAAGCGCGCTTTACTGGTAGGTGTTTCAAATTCAAGTGCGTCGCTTAACGTAAAGGCATTGCGCATGAACGCAATTTCTTCCTCGGTTACACCTTCAGTGCGGTAGCGATTAATCTCTTTTAAAATTTCAGCGATACCTTCACCTGTGTTAGCAGCAGTGAGGTCGGTACTTGCTTCAAACCAGCCAAGGGTTTTGCCACCAACGAAACCACTATTTGCTCCATAGGTGAAGCCTTTATCTTCTCGAAGGTTCAGATTTATGCGGCTATTAAATGCTCCCCCTAATGGGAAGTTCATAAGGCGAGACTTAAAGTGATCGCCTGTCGCATCAAAAGGTAAGCTTCTATCAACAATAAATACTACCGACTGAACCGCTTCTGGGCTATCCACTAGGAAGATTTGGTTTTCTTCGTACTTGGGAAAATCGCTGTAATCAGCAAATTCATAGGAATTCCCCTTCCACTGACCAATAAAGTCTAGTGTATTCACCATGTCTTTTTTCGGTAAGTTACCAACAACGACGATACTCGCTTTATTTGGCGAATAGTAATTGGCATAAAACGTTTTAACATCTTCCAACGTGATATTCTGCACAGTTTGCAGCGTGCCTTCATCCGGCAGGCTCACGCGGTTATCTTCACCAAAAAGAACGAGGTCACGCTCGCGGCGAGCTAAGCTAGATGGCGTTTTCGCTTGTTGCTGCAAGCCTTGTACAACACGCTCTTTCATGCGGTCGAAATCTTCTTGAGTGAACGCAGGGTTGAACAGCTTTTCTTTTAACAGCGCTAGGGTTTCATCTAAATGCTTGGTTAAAGTAGACACGTAAACTTGTGAGTATCTACCTGCAGTACTAAATCGGATAGCGCTACCCAGTTTTGCAAGTTCGCTGGCTAATTCTTCGTTGCTGTAATGCTTTGTAGTTTCATTCATAAGTAACGCGGTTAAGTAGGCCGTACCCGCTTTCCCCTCAGGGTCTAGCAACATGCCTCCATCCATACCTAATGTAAGCGTTACCGTTGGCGTTTCGGTGCTGGTTACGCCAAGTATTTCAATGCCGTTAGCAAGTTCAGACTCCCAATAATCAGGAACTTCCACAACCGGTGCCTCACCGGCTTTCGGCATTACGCTTCTATCAAAGCTAGGGGCGGTATTGGTAGATAGGGCACTGGTAACAGCTTCATTTTCAAACACTTCTACCGTATCGATTTGAATATTTCTCACCGGACGTTCAAAGGTCTGCTCAGCCGCAGCGAGCTGAACCTGCCCTTTGGGCACCACGCTTAATACAACGCTATTGGCGTCTTTAATATATTTATTGTAAACACGCATAACGTCTTCAGCAGTTACGGCGTTATAACGCGCAATATCTTCGGCAATCAAATCTGGCGCTTGGTAAAAGGTTTCGTTAGCGGCGAGGGCTGACACTTTGCCAGACACACTTTGTAAGCCAAATACCGTACGCGCTTCAATTTGTCCTTTTGTACGCGCTAAATCATCTGCCGTTACACCACGTGCCTCAAACTCTTTTAGGGTTTCATTCAGTACGTTCTGGAGAGTAGAAAGTGAGGTAATTTTTGCAGGATTAGCCAAAGCGAGTAGCTGGAATTCACAGGCAAGTTCGCGGCAAGGGTGAGACACCACGGCTTGCACCGCCATGCCTTCTTTCACTAGGTTTTTGTAAAACAGTGAGGTTTTTCCACCGCCTAAAATATCGGCCAATACGTCCAGTGGCGCTTCGTCTTCATGGCGACCATACACTGTAGGATAAGTTATTTGCAGAAGCGGAAGATGAACTTTATCTTCTAACGTTACATAACGGGTTTCGTCTAGCGTTACTGGCTGAGGCTCAGGCTCTTCTACTTTAGGTCCTGATGGGATTTCCCCAAAGTACTTGTTCACCCACGCTTTGGTTTTGGCTACGTCGATATCGCCACCAATAGTTAGGACCGCATTGTTCGGGCCATACCAGCGCTTAAAAAAGGCTTTTAGGTCATTGACGTCAACCCGGTCTAAATCTTCTACATAGCCGATAGTCATCCACGAGTATGGGTGCCCTTCAGGATATAGCGCTTCACCATTAAGCTCGAAACGCAATCCATAGGGCTGATTGTCCACACGCTGCGCACGCTCGTTTTTAACCGTTTCTCTTTGGTTTTCAAACTTAGTTTGGTCTACGGCTTCTAACAGATAGCCCATTCTGTCAGATTCTAGCCAAAGGACTTTCTCCAATTGGTTAGCCGGTACGGTTTCAAAATAGTTTGTGCGATCGGTATTGGTTGTGCCGTTTAAGTTACCGCCCGATTCCGTAATAACCTTAAAATGCTGCTCATCGGCAACGTGTTTTGAGCCTTGAAACATCATGTGCTCAAAAAAGTGAGCAAAACCCGATTTACCTACCTCTTCTCGCGCAGAGCCAACGTGATAGGTAACGTCAACATGAACCAGTGGATCAGAATGGTCTTCGTGGAGAATGACGGTAAGTCCGTTTTCTAATGTGTACTTTTCGTAAGGAATAGACACGGTGTTCGACGAATCAGCTACTGTGTTTAGTTGGTTATTCGTCTTCTCTTCCTGTACGTGCTGACACGCTGTTACTGCAATGACGCCTATGGTCATAACGAAGGTACGTAGGGTCAGTTTTCCTGACATGATGATTCCTTTTAAATTACTACACATTCTTCACTCTGCCTTTTCACTCTATATTCACTGAGTGGTACTTGGCTTATTGGGTGAAAACAGAGGTTGCTATCTCTATAGCGCAAGCGAATTTTCGAAGACTACCAGACTTTTTAGCGCTTTACTTGCTTCGACTTTGCTATGATTGTATTAATTTGTGTATTTCTGAAATACACTTACACTTCATAGTCTTTTGTAAAATAGGCTTTAGCCAGTTGAATTCGCTAAGTGGTACGAATGAACTGACAAACGGTTTCCATTTGGAATAGAAATAGCCCAATAGAAGTTGCGAAATAAAAAGGATAGTTGCATGGATCAGTCAACAACAGTAGTCGATATTGATTTTGGAATGTCACAGCTAAGTGGTAACAAAAAACTGTTGTTCACCCTACTTGGTAAGTTTACGGACGAATACCGTTCTCTTGATGCTGACTTGCAGGCGCATGTTGCTAAGGGTGATTTTAATAAGGCTTACTCTATTGTTCACACACTAAAAGGCGTGACAGGAAACCTAGGGCTTTTTGCTTTGCACAATGCGAGCAAGCCTGTAGAAAGCGGCTTTAGAAACGACAAACGCGTTGCTGAACAATACCCTGCTTTTATCGCAGTACTAGATGAAACCATTGCTGCGGTTGATGCGTTGATCAAAGAGCCAGAAGTCACAGCTTCTGCCCCGGCACCGGCGAATGGAGCAGCAGCTGAGCAAGCGCGAAAACAGTTAATGACAGCGCTGAAAGCGAGCGAGTTTATCGCCCAGGACAAACTGGATGAATGGCTAGATGCCCTTGCTTTACCTCAAGACAAACGGGCCGCAATTATTGATGCAGTCGACGAGCTTGACTATGAAGAAGCCATTTCAGAGTTAGAAAATAGCTAGTGCAGCCGATCCCCGTTCTCTTTGAAAATACAGACCTTATTATTGTCAACAAGCCTATTGGCATTGCTATGCACGATGCCACCAAAGAGGCTGACTTTGGTGACAGTACTGCCGAAAACGGTAAAGCAGAGAAAGTAGAAGGCATTGTTACCCGGTTAAAAAAGCAGTTGAGTTTGACAGAACTGCATCTTTGCCACCGTCTAGATACGGGCACTTCGGGTTGTTTGTGCCTTGCTAAAAATGCAGCTGTAGCCAGTGAAATTGGCGAGCTTTTCTCATCAAGACGTGTGAGCAAATACTACTTGGCGCTAAGTGATCACAAGCCTAAAAAGAAACAAGGCACGATAATGGGCGACATGAAAAATCGTCGAGGCGGCCAGCGGATTTTGCTAAAAACCACAGAAAACCCGGCTATCACTCAGTTTTTCAGTAGCGCGGCTAAGCCCGGCACACGGGGCTTTATCGTAAAGCCTCACTCGGGGAAAACCCATCAAATTCGTGTGGCGCTTAAAAGCATTGGCGCACCTATTTTGGGTGATACACTTTATGGTGGTGAGGCATCAGACAGGCTGTATCTTCATGCATGGCATTTGCACCTACCTTTGTCTTCTGGTGAATTATCGGTTACGGCACCTTTCGATACAGGTGAAGTCATAAACGAAGCCGATGTGCAGACTTGGTACAACGGGCTTAATGCGCCTGAGACTTATCCATGGCCTTCCCTGCCCGCACGCTTTTTGCCGGCGTGCTAGGGGAAAACGCGAACGGCCTAATAGGTGCCAACCTAATAGGTGCTAATAGTCATAAGAAAATAGAAGCTACTTTGAATGTTTAATAGGTGCTAATGGGTAAACTACATATAGTTGGCGGCGGTGCCATAGGAAGCCTGATTGCTGCAAGCGCCCAGAAAAATGGCGTGCCGTATGACTGCTACCCCAGAGACATGAAAACCATGCCCTCTTGCGCACACTGGCAAAACGGCCAAACCACTGCGCTAAAACCTGCGAAGCCTTCACCTATCGTGTTACCTAAAAGTGATGTGCTGATAATCCCCTTAAAAGTATATCAACTTAAAGCAGCCCTATTGCAATGGCTTCCCTATCTCACACAACAACCTACCGTTGTGCTGCTTCACAACGGTATGGGCGGACTTGAGATCGCAAGAGATTTACTAGGTGGCGATTATCCGTTGCTTCTTGCTACAACCAGTCATGGCGCGTTAAAAGTAAGCGCGTCGAGCGGCGATTTTCATGTTAAGTATACTGGCGTTGGCGCAACGCAAATTGGCGCGCCTAATGTAGATAAGCCATCACCTCAAACATTAGACGCCCTTTCACAAATAGCGCCACAGCTAGCTAGCGCAATTGCGACGTTAGATAACGCACTTCCGCCGGTGCAATACCAAAATAATATTCTAAAAGCACTATGGACGAAGCTTTCCGTTAATGCTGTGATTAACCCACTAACGGCGCTTCACAATATCCAAAATAAGCATATTGCTAAGCCTGAATTTGAACAAAGCCGTATTTCAATTTGCAATGAGTTTACTCAGGTAGCGGATGCTTACGGGCTAGATTTTGATGCACTGTCAGTTCATGAAAATGTGCTGTCTGTAGCCAAGGCGACCGGAGAAAACTACTCAAGTATGCATCAGGATGTTGCTCACGGTAGACAAACAGAAATAGACGCCATCAACGGTTACATTGTAGATATGGCAACAAAAAAGGGTATCCCCGTTCCCGAGAATACCCTTTTAGTAGAGCGTGTTAAGACGCTGAAGCTTTAACAGCGCCGAGCACCTAAATCACGCTATTTGAGGATTAAGATTATTCTTGTTCACCCGCTTCTTGCGCGTCTTTTGGCGCCTGAGGCTTCATGTGTGGGAACAAGATAACATCTTTAATTGTTGAGCTATCAGTAAATAGCATAGCTAGACGGTCAATCCCGATACCTTCACCCGCCGTTGGCGGCAAACCATATTCAAGCGCGCGAATGTAATCGTCGTCAAAGTGCATGGCTTCATCATCGCCTGCATCTTTTTCTTCAACTTGCTTCGCAAAACGTTCTGCCTGATCTTCCGGGTCGTTAAGCTCGCTAAAGCCATTCGCTAATTCACGTCCACCTACAAAGAACTCGAAGCGGTCGGTAATGAATGGGTTGTTGTCGTTACGGCGCGCAAGCGGTGATACTTCCCACGGATATTCTGTAATGAACGTAGGTTGAATAAGCTTCTCTTCCGCGGTTGCTTCGAAGATTTCGCAAAGGTACTTACCCGCACCCCAAATGCCGTCAACTTCAGGCTCTTTAATGTGAAGCTGTTTCGCCATTGCTTTAAGCGCGTCAAGGTTCGCCTCTGGGTCGCGAATAGCTTCCTCGTTAGCTTCTGGCCAATACTTAAGAATAGCTTCGCCCATGCTTAAGCGGTCAAACGGCTTACCAAAATCGTATTCAACTTCAGACGTTACGTTACCTTCAGCGTCTTTAGTTGTGTTTTTGATAATGCTTGTACCAAGAATATCTTCTGCCAGCGTGCGCAGCATATCTTCGGTAAGGTTCATCAGGTCGTTGTAGTCTGCATACGCTTGGTAGAACTCAAGCATAGTAAACTCTGGGTTGTGACGAGTTGATAAGCCTTCGTTACGGAAGTTACGGTTAATTTCGAATACACGCTCAAAACCACCAACCACTAGGCGCTTAAGGTAAAGCTCTGGTGCAATACGCAGGTACATATCGATGTCTAACGCATTGTGGTGAGTCACAAACGGCTTCGCCGTCGCGCCGCCAGGAATAACCTGAAGCATCGGTGTTTCTACTTCAAGGTAGTCACGTTCGGTAAGATAATTGCGAATACCGTTTACGATCTTGCTACGGATCATGAACGTTTTGCGCGTTTGTTCACTTGTGATCAAATCAACGTAGCGCTGGCGATATTTCGTTTCCTGGTCACTCAAACCGTGGAATTTTTCTGGCAATGGACGAAGTGCTTTGGTTAGCAACTCGTATTGCTCCATGTTCACGTAAAGGTCGCCTTTACCTGACTTATGCAGCTCACCCGCCACGCCAATAATGTCGCCAATATCTAGTGCGCCATATTTTGCTTTAAGGGCTTTTTGCGTGTCTTTATCTGCGTATGCCTGAATGCGGCCAGTCATATCTTGAAGCAACATGAAAGGACCACGCTTTGCCATAATACGGCCAGCGATGCTTACTTTGTTACCCTGCTCTTGTAGCGTTTCTTTGTCGAATTCACCGAACTTAGCTTGAAGCTCATCCGCATAGTTTTCGCGACGGAAGCTGTTTGGGAAACCGTTTGCACGGCACTGCTCGCGAATAGCGCTTAGCTTAGCACGGCGCTCTGCAATCAATTTGTTATCGTCTGTTTGTTGGTCAGTCATAACCTTTCACTTCGTTGTTCGGTTTACAGCCCGGATTTCAGGCTGGCTTCAATAAATTTGTCCAAGTCGCCATCCAGCACGGCTTGAGTGTTGCGTGTTTCCACGCCAGTACGCAAATCTTTAATGCGGGAGTCGTCCAAAACGTAAGAGCGTATTTGGCTTCCCCAGCCGATATCAGACTTGCTGTCTTCCATCGCTTGTTTTTCAGCGTTTTGTTTTTGCAGTTCAAACTCATAAAGTTTGGCTTTTAACTGCTTCATCGCCTGATCTTTGTTTTTGTGCTGCGAGCGGTCGTTCTGACACTGCACCACAATGCCCGTAGGTTCATGGGTAATACGTACCGCTGAATCTGTTCTGTTTACGTGCTGGCCACCCGCGCCCGATGCGCGATAGGTGTCTATACGTAAATCAGACGGGTTGATTTCAATATCGATGTCGTCATCAATTTCAGGATATACAAACGCAGATGAAAACGACGTATGACGGCGGTTGCCCGAGTCAAACGGCGATTTACGTACTAAGCGGTGTACGCCTGTTTCTGTGCGTAGCCAGCCAAACGCATATTCGCCCTGAACGCGCAGCGTAGCACTTTTAATGCCCGCGACTTCACCTTCCGACACTTCAATAAGTTCCGTTTTGAAACCGTGCGCTTCGCCCCAACGCAAATACATGCGCAGCAGCATATTGGCCCAATCTTGTGCTTCTGTACCACCAGAGCCCGACTGAATATCAATATAGCAGTCGTTTTCGTCGTTAGGGCCAGAAAACATGCGGCGAAACTCAAGCACTTCTAGCTGCTCAATTAAGCCTTCAAGCTCACTTTGAGCCTCAACGAAGGTATCTTCATCTTCGGCTTCAACGGCCAATTCAACGAGACCTTCAACGTCTTCAGTTCCCTGATCGAGCTTGTGGATCGTCTCTACGATTTGCTCCAAGGCCACTTTTTCTTTGCCAAGGGCCTGCGCTCTGTCTGGCTCGTTCCAAACGTCAGGACTTTCTAACTCTCGGCTAACTTCTTCTAAACGCTCTGACTTTGCATCAAAGTCAAAGATACCCCCTAAGCGCTTCAGTGCGCTCGCGGATATCTTTTATCGCATTCATAACGGGGTTTATTTCAAACATAGTCCGCTTATTTCGTTAAAAATTTAAGACCGCGGATAGTACCGAATTTGAAGGAATTTTGATAGGGGTTGGCGCAAATATTGCGACACTGAGCTTGTGCTAATTTTCGTATGGATTTTAAGCACCTTCGTTGAAGCGAGTATTTTCACCGTTCAATGGCGCGCACATACTGTTGGGTAGGCTGTCTTAACCCATACAAATAGAGTAAACGTTTTTAAAGGCAGCCTACAGCTGCACTAGTTTGGAGCATTATTGCTTAGTGTCGCGTGCGTTTAGAGTGCGAATTGTTTGGAAAATCTTTTAGGAAAAGTATGTCGTTCAATAATTTGTCTTATGCCGTTATCGGCGTACTTCTCGGTCTTTTTGTATTGGCCTTGGGCCAACTCGTCGATTGCCAGAACCTTGCGGGGGCAACGATGGCGTTGCAGTGCCCCAACGGCACGCCCATTTCTAAATTGTGGCTTGCCACGTCAATGTTAATAGCGGGAAGCGGAATTTTCACTTGGCTATATCGCAATCGTAAATATTAACCGTAACGTGCAGAAATGACTCGGTGAGTATCAACGGTGTTAACACATCACTGCGTATAACTGTTACGTAATGAGTCTAACTGCTGACTGACGAAAGTAAGATTTAGAACGAACAACATGTTTTAAGTGCTGTTCGTTCTGGTAAAAAAGAGCCATGCTCATTTTTAATGGATTGCCCCTTTTTCCTGAGCAAAGTGTTTTTTACACACCCGCTGGAATTTCCGGCTATTTAGCAAAAGAATAATCTGTGTAGCCCTTCTGACCACCGCCAAATAACGTATCGGGGTTGTGCTCATTCAGGGGTACATTATTCGCTAGTCTGTAGGGTAAATCTGGGTTCGCCACGAAAGGTCGACCAAAACCAATCATATCTGCCCACCCTTCAGTTAGAGCTTGTTCGGCACGCTCTGTGTCGTACTTTCCGGCATAAATGAGCAGACCGCTATAGGCTTCACGAATAGCCATCTTGAATGATATTGGCATTTGCGGCGCATCATCCCAGTCGGCTTCAGCAATATGCATATAGCCAATCTTGAAACTATTAAGCATGGAAGCAATCGCAAGATATGTCTCTTCGGGATTGTCGTCGACTGTCCCGTTTAATGTTGTTAGGGGCGCCAAACGTACACCTACTTTATCAGCGCCAATTTCCTCAGACACAGCCTGCACCACTTCTTTCAAGAATCGAATACGGTTCTGTACACTTCCGCCGTATTCATCAGTTCTTGTATTACTTTGAGAATCAATAAACTGGTTAAGCAAGTAACCATTAGCCGAATGCAACTCAATGCCATCAAATCCGGCATCTACGGCATTGCGCGCCGCAACGCGATACTCTTCCACCACGGCTTTTATATCTTCAATGTTCATTTCTCGGGGCATGACCGACTCAACAAAGCCAGGGTTGCCGCCTTCATCAACAAATACTTTTACGCCTTTTGCTTGAATCGCCGATGCGCTAATTGGCTGCTGCCCCTCTGTATTTGAAGGATGGGATACGCGGCCCACGTGCCAAAGTTGCGCAAACATCACACCACCCGCTTCATGGACTTTATCTGTTACCAACTTCCAGCCATCGATTTGCGCCTTGGTATAAATACCCGGCGTCCACGCATAACCCTTACCGAGTGCCGAAATTTGTGTGCCTTCACTCACAATAAGCCCTGCACTTGCGCGCTGAGCGTAATATTCAGCCATAAGGGTGTTGGGCACATCTCCCGGCTGCGTTGAGCGGGAGCGGGTCATTGGCGGCATAACAACCCGATTGTTCAGCGTTTTTCCAGACAGCGATAGGGTTTCAAATAATTTCATAATACGATCCTTTGAACTTTATTCTTGCAATTTACACGTTTAGATAACGGTAAATATAAGGCCCTATAGCTGGCTTAGAACCCGTACTTTTAACAAAGCACTTTTGCATTTTTCACAAAAGTACCGGTGTATTTCGACGACGTTACCCCAAATTTCATGCATCTCCTCTTGACGCAGAAAAAATTAAGCTTACACTTGTGCGCTGAGTTGGCGTACAAGTGTAAGCTAAAATATTTTCATCCTTTTTGTATTTAAGATATTCCGACGAAATAAAGGTGTGATTTCTACATTGAGACTATTACTAGATAAATTCACTGATCGCATTTTTCACCATGCCTCTTGGAAGGGCTACTGGGAAGTGCTGATGCAGCAAGTTAGACCCGCGTGGCGCGATGGGTATTTCAGAGCTAGGGTCGTGACCGTAAAAAAACTGAGCACGGATATGCTCGAGGTGTTACTTATACCAGAGAGGTCTTGGCCAACGCATGTTGCAGGGCAACATATCGCATTAACCATAGAAATTAATGGCAGGCTCACCACTCGCGTGTTTACCATAGCGAGTGGTGCTAACACCCGACAAAAAGAAAAGCAGATTCGTCTTGTAACCAAGGTTAAAGCTCAGGGCGCATTAACACCTTATCTTCACTCTTGTGTGCCTAATCAATGGGTAAATATCTCAGCCCCTATGGGGGAATTTATCTGGCCGAAGGTTGAAAAGCCCCTACTTATGATAGCGGGCGGCTCGGGTATAACTCCTTTCATTGCCATGCTTGACGATGCCGTCAACAACGCGCAGCTAAACCATACACCGGTACACTTACTTTATTTTGCTAAGCCGGACGAGCATGTATTACTCAATGAATTATCAGCGTTCAGTCAGCGCTGTGAGCACTTCACCTATGATATTTTGAGCAAACAAAAAAACGGAGACGTAGAAGCGCATTTGTGTAACTTTGCCAATGCACACTGGTTAGTGTGTGGTCCACATGCCATGTTCGAGCAAGTTGAAAGTTATGCAAAAGTGATCAACGTGCCTGTTTCGAGCGAGCACTTCGCTGCGCTTCCTGTGGTGAGCAACACCAGCCTTACCGAAAACGAAACCTTTTCCTTGGTACACAACGGCCAATCTTTAACTGTCGACAATCAGCAAACCCTACTTATACAACTTCAGCAAGCAGAACAACCTGTGATTTATGGCTGTGGCATGGGAATTTGTCATCAATGCCAATGTGTTAAGAAACGGGGCGTAGTGAGAGATACCCGCACGGGTGAGCTTTCAGATAGCGCAGAGCAACTTATTCAGCTGTGTGTATCACAAGCCGTTACTGATTTGGAGATTCAACTATGAACACCAGCGTTGCAATAGACAACCAACACCGTGAAGAAGCCATCGAACAGGCGCATTCTCCGATAAGTGAAACCAAAGCTATTCGGTCAACGAGCACTAAAGAGAAACCGAACTACGAGTTACTTGCCGCACAGCTTGATGAAATTAAAGCTGACATTAAACGAAAAGTGGGTGCTGAAGATGCGGCCTATATCCGACGTATTATTCTTGTTCAGCGAATTTGCGAGTGGAGCGGACGGATACTTTTAATGTTGGGGTTCATTCAACCGCTGCTCTGGGTTGCCGGCGTATTGAGTTTAGCTACAGCAAAAATTCTCGATAATATGGAAATAGGCCACAACGTAATGCACGGCCAGTACGATTGGATGAACGACAAACACATTAATTCGAAAGGCTATGAGTGGGATATTGCCTGCGATGGTGCGAGCTGGAATCGCGTTCATAATTACGAGCATCACACGTATACCAATATTATTGGGAAAGACAGAGACTTTGGCTACGGCTTGCTTCGCCTGTCTAACGATTTTAGATGGCGTGTAAAAAACCTATGGCAGTTTGCGACTTACATCGTACTTAGTGTTTTATTTCAGTGGGGTGTGTCGTATCACGAAATGGCCGCTGAGCGGGTCTTTTTTGGAAAAAAGAAGGACAACCGTAAGAATCAGGTTACCCATAATGAACTTAAGAAACGCTTTTTTAGTAAAGGCGCACGTCAGTTAGTAAAGGATTATGTACTATTTCCTTTGTTAGCTGGGCCGTTATTTTTATGGGTATTTACCGGCAACCTTATCGCCAATTTACTACGCAATTTATGGACATCTACTATTATCTTTTGCGGCCATTTCACTGGCGACGTGGAAACGTTTAAACAAGAAGATTGTGTTAATGAAACCCGAGGGCAATGGTACTACCGACAAGCGCTGGGCTCGTCGAACATAAAGGGCGGAAACCTGTTTCACGTGCTTACTGGGCATTTAAGCTTTCAAATTGAGCACCACCTGTTTCCAGATATCCCAGCCAGACGCTACCGAGAGATGGCCCCCAAGGTAAAAGCCGTATTCGAAAAACACGGCATGCACTACAACACTGGCAGCTTTTTAAAACAATACGCCAGCGTGTTAAAACGCATTATTCGCTACTCTTTCCCTTAACCAGTTGAAACCCTAACCAGCCGGCCATAGCGCTAGCGCTGGTTAGGCACGTACCCCACGCCCAGTCAATCAACATGATAAACAAAGTAAAACCTTCAATAATGCTGTACGCCGTTAAGTTGTAGGCGCCATAACTGGCCAACCCTAGAAGCGCGCCATCGATCCCTGCATAAAGTAACGACTTATCTCTGTTCGCCACCACAGCAAGTACAAACACCACACATCCATACATGAGGTAAAAAACCACCCAAGGCCACGTGATAAATTGACTTCTAAGCAGAGGAGCCATTTCACTTTGATACCAGCCATCCGCAATAACGCCAAGCCACAAGAAGTCGAGCACACCAAAACACACAAAGATTGCAATTAACGACACGACGATGTTTTTCGCAAAGCGAATGATGTTGGAAAGCATGGAACCTATCCCTGTAAATAAGCAAATTGCGGATGCAAGTGATTTAAAATATGAATACGCAAGTGTTGCACAATAAGCGCATCACTTGAATGATAATTCAAGGTAATGCGCATGGGATGGTAATTCACTTAGCTTTTAAATACTCAGCTTTTCATTTTCGCAGCAAGTGTTGCACGCAGAGTTGCAGTTGGACGACCAAGTAGTGATGATAAGGTGCCGCTGTTATCTTGGAGCCACCCCGAGGCGGCGTAATGCTCTGAATCTGCTAATGCTGCTGCCATACCTTCAGGCAGCCCAGCTTTAATGAGTGCTTCTCTATAAGCGCTCTCATCCATGTCTAAAAAACCAATATCTTCGCCGGTAATCTCAGATATGATGGAAGCATACTCCATAAGCGTAAAGCCCGTGTCGCCAGCAAGCTCATAAATTTTACCTGCTTGATTTTGCGATGATAAAAGAACGGCCACTGCGGCGTCTGCATAATCTTGTCGGCTAGCGGTAGACAAAACTCCCTGCTTTGCAGCGCCTGCCACCGCTCCCATCTGCAGTACGCTGTCTACATTATCGGTGTAATTTTCCGTGTACCACCCATTTCGAAGAAACACGAAAGGCGCTGACACATTTTTAAAGTAAGCCTCGGTTTGTTTATGTTCTTGCGCTAACAGCAAAGGAGACGTATCTGCTTTCAACAAACTGGTATAAGCAATGAGGCTAACGTTTTGTGCCATAGCTGCATCTATTACCGCTTTGTGCTGCTCAAAGCGTTTCCCAAACTCTGTACCTGATATTAGCAACAACTTCTCAACACCCTCAAAAGCTGACTTAAGCGTTTCCGGGTTATTATAGTCGGCCTGCCGTACTACTACTCCCAACTGCTTTAATACGTGTGCGTTATCAGGGTTGCGCACTAGTGCAACAATTGTGTTTGCCTTCTCTGTATTAAGCAGTGTTTGAATAACTTTTTGACCTAATTGTCCGTTAGAGCCGGTTACTGCAATCATAATCTATCCTCTATCAATTAAATGAGTACTGGTTGAACACAGAGGTGATTATGTGCGTGAAACACTGTTATGATAAGTAGACATATGCAGAACAAATTGTCACGAATATGAGTACAATTAACTATTCACATCTTAAGGCACTCGCCATATTTGCCAGCGTAGTAGAATGTGGAAGCTTTGCGGAAGCTTCCCGCCGTTTAGGCACCAGTCGATCTAGAGTTAGCGAGCAAGTGGCAGGTTTAGAAGCATCTCTTGACGTGCGATTACTGCAAAGAACTACTCGACAGCTCATGCTTACTGACGAGGGAAATGCTGTATTTTCCCATGCGAAAAAGTGCCACGAGATTTTGCATGGTATTGATGAAGAGCTGCGTCAAACAGCGCCAAAAGGAAGAGTATCAATAACAGTCACCAACGACATTGCACACAAGTTTTTATTACCGTTGCTGCCTGAGTTCAAGCGCCGCTATCCTGAAATAGATTTACACATAGTGAGCAGTGACGATAAGCTCGACCTTATCGCTCAGAATATTGATGTAGGACTTCGAATTGGTTTGCCACGAGACGACTCGCTCGTCGGTAGGGTCTTATATCAAGAACAATTCGCCTTATATGCTAGCCCTGATTATCTCAAGAAATATGGTGAACCTAAGACTATTGCAGAACTGAATAATCATACCTGGATTTTGCTATCTCAGTTAAATTCACGAATCATGCATTACCTAATGCTGGACAACACACCAATCGACATTACACCCAAACATTACGAGCTGTGTAATTCTCCTCACCTTGTTCAAGAAATGGTCAAAGCAGGGTTGGGAATATCTACGCTGCTACCTTCAACTGTGCAAAAAGAAGTCGCATCTAACGAACTGGTACGAATTTTCCCTTCACTTGGAAGTGAAACCTTGTTGTTTACCTTGGTTTATCCTTCTCGTAAGCATGTGCCAAGCCGTACCCGAGCACTTATTGACTATCTGGTTGAGACTTGTCGCTTCGGCAATGCCGCTTCTTTTTGACGTAAAATGCATAACGTAATGAGTGTTGCTTGTAACGATACGCTCGTTATGAAGTTTGCATACCGAAATGCTTTACTTAAAACTTACACTGGGTGCTGCAACTAAAGAGGCGTTTGAATCTCAAAGTGACGTGGTTCAAATAAGCGTTAAATAAAATGAATAAAACACTATTAGTAATAACGACCTCTTTGATTGTCAGTGCGTGCGCTCATAGGCCACCACCTTTAGACATGGATGAAATATTTTTTGAAACGAAGATCAAGCAAGACGGTACCAAGCTCTTCGCCTTTAGCATTCCGTTAATGCAGCATCGTGACAGTGCCAAAGGTGGCGGTAAAGGCGGCCGTGGTCAGGGAGGCGAGCGAAGTGGTCGTGGCGGTCGCAAAGGACAGGAAAGTCGCGAAGGCTCGTCACATAGCAGCGATAGAATGACTGAGCAACTTTATACATCTCTAGATGAGAAACTGGATGAGACCGGTTACTGCCAAACGGGCTTTCTAGAAATAGATACACACCAAACCGAAGATAGGCTTCACCTATTAGGTGAGTGCAATGAAACGGCGAGCGAACTGGACAAAATCGAGTTCCCCAACGTTAATTAACCCGCGTTGTTGTGAAGCGCATTGCCGATGGCGTGCGCTTCATTCAACGTTCGTTTGCTAAACAACCTCTTAGTCAACACACAAGGTATGCTCCACAACGCCGTTAGACACATAGGCTCTACAGCCGAATAAGTCCGTACTTTCTAAACACACGCCGCGCGCCTTTTCTCCCGCTTCCATATTATTGTTTTCCATAACACAAGCCACTTCGCACTCGCTGCTGTCATTACACGCATTACCGGCATCGTTTGCTGGGAGCACACAAGCATGCGCCTGCTGTCGGCCTACTTTCTTCCAGTTACCACCGTGTTTATCGCACACTTTTTCGGACTCAATGGAATAGGCCTGCTGTACCAAAGGCAATGAGGTATCAACAACTTGCTCTAATCTTTCGACGTCTTCAACACTCGCGATTGGCTCATCAATAGGTTCTGGGGGCTGAGCGCCACAAGCAGACAAGGCTGCACACACGCCTGCTATTAACCAGATCCTAAAACGCTTCTGTGCTCTACTGCTTGCTTGTTTCATTTTTTCTCTCAATTTATTTTACTTTTTAAACCACTACTATTTAAGCCCCACATTACTTAAGACCTAATTTATTTAAGACCGCTGCTACTTATGACAACCGCTATTAGATAAGTTCTTATTTTGTCGATAAATCCTTATTTGCTTATTGCGCTATGCCTAATAAATTATCAAACCTATGAAATTTTAGTGCTACCTCGACGGGTCTCTACATACACTTCGCAAAACTAGCAGTATTTACGGACGCTTTATGACACTAAACCAAACCGAAAACATGGTCACCGCATTGCTCACTTTTAGCTTCGCAGTTCTTGGCCTAACATTTTTATTGGGTGCAAACCCCAATGCACTTATCGCTACATTTAATTTCTACTCGTTAGACACTGTGTTGAGCAAGAGTGCCCTTGGTGCTTTTTCAGGTATCGCATTGCTGTTACTACCGTTAATGACCATTGCAGCACGTTTTAGCCTTGTTTCAGCAAAAGCAGTAACAATATATGCCGCTTTTGTAACTGCCATTCCATTGCTGACGTTATTATCACCAACAAGATGGATGGCCGATTTAGGGGGCTTCCCGATTATTGGCAGCGGTCAAGGCATCATCAAGTACTTCGCAGTATTACCACTTTTCCTATTCTTGTTTTATCGCGAAAAATTTTCGCACAAGCAACTGACATACCTCAACTTTGCTCCTGTAGCCATGGTCTTATTATGGATAGGAGGCATGAAGTTTTTCGAGTTTGAAGCTAATGCGATTGTGGGGCTAGTTGAAACATCACCGTTTATGTCGTGGCTATATGCTGTGTTTAGCGTACAGGGGGCATCGAATGTATTTGGTGGGTTTGATGTCCTCTTTGCACTGCTATTGGGTGCGGGCATCTTTACTAAGAACAAGCCGATGCTCATTGCGAGCGGATTGGCTTGTTTATCGGTTTTTCTGATGACACAAACGTTTTTGTTTACTGTGCCGGATACCTTTAACAGCACGACTATCGTCAACCGCCTAGGTCAATTCGTTATTAAAGACCTTTGGTTTGTCGCTAATCTTGCTGTGGTGGCTTACTTTACGCTGTTCGAGGCAGTTTCACGAGAACGCGAAGAAGCGCAGTTGGGACAATCGCCACAGTAAGGCTTTACGGCAAAGTCAGGTTAAAGATGTTGTAGTAATTAACCACTACCCCACTTATCGTTTATTCGAAAATGGTCACTTGGTTGCGGCCATTTTCTTTTGCAGTGTAAAGTGCTTGGTCGGCATGGGTTAACATTCTGTCGTGATCTCTCGCGCCATCTGCACTTGCTACACCAATACTGATTGTGACTTTCAGCGTTTGCGCTATAAAACTGAAATCATGTGCTGCCACGATTTTTCGAACATGATCCATAGCTACCCTTGCATTTATCAAGTCATATTCGGGTAACAACACAGTAAACTCTTCGCCGCCCCACCTTGCACATTTAGCATAATGCGGAACTTCGCGATTTAATATACGGGCCACCTCAGTAATGACTTTATCCCCTACTAAGTGAGAGTACTGATCATTTACCTGTTTGAAATGGTCAATATCGATAACGGCAAGACATAGAGGAGATTGTTTCGCTTTAGCCTCTTCAAAATATTGTACAAGCCAGCGGTCGAATGCTCGTCTATTTGCAATGCCGGTGAGATCATCATGAGTTGCTTGGAACTCGAACCGCTTGGTTTGTAATTCTAGTGATCTGGTTTGTTCATCGACTCTTTGTTTTAAAATCATTTCTGATTTTTTCAAGTGATGAAAACGTACTTTATAAAGTGCATAGATAACAAAACAGAAGAAAAGAAAAACCGAGAATTTAAAAGCAAATGTCTGATAAATGCTTGGTAGCACGCGAATAGAAAATGGTGACGTAATCTCTTGCCAGGTGCCTCCAATGTAACGAGCACGTACTTTAAACTGATAACGACCAGGTGCTAAATTAGTGTATTCAGTCATTCTAAATTGATGACGGTTAACCCAATCTTGGTCATATCCTACTAACATAGCCTGATACTCTATACGCGAAGGCATAGCGAAACCCAACCCTGCATACTGAAACGCAACTCGCGTGGTTAACGGCGTTACGTCTACTTCCCTTTTATCCGTATCAAATTGCTGGTCAGCACCGTCCAGTAGTACCGCCTCTATACTTACCGGAATAGGGAATTCACTCAACATGGCAAGGTTTGCAGGCGTCACTGTGGCGAGCCCTTTCGCAGTAGGAAGCCAAACATTTCCGTCTACATCGACAATCTGAGATGGCTGTGATCCACCATTGATTTGAATACTCGCCAGGCCATTTTCTTCCTTAAAATGCTCAAATTCCAATAATGCACTTGGATGTGTCAGACACTCCTTAAGACTTGATAGTGAAGTGAGAATGACCCCTTGGTTTGAACTTAGCCATACACCGCTGTTGTGATCTATACCGATTGAAAACAGTTTATCTACGGGAAGCCCCTGCGACTTTTCGATTACACTAAGTGCCTGAGTAGCATTGTCAAAATACGCAAGTCCTCGATCGGTTGTAATCCAAGTTCCCTTTTCAACAACGCTAAAACTGAACGCGTGCTGCGCATCTGAATGTTCAGGAAACGAAACTACGTGCACAATACCCTGTTGGATAAAGGCTAGCCCTATCCCTGTAGCAATCCAGATTCGTCCTTCACGATCTTCTGCCAAGCCCATCGAAAAATGGGCAGGTAGCCCATTTTGTTCATTAAAATGGCTTAGCTTTCCATCTGGTGTTTGTTGAACTACACCTTGCGCCGTGGCATACCAAACACTGTTATCACTCGCTAAAAGAATGGCCCTTACTTCATTACTCGGTAACCCTAAATGTCTATTGAGGTACGGAGTAAGTTGGTCGTTTTCATATCGCAGTACACCTTTTGTGTAGGTGCCAACTAACGTTACCTCTTCAGTTACCGCTGCCAAACTGAGTACAGAAAAAGCTTCACCCGTAGTAAGCGATGCGCTGGAAAACGCATCATTGGAAAATATATCTAATCCAGCACTTCCACCTGATAAAAGTTTGCCATCAGACGTTTGCAAAACAGTTCGCAAAAAGTCTCCACTCATTCCTTGGCTTTGCGAGAATGTGGTAAATAGCGCACGACGCAGCCTAAACAAACCACCATTAGTGCCAATCCAGATATTTTTTTCCAAATCTTCAAGCAGTGAAAAAACACGGTTATTGGGAAGACCTGCAGTTGCATCCAGTTTTTCTAGGCCTAAGTCACTTAGACGATAAAGGCCATGATTGATGGTGCCTACCCAAATGCTATTTTGATGATCAAGCAAAATACTACTAATTGATTTGTCGGCAAGTGAGCTGTGAAGTAGCGCGAAGGTACCGTTTCTTTGCTGCCAAACACCGTGTTCCGTGCCAACTAAAACACGTTTTTTGCTATCAAGAGCGAGAGTAAATGATGGACCAGAGAGTATGTTGTGGTCGGGTACAGCTAGCTGAAATTTATCGTTTATGTATTTGAATAACCCTTGGTTTGTTGCAAACCAGATTACGCCAAATCCGTCTTCGATTATGCGGTAAGCACTCGAATTTACAATGTATTCTTTTTGCGTACCGTCAGGCGTTCTCATTGCAATCCCCGTGTCTTCCAGCGCAAACCACAACACGTTATTACTGTCTCTGAATGCATGATTAACCATTGAAGACAGGGGCGCTTGAGCATGCCACTGCTCGGCAATAAGCGACGTTATACCGCCTCGGTTTCCTGCCACAAGTAGCTCGTCGCGGGGCTTGTTGTAATACAAGCTTCGAATGCCGGAGTCTGGTAATCCTGTTTGCGCGCCGCGGGTAAATACAGTGAACTGCTGACCATTAAACCGAGCAACACCTTCCCAAGTACCCGCCCATAGATACCCATTGGACGTTTGTGCTAATGCGTGAATACTATTGTGAGGAAGCCCGTCTTTCGTTCCCCACGATTGAGGGAAATACCGGTTGAGCGGCATGAGCTGAGAAGACTCTACCGAAAAGCCATCTATGGGTATCACCCACAGCAAACACATCACAAAAGTGAGAGACACAAACTTCAATGGCTTCTCGGTACATTATTAGATAGACGATGTAATAATACCTCTATCTATTAACTAACACAAAAATTGTGGTTTTTAGTTATCTTCGGTCAACGACAAGCTAATCCAGACTAACCTGTGATCTGAGCTGGCTTCACGGTCTTTAACTAATCGATATAGGTCACTGGTTTTTGCAGGCCAGAAAACGCCAGCATCGTTCACATCGAAGCCAAATCGAGATGGCAAAACATAGTCAGCTCTGGCTCCCCAATAGGCAGTAAAGCGGTTACTAAACTCTGCACCTGACGCGCCTGCACCGCCTGCGCTTGTTGGAATGATGTCGTTATTAACTAACGGGTGCTCGGTCAACTGTTCAATCACACCCTCGCGATGTTTATCTCCAATATCCGCCGCGTTAAAATCACCAACAAGTACAAAACGCGCGTTCTCTGACAGGCTGACTTTCTCGCCATTATCATCGTAGATGTAGGCTCCTTTATCCGGAGAAAGGTAATCTGCCATAAGCCTAATTTCGTCAAAGTTGCGCTTGCCGTTGCGGTCCTCGCTCCCATCGAAATTAGGTGGTGTTGGATGCATAGCAAGTATGTGTACGGTTTTACCTCCTACTTTCACCGGCACATCCCAGTGAGACTTAGAACTCAACCTTAGCGCGGCCCACTCTTCTACGTCGTACCATGGCTTGCCCTTATCAGTACTTCCGCTCTCATCGGGAATAATAGGAACCTGTGGATGAGGCATGTGATGCCATTTAAACGTCTGAAAGGTGCGAATACCATCAACATCAATAGGGTATTTTGACAAAAGCGCCATACCATATTGCCCGGGATAAAGCCCAAAACCATATGCATCGCCACCAAAACCGTCTGCTTTGCCATTGTTATCTAAGTCGAATTTCGTGGGCTCCCCTGTGTTGACTGTGGCCACATACGTATACGGGTAATCCACAGGCTCAAGGCCGTCTTGTGAAACATTCAGGTAGTTCTTAACAAATGCTTCTACCCCTTTACGCTTATCTGCAATGTAGTCAAATTCATTCAACATCAAGATATCGGGGTTAACGCGTTGAATAATTTCAGCAATGTTTTTAACTTGGCTATGCTCACCCGTTGAAAGAACGTGTTGAAGTACCTGATCGCTTGGCTTCATACCCAACGCTTTGTAGTTAGTGGCTTCCATACTTACATTAAACGTTGCGACTTTAAGCATTTGCTCTTCTTGCGAGCTAGCCAGCGTAGATACGAATAATGCGGGTAAAAGAGCTATTGCACAGAAAAGCGCCCTATTTTTCATGTTGTTACCTGTAAGTAAAAGCGAAATGCAAAGATAGCAACTTTAGCGGCTTATCTGAACTTTTTTGTTTTATTAAAGACCGTTGTATCAACAAGACAAACATGCTCTCGCTCTTACACAAAAAAGAAATTTATTTTCACAAATGAGACCAAAGAAAGAAATATTTTTTACTATAAAGCCCTAAAGCTAAAATAATAGAATCAAATACTCGTTCTTAACTGGTATTCTATTTTTGTTTTATACAGCTAGCATTAAGCGAACTACGCTTAACGTTTCGCATTTCGGGTGAATGAGAGAAGGTTATGAAAAGCTGGGTTTCAAAAGCGATCAATATTATCAATGCAGATTATCAACGTTCGGCTGATACGCACTTAATCAAATTAGAGCAGATCGCCTTTAGAGATATTGATATCTATCTTAAAGATGAAAGCACCCATCCAACAGGCAGCCTCAAGCACCGTCTAGCCCGGTCCCTTTTTCTGTACGCCCTTTGTAATGGAAAAATTGTAGAAGGAACTACTGTGGTTGAAGCCTCGTCAGGCAGCACAGCGGTGTCTGAAGCTTATTTTGCTAAAATGATTGGCGTTCCGTTTGTTGCGGTTATGCCTAAATCTACCGCCCAAAGTAAAATCGCGCTTATTGAGCGATATGGCGGGCAGTGTCACTTTGTAGATTGCCCTACGCAAATGCACAGCGAAGCAACCAAAGTAGCTCACGAGCTTAATGGTTATTTTATGGATCAGTTCCTTTTCGCAGAGCGCGCTACAGACTGGCGAGGCAATAACAATATTGCTGAGAGTATCTTTGAGCAAATGAAAGCCGAGCCCCACCCTATTCCACACACCGTGGTTATGAGTGCAGGTACAGGTGGAACATCAGCCACCATAGGGCGTTACATTCGCTACAAAGGTCTCTCTTCTCAGCTTGTCGTGGTAGATCCAGAATTCAGTGTGTTTTTTGATAGCTTCAAAAACAACGATCATACACTTACTGCTACCCGTGGTAGCCGCATAGAAGGGATAGGACGCCCTAAAGTGGAAGCCTCTTTTCAACATGACGTTATAGATGACATGATTGCCGTTCCCGATGCCGCCAGTATTGCAACCATGCATTGGTTAAACAACACCATGGGGATTAAAGCCGGCCCATCTACCGGCACAAACCTATGGGGCGCATTAAGTATTGCTGAACAAATGAAGCAGCGAGGAGAAGTGGGATCGATCGTAACGCTTATGTGCGACAGCGGAGAGCGGTATAGTGAAACTTACTATAATGCTGGTTGGGTAGAAAAGACCATTGGCTCTTTCGCTGAATACACCACCAAACTAGAGGCCATCGGGGCCCCTGCTTAAATAGCCTGTTTCTGCTGTTTAAAGTGCTGGGGCGTTATGTATCGCGCAGCACTTTATTCAAAGCGTTTATCTCTATACATTGGCGATATACTTCTCATTGATAAAGCGCGCAAAATTATGATCAAAATAAAAAACGTTGTTAGCTGTACAGTTGCATTTGCCACAGCGTTTGCTGCACACACTACCTTTGCTACTAGTACGTCGACTGTTGAAACTGCGAACACAAGCAACACTAGTATTAACCGAGCCGCAGACGCGACCGCCAAGACTGACGTCCCTAACAACAATTACGAAAGCGTTTTTGCTAACCTCGCGCTTCATTGTATTCATCAAGAGTTTCCAAATGTAGTGAAACACATGATGAATAACGGCGATGACGTTAAGGCACCAAATCAACTATACCCTTCATTTTATGGTTGTTTAGACTGGCACTCGTCGGTTCATGGCCATTGGCTTTTAGTAAGAATGCTAAACACTGCGCAAGATGCAGTGGATAAGGATGAGATCATTGAAAAGCTCAACATCAGCTTCACGCCTAAAAATATCCAAGGTGAATTGACGAGCCTTAAGCGTGAAAACAATGCCTCATTTGAACGCCCCTATGGTCTTGCTTGGTTCCTGCAGCTAACCGCTGAACTACGTCAATCTTCCCTTCCTGAAGCAACAAAATGGCTAAATACTTTACGTCCTCTCGAGGACGAAATTGTAGCCAGAGTAAGCGCATGGTTACCCAAATTAGCTTACCCAATCCGTACGGGTGAACATAGCCAAACCGCCTTTGCTTTTGGCTTAATGTTGGATTGGGCGAAAACAGCAGGTAATAAGGAGTTTGAAGCACTGTTAACGTCCAGGGTGAAAGACTACTATCAAGACGATACACAGTGCCCTCTTGCCTACGAGCCTTCGGGACAAGATTTCTTATCACCGTGTTTGGCCGAAGCTGATTTAATGCGAAGAGTAATGTCTAAAAAGGACTATAGCCAATGGCTTTCAGCGTTCTTTCCAAGCCTCACAGCTAGAACATCAAATTGGCTAGCTCCCGCTACAGTGACTGACAAGACGGATGGTAAACTCGCTCACCTAGACGGGCTGAACATCAGCCGAGCGTGGATGATAGAAGGCATAATGCAAGCTTTGCCTGAAGGTGACAAACGCTTACCTGTGCTTAAGAAAGCATTAAGTTCACATCGTGAGGCCGGGCTCAACGCGGTGTTTGGTGACATGCACTATATGGGCAGCCATTGGCTTGGCAGCTTTGCCAGCTACTTAGAAACACAGCGCGGTTTGAATTAACTTATATCCTACTAAAGTGTGAGATGAATGAGCACTAAAGTGCTATTCGTCTCACACGCCTACCGTGGCATGCTCATTCTATGGTGATATGAATAAAGCGCAGCTATGGAAATTTTACTTGTTGATGATCACGCAATAGTGAGAGAAGGCTTTTCTACACTGTTATCTTCGGTACTCGAAGGCGCTGTCGTCACCAATGCAAAAAATGCGCAGCAAGCCACAAATGCACTTCGTGCCAACCACTTCGACCTCATTATTTTAGACATTAATTTAGGAACCACCAGCGGACTCACGCTAGCAGAATATATTGTTCAGCGCTGGAAGCACGCAAAAGTACTTATGTTCAGCATGTTCGATGATATTTCCATCATCGATAGAGCTATGAAACTAGGGGCAATGGGGTATGTTAGTAAACAAAGTGAACCTGATGTACTGATAAGCGCGGTGACATCTATCATTAAAGGCCGCCGTTATTTAGAACACAATACTGCCATTGAGCTCGCTACATTCAACCTGTCACATTCTGGAGGCAACTTAACAGATCTGACACAAAGAGAGTTGGATATATTCCTTGGTATAGCGAACGGGCTTTGCCGAAAACAGGTCGCTGAAAGCCTCAACATTTCTGAAAAGACGGTCTCAAACGTTATCACCCAGCTCAAGCGAAAACTTGAGCTACAGACAAATGCCGAGTTTGTTCACCTTGCCATAAAGCAGGGTTATATCAAAATTGCCAGCTAAACAAGCGCCACTAAACAAGGTCGGGAAAACTTCCCTGTACTTTCGTATCTTTTTTATACCTCTTTGGTACTGACTTTGTCTCATGATAAAGATATCTCATGTAAATCAACATATTAGCGTTTTTGTTACACTTCAATCTAAGGGAATTTTTCCCGCATTTTGAAGGACGGAATCCGTTTATCAGGGCCTCTACTTAGTTACATACTGTTAACACAACATCAAGGTAACAGTGGAAATAAAACTATGGCTAAGTTCTATTCAAAGGCTTCATTGGCCTTAAGCGTAATTATTGGTTTAGGTACGAGTTCACATTTATATGCGGACGATGGCGTGACATGGGCAGACATTGAAAATGATGCCAAGACGCCTAAGAACGTGCTGATGTATGGTATGGGTCCTGAAGCTCAGCGTTACAGCGGACTTGATCAAATCAACAAAGAAAATGTACACATGCTATCTCCGGCTTGGGTGATGAGTTTTGGTGATGAAAAGCAACGGGGTCAAGAGTCCCAGGCAATCGTGTACGACGGTATTGTCTATGTAACCGGTAGCTACTCCCGTATCTACGCCTATGAAGCAAAAACAGGTAAGAAGTTGTGGGACTACGCCCACCGCCTTCCAGAAGGTATTCGACCGTGTTGTGACGTGGTAAATCGCGGCGCAGCAATTTATGGTGACTTAGTCTTTTTCGGTACGCTGGATGCTGGCGTTGTTGCCCTTGACCGGCTAACGGGCAAAGTAAAATGGAAGAAGCGCTTTGAAGACTATCGTGCAGGCTACACCATGACGGGGGCACCTACGATTGTTAAAGACCAAAAGTCAGGAAAGGTCATGCTTATTCACGGTTCATCAGGTGATGAGTTTGGTGTTGTAGGAAAACTGTTTGCACGCGATCCTGAAACCGGTGAAGAGATTTGGATGCGTCCATTTGTTGAAGGGCACATGGGCAGATTAAATGGAAAAGACAGCACACCCACGGGTGGTTCATACGAAGTGACAACGTGGCCAAAGGATGAAAACGGCGAAATGGTTGAGGCTTGGCACCACGGTGGTGGCGCACCATGGCAGAGTGCAAGCTTCGATGTTGAAACTAACACTATCATCATAGGTGCAGGTAACCCCGCTCCTTGGAATACATGGAAACGCACCGCCAAAGGTGGCGATCCGCGAGATTGGGATAACCTTTATACTTCCGGACAAGTGGGTGTAGATGCAACCACTGGTGAGGTTAAATGGTTCTATCAACATACACCTAACGACGCATGGGATTTCTCTGGCAACAATGAACTTGTTCTATTCGACTATTACGATAATGGAAAGCTCATAAAAGCGACGGCTCATGCAGACAGAAATGGCTTTTTCTATGTAGTTAACAGACAAAACGGTGAATTCATCAGAGGCTTTCCCTTTGTAGATAATATTACGTGGGCCACACATATAGACCCTGACACGGGTCGCCCAGTTGAAGTAGACGGACAGCGCCCGCCACTGCCTGAGCCGGGTGAAAAACGAGGAAAGTCAATAGAGGTATCGCCTCCATTCTTGGGCGGAAAGAACTGGAACCCGATGGCCTACAGCCAGAATACCGGCTGGTTCTATATGGGCGCAAACCACTGGAAAGAAGACTACTGGACGGAAGAAGTGACCTATAAAAAAGGTGCCGCTTACCTAGGACAGGGTTTTAGAATTAAGCGCATGTATGACGACCACGTGGGCGTACTTCGTGCCGTAGACCCCATTTCAGGTGAAATTAAATGGACGCACAAAGAGAAACTTCCTATGTGGGCTGGGGTACTGGCGACGAAAGGCGGACTCATTATTACCGGAACGGGCGATGGCTATGTCAAAGCTTTCGATGAGGAAACCGGTGAAGAACTTTGGAAGTTCCAAACGGGCTCGGGCATCATTTCATGCCCTATCACCTGGGAAGAGGATGGTGAGCAATACATCGGCTTAGCGTCAGGGTATGGTGGTGCAGTACCTCTATGGGGAGGAGATATGGCTGAACTCACCAAACCTGTCGCGCAAGGTGGTTCGTTCTGGGTATTTAAACTTCCTAATCACAATAAAAAGCAAAACGTAGCTAAACAATAGCTTTACCTTTGCAACAAACCCAACCGAGAGGCGGTGAAAACGCCTCTCGGCATTAAGGAGCTCTTATGCGCTTACGTTTTCAAGCAACCAAACAACTCACCATATTATTAGTTGTCCTACATTCAGCAACTGCCAGTGCCATTCCCGATTTCGAAGATGACGTGAAAATTATCAACGGATGTGAAATAAAACCAAAGACAGTGTGTAGCGATACAGACTTAAGCGGTGCTGATTTGAGCCATGCAAATTTGCACGGGGCAGTATTCACCAACGTTAACTTCAACAAAACAGATTTAAGGCACGCCAACTTAAGCTATGCGACGTTTAAGAAAAGTAACCTAGATCACGCTGATTTAGCTACCGCCAATTTAAAACACGCAGATTTACGCAGCTCAAGAGTTCGCAACGCTAACTTAGAAGGCGTAGATGGCTGGGCGCTTTTCGGTCAAGGGGTTGATTTTACTAACTCTAACTTTTCAGGTGCTAACCTGGACCAAGCGCGTTTATCAGGTGCGACAATGGTAAACACCAACTTACGTGCCGCACGCTTAGAGCGGGTTTGGATGAACAAAGCAAACTTTGAAGGTGCTTCACTGATTAACGCCAATATTCAGGAAGCAAAACTGAACGATGCAAGTTTGTATCGAGCGAACCTAACCGGCACGCGCATCCACTACGCAACATTTCAGGGCACTTTCATGGACGAATGTATAAACTGTCCTATTAACTGGTAACTGTGATTGGGTGGAAAGAAAACATTGAGCCGTTCGATGTAGCCAGCGCCCATTACCTTCACTAACACCCATTCATACTTACTTTCTTAACATCCCCACTTTTGCTCCCATTCATCTAAAAGAGGGGGACATTCAGAGAAAAGCGTTGGGTAGTTCTCATACTTTTGCATTGAAGACTTATACACTGGTTGACTAACTTGATAGTAGCTCGGTGTTTGGAACAAAGGCGAACTATTACTTTCTAAGGTCTTAGTCTCCCCTTCTGTCAGCCCTGAAAACTGATATATGGATGCTATAGAAGATTCAGGGTCAGCAACAACATCTTCATATTTAATGCTTATTGCTCTGTCCCTTAAGATTGGTTCCATTTTTTCCCAGCACGTGAAGACTTTATTATAAGCCTCAGCGAATTGCTCAACGGTGTACAAGTTTATTTCCTCGAACTGTAAACAACTCAACGCAACTGCCTTCGGGTTACGTAGGCAACAAAGTACTTTTGCGTTAGGAAATAAGGTCAACAT
This sequence comes from Alteromonas sp. R7, assembly GCF_055755235.1. Lineage (NCBI taxonomy): Bacteria > Pseudomonadati > Pseudomonadota > Gammaproteobacteria > Alteromonadales > Alteromonadaceae > Alteromonas > Alteromonas sp. R7. Next base: position 28,889 of record NZ_JBVTQX010000009.1, on the reverse strand, counting down.
TGCAGGTAAATAAGGGAAGTTAAGCGGCATCTTATCTACGATGAGTTTATTGCTGTCAACACTAGGAGAATAAGCCGTTAAATGCTCAAGATAGTCATTTGCCAAAGCGTCTAGTTCACTTTGGTTTGTCCGCTTTATATCACCCGTCTCAGGGTCAACAATCTCGCGTTCAACCATCTGGTTATAAAAGGTTTCGACAGCATCTGTTTCTTCTAATAACTCAACATTCGCATTTTTAAGTAACAAACTTTCTATCAATGTCGTTCCCGAACGAGGAAATCCAACAATAAAGAGAATGTTTGTGCTGTTACTTGACGTGTTAACGATAGGAGAAGGTGATACATCAAAACCATTGAGCATGACGCCAGAGGACAAATCTGCGAATTTACTGGAATGAAGGTTATTCACGTTATGTGCGATAAACCTGATGACCTCTTCGGCATCGCTAAAACGCTTGAGCTTTTCAAGGGTTCTAATCTTCTGGTAAAGATGAGGAAGGCTTTTGGGTTGTTTTACTAAGAAGTGCTCGTTAATTCGCAGCCCCTCTTCAAACTCTCCTTTTGCGAAGGCCAACAGCGAACGTTTTAACTCGTGTTGCTCCTTGTCGCCCTCAGCTTGAATTAATTGAATTTTGCCAAGAAACTTCTCAGCTTCAGCTAGCTCACGCCTGTTTTCGTTAATATTAAAGGCCAGCTCTAGTAACTGAATGTTATCGGTGTTTTCAAACTTTCTATTGAGGACATCAAGGTTGTCTTTAGTGGCATTGAGTAGCCAAGAAACATAGTCTAAGTACGTCAGTAACTCTTCTTTATCCGATGAATCAGCGAGGGAAAGTGATTTTTCAAGATGACGCTTTGCATGAACGTAACGCTTCGACTCCAATGCTGACAACGCCAAAAAATAGTGGATCGAATAAGAATCTGAGTACGTTGAACTTAGCATATTACTCTGCTTAGCTAATTCTCCTCTCGAATGAATTCTGTAACATGCTTCTGTATACAGTTCAGCGCTAAGTTTATCGCTTAGATGAAGACCCTCTCTTTTAATATGCGCGACCAACTGAGACCATTTTTCCTGCTGATAAAGACACTTACTCAGGCTTTGTCCGTACTGAATATTTTTAGGATTTTTTGCTATTGCTTTTTCATATACTAACTGTGCTTCTTCATATCGGCCAAGCTCAGACATTAAATTTCCAAGTGCATGAAAAGCAACGTGGTAGTTTGGGTTAATTGCTATCGCTTTTGAAAGCTGCTTTTGTGCGTCATCAAACCGCTCAGCTTCTTTTAGCAATAGACCATAATTATACGCCACATCAGTGTTTTGAGGATAATCAGACTGAAGGCTTTCAAATATTTCAAACGACGTAGCAAATTCAGCAACCTTTCCTAGTGCCGTAGCATATACCATTTTTGCCATTGGATGCTGCTCATAGACAGGAGAAAGCGTCGATATGACTCGGCTAAATTCACCGGCACCGAACGCCTGCATTGCTTGATTTATTATTTCTTGAGTAAGTTTCATGAATATTTTATTTTTGGAGATATGTGCGTCTGTAGCAGATTTTGCAGTAATGATTTGTCTATAGTAACACGCTAAAAGTTGAATTTAAGCACCCTCAACTAACCGTGCACAAAACTAAAACCTCGAACATTCACCGAAGACTAGCCACGTGTAGATACTGCAATTACAAGGTGGCCAGTCTTTATTTAGTAGGCTTCAAATTTGATTACCTACTTTCAGCTATTTTACTTTGGCGGCAAGCTCGGCAGTTTCTTTACCCAAATTTTTAAGCTGCTTAATCGTCTTTTCATCCGTAATTGCGCCATCTTCCATAAGCGTATTTACCTTCGCAATAGCCTTTTGGTTCGGCAGCACCATAGTACCTAGATTTTCAAGTAACATTCTCAGTACCACCAGCACGCGCATGCCGCCTAGCCCACCAGCAGACGCAGCCATAATTCCAGCCACCTTACCGCGATATGCTTGTAATGGCTTTTCGCCTTCCCCCATGCGCGATGCCCAGTCGATGGCATTCTTTAGCAGTGCGGGATAGCTTGAGTTGTATTCTGGTGAAGCAATAAGAAAACCATCATGGCTCATTAGCAATTCTTTGAACGCCTGTGCTTTTTCAGGCATACCAAACTCGGCTTCCTCATCTTCATTAAACAACGGCATTTGAAAGTCAGCGAGGTCTATAACGGTAACCTCTGCGCCAGCTTCACGTGCGCCCTCTGCGGCAACTTTCATAATAGCTTGGTTGAATGAACCTTTACGGGTACTACCTGCAAATGCAAGGATCTTAGTCATTTGAGTTTCCTGTCGTTAATTTAAGTAGTGTTCTAATTGTCTGATTTATAGGAAGCTATCGCCCTTTTGGTTCTAATCGAAATGTAATACCACTGTACCTGCGGTTACTCGCCGCGATTACGAACATTTAAAATCTCGCTGAGTACGCAATAATCTATGCCCACTGGTATAAGGATCACGATTAGCGCAAACGAGCGTTGTAGGGTTGACGCTTATGTTTCGCATAAAAAAAGGCTGACAATCAATGTCAGCCTCTTTGTTATCAATATGTATGTTGTACCGCGAACACTACATTTTTTCTAGTGTTTCGATGCCAAGTAGGGTTAATCCTTGCTCTAGCGTCTTGGCAACCAGAGCTGACAACGCTAGACGGCTATCGCGTACGGCTGGCTCAATACCGTCTTTTAACATCGGGCACGCTTCGTAGAATGACATAAATGCTGAAGCCACATCATAGAGGTAAGTACACAGTACATGAGGCGTGGCTTCACGAGATACTGTACCAATCACCTCTTCAAACTGCATAAGTAATACAGCTAGCGCGTGCTCTTGTTTCTCAGCAATATTGATATCTACTGGCATGGTGGCCATATCCACACCCGCTTTTCTGAACAAGCTTTTCACACGGGTATAAGCATACTGAAGGTAAGGCGCGGTGTTACCTTCAAAGCTTAGCATGGAGTCCCAGTTAAACATGTAATCAGTTGTGCGGTTTTTAGATAGGTCAGCGTATTTCACAGCGCCAATACCCACCTTGTGAGCGACTTCTTTAAGCTCGTCTTCGCTTAAATCGTTGTCGCGCTCGGCGATAAGTTTGCCCGCACGCTCAACGGCTTCATCAAGCAATTCGACCAGTTTAACTGTACCGCCAGTACGCGTTTTAAATGGCTTACCGTCACTGCCTAGCATCATTCCAAATGGGCAATGCTCGTAAGTTTGCTCTTCTTTCATAAAGCCCGCTTTACGGCCCACAATTTCAGTTTGCTTGAAGTGCAGTGCTTGGCGAGCATCGGTAAGAATCAGCGTACGGTCAGCGTTTAACTTGCCGCTGCGATAGCGCATTGCCGCAAGGTCTGTCGTTGCGTATAAATAGCCGCCACCCGACTTTTGAACGATGTAAACCGCAGGGTTACCTTCTTTATCAGCAAGCTCAGGTATAAACACCACCTGCGCACCTTGGTCTTCTACTGCAAGGCCTTTCGCTTTAAGGTCACTGATTACGTTGGCTAAATCGTCGTTGTAAGCCGACTCACCCATAATATCTTTACGGGTCAGGCTTACGTTTAGCTTGTCGTACACTTCTTCTGAGTGGGCAATAGACACGTCAATGAACTTTTCCCATAGCGCCAGACACTGAGCGTCACCGCCCTGCAGCTTAACTACGTATTCGCGGGCGCGGTCGGCAAAACCTTCTTCTTCGTCAAAGCGTACTTTGGCTTCGCGGTAAAAGTCTTCAAGATCAGAGAGTGCAGTTTCAGCCACTTCATCTTGTAGCTTGTCTGAAAGGTGCGCAAGCAACATGCCGAACTGTGTGCCCCAGTCGCCCATGTGATTTTGACGAATAACGTTGTGGCCCAAGAACTCAAGCACTTTAACCACAGCATCGCCGATGATAGTAGTACGCAGGTGGCCCACGTGCATTTCTTTGGCCAGGTTAGGCGATGAGTAATCAACAACAATGTTTTGTTCTTTTGACTTAGCAATACCTAAACGTGGGTCGGTTAGCGACAACTCACACTGATTAGACAGCCATTCGTCATTTAAATGAACGTTGATAAAACCAGGGCCCGCCACTTCTAGCTTGCTGGCAATATCGTCGAGCTTTACAGTCTCAACAATTTTCTCTGCAATATCGCGCGGCTTTTGCTTAAGCTGCTTGGCTAGCGCCATCGCGCCGTTAAACTGATATTCACCAAATTCAGGTCGAGCGCTGCGCGAAACTGGCACTGGCGCATTTTCTACGCCCATTTCTTGTAGAGCTTCAGTGAAACGGTTAACTAATAGTGCATGTATATTCATAATATATTGTGTCTTTGTTTAATCTTTATTAGCTTAATTTTCGCGCGTGTTCTTGAACTGAATATCAGGGTAGCGCTCTTGCGCTAGCTGTAAATTCACCATAGTAGGTGCGATGTACGTCAAGTTATCGCCGCCATCTAGTGCAAGGTTTTGCTCACCTTTACGGCGGAATTCATCAAGCTTCTTCTCATTGTCAGAGTAAACCCAGCGGGCAGTGCTCACGTTAATATGCTCATAAAGCGCGTCTACGTTGTATTCGGCTTTTAATCGCGCGACTACCACGTCAAACTGAAGCACACCTACTGCGCCCACAATCAAATCGTTGTTGGCAAGCGGTCTAAACACCTGTACCGCCCCTTCCTCAGAAAGCTGGATCAGCCCTTTCAGCAGTTGCTTTTGCTTAAGCGGATCTTTCAAGCGGATGCGTTTAAATAGCTCAGGCGCAAAGTTTGGAATACCCGTAAAGCGGTAGTTATCGCCTGACGTGAAGGTGTCCCCTATGCGAATGGTACCGTGGTTGTGCAAGCCGATGATATCGCCGGCATAGGCTTCTTCTAGCAATGAACGGTCACCAGCCAAGAAGGTTAATGCATCAGAAATACGCACATCTTTACCTAAACGGCTGTTGCGCATTTTCATGCCTTTTTCGTACTTGCCCGACACAATACGACAAAACGCGATGCGGTCACGGTGTTTCGGGTCCATGTTGGCCTGAATTTTAAATACGAAGCCACTGAACTTACCATCGGTACTTTCGATAGTCCCCTCTTCGGTTTCGCGTCCAAGTGGCGCAGGTGCCCACTCAACCAAACCGTCAAGCATATGATCAACACCGAAGTTACCTAATGCTGTACCGAAAAATACTGGCGTTAACTGGCCTTCCAAGAAAAGCTCTTGTTCAAATTCGTTAGATGCACCGCGTACAAGCTCAAGCTCGTCACGCAAGGTTTCAGCGAGGTCACTTCCTACTGCAGTATCTAACTCAGGGTTATCTAACCCTTTGATGATGCGCACGTCTTGGATAGTGTGACCCTGGCCACTTTGATACAAAATAGTTTCGTCGCGGTGAAGGTGATATACACCTTTAAAGCTCTTACCACAGCCAATTGGCCAAGTAATTGGTGCACACAGGATATCAAGCTCGGTTTCTACTTCATCGAGCAGTTCCATAGGATCGCGAATATCACGGTCAAGCTTGTTCATGAAAGTCACAATCGGCGTATCGCGCAAACGGGTGACTTCCATAAGTTTACGGGTTCGGTCTTCTACACCTTTCGCTGCGTCGATAACCATAAGGCATGAGTCAACCGCCGTCAGTGTTCGATAGGTATCTTCAGAAAAGTCTTCGTGCCCCGGAGTATCCAGCAGGTTTACTAAGTGATCGCTATATGGAAACTGCATGACCGAGGTGGTTACCGAGATACCACGCTCTTTTTCCATTTCCATCCAGTCAGATTTAGCATGCTGACCTGACTTTTTACCTTTAACGGTACCGGCAGTTTGCAGGGCGCGTCCGAATAACAATACTTTTTCGGTAATCGTGGTTTTACCCGCATCCGGGTGCGATATGATTGCGAACGTACGTCGCTTTTTAATCTCTTCTAGAAGCTTCTTATCTGACATCAATACTTATCTTCGTTATCTATTATCCCTGTAAATCAATTACTTACAGGCGCGTTTCATAACGGATAAGCAATGCTTTTCCGCGCAAATTCAGTATTGCGGTAAAACGCTTGATACGGCTTGGTAATTAATTGCGCGGATTTTAGCATTTTACTGCACGTAACAGTAGAGCGAAATTACATACTCCCTACCGCTTAATTTGCTATGCGACCACTCACTGCTTTTTTTCATGCATACACACTTTCACATCGTTAACCTATTTCAAACATTGTTGTACACACCGTTTACAACACAAGTGACAGACCCTTTTTATAAACCCTATTTATAAAAATAAGGACAACGCCCTGTGATATTGTTTCTAACTTGCGTAGCCGCGCTTATTGCTGGCTACTTTATATATGGCGCCTTTGTTGAGAAGGTATTTGGCGTCACACCAGCACGCCCCACTCCTGCACATAGCCAAAAAGACGGCGTAGACTTTGTTCCCATGTCTACACCGAAGGTGTATCTCGTTCAGCTTCTGAACATTGCTGGCGTAGGCCCTATATTTGGTCCTATTATGGGTGCACTGTATGGCCCAGCTGCCATGCTTTGGATTGTATTAGGGTGCATTTTTGCCGGCGCTGTTCACGACTATTTCTCAGGCATGCTGTCAGTTCGCAACAATGGCGAATCTGTGCCTAGCTTATCTGGCCGTTATTTGGGCCGAGGCGCTAAGCACTTTATGAACTTGTTCGCTATTGTGCTGCTTCTACTGGTAGGTGTAGTTTTTGTCTCAGCGCCCGCAGGCATGATCACAAATCTCGTTAATGATCAGACATCATGGCATGTTGAAGTTGGCACTATGGTCGCCATTATTTTTGCCTACTATATTTTGGCTACCATTGTTCCCGTAGATAAAATTATTGGTCGTTTTTATCCGTTTTTCGGAGCCCTTCTTATTTTCATGTCGGTGGGATTATTAGCCGCGGCCAGCTATTCTGACCAGCACTCGATACTTAGCCAATTCACGGCAAGTGATATGCTGACGAATTTAAATCCTAACGATATGCCTCTTTGGCCAGCGCTCTTTATCACTATCGCTTGTGGCGCTATCTCTGGATTTCATGCCACCCAGTCCCCGCTTATGGCTCGCTGTATGGAGAACGAGAAGAACGGACGTTTTGTGTTTTTTGGTGCAATGATAGGTGAAGGTGTGATTGCCCTTATCTGGTGTGCCATTGCCCTTTCTTACTTCGACAATTTAGAAGGACTATCGGCAGCTATTACCAATGGTGGCCCTGGAAACGTTGTCTATGCCTCATCATTCGGTCTTTTAGGTGTTGTTGGTGGCGTACTGGCTTTTCTTGGCGTGGTTATTCTTCCTATTACGTCTGGCGACACCGCATTTCGCTCAAGTCGTCTTATCATGGCCGAGTACTTTAACGTTGAACAAAAAGGTATACGTAACCGCTTGTTCATGGCCGCCCCTTTGTTTGTGCTTGGCGGTATTCTTACCCAAGTCGATTTCGGCGTTATTTGGCGCTACTTCGGATTTGCCAACCAAGCAACAGCCGTCATGATGCTGTGGACCGCGTCTGCATACTTACTAAGACATAATAAACTGCACTGGATAACTACGGTACCAGCAATATTTATGACGGCCGTTTGCGTTACCTTTATTCTAAACAACGACACCTTGGGTTTCGGTATGGCGATGAATGTATCGACAACCATCGGGCTTATCGCATCGCTAATAACCACGGTTTACGTCATTCGAATTTCCAAGGGGAAAGGTGAAGCGCCGCTTGAGCCATCATCTGTGAATGTTGAAAAGCCCTCCCAACCGGTAGACGCGTAACTACCTACACTAAACACGTGTAATATGATGAGCCGCCCTTTATATAGGGCGGCTATTTATTTTGTACTTTTGACAAGGGTTATAATGAGGCTCATTTTTAACCGGCGGTAATATTGGCAAGCATGGAACTCATACTTTCGCTACTTCAACAAATGTGTGTGTATCTTGTGCTCGCATATATGCTGAGTAAAACACCGCTTTTTCTTCCTATTCTCAGCATTTCTTCTCATCGCAAACACCGCTACTTGGTGTATGTAGTTTTTTCTTCCTTTTGTATTCTGGGCACGTATTTTGGTCTGCAAATAGACGACGCCATTGCCAATACCAGAGCCATTGGGGCAGTTATAGGAGGATTACTAGGCGGTCCAATAGTTGGGTTTGCCGTAGGGTTGACCGGCGGCCTCCATCGTTATTCATTGGGTGGTTTTACTGATGTTGCCTGCGCTATTTCCACCACGCTGGAAGGTCTTATCGGCGGCCTCATGCACGTTTACTATGTTCGCCAGAACAAAAGTCTAGATCTTTTCAACCCATGGAAAGTTGGTGTCATTACCTTTGTAGCAGAGTTGTTTCAGATGGCTATCCTGCTTACCGTTGCTGAGCCTTTTGAAAAGTCTTACGCACTGGTCAGCGCTATAGCCGCACCTATGGTTATTGCAAATTCTGTGGGGGCCGCACTTTTTATCAGTATCTTATCTGACAAAAAAACGATTTTTGAAAAGTACTCTGCCACTTTTTCACGACGTGCACTATCCATAGCAGATCGCTCAGTGGGCGTGCTCACATCTGGATTCACCCCAGTTAATGCAGAAAAAGTAGCACGTATTATCTATGAAGAAACGAATGTGGGTGCGGTAGCGATTACTGATAAAGAAAAGATTCTGGCGTTTATCGGAACGGGTGCCGATCATCACCTACCAAACACCCCCATATCGTCATCAAGTACGATGGAGTCACTGAACAATAACAAAATAGTCCATTTAGATGGCGCTGAGCGCCCTTATCAGTGCACATTAAACACAAATTGTCCGCTGGGTTCAGTGTTGATTATTCCACTTCACTCAGGCTCTGAGGTGGTAGGTACCATTAAGCTTTACGAACCCAAACGGAAGTTTATGTCGACGGTTACCCTGTCAATGGCAGAAGGTATCGCTCAATTACTGTCTAGTCAGATTGTTTACGGCGCGTATCAGCAGCAAAAAGATCTGCTCTCACAGTCTGAAATCAAGCTGCTGCATGCACAGGTCAACCCTCATTTCCTATTTAACGCGCTCAATACGATTAGCGCTATTATTCGTCGCGATCCCAAAAGGGCCAGAGAGCTCGTGCTAAGCTTGTCACGCTTTTTTAGAATAAACTTAAAGCAAAACACCGCGGTGGTGACACTAAAAGAAGAGATTGACCACGTTAATGCTTATCTGGCAATCGAGAAGGCGCGTTTTGCCGAACGCCTGCAGGTTACCATCAAGTGTGACGATGCTGCCATGTCAGCGCTTCTACCAAGTTTTACGTTGCAGCCACTGGTTGAGAACGCGGTTAAACACGGTATCGCCCAACGAATAGAGGGTGGGCATCTAACTTTGAATGTACGATGCACAACAGATAACCACATTCACATTCTCGTTGAAGATAATGCTGGCTTGTACAAACCCAAAAAAGAACAACACGCAGGTTTAGGGATGGATATTGTAGATAAACGGCTTATTCATCAGTTTGGTCAACAAGCAGGCCTGGTGATCGAGTGTCGAACTAACCAGTTCACTCGGATGTCCTTTTCCATTCCACACACTCATCACCATTCTCATCAGGGCTAACAATGACTAAGAACTCAGCATTTCGCGCGCTTGTTATTGACGATGAACCGCTCGCCAGAGAGGAGCTTTGCCAGTTACTCAACGAAACCAATGAAGTACAAGTCTTAGCCGAGGCCGCAAATGCCATAGAGGGGTTGGCATTAATTAAACAACACTGTCCGGATGTTATATTTCTTGATATAGAAATGCCCCAGCTCTCTGGACTCGATATGCTGGCTATGCTTGATTTAGACACCATGCCTTATGTTGTGCTGGTCACCGCATTTGAACAGTATGCCCTTCAGGCATTTGAAGATAACGCGTTTGATTACTTGCTCAAACCTGTGGAACCAGAGCGGCTTGATAAAACACTCGCCAGGCTTAAAAAGAGAACTCAGCCCCAAACTGACATTGACGCCGTTGCCTCCCCCACATTAGTACATATTCCTTGCGTAGGTCATCAGCGCATATTACTGCTGCCCGAATCTGATATTCAGTTTGCTTACAGCGATGTGGCGGGCGTACATGTTAGATCGCTAGAACAACAAGCAGACACGCAGCTCACATTGAAAACCTTAGAAGAGAGAACCGCGCTTGTTCGGTGTCACCGGCAATACTTGGTGAGGTTATCATGCGTTGCGGAAATTAAACTCTTGGATAATGGCCTTGCTACGCTCCTAATGAAGACGGGAGATTCAGTTCCCGTGAGCCGTCGATATCTCAAAAAGCTAAAGTCGTTATTAACGCTTTAATCACACCACAAAGGCTGTATTAACTTAAAAAGGACTGAGAGAGTATGCCTGATTTTCAGGCACCGTAAGACAAATAGCCCCATTTTCCTGCTCGATGGAGAGCCTTCACCCGTTCAATTCACGCTCAACTTGCAAAATCTCTTTCTCATCTCAATGGCATTTACTTAGCATGCTAAACAAATAAAATAGTTAGCATGCTAAATAAATCAACGGTTTTTACATGTCATTTTCAGAACCTATGCCACTTCAACTTATTGCGCTTTTTGCCCGCACTGCGCAAAAGTGCAGAAGAACTGTCACTGAATCGGTCGCTCATCTCGATCTTACAGAGTCTAGATGGCGCGTAATGATTCACATGTCATTACTTGGTGAGGGCTGTACGCAACAGATGGTGGCTGAAAGCTTGGAAATAGAAATGCCTAGCTTAACTCGCACAATTAAACAGCTCGAAACTACCGGGTTAATCAAACGCGTTACCGATACTAACGACAAACGAAGTCGCTTACTTTACTTCACAGATATGGGCAAAGGTCGAATGAATGATATCGAAAGTACATTGATGGCGCTGCGAGATGAAGTGTACGCAGGAGTATCTGAAGAAGAGTTACGCATTATGGCTAAATGTGTTCAAAAAATTGAAGTTAATGCCGCAAAATTATTGGAGTCACTTAAGTGAGTCAACGAACCCCAGATCAGGAATTTGCTAGGTACATAAAGCTGGCTTTGGTCGCTTTTGCCATCTGCTTTATCTACTTTATTATTGCAGATATACGCATGCCAATGACACCACAGGCGAGAGTCTATCATCAGGTCACGCAAATCTCTCCTCAGATAAATGGGCCGATAAATGAGGTGCTTGTCAAAAATAACCAAACCGTAAAGGAAGGGCAGGTTTTATTTGTCATTGATGAGACACCTTACCTAATTGCCCTTGAAAAGGCGCAAATTGATTTGGCAAATGTAGAGTTAGAGAATGCTCAGATAGATGCGAAAGCGGAAGCAATTAGAGCCAAAATAGAGGCTGCATCGGCGGTTTACGACGAACGCAACAGTGAATTTCAACGACTCAATTCCTTAGTTCAAACTAAAGCGGTATCTCAACAAAACGTGGACAAAGCGTATGCGCAACTTAAAAGCGCTGAAGCTGAAATTAGTGCGCTTGAAGCCGATCTAAACCAGCAAGTTGTTGCAAGAGGTAAGCAAGGTGACAAAAACCTAAAATATCTAGAAGCGGTAAATGCGGTTAAACGGGCAGAGTTGAACTTAGCCTATACCAAAATTAAAGCACCGCATGACGGCATAATGGCAAACATGCAGGTAACTCAAGGCACTTATGCTAAACAAAGTACGCCCCTTGCCTCAGTTGTCGATAACACGCTAGATGTGGTTGCAGATTTTCGAGAGAAATCACTCGCCAATGTAAAAGAAGGCATTCGCGCTAACGTCGTTTTTGATGCACTACCGGGTAAAGTATTTGAAGCTAAAGTGGAAGAATTTGAAGCTGGTGTAAGCGACGGCCAACTTGCCGCCAACGGCACCCTTGCAAGCGTTGAAAAGTCGAATCGATGGGTACGAGATGCACAGCGCCAACGTGTCCACATTAAGCTTGTAGAACAAGAAATATCGTTAAGCCACCTCACCAGTGGCGCTCGCGCTACCGTGCAGATAGTTCCAGACAACCCTATTGAAAGTGTGGCAGCGAACATTCAAATTCACTTTATAAGCCTGCTGCACTTCATTTACTAGACTTAAATTATGGATTCACAGCTAAGTAAAAATGATGTCCAGCAGATGCTTAGGATCGCCTCCGGCGCCACGTTGGGCTTTGCTATATCGAAAGCGCTGGATTGGCCTAATCCGATATTTTTTACCTTGTACCCTATTTTGTTGCTTGGACTGGTAGCCGTTTTAAATGGTCACATTATTCGACAATTTCTTGCCGCAACTATCTTTCCGGCGGCGGCTGTTTTAGTGGTATACGGCTTGTTCGGAAGCCACCCATTGCTGATCACGCCGCTAATCGCCATCACTTTCGCTTTTCTGTTTTGGCAAATGAGTAAAGGTACGCTGTATTTATTCGGTGCGTTTTCCCTTGTAGGACTTTCGCTGCAGCTACACTTTGCCAGCTACAGCAGCGATGGAATAGATATCTACGCATTAGTGATATCAAACATCGGTGCAATTCTGTTGGCATTGATAATTGCATTCGCTTTGCATATTGTTTTTCCCGATGAGGAGCCGCGCACGCCTTTACCCAAAGCGGCAAAAGATAAAGCAAGTATTCGCCACGAAGTCATATTATGCACCACTGTCGCCACGCTATCGTTTGCTGTATTTCAAACCTTCGACTTAGTAGATTCGATATCAGCACAAGCAGCAAGTGTATTGATTCTTTTTCCACTGTGTTGGAAAGGAGCCACATTGAGTGGCTGGCAGCGAGCGCTGGGCACGCTAATTGGATGTAATCTTGCCCTGCTCGCCCAGCTCATTTTGCTCAACTACAGTGACACGTTGTTTTTCGCAAGTTTCAGCTTATGGATATTGGTATTTTTCATCAGCCGCCAGCATGTGCTTAGCGGTGGTGGTGCTGGCACGGGCTTTGGCGTACTTACCACGTTTGGCATTTTGTACGGCCAGTCACTCTCTCCACAACAGGATATTATTTATAGTGCGCTGTATCGCTTTTCATCGGTAGTCGTAGCTATTGCACTTAGCCTGTGCGTTATTTATGTCGTACACAGTCTACTTAACAAATTCCAGCCTACACGACACCACACGTTTACTTAAAAGGCCTGTAGTTATAACGCATACTGGTTAAAATTTGTGGACGAAAAGTTGATTTGCTACTTCTAGGGCCTGTTGACCTTGAAATGTACTGACCCAATAAAAAAGGCTTCGACGATATCGTCGAAGCCTTTAGGCGAGCAGAGGAAGTCCTTTAGATCGCTAAGGATAGAGAAGGACCTTAATCATTCCGGCTTTATGAAACCGCAACCACTGCCTTTCGCTTGTCTTCTTTTGAAAATTGCAGCGCGTTGTTCAAATTATCGAATTCAAACATGTTAGGTATTTCGACAACCAACGTTTGCGCAGCAACTTGCTCAAGTAGAGCCTCACCGTCTTTCACCAAACGCTGCCACTGTGACAAATCGCCGTAATCATGCAGCGCACCTAGCGCTATCTCATGATAAGAAATAGTACGCGTGAAAGGCGCATCAACAGGCACTTCAATACGACCTAGAATACTCACTACGTGACCATTAGCTTCAAGAAGCGGTACCAGTGACGCCGCATAGTCTGGACCATTCGCGTCAAAAAGCGCGTAAAAGGTCTGTCCTTCAGGTTTACCGCGATGGATGGCTTTTACACCCATCTCATCGGCTTGCTCTTGCGTAAAGCTTCCTGAGATAACATGTACATTAAAACCAGCCTGAGAAAGCATTTGCGCCAGCAATTTGTTAACGGCGCCCATACCGCTTACTAACACGTTAGCTCCCTCTCGAACCGGCACTTTACTGAACGCTTGCCAGGCAGTAAGCATTGGACATGGCAACGCAGCAGCTAGTGCAAAATCAACGCTTTCTGGCACAACCATTACACGGCTTGCGTACACTTCACTATGATCGGCAAAGCTTCCGTTTTCACCCAGGCTATGATGGTAAGCCACCCGCTTACCCAGAAGGCTGTTATCAACGCCCTCACCTACAGCGACAACAACTCCAGCACCGTCCACACCGGGGATATGCCCTTTTTCCCAGTCGCGCGGGTTATCATCAATAAACTTCCAGTCAACTGGGTTAATGCCAATAGCATAGTTGCGCACGACAATACGCCCTGCCTTCGGCTCAGAAAACTCACGTACCTGCTTTACCAGCGATGCGCCAGCTTGTTCAAATTGCCAAACGTTAGCTTGCATAAAAGCTCCTTAACAAGGTGATTTTTCCGATTAGTCCCACGCAGGTGAAAAATCTGGGTTAGCTTGACGGTCACCACAGTCTAGCGCGTCAATCTTTGCGATATCGTCAGCGTCTAAGGTAAGTTCAAGGGCTTTAAAATTGGTTTCCAGATTTTTGCGCTTGGTCGACGATGGAATAGTGACTAAACCATGAGCCAGCTCCCAGGCTACAACTACCTCAGCAGTGCTCACGCCATGCTTATCTGCAATCGCAATGATGGTCTCGTCTTTTAGCACTTTACCAACAGCAAACGGCATATATCCTGTCACTGTGATACCGTGTTTCTCGCACGCTGCACGCACTTTTTCATTGGTAAGATAAGGGTGTACCTCTACTTGATTCGTGGAAATAACGCCCTCGCCCAAGATACTCACCGCTTCTTCAATTTGTGCCACGGTAAAGTTAGAAATACCTATTTCTTTTGTCAGGCCCAGTTCCTTAACGCGCAGCAATTCACCTAGGTACTCTTCCATGCTTTCACCGTTTTCCGGTGACGGCCAATGAATAAGTAGTAGGTCAACGTACGACAGTTGAAGCTTTTTCAAACTCTCTTTTACGCTATCCACAAAGCTTGCTTTATTCAGCTTGTCATTCCACACCTTAGTGGTGACGTAAAGGTCTTCGCGTGCAACAAGATTGTTTGCAATAGCGTCTTTAACAGCGCGACCTACCGCTTCTTCATTGCCGTAAATTTGCGCCGTATCAATATGACGGAAACCCACTTCAAGTGCCATTGTCACGCTGTTATAGGCTTCGTCATCTTTTAAGCGAAACGTGCCTACACCTAGCGAAGGAATTTTAGATTGTGACTGATTTACATTCGGCATGATGCCTCCTTGTTGGTTCCGTTATTTATGAAAGTGAGGTAATACGTTGTCAGCAATGCGCTGCATCGCGCCTTCTACTGGTTGCGTATTACGTCTGAAGTGCAGGCCAATATGATCAACCCCCGCATCTTTCATTGCATTGAGTTCTTTGATAAGCCCATTTACACCAGTTTCAACCCCGAATCGGTGGCGTTTTATGGGCGCTTCATCGTCTTCAACCAAATTAAGATGAATAAAACTAACGTAAGGCTTGTTGCTCGCGACATTTCGCCATAGTTCTACGCGCTTTGCATGGTCGTTCGGTGTACCTGGATACGCCAGCCAACCGTCCATATTTTCTCCAACCCACTGAGGGCTTTGCTGAGCAAGTCCTGCAACGTACAAAGGCGGCGTGGTTGAGCGCGGTAACAGGGACATGCCGGGCTTAAGGGAATTCTCACCGTGCTTTATAATTTCAAGTGACTGCCTGAATTGCTCGCCGCGACTGTCAAAATCGACATCGAACAACGGATACTCAACCGGTCTATCCCCACTGGCTACACCGAGTATGAGGCGGTCGTTACTTAGCTGCTGCACCGTTGCTGCAGCCTTTTTAACAAGCCATGGCTGCCTAAGAGGTAAAACAACAGCAGCTGTGCCTAATAGAATATTGTCTGTGATACCCGCTAAATAGCCCAGGTAAGTGAAGGTTTCGAAAACCTGAGCGGCGTCACCAAAGCTAGGGTCGTAAACCGGTACATCTCGTACCCACGCTGCTTTAAACCCTAGTTTGTCGGCTAGTTGAATACGGCTGTGATGCTCGGTCATATCAGGTACGCCGAATGGCGTACCTTTTGTGGCGTCGAAATGCGCCCAGTCGTTATCTAGCGGAAGCTCTACACCTACTGAGAACGTATGTTGTGCAAGCTTATCAAAGGTATTTGTCGTCATTATGATCTCCCTACGCGCTCGTTGTGTTATTCGCCGTATTCGCAGTACTGAGTGCGCGCTTGTCTAAGTAGCCGCTGTAACGTGTAACAAGTAACGCTGCAACAGAAATAATTGCGCCAATCCATGCGGTATCAGATAACTTCATGCCGTCTACAATTGCACCGCCCAGAATTGAACCCACTGCTATGCCGATGTTAAATGCCGCGATATTTAAACCTGACGCCACATCAACAGCATTAGGGGTAAACTTCTCTGCTAATTGAACAACGTACACCTGAAGTCCTGGAACATTGCCAAAGGCAAAGGCGCCCCACACTAAAACGGTGATCACTGCGGCAACTTTACTGCCCATGGTAAACGTCAGGGCAAACAAGATGACTGCAAGGGCTGAAAAGATGATAGTTAACGCGCGGATTGGGCTTTTTTGTCAGCAAGCTTGCCGCCATAAATATTGCCTACAGCGACAGATACACCGTAAACCAGCATAATTAAGCTGATGGCTGAGGGCGCAAACCCCGCCTCTTCCTGCAATATAGGAGCGAGATAGGTGAATGCCGTAAATGTGCCGCCATAGCCCAATATCGTCATTAGATACACTAATACCAGACGAGGTTGAACCAACACCTTCATTTGTTCACTCAAGGTGGCCGGTTTACTTTGTTTAAGGTTGTTCGGTACCAGCAACGCACTGCCTATTAGCGCAAGTGTGCCAAGCGCGGAAACCACAAGGAAGGTTGCTCTCCAACCGAAGTTTTGACCAATCCAGGTACCCAAAGGTACGCCAGTAACCAAGGCTACGGTTAAGCCCGTAAACATAATGGCAATAGCACTGGCTTCTTTTTCTTTAGCCACTAGCCCTGTAGCAATAGTTGACCCTATGGAAAAGAACACACCGTGCGCTAAGCCTGTCAAAATGCGAGCTAAAATTAAGCTCTCGTAGCTAGGCGCTTGCCAAGCGAGAATATTACCAGCCACAAATAGCGCCATTAGGCTAAGCAGAACATGCTTTCTATTCCACTTTCCCGTAAGGGCGGTAAGAACCGGTGCGCCAACGGCAACACCAACGGCGTACAAGCTTACAAGTAAGCCTGCGCTCGGTAACGTAACGCCAAGATCAGTAGCAATGGTGGGGACAAGCCCCACTATCACGAACTCTGTTGTGCCAATAGCAAACGCACTTAACGTTAACGCAAATAATGCAATAGGCATTTCAATTATCCTCAAAAAGTAATTAACGAGATGGCTTGATTAACAACGCCACCATTGGCTTCTAGAACGAATAACTACACCGTTTTTTGAAAGCCATTAATAAAGTGCGTACAGTTTGACGATAAATTTATTTGCAAAAAACAGCACTAATGACAAAATACTTTTGCGATATTTGAAAATATAAGGTGTGCGATGCCAGTCTCATCAAAAACTGAAGATTTAGAAGCGTTCCTAACCGTTGTGGATACAGGTAGTTTTTCCAGTGCTGCCAATCTACTCAATCAGCAGGTTGCAAAACTTAGTAGAGCAGTTACTCGTCTTGAAAATGGCTTAGATGTAACTCTATTGAATCGCACTACCAGAAGGCTGGAATTAACAGAAGAAGGTGAGCTTTTCCTGCAATATGCCAGAGACGGGCTAAATATATTAGAAAAAGGTGAAGAGGCATTACGGCTATTAAAGCGCGCTCCTTCTGGAAAACTTCGGGTTGATGCTGCGAGCCCCTTTGTGTTCCACCAGCTAGCGCCGTTAGTGGGTGAATTTCGAGAAGCATTTCCTGACATAACACTCGATATCACCAGTCACGACAGCATTATCGACCTGTTGGAACATAAAACCGATATCGCAATACGTATTGGTGATTTAAGCGACTCTAACTTGCACGCTCGACGTTTAGGAAAAAGTAAGCTGCATATTGTGGCAAGCCCACAGTATCTTGAAAAATATCCCATATCTGAAGGTGAGGATGGAATTAGCACGCTAAACAAACACAAACTGATTGGCTTTAGCGACTCACCAAGTCTAAATAAATGGCCGCTCAAGCAAGATATTAACTTGCAGTACAGTCTTCGTGCGTCAAGCGGCGAAACTATTCGCCAGCTGTGCTTGGCAGGTCAAGGTATCGCGTTACTTTCTCACTTTATGGTACACAAAGATATCAGTGCAGGCTCGCTGGTAGCGCTATTTCGCGACGATATCGTCAGTCCAAACCGTAGAGAGTCGGTACAAGCGGTATACTATAAAAATAGTGCAGTATCGTCTCGTATCTCTGCGTTTTTAGATTTTATACAGCCTCGACTAACTCTTTAACTTACCTTTATTTCGCGTGGCCTTTACCTAATATCTTTTTAAGTGTGCTTTGAGGAAGGCCATTTACTATTAGCGCGGCTATCATCAATATTGCACCGGCCATAACCATAGGCAGCAGCGTTTCTTTAAGCAATATCACAGAGCTTACATAACCCACTATCGGCGTGAGTGTACTAATAAGAACAATTTTATCTGGGGGTAATTTAGGCCCCGCCGCTACCATGAGGCCAAAACCGAGACCCGTTGCCACTGGCCCAATGTACGCCAATAGTAACCAATCGCTTATATCGTAAGCCCCAAAATTAGGTGTTGGTTCAACTATCAGTGCAATAGCAAGCATGGCGAAACCTGCGATGGTAAACTGCCAGAAGACAGCTTCAATGACGCTTCCCTTCCACTTATGAAAAGACACTCTTCGAATAGCGACCGCCCACAATGCAGATGCCAGCAACATACCAAAGAGCGGTAGCCATGCGCCCGGTTGTCCCGAAGCAAATAAAATCATTGCACAGCCAATGGTAGATATACCGGTTAGAATTAATCGCTTAGAAGGCGGACGCTGCCGATACCATAGAGTGTCGATAAGCAGCATCCAAAGCGGTGTAGTGTAAATAAGAATACTGGCCGTGCCGGCAGGAATAAACTGCAGTGAGACAGTAATAAGCCCCATTGATAGGATAAACTGGAAAAAGGCAACGACAAACACCACCGAGCGATCTTTACGATTGAGCACCGGTAAACGTTTTTTGGTGATAAGTACAAACAGCGCAAGTACAGGAAGACTTAACAAAAAGCGCAAGCACACCATCCATACAGGCCCTACAATCTCAAGCCCTAACTTCATGCCTGGCCAGTTAAGTCCTAAACACAACACCGCAACCAAAAGCATTTTAATGCCTTTTGATTGCTCTTTTTCCGCCACCGATGATGAAGACATGCGTTTTAAAAAATCCAATTACACGAACTGCGTTAAGAGAAGTTTCTACCGCCCGGTAAGCTGAATGTAGGCGGAGAATTTTAAGGGCGCAAATATAAGTGAATTAGCAAGGGATTAAAACCTTCCTGACCGTGTATACACGCCAATTTATCGACCAAATGGTCAACTTTTTAAAACCTTGTGGAAACTTTGCTATACGGGTGGTTAATCACTGATAAACACTTTGACCTACAGGTACAATGCAACTGACAGCAGCTTCCGCTCACCTCTTTCTATTTTGCTTACGCTGTGCATGTACTTATCTGGCCGAAAAAAGTAAATGCGGTTAAAGAGATTAAAGATGACTTTCTCTGCCCAAAATTGACCGCCGCGCTTCGGCTTTTTTAGTACTACATTAAATTTAAAGTAACGCCCGCTGCCCATAGGGTCATTATGCTCTAACACGCTATGACCCTCTTTGTAGGTAACCACATTAATAGCAAATCGCTTCGATGAGACTATCGCTTTGTTGAGCACTTTAGCCATGCTGATTCTACCTTAGGTGAAGAGAACGTGATGCGATTTAAACACGCGCTACTATAAGCTGGGAAGCGTATGCTGAGTTCAGATAGTGCTTTGATATACGCGAAACGTATATGCCTAGGAATACAAACACTAGGCCAAGGTGGGGTTTGTCCACTTCATGATTTTAGCGTTTTCTTTTTGTGCGCTGTTTCCATTACTCTTGTCATGCCCGTCATCATTATTTTTTACGGTGTAATAATTTTTGCGGGTTTCTATATGCTCAAACCCCGAGCTCTCATAAAGCGCAATAGCAGTATGGTTACTTTCACGCACTTCTAGCCACATTTCACGCATTGCATTTTTTACCGATGTCTCAATGACAAAATCAACTAAAGCGCGACCTACCCCCTTGCCTCTTGCGCCACTGTCTACCGCAATATCCATCAGCGTAGCTTCATCAACGACTTCAAGCATGATGGCATAGCCAACAATCTTGTCATTTTCAAAGGCAAACACCCCGTAATAGGGTTTGGTGAAACAATCCGCGAAGGTACTTAGTTTCCAAGGCGACACTTGTGCCTCTTGATGGATAGCATGCGCAAGTTCAATGTGCTCGTTAAAGCCTTGTGGCGGTACGATTGTTAACTTCATCGACGCGACTACTGGCCGTTAGCGGAGTGGTTTAATTCGCGTGCTGCGCTGATAAGCTGCGCCCACAGTTCCCGTTTCTGCACAGTTGAGAGTTTTAGCGGTGTGGCTGGCAATATAATGGCCGTTTCGGTTACCGATAGCGTACGGCCAATCATTATGGTGCTAGCCCACTGTGACGGTATACCCAACTGAACACAGGCTAGCTGCAAGTCCTTCAGCCATTGCTGTGATTTAGCTTTCTGTTCGGCACTTAACGGGATACCTTCAGGCGATACCGGCCCTTTTGCGCCAATAGACTTTGTTAAAGACTCTTGCGAGGTAACCGCATTGTCGAAAGACGGCGAAATGTTGTGTGACTGTGAAGCACCTGTTTCGGTTTGCCCTGCTTTCCCGTCATTGTGCGACCCGCCAGGTGTGGAAAGTTTTGCTGCCCCGCCGTCTTTAGGCTTAGCCTTATCTTTCGTGCTACTGCCAACATTTGCCCGCAACTGAGCAAGCCGTGATTGCTTTTCTTCTTGAGATATTGGCTTTGAAGGCGGCTTATTGGTTTGAGCGTTTTGGCTGTAGGGTAACTGTGTCGATGAACTATTTGTACTGCCGACGTTGCGTTGTGCTGCATTGGCGTTGTTTTGTTTCGCTTGGTCTTCCTGCTTTAGCTCAGTGTAGGCGTCTTTGGTGATCCAAACCGGGATCCCCATTTCCTGTAAAACCGCCTGCTGATATGAAGTAAGAGACATTGCGCAAAAACACCTAACGTGGATAGTTCATTGTATTTGTTTAGTTTACTAAAGTTGCAGGCTTGGTTGAATAACTATCGCGTTCTTTTGCTCGGATTGTACCTGCAGTTTAATGCTCAAGCGTTAATTCATAAGCGTTGATTCTTAAGTATTATTCGCGAATTTATAATGCCTAGCCCTTGGTATAAGAGGAAATAAAACAGCTGCAGCAAATTAAGCACTAGCAACAGAAACCAAAAAAATTTAAGAAGAATTTAACAAAGAAACGATTTAGAATTTGAACGTAAACGTTCACAAGAAGAGAAAGTGGCAGGGGTGGAGGGACTCGAACCCCCAACCATCGGTTTTGGAGACCGCTGTTCTACCAATTCGAACTACACCCCTAGCGCGCTGTGCATTATACGGATGACATTAAAAAGGTAAAGCCTTTTTATCACTACCATGCACTGCATGCTTAATTAACACGCAATGCGCTGTTTTTTCAATCGAATAACACCAAATAGGCTTTATCCATCACCTGTGTTTTGTCTTATTGCCCGCTTTTAAACCGACTTCTATACAGCGTCACTTTTAAATGCGGAGCAGTTTATGACAATTAGACCTTATTGGCGTTAAGCGCAGCAAACCACAGGTCATTAGTGATAGCGACAATCTCGGTGTGCAGATCAAATTTCGCTATCGCGTCGTGCTCATCGATATTCATTAGCTTGGCGTAATGCTTAACGAGCTCTCTACTTTCATTGATTTCAAGTTTATTGATAAGGCAGCAACTTGCTAAATCGAAGTAGCGGTTTCCCATGGCGGCATATTCCCAATCAATAATTTTGAGTGAGTTATCTGCGCTCAGTAATAAGTGATTAGTTAGCAAGTCATTATGACATAACACATAGTCGTCATCGTCTTGTTCACTTTTTATTACTTGTTTCCGCAATGATTGGGCTTTTAGATAAAGCTCACTGCTCATATCGAGCTGTGCAACATTAATATAATGCTGCCATCTTGATGCTAAATCTAATGGCCTAGCGGTAATGGGCAAAGAATGAATACGAGCGAGGGTGTTGGCCAGCTCAAGCATTGAAAGCGTCGCACTTTCACTGTGCTCTAGCCACTGCTCAACCCAGATGGTTTCATCATCGCTTAACCATATAGGTTGCGGCGCTACTCCCAACCTATAAAGCTGTTGCTGCAAAGCAAATTGGTGCGCACGATTAACCCCACTAAAGTCATCATCGCCCATCCATTTCACCGCTAAGTCGACAGGGTTATGATCCGACTTTGGTTGCCCACTACTTTGAAGGTTATTTGCAGTCAAGGGTAACTGACTATCTGCGAGCTCTTGAACGCGGTAAACGTGATTTACCGCTCCAGCAGGGTGTGACGAAATTTTCGCACTGTCGCTAAGATTAAGCGCCTTTTGCAGCGTGGCGATGATATCCAACCTGTTCACCTTGTTTTTTATATTGTACTAGCCACTGGTAATACCCAAATACCGCAAAACCAACATAGCCTAAGAACAGGCAAGCAGATAATGCATAACCCACTTGCAGGTATAAATAGGCGGACGCTAAATTGATGAAAAACCAATAAACCCAGTTTTGCAGGATTTTATGCGCCACCATAAATGTTGTGACTACACTCAATAAATTAATGCTCGCATCTAATAGTAGGTACTCACTATTGAACTGTGAGCCTGCCACCTCAGACAGAACCCAAGCGAGCAATAACATACTCGGCACAATGAGCAAATGAGCCCAGAGAGGCCAATGAAGCACTGGCTTAACATCGCCGTCTTCCGCCCCTTTCGACCACTGATAATAACCGTATCCCGCCATTATCATATAAAAGAAGTTAAGCGCAGACTGAAATGGCAAAGTCACCTGCCAAAATAGCCAGGTGTAAATTGCGGTACTCACAAAGGCGCACAGCCAACACCAGCTGTTCTGTTTTGCGGCTAACAGCACATAGGCAATAGCGAGGACAACCGCTACCCACTCTAACAGTGAAGTAGCGGCAATTTGAGAAGTGAACTCAGAAAAAAAGTTAGCCATTAAGATGATTTTCTAGATTGCATGGCATCAAAATTTAAAAACTTAGCAACGAAAATAGCCTGCCCCACTTCTTCATGGGTCCTTTGCATTTCTTCACCAAGTACTTTCATAACCACACCATAGTCACCTGTAACCTGCGTGCTGGTTGAACTTGTTGAAACTGCAATATCACTATAGCTATTTAACCTATCAATGAAATCTTGAATAGGTGGAATGTATTCGTTAACCAATGGGTACAACGACAGTTCAACCATAACTTGCATGTCTGTTTCCTTTTATTTTAAAACGCGTACTTAACAGTAACGCCAAACTGACGACCGTTACCTATTTGGTAATATGGCTCATCGAAGGCATACTCATCGCGAGGGTCGTTGCTGAAACCACCGAATCCACGGGTGTAGTACTCACGATCAAACGCATTTTGTACCCACAGTGATGTCTGCCAATCACCGTGTAACATCACAATCTCCGAATTAACCAGCGTAGTACTTGGCGAGGTTACATCATGGCCGTCAGAAAAACGGTATTCGCTTTTGTAATCTACATCTACACGCAAAAGCATGTTATCTGTAAGTGCGTACTCACTATACAGGTTTGCGGTCCACTTAGGTGATTGAGCCTGTCTTTGCTCAGACACTTCAGTACCGTCTGCAAGCGTATACCCTTCAAAGGTAGCGCTTAGGTAACCAACACTTGCATCAAGCTGCCATGCATCACTAGCAATCCAGCTAAGCTCCAGCTCGGCTCCTTTGTTTGTTCCTAAATCAGCATTATCAATAATATCTACGAACCCTGCCGTACCGTCATCACGAGTGATAACGTCAAAATCGCTCACCTGAGTATCTTTTCTATCCATATAGAAAATTGCAGCACGAGCAATTAGGTCAGGCGTAAGTAATGGGCCCTTAACGCCTACTTCGTAGTTCCAGTTATACTCTTCGTCGAAGAATCGCTGATTGTCATTCACGCGGCTGTCGGGGTTAAAGCCTGCCCCTTTATATCCGCGTGAAATACTGCCGTAATAGAAGTGATCGCCCTGTGTATACTGAAGCGCGACTTTCCCGCCTACCATGGTGGTGTCGAACGCGCGAGTGAGCTGGTTGTTATCAGCGTAATCAAAATCGTAGTTTTCTACTCTTAACCCTGCTACAAGTACTAAATTTTCGTTCAAACGACTTTCAGTCTGAGCATATATAGCGGTCGTCGTAGGCGTGTATTCACTGGCAAAGTCACTATCCAAATAAGTGTACTGACGCAGCAGCTTTTCTTCCGTGCTTTTATAAAATACGCCTATTGTCCAGTCAGTCATACCATCAAAAAGTGCGGCACTGTCAGATGACACGAAACGCATCTCTCCGGTCTGTGTTTCTACATCGCGATAATAGGCGTCAAAAGACGTATAACCCCACGGGTGAAACCCTGTGAATGTCCAGTCTTCATCGTATCCATAAGCAATATTGTGAGAAGCATGGGTGGCAATTAGAATAAAGTCGCCCGCTGCTGTATTGGTTGTAGAGCGCGCGCTAACAGCGTGGGTTTGGTGTTCGTCAAATCCAGGTTCATCAGACAGCGTTTTGTTGTCATTGTCTAGCGAGAATGCATCGTAACCGTTATCGATATCGTACCAGCGATAAGTAAGCGCTAGTGTGGTTCGCTCATCTACACTGCCTTCAACGGCAAAGCGCAGTGCGGTTTCATCGATATTCGCGGTATCGCTTCTATTTAAGAACGTATTTTCTACAAAGCCATCACTGCGATTATGAACCAGCGCAACACGATAGCCCCAATCCGTGTTGATATCATCACCAGTGGCGCCTTCAATACGGTAACTCTCTTTGTTCCCAATGCGGGCTTCAACGTAGTCTGGGGCGTCGCTACCCACGTCATTACTGGAGAGTTTAACCGCTCCGGCCAATGCACCTGTGCCGTATAAGGTAGCCTGAGGTCCGCGATATACCTCTAGTTGTTTAGTATCAAAAATAAGACCTGCCGCAGCAAGGCCTGAAAAATCAAATTCATCGACGATAAAGCTTACAGAAGGATTGATAGGCTCGGCGAACTGACTACGCTCTCCAATACCGCGAATTTGCACGAAGCGGCCGCGAGACGCACCAGCTGCAAAGTTTACGTTTGGAATACTGTTTAGCACACTGTCGATATGGCTCGGCTGTCTACTGCGAAGACGCTCTTGATCTAAAATGGTCGCGCTAGCACTTAACTGGTCGAGTGTAGTTTGACGAAAATCAC
Source organism: Alteromonas sp. R7 (assembly GCF_055755235.1). Classification (NCBI taxonomy): domain Bacteria; kingdom Pseudomonadati; phylum Pseudomonadota; class Gammaproteobacteria; order Alteromonadales; family Alteromonadaceae; genus Alteromonas; species Alteromonas sp. R7. The sequence continues at coordinate 3,417 of NZ_JBVTQX010000009.1, read as the reverse complement.
CAGATACGATGACGCGCTCAATATCTGATGGCGTGCTATCTGAAGTGTTACTTACATTGGTTTGTTGCGCATAGGCCGCAACGGAACTAGCAAGCAGTGAAAGTGTGAAAAGTGTTTTATACATGGGATCTCTTATTCTTATTTAAGAAAAAAGATCCGGGTCTAACGGCAGGTGATAAGGCTATATTGTGAACCATCCCTACGCCGGTATTATCCGGATCAGGTTTAAGGGTTCCCACGAATGTGGATCTCAGACCGAAAACGGACACCCCTTGGTATAGTGTTGCGCTGCTAAAACTAGCAAACTCAACTTCTGCGACGGAGTCTACCAGTTCGATACACGCCGTCAAGCAGATAAGACGTTAAGCTAACGTAAGGTTTTATATATGATATAAGGCGTTGAAAGCTTAGGGCTATTCAGCGTCAATATTCATATTTAGGCGACGTACTTCATCGTCAGTTTGTGCTTTTAAACCTTCCAACGTTTTGCCGTGTGCGGTTGGTTGACGCGTATCAGGGTCAACCTTTACGAAAACGATATCGTCTGCAAAACAGATGGTTTTCTTGGTTGCTTTGTTGCGTACCAAGCAGCTTACGGTAATAGACGTACGGCCTACAGCTTTAGTTTCTAGACCAAACTCTACGATATCACCCTGCATAGCCGGTGATTCGAAACTAATTTCACCAATATGCTTAGTTACCAAGCAATTAGTTTCTAGCTGACAAATAGCCCAAATTGCAGCTTCTTCGTCTATCCATTCTAACGCGCGGCCACCGAACAAAGAATTGGCGTAATTAAGGTCGTTTGGCATAACTAGACGCCGAGAAAGAAAGCGCATTCGAATTCCTCATAATAAATCGCTACTATAGCGTTAGATTATACCGAAAAAACTGATTCATGGCGCTAACTCAATTACGCGAATGGCTATTAGCCCCCTACTTTGAAAATAGCGGCGAAAATGGCTGCAAAAAAAGCTCTCACGCTTCACACTTATCAAACGTGACTTGCCCGCTTCACCGGAGAATGCTTGTAATATCTGGCAATGATGATTTTTGTGAAGCTGCCATACGTAGCGTTCAAGCCTTTGTAGATGAAGTTTCATCTATAAGCGTTGTGAATTTTGCTGGCGATACACTTAAGGGAAAGAACCGCAAACAAGTACTGGGGAGCGAATGTGACATTGCCACATTAGACTGTCGCGATTCATTCAAACCTGGCGACGTGATGGCAGTGGCGGGGATCGTTAAACGCAGTGGTTGTTTAATACTTATTTGCCCTGCATTGAGTGAATGGGTCAACAATATTTCGGTCTCGTTCCTGTCGGAGGGGTTTACGCTTACACAAAGTCGATACCTCGAACGCTTTATAAAGCACCTGCGTAACAACGACTACGTGGCATTTCACACTGAAGAAAAAACCACACTTCCAGATACGGCTATGTACCGCATTAGCCAAGGCGTAACATCAAACGTCTATAGAGGCTCACTATTTAAATCAGAAGAGCAAGAGCAGGCATACAGTCGTTTATATCAAGCACACTCACTTAATAAACTAAACGCGCTGATTACCGCCCCAAGAGGCAGAGGCAAGTCATCATTATTAGGTATATTCATTGAAAGCCTAATCAGACAGGGTAAAAATGTACTGTTAACCAGTGAACGGTTCGATAATGTGAAGAACGTGCTTTCACGTATTCAACAGCACGAAATAGCCGGTGTCAAAACACAACAACCATCCACCGCTAACATTCAAGCCCAACTAAGCCTTGGTGATAAGAATGAGACAGCGACGTTTGGAATTGTAAAATGGGTGCCCCCTGACAGTGCCTTGTTATATACCACAGAAGATGAAAAGTATGACGTTGTAATTGTTGATGAAGCGGCTTCAATCCCCCTCCCGGATGTATACCGGATCATAGCCAACCACAAGCAGTGGGTGCTTAGTACTACGCTTTTGGGTTATGAAGGCTCAGGCAGTGGCTTTATTCACAAACTCATCCCTAATTTACCGCCATCAGCTATCCATTTAAGACTATCAACGCCGTTACGATGGTTCGAACATGATCCCATTGAAGCCTTTTTCAATACGACTTGTTTATTTGAGGACAGAGATGCGGCGCGCAATATTGGCGAGATTAATTTCAAAAACAGTATTAATGCATCGATAGATTACGATTTTTTCATAAGTTCGTTTAAAAGCATTTCCGAAGAGGCGCTTCAGCAAATAATGTCGCTACTTTCATTAGCCCATTATCAAACTACGCCCGATGATATTATGCGCTTGATGGATAGCCCGGATGTACTTGTTGCCATACTTAAATTCAACGACAACGTGATAGGTGCTGCAATCATAAACGCTGAAGGTAGCGACTACCTGAACGGAACCGCATTGGGGATTGCGTCTGGAAAACGTCGTCCTAAAGGGCATTTAGGCGCACAGCGACTTGCTCTGTTGTCTGCTGATGCAAAAACAGCAACGTTTAGATATTGGCGTATTAATCGTATTGCCGTCGATACGGTGGCGCAGAGTAAGGGTATGGGCAGTTACTTGCTACAAAGAGTTAGTAATGAAGCCAAAAAGCAAAGTATTGACGCTATCTGTACTTCTTATGGAACGACACAAAAGTTAGACAGCTTTTGGACAAGAAATGGATTTGAGATTGTGGACTATGGGCGAAAGCCTAATAAAGCCAGTGGCGAAACCAGTGCACTAGCGTTATATCCTCATTCCAACAGAGCAAAAAAACTGCTTTCTGAATTGGTAGCGCTAAAAGAGAGCTTTAAATTCGATAACCAGTTAGACAACGTGCCCATTAGCATACTGACAATCTATGTAGAAAAGTTAGTACATTTTACCCAAGGCACACGCACTTTAGATGATGTTTGGCCGATATTACATAAAATTGCGCGTTATGCAGAGACTTACCCTACACCAAGCGCAAATACTCAACTGAACAAGCCAAATAACACAATACTGTATACGCTATGGCGTCTTGTTGAAATCATTACCACGAAGCGCTTTCTCAGAAAAGTACTTACACATTCAGATATGAATGCGAAGCAACTTGTTTCTACATTCAACGAAGAAAACCTAAAAGCAAGTGGGTTAAAAGAAGTCACTATTATTATAAGAGAAGCACTTCTGCCTGCTTTCAAATAATAGAAAGTCTGTAGCCTGAAAGTACAAATAATCAGCTTGGCGTAGAGCCACTATACCTGCGTTAACAAGCCGCGATTACGAACATTTTAATTCTAGCTGAGTGGGTAATGACCTATGCGGACTGGTGTTAAAGCCCTATAAATAAAATCCCATTCGAGAAAAGCTCACTTACTAAATTAATGTGTCGTCCTAATATAGGTTGACAGTTATTAGGCCAGCTCTCGAAGCTGGCCTTTTCTATTATGCACTGCGTTAGG